>DATFHF010000048.1:0-63656 GCA_035248685.1 Jatrophihabitans sp.
TGCTCCAACGCCTCCAACCGCCGCCGCGCCCGCTCAACATCGCGAAGCGCGGCCAGCAGTTCATCCTCAGCCAGCGACGACAACGACACGGCAGCGACCTCCTCCACCGCGGCCGAGATGCCCATCGTCGTCGTCATACCCCAACCCTAGAACAGGGGTACGACAAAACCGCCAAGCACGAGAATAGCCAACAGAAGAAAGCGAAAAACGAAATCTCAGCTATGCGGTCGAACGGCGAACACGTGCGCGACCTGATCCGGACTGAGCCGGACGAAGTTGTGCTCACCCCACTCGTAGTTCGCCCCACTCAGCAGATCGGTCACGGTGAAGCCTTCGGTCCAGCCGATGCCCAGCTCGTCCAGCCGCAGATGTAGCCAACCTTCCCGGACGTTGTGCGGGTCGGTGGTGCACACCACCAGGATGGTGTCGCCGGTCGCCGCGTCGCGCTTAGAGAACACCAGCAGCGCATCGTTCTCACTGTCATGGAAACGCAGGTTGCGCAACTGGTGCAAACAACGGTGCGAACGGCGAATCTCGTTCAAGCGCTTAATAAACGGCGCCAGCGACTCGCCCCGCTCCATCGCGCCGTACAGATCCCGCGGACGCAACTGGTACTTCTCGGAGTTCAGGTACTCCTCGCTGCCCGGCCGCGCCGGCACGTTCTCGTACAGCTCATAGCCGGAGTAAATGCCGTAGGTCGGTGACAGCATCGAAGCCAGAACCAGCCGCAGCGCAAAGGCCGGACGTCCACCGTTCACCAAGAACTCGTTCAGGATGTCCGGGGTGTTGGGGAAGAAGTTGGGACGCATGTAGTCGGCCGCGGCGACGAGTTCCTCACCGTACTGGCGCAATTCCCACGCGGTGTTGCGCCAGGTGAAGTAGGTATAGCTCTGGGTGAAACCGATCCGAGCCAGTTCGTGCATCATGGCCGGCCGGGTGAACGCCTCGGCCAGGAACAGCACGTCCGGATCGGTGGCCTTGACGTTGCGGATCAGCCATTGCCAGAAGCTCAACGGCTTGGTGTGCGGGTTGTCTACCCGGAAGATCTTGACGCCCCGGTTCACCCACAGCATGGTGATGCGCAGTACCTCGGCAGCCAGCCCGGACGGGTCGTTGTCGAAGTTCAGCGGATAAATATCCTGATATTTCTTAGGGGGATTCTCCGCGTAGGCGATGCTTCCGTCGGGCAGCGTGGTGAACCACTCCGGATGCTCGGTCACCCACGGATGATCCGGAGCGCACTGCAGCGCCAGGTCCAGCGCGACCTCCATGTCCAACTCGCGGGCCCGAGCCACGAACGCAGCGAAGTCTGCCTCGTCGCCGAGCTCCGGGTGGATCGCGTCGTGACCGCCCTCGGCAGAGCCGATCGCCCACGGCGAGCCGGTGTCGGTCGGCTTGGCGTTCAAGGTGTTGTTCGGACCCTTGCGGTTGACCCGGCCGATCGGGTGGATCGGCGGCAGGTACACCACATCGAAGTTGAGATCCGCCACGTAATCCAAGTGCTTCGTCGCATCGGCCAGCGTGCCGTGCCGGGCCGGACGGGCCGGGTCAGCCGGGTCGCCGGACAGTTCGGCGCCGATCGAGCGGGGGAAGAATTCGTACCAGGCGCCGTAGAGCGCGCGCTCCCGATCGACCCAGACGTAGTAGCGCGGCGAGCGGGTGACCAGTTCGCGTACCGGATGGTCGTGGGCCAGCGTCCGCGCCTCGGCACTCATCGCCCGGGTGATCCGCAGCTGCAAGTCGGAGTCGGTGCGGCGCAGATCTTCGGCGATCGCGGTGGCCAACTGGACATCGGCCTCGGCATCCACCGACTCGGCTACCCGTTCGAACAGTCGGGCACCCACCTCCAGGTCGTTGGCCAGCTCATCGGCATCCTGACCGGCGTCCACCTTGACCTCGACGGCGTGATACCAGGTGGCCAACGGGTCACTCCACGCCTCGATCAGGTAACTCCAGTTGCCGACGGTGTCGGCGACCACCTCGGTGCGCCAGCGATCCAGGCCGCTGCCGATCGGGTGCATCCGGTTGAACGCGGCCTCCATACCGGCCGGTGACCGCCAGACCACCGAGGCGGCCACCGCGTCGTGCCCCTCCCGGAACACGGTCGCCTCGATGCCGACCGGTTCACCAACCACCGCGCGGGACGGCAGCTCGCCCTGGGCTATTACCGGGTGTATGGAATTGAGTCCTAGTCGTCCGGCCACTCCCACACCGTAGCGCTACGAGGGCAGCGGGGGATCGCCGTAAGCGCTATCGTCAACCGCTAAGGTATGCGGAATGAAAGCACTTCGTCGGTTCACCGTGCGAGCCGCACTGCCGCCTGAGCTAACCCGGCTGGGCGACATCGTTGCCAACCTGCGCTGGTCATGGCATCCGGAATCGCTCGACCTGTTGGAGTCGGTGGATCCCGAGCTGTGGGCCGAGTCGCACGGTGACCCGACCCGGCTGCTCGGCAGCGTCAGCACCGAGCGCCTGGCCAACCTGGCCCGCGACCGCAAGTTCCTGCGCCGGCTCCAGGACGTGTCGGAAGACCTGCGCGACTACCTCGAGCAGCCGCGCTGGTACCAGCGCCAGCAGGAGCTCCAGTCTGCCGACAGCGCGCACCGCCGGACCACCGACAGCATGCCGCTGCCGTTGCCGGACGCGGTGGCGTACTTCTCGCCCGAGTTCGGGATCACCGAGGTGCTGCCGCAGTATTCCGGCGGCCTGGGCATTCTGGCCGGTGATCACCTGAAGGCCGCCTCGGACCTCGGCGCCCCGATCATTGGGGTCGGTCTGCTGTACCGGGCCGGCTACTTCTCCCAGTCGCTATCGCGGGAGGGCTGGCAGCAGGAGCGCTACCTGTCGCTGGATCCGCAGGGGCTGCCGATCACCCCGCTGCGCGATGGTGCCGGCAATCTGGTCCGGATCAGTCTGGCGCTGCCGCACGAGCGGACGCTGCACGCGCAGGTATGGCTGGTCTGGGTCGGCCGGGTACCGCTGCTGCTGCTGGACTCCGACGTCGAGGACAACGACATGGCCGCCCGCGGGGTGACCGACCGGCTATACGGCGGCGGCCCGGAACACCGGTTGCTCCAGGAGTTGCTGCTCGGCATCGGCGGGGTGCGGGCGGTGCGCGCCTATTGCGAGGTGAGCGGGCATCCGCAGCCCGAGGTGTTCCACACGAACGAGGGACATGCCGGCTTTCTCGGCATCGAGCGGATCAGCGAGCTGACCGACGGCCCGAGCAAGCTCAGCTTCGACGAGGCGCTGACCGCGGTACGAGCCGGCACGATCTTCACCACCCACACGCCGGTGCCGGCCGGCATCGACCGATTCGACCGCAACCTCATCGAGACCTACCTCGGCCAGATCCCGGGCGTCCCGGTTGAACGGATCCTGGCGCTGGGCACCGAAGAGGACCCGAGCAAGTTCAACATGGCCTACATGGGGCTGCGGCTCGGCCAGCGCGCCAACGGTGTCGCCCAGCTGCACGGCCGGGTCAGCCGGAGCATGTTCAACAACCTGTGGCCCGGTTTCGACTCCGACGAGGTGCCGATCACCTCGGTCACCAACGGCGTGCACGCGCCGACCTGGATGGCTCGCGAGATCCTGGACCTGGCCGAGCGAGCGGTTGGCCTCGAAGCGCTGGCGGCCGGCGACGGCTGGGCGGCCGTCGACCAGATCGAGGACGCCGAGCTGTGGAACCTCAAGCACGAGCTGCGTGAGCGGCTGGTGGGCGAGATCCGGCGCCGGATCCGGATCAGCGCGCTGGAGCGCGGTTACTCCGCGGTGGAGCTGGGTTGGACCGCCGCCGCCTTTGACCCGGACGTGCTGACCATCGGCTTCGCCCGCCGGGTGCCGTCCTACAAGCGGCTGACCCTGATGCTGCGCGACCCGGACCGGCTGAAGAAGCTGCTCACCGACCCGGACCGGCCGGTGCAGATCGTGGTGGCCGGCAAGTCGCACCCGGCCGACGACGGTGGCAAGGAACTGATCGCGCAACTGGTCCGGTTCACCGACGATCCCGAGGTGCGGCACCGGATCGCCTTCCTCCCCGACTACGACATCGGCATGGCGCGCTACCTGTACTGGGGTAGCGACGTGTGGTTGAACAACCCGCTGCGGCCGTTGGAGGCGTGCGGCACGTCCGGCATGAAGGCCGCGCTGAACGGCGGGTTGAACCTGTCGATCAAGGACGGCTGGTGGGACGAGTGGTGCGAGGACGGCAAGAACGGCTGGGAAATCCCGTCGGCTGACGACTCGCTGGCCGGCGTCACCGACGAGCACCGGGACGCGGTGGAGGCGGCGGCGCTGTACGACCTGATCGAGCACCAGGTGGCGCAGCGCTTCTACGCCCGCGACGCCAAGGGCATCCCGACCCAGTGGATTTCGATGGTCCGCTACACCCTCAAGTCGCTGGGGCCGAAGGTGCTGGCCACCCGGATGGTGCGCGAGTACGTCCAGCGGCTGTACGCGCCGGCCGCCGCCTCGGCCGCGCTGATGATTGCCGACGACTTCGCCGGCGCCAAGGATCTGTCGGCCTGGAAGAGCTGGGTGACCCACGCGTGGAAGGACGTCACGGTGCGGCACGTGGAATCGCACGTGGACGGTGACCCGAGCCTGGGCGGCTCGCTCCAGCTGCGGGCCGAGGTGGCGTTGGCCGGCCTGCGCAGCGTGGACGTGCAGGTGCAGGCGGTGTACGGCCCGGTGGACGCCGACAACCGGCTGACCAACCCGCAGGTGCTGACCCTGCCGCTGGCCGAGGAGCGGGACGGCGCCGGCGTGTTCGCCGGCGATGTGCCGCTGCGCAAGGCCGGGCCGTTCGGCTACACCGTGCGGGTGCTGCCCAACCACCCGTTGCTGGCCGATGAAGCCGAGCTGGGCCTGGTCGCCAGCGCGACCCAGGCCTAGCCTGCCGGCCGGCGGTCCGAGTCAGCGGCGGTTGTACTCGTCCGCGAGCTTCGGCGGCGCGCAGGCCAGCCAGCCGTCGACCAGTGCCTCGTGCAGGTCGGCCGAGCTGACCTCGTCCAAGGTGATCAGCACGGCGGAGAAGCCATCGAAATGCGGAATGGTGAAGAAGCCGGGCAGTTCGCGGGCGAGCACCGCCTCCTTGTCGCCCAGATCCAGCACCCGGACCGCCAGAATCGGGCCGGCCGGCGGCGCACTGTCGCCGAACCGCTTGATGTCGGCCTTGCTGAACGGCCGCTCCCAGGCGAAGGTCTTGCCGGCCACCGTCCAGATCCGGTTGCCCCGCCGGTCGGCCTCGATCACCTCGGGTAGCGCCAGCGCCGCCGTGCCGACCTCATCGAGGGTTGCCATGCCGGCTCAGTCCCGCGCGGCGCGTAGCACGAGCACGGTGCGGGCGGCCACCGTCAGCTGCGAGCCGGCCGGCGCCGGTGCGTTGCTGGGCGGCTCGCCGGCCGGACAGCTGGTGTCGATGACCGGCAGGTAGCTGCTCGCCCACGGCCGGTCCGGCAGCGTGAACGGCATCGGATCGTCGCCGGAATGCAGCACGATCAGGTACGAGTCGTCGATGATCGACTCGCCGCGCGGGCCGCGGTGGCGCAGGCCGCGACCGTCCAGGTACATCCCGATGGTGTGCAGGCCGGCGTCGAACCAGTCGCCATCGTTCAGCTCGCGGCCGGCCGGGTGGAACCAGGCCAGGTCCTTGCAACCGTCGCCGCCGGCCACCGGCCGACCCTCGAAGAACGCTCGTTGGCGCAGCACCGGCGAGGCCTGGCGCAACGCGATCAGCCGCCTGGTCAGCGCCAGCAGATCGGCGGCCTCGGCGGTGTCGTCCCAATCCAGCCAGGACGTCGGGTTGTCCTGCACGTAGGCGTTGTTGTTGCCGCACTGGGTGCGAAACCGCTCGTCACCGGCCACCAGCATCGGCGCCCCGGTGGACAGCAGCAGCGTGGTCAGCAGGCCGCGCACCTGCCGGAGCCGGATCGCTTGCACGGCCGGGTTGTTCGTCTCGCCCTCGACGCCGAAGTTGATCGAGCGGTTGTCGTCGGTGCCGTCTCGGTTGTTCTCGCCGTTGGCCTCGTTGTGCTTGCGCTGGTAGCTGACCAGGTCTCGCAGGGTGAATCCGTCGTGGGCGGTGACGAAGTTGATCGAGGCGAACGGCAGCCGGCCGTCATCGGCGTACAGGTCGGACGAGCCGCTCAGCCGGTAGGCCAGGTCGCGCACCCCGCCGGCGCCGTGCGCCCAGAAGTCGCGGACGGTGTCGCGGTACTTGCCGTTCCATTCGGTCCACAGCGGCGGGAACTCGCCGACCTGATAGCCACCGTCGCCGATGTCCCACGGCTCGGCGATCAGCTTGACTCGGCTGATGATCGGGTCCTGGTGGATGGTGTCGAAGAACGAGGACAGCTTGTCGACGTCGTGCAGCGACCGGGCCAGTGCTGAGGCCAGGTCGAACCGGAAGCCGTCCACGTGCATCTCGGTGACCCAGTACCGCAACGAGTCCATCACCAGCTGGAGCACCGCCGGCGTGCGCACGTCGAAGGTGTTGCCGCAGCCGGTGTAGTCCAGGTACCGGGACCGGTCGGCCGGATCCAGCCGGTAGTAGCCGGCGTTGTCGATGCCCCGAAACGACAGCACCGGGCCGTTCGGCAGGCCCTCACCGGTGTGGTTGTAGACCACGTCCAGGATCACCTCGATGCCGGCCGCGTGCATCGCCCGCACCATCGCCTTGAACTCACGCACCTGGTTGCCACCGAGCCGTCCGGTGTGGGTGGCGTAGGCGGCGTGCGGGGCGAAGAAGCCGATCGAGTTGTAGCCCCAGTAGTTCTTCACCCCCCGCTTCTGCAAGGCCGGCTCGTGTACGAAGTGGTGGATCGGCAGCAGTTCGACGGCGGTCACCCCGAGCTCCTTGAGGTAGGAGATCGCGGCCGGGTGGGCCAGCCCGGCATAGGTGCCGCGCAGGCCGTCCGGGATCGCCGGGTGGGTGGCGGTGAACCCCTTGACGTGCAGCTCGTAGATGATCGTGTCGTCCCACGGAGTGTTCGGCCGCCGGTCGGTGCCCCAGGGAAAGCCGTCGTCGAGCACCACCACCGACCGCGGCACGAAAGCGGCCGAGTCCAGGTCGTTGTCGCCGTAGCAGGCCGGGTCGTTGACGAAGTCACCCTCGATGGCCCGCGCGTACGGGTCGATCAGCAACTTGGCCGGGTTATGCCGCTGGCCGATCCGCATATTGTCGACACCGGCGATCCGGTAGCCGTAGCGCTGGCCCGGGTTGATGCCGGGCAGGTAGCCGTGCCAGATGTGGAAGCTCTGCTCAGACAGCTCCACCCGGTGCTCGATCCCGGCGCCGTCGAACAGGCACACCTGCACGCTGCTCGCGCTGGGTGACCAGATGCTGAAATTGGTGCCTTCGCCGTCCCAATTGGCGCCCAACGGGAACGGTTGGCCTGGCCAAGCCCGCAGTTGGCGGGGGTCAGAGCCAAGCCGCCGCGCAAGACTCTCGGTCAAGTCTGCTGATTCCATCTCACCTGCACCTTACGCTGATCCTCGACATGCCCGGTTCTGGCCCAGTGTGACCGTAGGAGTTGGATGGCCCCCGTGGTGGTACCCGACATGGAAGTGAACCCGGACGCAACGCTTCAGTTGTGCCAGGTCACCGTCCGGCGTGGCGAGAAGCTGCTGCTGGACTCCGTCGACTGGACCGTCGAGGAGGACGAGCGGTGGGTCATTCTCGGCCCGAACGGCGCCGGCAAAACCACCCTGCTTCAGCTGGCCGCCACCACCATGCATGCCACCTCCGGCACCGTGTGGGTGTTCGGCGAGCGGCTCGGCGCGGTTGATGTGTTCGAGCTGCGGCCGCGGATCGGGCTGACCTCGGCGGTGCTGGCCCAGCGGATCCCGGCGGGTGAGCTGGTCATCGACGTGGTGGTCTCGGCCGGTTATGCGGTGATCGGGCGCTGGCGCGAGGCCTACGGCCGGCTGGACGTGCGGCGGGCGAAGATGCTGCTGACCCGGTTCGGGGTGATCGAACTGGCCGAGCGGCGGTACGGGACGCTGAGCGAGGGGGAGCGCAAGCGGGTGCAGATCGCCCGGGCGATGATGACCGACCCGGAACTGCTGCTGCTGGACGAACCTGCCGCCGGCATGGACCTGGGTGGCCGGGAGGACCTGCTGCGCCGGCTGGCCCGGCTGGCCGCCGACCCGGACGCACCGGCGATGGTGCTGGTCACCCATCACGTGGAGGAAATCCCGGCCGGCATGTCACACGCGCTGCTGCTCGGCGCGGGCCGGGTGGTGGCGCAGGGCCTGATCGATCAGGTGCTCACCTCCGAAAACCTGTCGCAGGCGTTCGGGCTGCCATTGGCGGTTGAGCGGCAGGACGGCCGCTACTTCGCCCGGTCGAGCTAGGGAGCAGCCCAAGCGGTGTCGGCGGCGGCGCGCTCGCCTAGGCTCGCGACCATGACTGAGTTCGTGAAGCTCGAGGTGGACGAGGCCAGCGACGGCCGGATCGCCACCATTCGAATCGACCGGGCGCCGGTGAACGCGCTGAACAGCCAGGTGCAGGACGAACTGCGCCAGGTGGCCGAGGAGTGCGGCCGGCGCGATGACATCCGGGCGGTCATCCTCTGGGGCGGTCCGAAGGTGTTCGTCGCCGGCGCCGACGTCAAGGAGTTCCACCGGATGTCGCCGCAGCAGATGCAGCGGCATGCCGGCGCGCTGTCCTCGGCGCTGGACACCGTCGCTCGGCTGCCGAAGCCGGTGATCGCGGCGGTGACCGGCTACGCGCTCGGTGGTGGCTGCGAGCTGGCGCTGACCGCGGACTTCCGGATCAGCGCCGACAACGCCCAGTGGGGCCAGCCGGAGATCCTGCTCGGCGTCATCCCCGGCGCCGGCGGCACCCAGCGGCTGCCCAGGCTGATCGGGCCGGCCAAGGCCAAGGAGCTGATCTACACCGGACGGTTCGTCGACGCCGAGCAGGCCGCCGAGCTCGGGCTGGTGGACGTCGTGGTGCCGGTGGACGAGGTGTACCCGGCCGCCTACGCGATGGCGACGAAGTTTGCCCAGGGTCCGGCGCTGGCGCTGCGCGCGGCCAAGGCGGTCATCGACGGTGGCCTGGACACCGACCTGGCCAACGGCCTGCGCTTGGAATCGCAGGTGTTCGCCAGCCTGTTCGCCACCGAGGACAAGCAGCGCGGAATGGCCTCGTTCATCGAGAACGGCCTCGGCAAGGCCGAATTCGTCGGGAATTGAGTTGGCGATGACGAACCGCGAACCGGCCAGCCGAGCCGAGGTGGACGCCGCCTGGCACGACCCGAAGCTGGCCAATGTGCTCTACCACGACTGGGAGGCCGGCAGCTACGACGAGAAGTGGTCGATCAGCTTCGACCAGCGCTGCATCGACTACGCCCGCGACCGGTTCAGCCACATCGCCGGAACCGTGGGCTGGCCGTACCAGCGGGCGTTGGAACTGGGCTGCGGCACCGGTTTCTTCCTGCTCAACCTCAAGCAGGCCGGGGTGTTGGAGGAAGGCTGCGTTACCGACCTCAGCCCGGGGATGGTCGAGGTGGCCCAGCGCAATGCGCACAACCTCGGCTTCTCGGTGGAGGGACGGGTCGCCGACGCCGAATCACTGCCATATCCGGACGACAGCTTCGACCTGGTGGTCGGGCATGCCGTGCTGCACCACATCCCGGACGTCGAGCTGGCGCTGCGCGAGGTGTTGCGGGTGCTCAAGCCCGGTGGCCGGTTGGTCTTCGCCGGCGAGCCGACCAGGTACGGCGATTTCGTGGCCCGCCGGCTGTCCCGGCTGACCTGGTGGGCCACCACGAACGCCACCCGGTTGCCCTGGCTGCGGGACTGGTCCCGACCGAAAGCGGAGCTGGACGCGTCCTCCCGAGCGGCAGCGTTGGAGGCGGTGGTCGACCTGCACACCTTCGACCCGGCCGAGCTGCGCGGCATGGCCGAGCGGGCCGGGGCGATGGCGGTCGAGACCCGGACCGACGAGCTGACCGCGGCCTGGTTCGGTTGGCCGGTGCGGACCTTCGAGGCCGCCGTCCCGCGCGAGCGGTTGGGCTTCGGCTGGTCGATGTTTGCCTATCGGAACTGGCAGCGGCTGCATGCCCTGGACTCCACCGTGCTGGCCCGGATCGTTCCGGCGGCGCTGTTCTACAACGTGGAGCTGACTGGGACCAAGCCGGTATGAGCGAGCATCGCAGCGAGCGTCAGCGAGCGAGGAGCGGAGCGAATCCGCGATGAGCGCTCGCGCGAAGAGCCAGATAGCCAGTCCGGGGTATCGGATCGTGCTGTTCGATCTGGACGGGACGCTGAGCGATTCGGCACCCGGCATCCTGCACTCGCTTCGGTTGGCCTTCGACAAGGTCGGGCTGCCCTGGGTCGATCCGGCCACGGCCCGGGCACTGCTCGGGCCACCGTTCTGGCATTCGCTGCCGCCGCTGGTGGGCGCGGACAAGGTCGATGAGGTGGTGCGGATCTACCGCCGGCATTACTGGGCCGGGGCAATGCTGCACACCACCTGCTATCCCGGGGTTGCCGAACTGCTGGCCGAGCTGGCCGAGCGCGGCCTGCGGCTGGCGGTAGCCACCAGCAAGGCCGAGCCGCAGGCGATCCGGATCGTCGAGCACCTGGGGCTGGCCGACTATTTCGAGACGGTCTGCGGCGACACCCTGGACGGCCGGCGGGACTCCAAGGCGCTGGTGGTCGGCGAGGCGCTCCGCCGGCTCGGCCGACCGGATCCGGCCCAGGTGCTTATGGTCGGCGACCGAAGCCATGACGTACTGGGCGCGGCGGCGCACGGCGTCGACTGCGCCGGCGCGCTCTGGGGCTACGGCTCCCGCGCCGAACTGGCAGCGGCCGGCGCGGTTGAGCTGTGCCAGACCCCGGCCGAACTGCTCGCCCTGATCGAGCCGCGGTTGCGATCGCCGAATCGCGCGGGCTGATGTCGCCACTGGTGGCCGGTCGACGGGCGGCCGGCGGCCTGGGCAACCGGTACGCGACCCCGCGGGCCCGGTTCCTGACGCTGGCCAGCCTGCGCTGGGTGCTGCGCCACCGGGCGTACACCCCGTACTACCTGCTGCGGTACTGGCGGTTCTTCCGGTTCCGGCTGGCCAATCCGCATGTCGTCACCACCGGCCTGGTGTTCTTCGGCAAGCGGGTCGAGGTGGTGGCCCGGCCGGGCTACGGCCGGGTGGTGCTCGGCCGATGGGTGCACCTGGGCGACGGAACTTCGTTGCGTTGCCACGAGGGCAACCTGCGGGTCGGCGACAAGACGGTGTTCGGCCGCAACATCGTGGTCAACACCTACCTCGACGTCGAGATCGGCAGCGCCTGCATCGTCGCGGACATGGTGTACGTCACCGACTTCGATCACGTGTATACCGACCTGAACCTGCCGATCAAGGATCAGGGCATCGCCAAGTCACCGGTGCGAATCGGCTCGGACGTCTGGCTCGGCACCAAGGTTTCGGTCGTGCGCGGAACGGTAATCGGCGACGGCGCGGTGATCGCAGCCAACGCCGTGGTAACCCGGGACGTGCCGCCCTACACCATCGCGGCCGGCGTGCCGGCCCGGGTGATCCGGGACCGTCGGGAGGCTGCTCAGGCCGCCGAACTCACCCGGGCGGCGCTGGCCGACATGGCGGTCAAGCTCAAGGCAGCGGCCGAGCCGGTCAGCGCACCGCCGCCTGAGCTAGCGCCGCCTGGTACACCGCCGCCGTCCGCCGGGCCACCTCCGGCCAGCTGAAGTCGGAACGAGCGCGCTGCTGGGCCGTCCGCGCCATCCGGGCCGCCAGCTCGGGATTGTCCACCAGAAAGGCCACCGCGTCGGCAAGCGCGCTCGGGTTTTGGGTGGCGAACCGGACGCCGGTGACCCCGTGCTGCACCAGCTCGACCAGCCCGCCGGTGTCGGCCACCGCGACCGGCGTGCCGGCCAGCTGCGCCTCCAACGCGACCATCCCGAACGGCTCGTACACCGACGGCACCACCACCACGTCGGCTGCCGTCATCAGTCGGTGCAGCGCGTCCCGATCCAGAAAACCTGGCCAGCTGATCAGCTCCGCGACGCCGTACCGCTCGGCCCGGTCGCGCTGCTCGGCCAGCTGGCCGCCGGCCCCGGCGATCACCGCCCGCACCTCCGGGAACCGCTTGTGCAGCAACGGCAATGCCTTGATCAGCTCCTGGACGCCCTTCTCGTGCACCAACCGGCCGGCGAAGGCGATCAGCGGCCGACCGCCGCAGCCCGGCGATCGGTCGGCCGGCTGAGCGCCGGCACCGGCCCGCGGTTCCCGGACGGCGTTGCCGATCACCTCCACCTTGGCCGCCGGCAGGCCGTACAACTGCCGCGCCTCATCGGCCATGAACTGCGAGCAGACGATCACCCGGCCGGCCTGGCCGCACAACCAGCGCTCCACCGAATGGATGGCCCGGGCCAGCGGCTCGGCCAGCCAACCCTGCCGCCGGCCGTGCTCGGTGGCGTGCATGGTCACCACCACCGGCGCGCCGCTGAGCTGGTGCAGGGTGACCGCGGTCTGAGCCACCAGCCAGTCGTGCGCATGGATCACCTCGGGCTGCCAGTCGGCCAGCAGCGCCAGCCCCGCTCGGACCAGCGAGTGTTCGAAGGCCTGCGACCAGGCCAGCACGCTCTCGCTGCCGAGGTCGATGTCCAGGCCGTCCGCTGCCGCCCGGTGCACCGTGCAGCCGGCTACCTGCTCGATGCTCGGCTGCGGTCCGCGGCCGCGGGTCAGTACCCGAACGTCGTGGCCGAGCTTGACCAGCTCAGGTACCAGCTCGCCGACATGCCGGCCCAGGCCACCGACCAGCAGTGGTGGGAACTCCCATGACACGATCAGTACCCGCACAGCGACGATGCTGCCCTACCTCGATACCGCCCCGGAAAGGCACAGCCGATGACCGACGGTCCGCCAGCCGAGCCGAGCCGGCGGGACGCCCTGGTCCGGCCGGCCGCCGGGGTGGCGCTGCTCCTGCTGGCCGTGCTGGTCTACGCGCTGTCCCGGCTGCTGGCCTCCGGCCAGTCGCACTCCTACGACCCCGGTGCCAGCCCACCGGCCGGCGCGCGGCTGATCGCCGGCAAGCAGTACGAGCTGTCATCGCCGACCCTGGTTTCCACCCTGCGCAAGCGCGGCCTGTTGGACAGCCTGAGCTGTTCCTGGTCCGGCACCGGGGGCGTGCAGTACCAGGTGAATGTGGTGTCGATCATGAACGACGACCGCAACCTGCGGACCTTCGCCGCCGTGACCGCCCCGGCCACCGGCCGGTTCCAGGTCAGCTGCATCGGGATCGACCGGGTGTTCGTCGACGACGCCGAGGACAGCAGCCGGGACACCAGCGCGGCGGTGCTACTGCTGAGCGCGCTGATCGGCGTGCTGGGGGTGCCGCTGGCGGTGTCCGGCTGGTATCGGCTGCCACCCATGCCGCAGCGCGAGGACGTCGACGACGGTGAGCCGGATTCGGACCTGTTCGACGACGAACGGGTCTGAATCGGCGGCCGGAGACCGGCGGGCTCACATCGCAGGCTAGGGACGAGATTGACCCGGCTAGAAGGTGCGCGCGTCCAAGTGGCCGAACGGGCCGTCCACCGCTCGCAGTTCGCCGACCAGGGCGGACGTGCCGGCCCGGTCGGAGCCCTGGAGGGCGTCGGCCAGCGCGAAGAACCGCTGGGCATGGCTGCGGGCGCGCTGCCAGGCGTAGGACGCGGCGGTGTCCCGGGTGACCATGAACGCCCAGTCGCTGGAACTGGCCAGCATCGCCTCCCGGGCCAGCTGGTCGGCGCCGGCATCGCGGGCGCCGCGCACACCGTCCAGCACGGTCGCCCCGAGCCGCTCGTCGAGCACCGCGAACAGCCGCTTCTGGATGCTGACCAGTTCGTCGTTGAGCTCGGCCACCCCGTCGTTGTCCCAGACCTGCCAGCCCTTGCCGGCGCCCCAGGACGACTCGGGCAGCTCCACCCGGCCGGCGACCAAGCCGGCGTCGCGGGCGCCGGCCAGGGTGCGCAGCTGAACCCCGGCCTGCGGCAACATCCGCAGCACCGCCTCCAGAAACTCCGGGCCCTCGTACCACCAGTGCCCGAACAGCTCGGTGTCGAAGGCCGCCACCACCAGGCCGGGCCGGCCGGACTGCCGCTCGATCTCGGTCAGCCGATCCACCACGGCGGTCACGAAATCCCGGGCGTCACGCTGCACCGCGGCTCGGGCCGGTCCCGGTAGCCAGAGCTGCTTATGCTCGCCACCGCCGGTGACCCGAGCCGGTCGGAACCCGGACGGGTGGTCGAAGGTGTGGAAGTCGCGGTAGCTCGTCCCGCCCGGATAGCCCGACCGGGACGACCAGATCCGGTTGGACAGGGTGAGGTCACGGGCAAAGGCCAGCACCTCGCTTTCGCCGACCCGGTGCCCGAACGCGGTGTCGTCGCGCACGGCCGGCGCGTCGACCAGGAAGTGGGTCACCCCGTGCTTGGCGTAGAAGTGCTCCATGCCTGGGGCGTATCCGCACTCCGGCGCCCAAATGCCGGTGACCGGACGACCGAGCCGCAACCGGGCGTCGGCCAGCCCGGTGCTCAGCTGGGCATCGGCGAAACGTTCGGTCAGCAACGGCTGGAACGGATGGGTGGCCGGCCCCGACAGCAGCTCGATCACCCCGGCGTCCACCAGCGGCCGCAACACCGAGCTCAACCCGCCGGACAGCCAGCGCTGCTCCAGGTCGGCCAGGCAGGCGATGGCCTGTGCCCGCTCGTGCCTGGCCAGTTCAGCCAGCTCCAGACGGGCAGCCAGCTGTTCGGCGCGCAGCTGCCAGCGGCCGGCCCAGCCATAGATCTCGGCCAGGCAGTACGGGTCGTCCAGCATCGCCGCAACAACCGGCGTCACGCCGAGGGTCAGCACCTCGCGGTAGCCGTGCCCGGCCAGCCGGTCCAGCATACGCAGCACCCGGCGCCAGGAGCCGGTGAATGCCTGGTGCAACCACTCCTCGCCGACCGGCCAGGTGCCGTTGTGCGCCACCCACGGCAGGTGGGTGTGCAACACCAGGCTGAACGTGCCGATCGGTTTCATGCCCACCGGGCAACCACAATCAGGTCGAGGCTGGCCGCGAGCCCATCGGCTTCGCCCACCACGAAGTCGGCTGCCGTCACCGACCGGACGTCGGTGCGCAACTGCTCCGACCAGCTCTCGGCCGGGCCGGCCAGCTGGGCGGCCACCAGCCCACCGAACCTGCGGTACCGCTCGTCCAATTGCCGTAGCCGAGGACCGGCCCACAACCCCAGCAGCCGCAGGTCGGCGAAGCCGGCCGACTGGACCAGCGCGGCCAGTTCGGCGGCGGTGAACTCCCGGCTGTGGAACGGGTTGGCCGGCCGGTCGGTCGCCGACGCGCCCGGTGAGAAGGTCAGCCGGTTCGGCGTCGACAGCACCAGCGTGCCGCCCGACCGGAGCACCCGCGCGCACTCGGCCAGGAACTGCCGGTGATCCCAGACGTGCTCGATCACCTGAAGCGAGACGACGGCGTCGATCCGGCCGGTGGCCACCGGCAGCGCGGCCAGGTTCGCCCGAACGGCTTGCAGCGACGGGTAACGGCTTGCCAGGTGGCTAATGGTGGCCTGGTCGTAGTCGATCGCGCAGACCGGGCCGGTTCGTTCGGCGAGCAGCGCCGCGCCGTAACCCTCGCCGGCGCCGACCTCGAGCAGCCGGCCGCCGACCGTCCCGGCCAGCCGGAGGTAGGCCGCCTGGTGCCGGCGAAACCAGTAGTTTTCCTCGGCGATCTCGGGCAGGGTCCGCTCACCCGTCAGGGGCAGCTCCCGGGTGGGAACCGTCATATCGACTCCACGGGTGAGGTGTAACAGAATGCAGTCAGCAGGCGCCGCTTACCACATGCCCTATTTGGGCAGCGGTGATCGGAAACACCCTACGGTGCCGCCCCGCCGCCTTGCTACCGGCGGGTAACATCCATCGCAAGAGCGGCTGGTCCGGCTGGAGTAGAACTGGCTGGGCATACCCGAGACAGATAGGACGTAGCAGCGTCATGAACATCGTTGTGCTGATGAAGCAGGTGCCCGACACCTATGCCGAGCGCCGGCTGAGCGAGTCCGACAACACGTTGGACCGGGACGCCTCCGACGCGGTCATCAACGAGATCGACGAGTACGCCATCGAGGAGGGCCTGCGGCTCAAGGAGGAGCACGGTGGCGAGGTGACCATCCTGACCATGGGTCCGGACCGAGCCACCGAGTCGATCCGCAAGGCGCTGTCGATGGGCGCCGACCGGGGCGTGCACGTGGTCGACGACGCGCTGCACGGCTCGTGCGCGATCACCACAGCAAAGGTGCTGGCCAAGGCACTGGGCACCTTGGAGTACGACCTGGTCATCGGTGGGCTGGAAGCAACCGACTCCCGGCTGTCGGTGATCCCGGCCCTGGTGGCCGAGGCCACCGGCCTGCCCCAGCTGTCCGGGGCGCGCAAGGTCACCGTCGACGGCTCGTCGGTCACCATCGAGCGGGTCACCGACACCGGCTACGACGTGGTGCAGGCCTCGATGCCGGCGGTGCTCAGCGTGGTGGAGAAGATCAACGACCCGCGCTATCCGTCCTTCAAGGGGATCATGGCCGCCAAGTCCAAGCCGGTCAGCACGCTGTCGCTGGCCGACCTGGACATCGCCGCCGACCAGGTCGGCCTGGCCGCCGCCAGCACCCTGGTCGACTCGTTCGAGGTGGCACCGCCGCGAGCGGCCGGCACCGTGGTCAAGGACGACGGCAACGGTGGCGCCGCGATCGCCGAGTACCTGGCCAGCAAGAAGCTCATCTGAGCCGCCCGCGGCCCTTCGCCTCCCAACTGATCAGATAGGAAGATCACCACATGGCTGAAGTTCTGGTTCTCATCGATTCGGCGAACGGACGGCTCAAGAAGTCGGCGACCGAGCTGCTCACCGCGGCCCGGGCGCTCGGCGAGCCGTCGGCCGTTGTGATCGACGCGCCAGGCACGGCAGCGGCGCTGAAGGACCAGCTCGCCGAGTACGGCGCCGCCAAGGTCTACGTCGCCGAGAGCGATGAGCTGGCCGAGTACCTGGTGGCTCCGAAGGCCGAGGTGCTGGCCCAGATCGCCGGCCAGGCCGAGCCGGCCGCGATCCTGGTGGCATCCACGCCGGAGAACAAGGAGATCGCCGCCCGGACCGCCTTCAAGATCGACTCCGGCTTCCTCGCCGATGCGATCGAGATCGGCGCGGACGGTCAGGTCAGCCAGTCGATCTTCGGCGGCGCGGTCACCGTCGCCTCTCGGGTGAGCCGCGGCGTGCCGGTGATCAGCCTGCGGGCCAACTCGGTGCCGGCCGCCGCGCAGTCCGGGGCGGCCGAGGAGGTTGCGGTCTCGGTCGAGCTGTCCGACTCGGCCAAGGGCGCCAAGATCGTCGACCGGGTCGAGGAGGCCAAGGGCTCCCGGCCGTCCCTGCAAGACGCCTCGGTGATCGTGTCCGGTGGCCGCGGGGTGGGCTCGGCCGACAACTTCAAGATCGTGGAAGAGGTTGCCGACTCGCTCGGCGCGGCGGTGGGCGCCTCCCGGGCCGCTACCGACGCCGGCTGGGTGCCGCACACCATGCAGGTCGGCCAGACCGGCGTCACGGTGGCCCCGCAGCTCTACATCGCGCTGGGCATTTCCGGAGCCATCCAGCACCGGGCCGGCATGCAGACCTCCAAGACCATCGTCGCGGTCAACAAGGATCCGGAGGCCCCCATCTTCGAGCTGGCCGACTTTGGCGTGGTGGGCGACCTGTTCGCCGTCGCGCCGCAGCTGGCGGCCGAGGTCGGCAAGCGCAAGGGCTGATCCAGCCCGGTTCCACCAACGTCCCGCAATGGGAAGTTGTCGGTGGTCAGGAGCATTCTCTCAAGGTGACCGCAGCCGAGAACCGCTATCCAGCCGTGGACGGCTATCCGGATGTCGGGCACCCGAACGGTTCGCCGGAGTCCATCTTCGAGCCGCGCTACCGGGTCACCACGCTCGGCATCCTGATCCTGATGACGATCATCGCCTTCGAGGCGATGGCGGTGGCCACCGCGCTGCCGACCGCGGCACGCAGCCTGCACGGGCTGGCCAGCTACGGCTGGGCGTTCACCGGCTTCCTGGTGGCCAGCATCGTCGGCATGGTGGCGTCCGGCCTGCGCTCGGACAGCGCCGGCCCCCGGCTGCCGCTGCTGGCCGGGCTGCCATTGTTCGTGGCCGGCCTGGTGCTGGCCAGCGCGGCCGGCGCGATGTGGCAACTGATCGCCGCCCGGGTGGTGCAGGGCTTCGCGGTGGGCCTGCTGATCACCGCCATGTACGTGGTGATGGGACAGGTCTATCCCGACCAGGTCCGGCCGCGGATCTTCGCCGCGCTGGCCACCTCCTGGGTGGTACCCGGCCTGGTCGGCCCGGTGGTCGCCGGCTGGGTGACCGAGCAGCTGTCCTGGCGCTGGGTGTTCGGTGGGCTGGCGCCGTTTGCCGCTATCGGTGGGCTGATGCTGCTGCCCTCGCTACGGCTGCTGCGGACCAGCGACGTGGCCCGCCGTCCGGCGGCTGCCGGCCGGTTGTGGTGGGCGGTGCTGACCGCCTTCGGCATCGCCGGAATCGCCGGCCTGGGCGAGCGGCAGCAGCTCTGGAACGTGCTGGTCGCACTGGCCGGGGTGGTTGCCATGGTGGCCGGCCTGCGCCGGTTGCTGCCTGCCGGCACCGCCCGGTTCGCGGCCGGGGTGCCGGCCGCCATCGCATTCCGCGGAGTGGTCGCCTCGGTGTTCGTCGGCATGGAGGTGCTCGTCCCACTGACGCTGACGGTGCAGTGGCACTACTCGCCGACCAAAGCCGGCCTGCCACTGATGTTGACCGCGCTCAGCTGGGCGACCGCCTCGC
This sequence comes from Jatrophihabitans sp., assembly GCA_035248685.1. Lineage (GTDB taxonomy): Bacteria > Actinomycetota > Actinomycetes > Mycobacteriales > Jatrophihabitantaceae > Jatrophihabitans_A. The sequence goes on from DATFHF010000048.1 coordinate 18,837, forward strand.
AGCTCCAGGGCCGGCTGCGACAGCCCAACCGGGCGGTCCTGCTGGCGATCGGCCTGGTGCTGATCGCCTTCGCCGGCATCGGCATGGCACTGGTGGCAGCCGAGCTGCTGCCCGGCTGGGCCGCCTATCTGGACTGGCCGGTGGCCGGCTTCGGGGCGGGCTTCGCGCTCACCAGCGCGAGTGTCGCGCTGCTGGAATACACCACCGATGCCGACCGGGGATCGGACTCGGCCTCGCTGCAACTGGCCGACTCAGCACTGAGCGCGGTGTCGGCTGCTTTCTCCGGGGCGTTGGTCGCGCTGGCCGCCCAGGGCCGGCTCAGTTACGGCACCGCGCTGTCCATCGCGTTTGTCGGTATGACCGCCGTGGCGTCCGTCGCGCTGGCCCGCGCCCGCCGGCTGCGGCCGGCCTGCGGCGGTCCGGATGACCTCTGCGCGGAGCTCGCCGAGGCCGGCTCACCGGTCGAGGCGGTCGTCCCGCGCGCCGTAAGCTCGTAACAATGGCCTACCTCGACCACGCCGCGACCACTCCGATGCTGGAGGAGGTCATCGCCGCGATGTCCGCGGCGATGACCCGAGTCGGCAACCCGTCCTCGCTGCACAGCTCCGGCCGCCAGGCCCGCCGGACCGTCGAGGAAGCCCGCGAGCAACTTGCGGACGCGATCGGTGCCCGGCCGTCCGAGGTGATCTTCACCAGCGGCGGCACCGAGGCGGACAACCTGGCGGTGAAGGGCATCTTCCTGGCCCGCCGGGCCGAGGACGCGAGCCGACGCCGGGTGCTGGTCAGCGCGGTCGAGCACCACGCGGTGCTGGACTCGGCCGACTGGTTGGTCGAGCACGAAGGCGCCGAGCTGGTCGTGCTGCCGGTGGATGAGACCGGCACCGTGCAGCCCCGGGCGCTGTCGGCCGCCATCGAGCAGGACCCGGCCTCGGTCGCGGTGATCAGCGTGATGTGGGCCAACAACGAAGTGGGGACGGTCCAGCCGATCGCCGAGCTGGCCGCCATCGCCCGCGCACACGGCATCCCGTTCCACACCGACGCGGTGCAGGCCGCCGGCGTGCTGCCGGTGTCATTCGCCGACTCCGGCGTCGATGCCATGACCGTGACCGGGCACAAGCTGGGCGGCCCGTACGGCACCGGGGCGCTGCTGCTCGGCCGCGGCATTGCCTGCATGCCGGTGCTGCACGGCGGCGGCCAGGAGCGCGACGTCCGGTCCGGGACGATCGACACCCCCGGCGTGGTCGGATTCGCCACCGCCACCGCGGTGGCGGTCAGCCGCCGGGACCGGGCCGCGGCTCGGCTGACCGGGCTGCGGCAGGCGCTGCTCGAGGGCATTCAGCAGGTAGTCCCGGACGCGGTGCTGAACGGCCACCCGACCCGTCGGCTGCCCGGCAACCTGCACCTGTCCTTTCCCGGTTGCGAGGGCGATTCCCTGCTCATGCTGTTGGACGCCCGCGGCATCGAGTGCTCGACCGGCTCGGCCTGTTCGGCCGGGGTGTCGCAGCCCTCGCACGTGCTGCTCGCGATGGGCGCCGACCAGGCCCGGGCGCGCGGTTCGCTGCGGCTGTCGCTGGGCCACACCTCGACCGCCGAGGATGTGCGCGCGGTGATCGAGGCCATCGGACCGGTGGTGGAACGGGCCCGGCGCGCCGGCATGGCCAGCGGCAGCACTGCCGGCTCTTCCGAGCTGGCCGCCGGCACCGACCTCACCGACCTGGCGGCCGCCGGCACCGACCTGGCCGGACGTTCGCTATGAAGGTGCTGGCCGCGATGAGCGGTGGTGTCGACTCCGCGGTCGCCGCGGCCCGGGCGGTGGACGCCGGCTGGGACGTCACCGGGGTGCACCTGGCGCTGTCCCGCCAGCCGGCCACGCTACGCACCGGCGCCCGTGGCTGCTGCTCGGTCGAGGATGCCCATGATGCGCGCCGGGTCGCCGACCGGCTCGGCATTCCGTTCTACGTCTGGGATTTCGCCGAGCGCTTCCAAGCCGACGTGATCGATGACTTCGTCGCCGAGTACCAGGCGGGCAACACCCCCAACCCATGCCTGCGGTGCAACGAGAAGATCAAGTTCTCCGCAGTGCTGGACCGGGCGCTGGCCCTCGATTTCGACGCCGTGGTCACCGGCCACCACGCCCGGCTGACCGACGGCGTGCTGTCCCGGTCGGTCGACCAGGGCAAGGACCAGTCCTACGTGTTGGCCGTGCTGACCCGCGACCAGCTCGCGCACGCCATCTTCCCGCTGGGTGACTCCACCAAGGAGCAGGTCCGCGCCGAGGCGGCCGTCCGCGGGTTGGCGGTCGCCGACAAGCCGGACTCGCATGACATTTGCTTCATCGCCGACGGCGACACCCAGGCCTTCCTGGCCGGCCGGTTGGGGGAGCGGCCCGGCGACATCGTGGATACCGATGGCACCGTGGTCGGCAGCCATGCCGGCGCGTTCGGTTTCACCGTCGGCCAGCGCCGGGGGCTGCGGCTGGGTACCCCGGCGCCGTCCGGCCAGCCGCGCTATGTGCTGTCCATCCAGCCGGCCAGCAACACCGTGGTGGTCGGCAGCGCCGCCGAGCTGGAGGTTTCGGTGGTCCGGGCGGCCCGTCCGGTATGGACGGTCGCCGAACCGGTGGTCGGATCGTTCGAATGCACCGTGCAGTTGCGCGCGCACGGCATGGTTTCGCCGGCTCTAATCGAGCTGGGGGAAGGGACCGTGACCGCGCTGCTGCACAGTCCGCAGCGAGGCATCGCCGCCGGCCAGGCGCTGGTGATGTACGACGGCGACCGGGTGCTCGGTTCGGCAACCATCACCTCGACCGAGCGGGAAGCCGTCGGCAGCCGATGATCGTGCCGTGGCCGGCCGGTTCGGCCACCGGCCTCGGCTCGCTGCCGGGAACCGATCCGATCGAGGCGATGCGGCTGGTGCTCGGCGAGCTGGCCGACCTGCCCTATCTGCCCCAGCTGCCCAACCGAGGCTTCGGCGCGGACATGATCGGGCAGGCCTGCGCGGTGCTGGTCGACCTGCCGGTGGACTTCCAACCACACGGCTGGACGCTGGCCGGCCACCCCGGCCGGGACCTGGCTCGAGCCCGGGATCACCTGCTGCGGGATCTGGACGCGCTGAGCGAGCTGGCCCAGGCGGTACCGCTGCTCAAGATCCAGCTGGCCGGCCCACTGACGCTGGCGGCCACCGTGGAACTGCCCAATCTGCACAAGGTGTTGACCGACCGCGGGGCCTTTCGTGAGCTGGCGGCATCGCTGGCCGAGGGGGCAAAGCAACTGCTCGCCGAACTGGCCGGCCGGCTGCCGGGTACCGCGCTGGTGCTCCAGCTGGACGAACCGGCGCTGCCGCAGGTGCTGGCCGGTCAGGTGCCCACGCCGTCCGGTTACGGCACCGTCCGGGCGCTGCCGGCGCCGGTTGCCGAGGCGGCGTTGGCCGGTGTGCTGACCGCTGCCGAGCCCGGTCATCGGGTGGTGCACTGCTGCGGCTCGGAGGTCGGCTACCGGCTGCTGGCTGCCGCCGGGGCCGATGCCATTTCGGTGGACGCGGCGCTCATCGGCGACAGTCATCTGGACGCGATCGGCTCGGTGATCGACCAGGGCGTGGGGCTGTGGCTCGGCGTGGTGCCCGGTACCGACGCCGACATCTCGCCGGCCGCGGCGGCCGATCAGGTCCGCCGGCTGTGGAGCAAGCTCGGGTTCGCGCCGCAGCTGCTGGCCGACCGAGTGGTATTGAGCCCGTCCTGCGGGCTGGCCGGCGCCTCGATGGGCTATGTCCGCAAGACGATGACGGTCCTGCGCGAGGCGGCGGCCGCGCTGCGGGACGAGCTGTAACCGGTCGTCCGGGCTGCCCGATGTCGATACGGACCGGCAGCTGTTGGCGATCTTCATAGGTTTCGGTCGCTATCGCGACCAGCCGGCATGAAGATCGGTCGCTAGCGAGCGGGGGAGCGGATCTGTCAGAGCCGCACGGTAGTTTTTCCTCGTGACGAGCTCCGAGGTCAACCCGCCCGAACAGGTCAGCGAGGCGCCCACCGAGGCCAGGCAACGGCATGCCGAGCTGGCCGAGTTACTGACCGAGGCCTCCTACCGCTACTACATCGCCAACGCACCGACCATGTCCGACGCCGAGTACGACCGGATGATGCGCGAGCTCGAAGCGATCGAGGACGAGTTCTCCGAGCTGCGCACCCCGGATTCGCCGACCCAGAAGGTGGCCGGCACCGTGTCCTCGCAGTTCGCCGCGGTGGACCATCTGGAACGGATGCTGTCGCTGGACAACGCCTTCTCCGCCGAAGAACTCCAGGCCTGGGCGGATCGGGTGCATCGGGAGATCGAGCAACCGGCCTTCCTCTGCGAGCTCAAGGTGGACGGCCTGGCGATCGCGCTGGTCTACGAGAACGGCCGGCTGACTCGCGGCGCCACCCGGGGCGACGGCCGCACCGGCGAGGATGTCACCCCGAACGTGCGCACAATCTCGGTGATCCCGGACCGGCTGACCGGTGACGATGTGCCGGCGGTGATCGAGGTTCGGGGCGAGGTGTACTTCCCGATCGAGGAGTTCGCCGCACTCAACGCCAAACTGGTGGCCGACGGCAAGGCGCCGTACGCCAATCCGCGCAACACCGCATCGGGCTCGCTGCGGCAGAAAGATCCGCGCATTACCGCCGCCCGCAATCTGCGGATGGTGGTGCACGGCGTCGGCAAGGTGTCCGGCGGCCCGCCGGTACAGGCGCAATCGGACTGGTACGAGCTGCTGCGCCAATGGGGGCTGCCCACCTCGGACCGGGCAAAGGTGGTCGGCTCGCTGGCCGAGGTTTCGGACTACATCGGCTACTACGGCGAGCATCGGCACGACGTCGAGCACGAGATCGACGGTGTGGTGGTGAAGGTCAACTCGGTTGCCCAGCAACGGCAACTGGGATCGACCAGCCGGGCCCCGCGCTGGGCGATCGCCTATAAATACCCGCCGGAGGAGGTCAACACCAAGTTGCTGGACATCCGGGTGAACGTCGGCCGGACCGGGCGGGTGACCCCGTTCGGCGTGATGGAACCGGTGTTCGTCGCCGGGTCGACGGTCGGGCTGGCGACGCTGCACAACGCCAGCGAGGTGGTCCGCAAGGGAGTGCTGATCGGCGACACCATCGTGCTGCGCAAAGCCGGGGACGTGATACCCGAGATCCTGGGGCCGGTGGTCGACTTGCGGGACGGCACCGAGCGAGAGTTCGTGATGCCCACGCACTGCCCGGAGTGCGGCACGGAGCTCAAGCCGGAGAAGGAGGGCGACGCCGACATCCGCTGCCCGAACGCCCGCTCCTGCCCGGCCCAGCTTCGGGAGCGGTTGTTCCACGTGGCCGGCCGCGGTGCGTTCGACATCGAGGTGATGGGCGGTCGGGCGGCAGTGGCGCTGCTCGATGCCGGCCTGGTCACCGACGAGGGCGACCTGTTCGCCCTCACCACCGACGACCTGGCGCGCTCGGAGTTCTTCACCCTCAAGGGCGGCGGGCTGGCGGCGAACGCCCAGAAATTGTTGGACAATCTCGCGGCGGCCAAGTCCCGGCCGCTCTGGCGGGTGCTGGTCGCGCTGTCGATCCGGCACGTCGGACCGACCGCCGCCCAGGACCTGGCGCGCGAGTTCGGCTCGATCGACGCGATTGCCGAGGCGTCGGTGGAGCAACTCGCCGCCGTGGAAGGCATCGGCCTGACCATCGCCGAGGCGGTGCGGGAGTGGTTCACCGTCGACTGGCACCGCAGCATCGTGGAGAAGTGGCGCGCGGCCGGGGTGCGGATGGCCGAGGAGCGGGCAATCGACGCCGGCCCCAAGCCGCTGGCCGGGCTGTCGATCGTGGTGACCGGATCGCTGGAGGGCTTCAGCCGGGACGAGGCCGCGGCGGCCATCACCGGCCTGGGTGGCAAGCCGGCCAGCTCGGTGTCGAAAAAAACCTCGTTCGTGGTGGTCGGCGACTCACCCGGCAGCAAGCACGCCAAGGCGGTCGAGCTCAAGGTGCCGATCCTGGACGAGGCAGGCTTCCGGGTGCTACTCGAGGACGGCCCGGAGGCAGCGGCCGCGATGGCCCAGGTGGGCGAGTAGCTCAGGTGGACGAGTAGCTCAGGGCGCGTGCAGCACCGTCGCCGCGATCGAGGCCAGGTGCGATAGCCGGATAATCTCGCTCGCCAACCAGCGCAGTGCCGGTCGGCCGACCAGCAGCGCGTCCCGGCCTAGTGGCACTACCGCCAGCTCGGTGTCCAGGCTGGCCCAGTCCGACGGCGCCCAGTCCTCGTCCGCGGCCAGTGAGCGGGCCGGCGTCGGTGGCCACCACGGGGTGGCGAGCGTCCAGATCTCCGGTGCCGCGGCGCTGCGGGCGATCACGGTGGACGGCCGGCCCTCGGTTTCCGGCGCTTGCAGCAGCAGCGCCCAGCCCGAGCGGAACAGCCGGCACACCCCATCGGCGAGCACCGTCGGTGCCTCGAACTCGCTGACCGCGAGCTTCTCCAGCAACTCCAGCTCACGGAACGGGTCGATGACCCCGGCGTACGGACGGATCGATTCCACCCGGGCGCCGTCCACACTGGCCGCGGCCGACACCACCGAGTCCGCCAGCCTGTCCGACGGCAGTTCCACCACCAGGTCGTCGGTGGCGTGGCCGTCGGAGCGCTCCACGATGTCGACGCTGAGAATGTCCGCCCCGGCATGGCCGAGCGCCGATGCCAGCGCCCCGAGTGCCCCCGGGCGGTCGGGCAGAACCACCCTGATCAGATACGACACATTCCACAGTCTGCCCGGCGCAGGTATCCGGCAAGTTAACTCGATGCAGGCGTGGCAGGTGCTGGCCCTAGACTCAGATCCCGTGTCAGAACCACGTCCCACCATCACCCGCGACGAGGTCGCCCACCTGGCCAGGCTGGCTCGGCTGGACGTCACCGACGACGAGCTGGACCTGTTCGCCGGTCAGCTGGACGTCATCCTCGGTTCGATAGCCCGGATCGGCGAGGTGGCCGCAGCCGACATCGAACCCACCTCACACGCCGTGCCACTGGAGAACGTGCTCCGTCCGGACGCGGTGGCGCCCTGCCTGGACCGGGAGGCGGTGTTGGCAGCCGCGCCGTCGGTGGAGGACAACCGGTTCCGGGTCCCGCAGATCCTGGGCGAGGAGGAGTGATGGACCGGATCGTGGAGTGGGACGCGGCCCGGATCGCCGAAGCGGTTGCGGCCGGCGAGGTCAGCGCGAGCGAGGTCGCCACCGCGCACCTGGACCGGATCGCCCAGGTGGACGACCGGCTGGGCGCCTTCCTGCACGTCGACACCGACGGGGCGTTGGCCGCGGCGGCCGCGGTGGACCGTCGGCGGGCAGCCGGTGAGCCACTCGGCCCACTGGCCGGGGTACCGCTGGCGATGAAGGACGTGGTGGTCACCGAGGGCCTGCCCACCACGGCGGGCTCCAAGATCCTTCAGGGCTGGATCCCGCCGTACGACGCCACCATCACCAGCCGGATCAAGCAGGCCGGCATCGTGATGCTCGGCAAGACCAACATGGACGAGTTCGCGATGGGATCGTCCACCGAGAACTCGGCCTACCAGACCACCCACAACCCATGGGATCTGAGCCGGGTGCCCGGCGGTTCGTCCGGTGGCTCATCGGCCGCGGTCGCCGGATTCGAGGCCCCGCTGGCGATCGGCACCGACACCGGCGGCTCGATCCGGCAACCGGCGGCGGTCACCGGCATCGTCGGGCACAAGCCGACCTACGGTGCGGTCAGCCGGTACGGCCTGATCGCGTTCTCGTCCTCGCTGGATCAGGCCGGACCGTTCGGGCGAACGGTGCTGGACGCGGCCCTGCTGCATCAGGTGCTGGCCGGCCACGACCCGGCCGACTCCACTTCCATCCCACAGCCGGCACCCGATGTGGTGGCCGCCGCCCGGGCCGGCGCCGGATCGGATCTGAGCGGCTACCGAATCGCCATCGTCACCGAGCTGACCGGCGTCGGTGGTGGCTACCAGGCCGGCGTGCTGACCGGCTTCCGGGACGCGGTCGCCATGCTCAGTGAACTGGGCGCCGAGATCGTCGAGGTGTCCTGCCCGAGTTTCGACTACGCACTGGCCGCGTATTACCTGATCGCACCGAGCGAATGTTCCTCGAACCTGGCCAGGTTCGATGCGGTGCGCTATGGCCTGCGGGTCGGCGACGACGGCAGCCACTCGCTGGAAGAGGTGATGTCGCTGACCCGCGAGCGAGGCTTCGGCCCGGAGGTCAAGCGGCGGGTCATGATCGGCACCTATGCGCTGTCCTCCGGCTACTACGACGCCTACTACGGCCAGGCGCAGAAGGTACGCACGCTGATCGCGCGGGACTTCGCCGCCGCCTTCGGCCAAGCCGACGTGCTGGTCTCGCCGACCTCACCGTTCGTGGCCTTCGGCATCGGTGAACGGGTCGCTGATCCGATGGCGATGTACGTCAACGACCTGTGCACGCTGCCGGCCTCGCTGGCGGGGACGCCGGCGATCTCGGTGCCATGCGGGCTGTCCACCGAAGCCGGGCCGCCGCTGCCGGTCGGCCTCCAGATCATGGCGCCGGCGATGGCCGACGATCGCTGCTACCGGGTCGCGGCCGCCTTCGAGACCGCCTACAACGCCAAGCACGGCCGGCTCATGCACGCCGTCCCGGCGCTCGGCACCGCCGCGGAAGGAGCCGGCCGGTGACCGTCAGCTACTCCGATGCGCTGGCCAGGTACGAGCCGGTGTTCGGGCTGGAAACCCACGTCGAGCTCGGCACCAAATCCAAGATGTTCTGCGGCTGCGCCACCGACTTCGGCGCCGAGCCGAACACCCAGACCTGCCCGGTCTGCTTGGGGTTACCAGGAGCCCTGCCGGTCGCTAACGCGGCCGCCATCGAGTTCACCATCAAGATCGGGCTGGCGCTGAACTGCTCGATCGCGTCCTGGTGCCGGTTCGCCCGCAAGAACTACTTCTACCCCGACATGCCGAAGAACTATCAGATCTCCCAGTACGACGAACCGCTGTGCGTGGACGGCTACCTGGACGTCGAGGTGGCCGGCCGATCGGTTCGGGTGGGCATCGAGCGGGTGCACCTGGAGGAGGACACCGGCAAGAACACCCACGTCGGTGGCGCCACCGGACGGATCCACGGCGCGGACTACTCGCTGGTCGACTTCAACCGGGCCGGCATTCCGCTGGTCGAGATCGTCACCAAGCCGGTGCCCGGCACCGGTGACCTGGCCCCGGAAGTGGCCCGGGCCTATGTCACCGAGCTGCGCGACATCCTGCGCACGCTCGGCGTCTCGGACGTGAAGATGGAGCAGGGCAGCCTGCGCTGCGATGTGAACACCTCGCTCTCACCGGCCGGTTCCGGACAGTGGGGCACCCGCACCGAAACCAAGAACGTCAACTCGTTGCGCAGTGTCGAACGGGCGATGCGCTCGGAGATCCTGCGGCAAGCCGAGATTCTGGACGCCGGCGGCCGGATCAAGCAGGAGACCCGGCACTTCCAGGAGACCACCGGCACCACCAGGTCGGGTCGCAGCAAGGAGGAGGCGACCGACTACCGCTACTTCCCGGAGCCGGATCTGGTGCCGCTGGCGCCGGCCGCCGACTGGGTGGAGACGATCCGGGCGTCGCTGCCCGAGCTGCCGGCCACTCGTCGCCGCCGGTTGCGGCAGGAGTTGGACCTCAGCGCGGACGACCTGCAGGCGCTGGCCAACGCCGGGGTGGTGAGCGTCTTCGCCGACACCGTCGCCGCCGGCGCGCCGGCCGCCGAGGCGCGTAACTGGTGGCTGGGCTACCTGGCCCAGCTCGCCAACGCCCGCGAGGTGGAGCCGGCGTCGCTGCCGATCACGCCCGGGCAGGTGGCCCGGGTGATCGGCCTGGTTGCCGACGGCAGCCTGTCCACCGCGTTGGGACGGCAGGTGGTCGACGGCGTGCTGGAGACCGGCCAGGACGTCGACGCGGTGATCGCCGACCGCGGGCTGGCGGTGGTGTCAGACACCTCCGCACTGACCGACGCGGCTCAGGCGGCGATCGCGGCTAACCCCGAGGTGGCCGACAAGGTGCGCGGCGGCAAGCTGCCGGCGGTCGGCGTGCTGGTCGGCGCGGTGATGAAGGCGACCCGGGGGCAGGCCGACGCCGCCACCGTGCGGGCCATCCTGCTCGACCAACTCGGGGTGTCCGAATAGTTGAACCGAACGGGTGTTTCGGCGGTCAGTACCCGATCGGCTCAGACGACCGGGCTGGCGCTGTCCGGGCTGGTGAGCCGGATGACCCGGTCGTCCTCGGGGGTGGGCTTACCTAGCCCGTCCCGGTTGCGGGTGGTCAGCCAGAGCGCGCCGTCGGTCCCGGCCAGCACGGTCCGCAGCCGTCCGTAGATGCCGGTCAGGGACGCGGTGAAGGTGCCGATGGTGTCGTCCTTGCCGAGCTGGGCCACCGCCAGCGCCTTGCCGGTCGAGGTGGCCACCACCAGTTCTCCGCCCGCGATCGCGCAGCCACCGCCGCCTTGCAAACCGGCCGGCAGCGCCCGTCCGCTGGTCGAGTTGGTGTAGTCACCGCCGGCCCGCACCACGGTCAGCCGGTCGGCCGACACAACAATCCGCAGTCCGGTCTGCGGATCGACGCACAGCCCGTCGACTTCCGCGAAGCCCCGGGCGAAGATTCGGGAGCCGGCGTTCGGATTGTCCGGCCGGGGCCGGCCGATGTCATCGGTCCGCAGGATCTTGCCGGCCAGGCTGACCGGCGAGTCGGCCAGCACGGGGTTGCCGGCATCGCCGGTACCGGTCAGCAGCGCGCCGGTGGCGTCGAAGGCGATCCGGCCGACATTGCCCGTTTGCCCGTGCGGAATGCCGCCGATCACCACCGACGGTGCCGAACCGAGCGGGAAGTGCACCACCCGGTTGTCCGAACGGGTGCTCAGGTAGGCGTAGATCAGGCCGTCCTCGGCGTAGGTGGGCGAGATCGCGAGATCCAGCAGGCCGCCGTCGCCGCTGCCGTCGACCCCGGGCAGCGTCTGCACCAGCGTCCCCGGCCCGTGCCCGTCCGGACGAACGCGATAGATCCGGCCGGATTTTCGCTCGCCGACCAGCGCCGTTCCGTCCGGCAACACCACCAGGCCGGTCGGCTCAACCAGCCCGGTCGCCACCACCGCCGGATCGTTGGCCTGACCGGCGCCCGGCGCGGCGGAGCCGCCGCCGGGCAGGCTCGGCGCGGATTGCGTGCCGCCACCGGGAAGCGACGGCGTGACGATGCCGGGGTTGGGCAGCTGCGGAGCCGGCTCGTTGTTGCCCTGGAAATCGGGCTGCGCGACCCAGTCTTGGCTGGCGCCGGCCGCGCCCGTGCAACCGGTCAGCAGCAGCGCCGCGGCGACCGTCAACAGCCGGCGGGCTGGCCGTCTTACGGCACGGCGATCACAGGACACGCCTGCAGTCTGCCTGCTCCGGCTGTGAGATTCTCACCGGCGGCTGTGAGTCCCCGTCCGACGCGAGTGCTTGCATCCATCTCAGCGGCGGCACCACCCCGGCCTCAGTCCGCTGGTCGGAGGCTCCTCGCTAGTGACCATCTCGATGCACAACGGATCGCACCTCCGCGCAGTAGCTGCGGCGTTTCGTAAGCGTGGACAGCACCGTCCACTTCGCTATCACCGTTTTACAGCGAGACCGGTGTCGGTCTACTGCCCGGTGGACTTAATGATCGGCACGCTCCAGCCGAGCTAGACGACGACGGCGCATACCAGATCGACGCCTTGTCTGTCGGCGCCGCGTAAATGAGCGTGCATCGGCTATCAGATGGCGATGACCGCCCATTGTCGTACGTGGGTCTGGCGCGAACGACGCTGACAGCCCGCCGCGATATAGGCCCTGCAGTGTCGGCAGGCGGGTATGACGCCAGACTGCTGAGTGTCTATAAGTCGCACACCCATCCGCTTCGGTTAACAGGCGCTATTGCGCCGGAGCACTCCATAGGTTTTGTTGTCAGGATGCCCCCGGGTCGTTAGGTTAGCGCTCAAAGGTCCCGCGAGCGGGAGGCGTCATGAATGAAGGATCAAAAACAGGAGTTTGCCTGTCGGGCGGAGGCGTACGGTCGGCCGCATTTTGCTTGGGTGCAACTCAGGCTCTGCAAGAGGAGTTAGGCCTCCTTCATGGCAATCGATGCGCGCGTTATCTTTCGTCGGTCTCCGGAGGCGGATATATAGCGTCGGCCATCATCCAGATAGCTGGTGGAGCGTTAGACGAGTCTACGATGTCGGAGGAAAACCTCCTTCCTCCACGAATCGAACTAGATTCTCTTCGCTCGAATGCCATACGCGAGATGCCTGACGGCAGCCCGCTGCCCCAATTCGGCCATCCGCCGACGAAGCAAAGGAAAAACCATAAAAAGGACGTTGCGGAGGCAGACAAAAGGATAACATCAGTGATGTTCGAGCAAGCCGTAGCGGGCTGGCGGTTCGATCATCCAAGGACGCCTCTAGCACCGGGCTCGCCGGAAGCTGACTTCATAAGACGTAATGCTCAGTATATGAAGTCAATCGGTGGGACAACTGGTGCCATCGTCAGTTTTGGATGGCGATTGATCGTGAACCTCGTCTATTTATCAACTGGCATGATGCTCTTGGGCGCCTTCCTCGGAATAGTTGAGTCACAGACCGCCGAGCGTCTTGTACAGACGGAGTCGTCGCTAAAGGTTGTCCATCGAGGATCGGAATGGGGCTGGGCCGTCATAGCCGTCGTATATGTATTGGAAATATTCCTAGTGAACCAACTTGGAAATGAGATGCGAAAAAGCAGAGCACAAGCCGGCATTACCGCGTATGCGTCCGCAAAGGTAGTTCGCTTGCGCGAGCTGCTCGTTTTGTCGACCGTCATTCTGTTTCTTGCGATCGCCCTGCCCACAGCTTCAAGGTTGCTGTTGGCGGGTTATTCAAGACCTGATGTCGGGGGCGCAGGCCTTGGGGTAAGGGCTTCGACCGTGGTAACCACCCTCTGGGGTGGGCTCTTAATCATCGCAGGTGTTGCACAAGGTCTCGGAAAGGGACTTACGCTAATCGGCAGCAAGGTTGCTTCGACACGACGCGCCCAATTCGCTGCGTTTGTTCGTCTTGCAATAGTTAAGACACTCCTTGCTCTGACGTACCTGTTATATCCGCTATTCGTAATCACTCTCGCTACTATTGGGTATCTTATCGGCTTGGCCACTTTCCCACCGAGCGCGTGGCAAGGTGCGCGGGCTTTATTCGTCTTTCTTTGCTTTATAGAGGCCTATATCTGTTTTGCCAGTCCGCAGTGGTGGTCTCTCCATCGGCCGTACATGGCCAGGGTGACAAATTGCTTCGGAATCAACCGCCAAACTCATTCGGACGACGGCAAGCAGCGTGCGGTGGCTCGATCGTTCCGGCACTCTCCACATCTTTCAACCTTGTCAAATGTCAGCGATGTGCCGGAGCTGCTGCTGTGCGCTTCGGTAAATGTCACCGATCGCGCGGTTTCTGCCGCCGGATCTCACGTGCGCCCGCTCGTCTTCTCAGGCCGTGCTTTACGGCTTTACGCAGGCGACACGTTTGAATTGGATACAAGACAGGTGGAACTCGCACTTGCGGTTCGGGGCAGGCTTAGATCTGGCCAGACAACACCGTACTTTTACGATTTCGGTTTTCAATGTCGAATTGCTGAAGCAGTAGCAATCAGCGGAGCGGCTGTATCGCCGTCGATGGGCAGGATGACCAAAGGGGCGTTTCGTTCCCTGTTGGCCTGCTTAAACCTGCGATTGGGCCAATGGATACCTAACCCAGCTTCGCCCGACATGCAGCGTGCCATAACGCGCCACGCCCAAACGGCGAACGAGCCCGGCTCTAAGTCCTTGAAACTGAAGCCTAGGTACCATTACTACATTCGCGAAACCCTGGGACTCCATCCGCTAAGCGCGAAGTTTGTGTACGCGACTGACGGAGGCCATTATGAAAACCTCGGCATTGTCGAACTATTCAGAAGACGATGCACCGAGATCTGGTGTATAGATGCATCTGCGGACCCGCCGGGAAGTTGTATGGCGCTTAGCGAGGCGCTATTGATAGCTCAGGGCGAGCTAGGCGTAAGAGTGAAGATGGATTTAGACAGCTTCAACTTGGATCACGACCGGACGGTGCGTGGACGTCCCATCATTAATGAGGTATTCGCAGAAGGCACGTTCCGGTACCCAGATCAGACGGAGGGTTTACTGCACGTCGTGAAACTGGGTATCGGTAAAGACACGCCTGACTTCCTGAAGGAGATGAGGAGTCGCTATAAGCGGTTCCCTTACGACTCGACATTGAACCAGCTTTACACTGCTGAGCGCTTTGACCTCTACCGTGAGTTGGGCTACGACTCGACCATGCAGGCTGCTGCCAGCGCGCGACGATCGCGGGACACGCGTGCCGATTTACCTGCTCAGGCTGTGAGATTCTCGCCGTTGGCTGGGAGTCTCCGGCCATCACACCGTACCGAGCCGACTTGCTGACGTCAGAATGGGTGACAAACCCATGAGGCGGTAGCTAGATGGCCGACGGCAGTGTCAGCGCGACCAGCGTCATCAATGCCCCGGCGGAGGCCATCTTCGGAGTGCTTGCCGATCCCGCAGGTCACGCCGCGATCGATTGCACTGGCTGGGTCCGCGAAGCCTTCGACAGCAAGCCGTTGACCGCCGCCGGCCAGACCTTCCGGATGTCGACGTACCACCCGAACCATCCGGACGGCAGCTACCAGATGGCCAACCGGGTCCAGGTGTTCGACGCCCCGCGCGCGATCTCCTGGCAGCCAGGCTACGACGCCAGCGACGGGACCCCGGCCTTCGGCGGCTGGAGCCGGCGCTACGACCTCACGCCAACCGGCCCCTCGAGCACCACTGTCACGCTCTCCTACGACTGGTCGGCGGTCCCGGGAGCGCTCCGAGAGAGCACATCGGATTCCCGCCGTTGCCTCCGGAGCATCTGGAGAATTCGCTCGCGCAGCTCGCCGAGCTGGTTATTTCATGACCCTGCCCACCCGACGGCTCGCGGGCGTACCTGCCCGCGCCGTGAGTGGCCCAGGCGAGTCACGCCCAGTTCGTCCAATTGCGTCACAAAACATTCCTGAGCGCTGCACGGACATGCTTGGTGGCAGGCTAGGGCGCATGAACATCGGCGTGATCCGGGAGGTGGCGGCGCTGATCGGCTCGCGTAACGCGATTGATGAGCAGATCGGAGCGATCGTCGGCCGGCCAGCGCTGGCCGGTCACCTCGGCGAGTGGGTCGCGGCTCAGATCTTCGATATCGCATTGGAGGCTTCGGCTTCAGCCAAGGCGATCGATGGCCGATTCCGGTCCGGCCCGCTGACGGGCAAAACGGTCAACATCAAGGCCTATGGCAAGTGTGAAGGTCTGCTGGACACCAGCGACGACCCGTCCCTGGATTACTACGTCGTGCTGTGCGGCCCGAAGGCCGCCGCCATGACGTCCAGGGGGCATCCCGTCCGTGGTGCATCGTCAGCATCCACCTTTTCGACGCCGCCGAACTCCGCGCTGCTCAGGTCGCCCGCGGGATAAGGGCGGGAGTCGCCTCTAGCGTCCGTGCGACCGAAGTGCCGCTGCCGAGATCTATCCCAACCGATCCCAAACCGTCCTCCTCCCGATCAGCGATGATCAAGCCGCCGCCATAGCCGCATTCGCACTCTGAGCACGCCGCGAGCCTGACCTGAGCGGGTGACCGGCGACGAGCCGTCCATGTGCGAGCCGGTGCACGGATCCGCGCCGGACATCGCGGGCCGTGGGGTGGCGGATCCGACGCGGCGGATCGCAACCGCGGCCAGCTAGCAGCGCGAGCCGCCATCCGCGCGGCCGGCTGGCATGCATGAGTGGTCAGTTACCCCCACGAGTGGCCGGTTGTAGCTGCCCATTCGACATGCAACTGACCACTCGTGGGAGCAGGCGGCATGGGATTCGGACCGGAGAACGTGACCAGCACGGCGGCGACTAGGTTGGACCGGTGAGCCGACTATGCCTGCCCTCGGCCGATCTCCGTGACCGGGTCCACGCCCTGGCTCCGGACGTCGAGCTGTTCGACGACCCCGTGCTGTGGCCGGACATGACCCGGATCCCGGACGAAGCCACCGACGTGGTGTTCTGGGTGCCGCCGTTCCTGCACGCCGACACCGCGAGCACGAAAGCGGCGGTGACGGCGATGCCCAAGCTCCAGGTGATCCAGACCCAGTCCGCCGGCGTGGACGTCATCCTGCCGGCGGTGCCGGCCGGCGTGCAGCTTTGCGATGCCCGCGGCGTGCACGGCTCGTCCACCGCGGAGTGGGCGTTGACGGCGATCCTGTCGGTGCTGCGGGAGTTCCCACGCTTCGTTAGGGCGCAGGCGAACCGGCAGTGGGACTACACGATCACCGAGGAGCTGGCCGGCAAGCAGGTGCTGGTGGTCGGCGCCGGGGATGTCGGCCAGCAACTGGCGGTCCGGCTGCGGGCCTGCGATGTCGAACCGGTCTTCGTGGCCCGGTCGGCGCGGCCGGGCGTGCACGGGCTGGCTGAGCTGCCCGAGCTGCTGCCGGCCGCCGACGTGGTGGTGATGATCGTGCCCAAGACGTCGGAGACCATCGGCATGGTCGACGCCGCGTTCCTGGCCGGGATGCGCGACGGCGCGCTGCTAGTGAACGCCGCCCGCGGCCCGGTGGTGGACACCGACGCGTTGCTGGCCGAGCTGGTATCCGGCCGGTTGCGGGCCGCGGTGGATGTCACCGATCCGGAGCCGCTGCCGCCCGAGCACCCGCTGTGGGAGGCTCCGAACCTGCTGCTGACCCCGCACGTGGGCGGTTCGGTACCGGGCCTGCCGAACCGGTTCGCCCGGCTGCTGGTGGCGCAGGTGCGCCGGTTCGCCGCCGGTGAGCCGTTGGACAACGTGGTGTCCGGCGAGTACTAGCCGACCGGTGGCGCGGGCAGTTGCGGAATCCGGCCGCCGCCGGCATCGATCAGCGGCTGAAGCTTGGTGCTGCGCACGCACGGCAGCCGCAGCTGTCCACCGCTGCGATCGACGGCGTACACCGCGCCGGACGGATCGAGTCGCAGCCCGCGCAGTTCGTCCCAGCTGACCGTGTGCGAGCCGAGCAGGGCCCGGGCCTGCAGGCCCCGCTCGTCCACCACTGTTGCGGTCCGCGCCACGTAGCCGGCGGCCACCGCCGGGATGAGGTAGACCAGCGCCTGTACCGGCGAACGCACCACGGCCGTGACGCACAGCGCGACGAAGGCCACGATCAGGTAGGCCGAGTTGGGGTGCTTGAGCACGGTGCGCTGGATCGCCGTCATGGTCACCGAGCCTAGGTCGTAGGCTCGGCGAGGTGAGCAACCAGAGGGCGCCACACCGCAAGCCGCACTCGCACATTGTCACCGACGGCATCGAACGCACCGCCGCACGCGGCATGTTGCGTGCGGTCGGCATGGGGGACGACGACTGGCGCAAGCCGCAGGTCGGGGTCGCTTCGTCCTGGAACGAGATCACCCCATGCAACCTGTCGTTGGCCCGACTGGCCAAGCGGGTCAAGGTCGGCGTCCGAGGCGCGGACGGTTTCCCTTTAGAATTTGGGACGATCTCGGTCTCCGACGGCATCTCGATGGGCCACGAGGGCATGCACTACTCGCTGGTGTCGCGCGAGGTGATCGCCGACTCGGTCGAGACGGTGTTCCGGGCCGAGCAACTGGACGGCGCAGTGCTGCTGGCCGGTTGCGACAAGTCGCTGCCAGGCATGCTGATGGCCGCGGCCCGGCTCGACGTCGCGGCCGTTCTGCTGTACGCCGGCTCGACATTGCCCGGCCGGCTGAACGGCAACGACGTGACCATCATCGACGCCTTCGAAGCGGTCGGCGCCTGCCTGGCCGGTCGGCTGGACCGGGAAGAGCTCATCGAGATCGAGAAGGCGATCTGCCCCGGTGAGGGTGCCTGCGGTGGCATGTACACGGCCAACACGATGGCATCGGCGGCCGAGGCGCTGGGCATGTCACTGACCGGCTCGGCGGCGCCACCGGCACCGGACTCGCGCCGGGACGCCTACGCCGGCCGGTCCGGCGAGGCGGTGGTGCACCTGATCGACGCCGGCATCACCAGCCGCGACATCCTGACCAGGCAGGCCTTCGAGAACGCGATCACGGTGGTGATGGCACTCGGCGGCTCGACCAACGCGGTGCTGCACCTGCTCGCCATCGCCGCCGAGGCCAGGGTCGAATTGGCGTTGTCCGACTTCAACCGGATCGGGGACAAGGTGCCGCACCTGGCCGACCTGAAACCCTTCGGCCGGTACGTGATGACCGATGTCGACCGGATCGGCGGCGTTCCGGTAGTCATGAAGCTGCTGCTGGACGCGGGGTTGCTGCACGGCGACGCGTTGACCGTCACCGGCCGGACGCTGGCCGAGAACTTGGCCGAACTGTCACCGCCGGCCCCGGACGGCGAGGTGATCCGGCCGCTGAACCGGCCGATGCACCGCACCGGCGGGCTGACCATCCTGCACGGCAGCCTGGCGCCGGACGGTGCGGTGGTCAAGACGGCCGGCTTCGACAGCGAGGTTTTCACCGGTACCGCAAGGGTGTTCGACCGCGAACAGGCTGCCATGGACGCGGTCGCCGACGGCTC
Source organism: Jatrophihabitans sp. (assembly GCA_035248685.1). Taxonomy (GTDB): domain Bacteria; phylum Actinomycetota; class Actinomycetes; order Mycobacteriales; family Jatrophihabitantaceae; genus Jatrophihabitans_A. The sequence continues at coordinate 37,459 of DATFHF010000048.1, forward strand.
GTTGCGGCCCGGTGACGTGCTGGTGATCCGGTGGGAGGGCCCCAAGGGTGGCCCCGGCATGCGCGAAATGCTTGCCATCACCGGTGCCATCAAGGGTGCCGGTCTGGGCAGGGACGTGCTGCTGCTCACCGACGGCCGGTTCTCCGGCGGCACCACCGGGTTGTGCATCGGACACATCGCCCCGGAGGCGGCGGTCGGTGGTCCGATCGCCCTGATCGCTGATGGCGATCGGATCACGGTGGACATCGTCAACCGCAGGCTGGATCTGGACGTCGACGCCGACGAGCTGGCTCGGCGCCGGCGGGACTGGCAGCCGCTGCCACCGCGGTTTGCTACCGGCGTGCTGGGCAAGTACGCCAAGCTGGTCGGCTCGGCCGCCGGCGGCGCGGTCTGCGGCTGAGCGGGCAGCCCGGCGGGTCGCTCAGCTGAAGCCGGCGAAGTCCTCGGTCAGCCAGAGCCGGCCGTGGCTGGCGTCGATCAGCACGTCGATTCCGATCGCGGTGGCCTTGGTAGACAGGATGTTGCGCCGGTGCGCATCGGTGGGCGGCTGCTCGGCGAACATGCTCGCCTCGAGCCCGAGCGCACCGGCCCTGCTGCGGGCCGTGGTCCAGCCGATGTTCTCCGCGGCGAACGTCCATGGCAGCCCCGCCGCGGTTTCCCGCGCGCCCAGGGTGGGCTCGTCCCCGACCTGGTGGGCGAGGGTATTGGCCTCCGCCATCGCCAAGTTGTGCCGGTGGGCGCTCTGCTGAAGCCGCGGGTCCCAGGCCAGGGCGGGCAGATGCTGACCGGCGCGGGCCTCGTTGACCGCCTGGTACACCGCCTTGGCGAACGCCTGGTTAGTGGTGCTCGACACGGTCTCGGTGCTGCCGGATACCGCCGAAATCGCGTACTTGGGTGCCGGGCTCGGCGCGGGCGGGTGTCGGACGGGGGAGGCGGCCGGGTGGGTCGTGCTCCGCACCGGCCGGGACACCGGTTGGCTGGGCGGTACCGACACCGTCGGGGCGGACATGCTTGGTGGCGAGGCGCTCGGGGTGGGCTTGTGGCTAGGGCTGGCCACTCGCGGGTTGCCGCCCGCGACGAGTGAACCGTAGTTGATTCGGTCACCCGGGTGGCTCGCGTAACGCATCGCCGCGGCTCCGACCAGGCTGATCATGACGGTCGCGGTGGCGAGTCCGATAGCCGGAGCCGAGCGCGTCATGAGGGGCATCTTGCCATGCTTGGGCAGTCACGAGGCGGTTACGGTGGCATGTCGCAGGCCAGTGTTTTCACGGCTGCGCGCGGGCTCGTCCGGAATCCGTCCCGGATACTGGGATTACCGTCCCATCCGTTGATGACGACCGGGCCGCCGTGTACTGTCGTCTCGTGCGGCAGTTCGTACTCATCGACTAGCGCGTCCTCGGCGGATCGTCCCGCTGAAGACGTGCAAACCCTTCGTGCATCGGCACGAGGGGTTTTTTAGTGGCTGGGGTTTTACGTCTTGCGCTCGCACGGCGATGGCAACGACGCCGACGCGACACGCCAGCACTGCCCGGAAAGGTTCGCCCGCGATGACCACAACAGAACGACCTCGACTGACCGGCGCCCAAGCCCTGATCCGATCGCTGGAAGAGGTCGGCGCGGACGTGGTGTTCGGCATTCCGGGCGGAGCCATCCTGCCCGCCTATGACCCGCTCTACGACTCACACCGGGTTCGACACGTGCTGGTCCGACACGAGCAGGGCGCCGGGCATGCCGCCGAGGGCTACGCGCAGGTCACCGGCCGGGTCGGGGTGTGCATGGCCACCTCGGGTCCCGGCGCCACCAACCTGGTCACCCCGATCTCGGACGCCTTTCTGGATTCGGTGCCGATCGTGGCTATCACCGGCCAGGTGCCGTACCCGGCGATCGGCACCGACGCCTTTCAGGAGGCCGATATCTCCGGCATCACGCTGCCGATCACCAAGCACAACTTCCTGGTGCAGCACGCCGAAGACATCCCGCGGACCATCGCGGAGGCGTTTCACCTTGCGATAACCGGACGTCCCGGGCCGGTGCTGGTGGACATCCCCAAGGACGTGCTGCAAAGCCCTGCTCCCTTCAGCTGGCCGCCCACCCTGGACCTGCCCGGTTACCGTCCGGTGCTCAAGCCGCACGGTAAGCAGATCCGAGAGGCGGCCAAGCTGATCGCGAGCGCCCAGCGACCGGTGCTCTACGTCGGCGGCGGGGTGCTCAAGGCGCGGGCGAGCGCGGAGTTGATGCAGCTGGCCGAACTGACCGGAATCCCGGTGGTCACCACGCTGATGGCCCGCGGCGCGTTCCCCGACTCACACCGCCAGCACCTGGGCATGCCGGGCATGCACGGCACGGTGGCCGCGGTCACCGCGCTCCAGAAGGCGGATCTGCTGATCGCGCTGGGCACCCGCTTCGACGACCGGGTGACCGGCAAGCTGGACTCGTTCGCGCCGCTGGCCACCGTCATTCACGCCGACATCGACCCCGCCGAGATCGGCAAGAACCGCGCGGCCGACGTCCCCATCGTGGGCGACGCCCGGGAGGTGATCAGCGAGCTGATTCCGGCGGTGCGGGCCGAATACGCGGCCGGCAACCGATACGACCTGACCGGTTGGTGGCGGCAGGCCGATGGCTGGCGGACCACCTACCCACTGGGCTATGAGGAACCGGCCGACGGCAGCCTGGCGCCGCAGTACGTGATCGAGCGGCTGGGCGCGATCGCCGGCCCGGACACTATCTTCGCGGCCGGCGTCGGCCAGCATCAGATGTGGGCGGCGCAGTTCATCTCCTACGAGTATCCGTATACCTGGCTGAACTCCGGCGGCGCCGGCACGATGGGCTACGCGGTGCCGGCGGCGATGGGCGCGAAGGTGGGCGCGCCGGACCGGTTGGTGTGGGCCATCGACGGTGACGGGTGCTTCCAGATGACCAATCAGGAGCTGGCCACCTGTGCCATCGAAGGCATCCCGATCAAGGTCGCGGTGATCAACAACGGCAACCTGGGCATGGTTCGGCAGTGGCAGACGCTGTTCTACGACGAGCGGTACTCCCAGACCGAACTCGGTACCCACACCGAGCACCGGGCCGGCGGGCTGGCCGGTTCCCGGCAGCGGATACCGGACTTCGTGAAGCTCGCAGACGCGTTGGGCTGCATCGGTTTGCGCTGTGAAAACAAGGCAGATGTCGACGCCACCATTGCCAAGGCGATGTCGATCGACGACCAGCCGGTGGTGGTCGACTTCACCGTGGGCAAGGATGCCATGGTCTGGCCGATGGTGGCCGCCGGCACGTCCAACGACGAGATCGTCGCCGCGCGTGGCATCCGTCCCGACTTCGACGCTGGGGTGTAAGCATGTCGATACATACCTTGTCGGTGCTGGTGGAGAACAAGCCGGGCGTGCTGGCCCGGGTCTCCGGGCTGTTCAGCCGGCGCGGCTTCAATATCGAGTCGCTGGCGGTCGGGCCGACCGAGCATCCGGAGATATCCCGGATCACCATCCTGGTCTCGGTCGAGGGCAATGCGCTGGAGCAGGTGACCAAGCAGCTGAACAAGCTGGTGAACGTGCTCAAGATTGTCGAACTCGAACCGGACCAGGCAGTGCAGCGCGAGTTGCTGCTGGTCAAGGTGCGGGCCGACGAGGCCAACCGCGGCTCGGTGGTCGATATCGTCGGGCTGTTCAACGCCAAGGTGGTGGACGTCAGTCCCGAAGCGCTGACCATCGAAATGGTCGGACCGCCGGCCAAGCTCGAGGCGATGCTGAAGATGCTGGATCCATATGGGATCCGGGAGATGGTGCAGTCCGGCATGGTGGCGTTGGGCCGGGGGCCGCGGTCGATGACGCAGGCCGCGCTGCGTGCCGTCGAACGGCACGCCGGCTGATGCGAGTAGAACTGCCTTACCGAATCTAGGAGAGAAGGATCGCCAGCCGATGGCCGTGCAGATGTACTACGACGATGACGCCGACCTGTCGATCGTGCAGCGCCGCAAGGTGGCCGTGCTCGGCTTCGGCAGCCAGGGACACGCGCACGCGTTGAGCCTGCGCGACTCCGGGGTGGACGTCCGGGTCGGGCTGCCGGAGGGCTCGTCCAGCCGGGCCAAGGCGGAGGATCAGGGGCTGCGGGTGCTCAGCCCGGGCGAGGCCTGCGCCGAGGCGGATCTGATCATGATCCTGGCGCCGGATCACAAGCAGCGCGCGCTGTACGCCGAGTCGGTCGAGCCGAACCTCGCCGACGGTGACGCGATCTTCTTCGGGCACGGCTTCAACATCCGGTTCGGTTACATCACCCCGCCGGACAACGTCGACGTGGCGATGGTGGCGCCGAAGGGGCCGGGCCACCTGGTGCGCCGGCAGTTCGTGGACGGCAAGGGCGTGCCGATGCTGGTGGCGGTTCAGCAGGACGCGACCGGTGGCGCCTTTGAGCTCGCGCTGTCCTACGCCAAGGCGATCGGCGGTACCCGAGCCGGTGCCATCGAGACCACCTTTGCCGAAGAGACCGAGACCGACTTGTTCGGTGAGCAGGCGGTGCTGTGCGGTGGTGCCTCGCAGCTGGTCCAGTACGGCTTCGAGGTACTCACCGAGGCCGGCTACCAGCCCGAGATCGCCTACTTTGAATGTCTGCACGAACTGAAGCTGATCGTCGACCTGATGTATGAGGGCGGCATTGCCAAGCAGCGCTGGTCGGTATCGGACACCGCCGAGTACGGCGACTACGTGTCCGGGCCGCGGGTGATCGACGAGCGGGTCAAGCAGAACATGCAGGCGGTGCTCGCCGACGTGCGCAGCGGGGCGTTCGCCGCCCGGTTCATTGCCGACCAGGACGCCGGTGCGCCGGAGTTCCAGGCACTGCGGGCGCGCGCCGAGCAGCATCCGATCGAGGAGACCGGGCGCAAGCTGCGCGGGCTGATGAGCTGGGTCAACTCCGACGCTGATGCCGACTACATCGAGGGGACGGCTGCTCGGTGACAGCAGCGCCGATCAAGCTGGCGGTGGTGCCGGGTGACGGCATCGGGGTCGAGGTCACCGAGCAGGCGGTGAAGGTGCTGGACGCGGTGCTGCCCGGCATCGAGCAGACCCGGTACGAGCTGGGCGCCGGGCTATACCACCGAACCGGCGAGGTGCTGCCCGACTCGGTGCTGGCCGAATTGCGCGAGCACGACGCGATCCTGCTCGGTGCGGTCGGCGACCCGTCGGTACCGTCCGGAGTGTTGGAGCGCGGCCTGCTGCTGCGGCTGCGATTCACCCTGGACCACTGCGTGAACCTGCGTCCGGCCAAGCTTTATCCGGGGGTGGCCACGCCGCTGGCGGGCAACCCGGCGATCGACTTCGTGGTGTATCGCGAGGGCACCGAGGGGCCGTACGTCGGCAATGGCGGAGTGCTGCGGACCGGCACCGCGCAGGAGGTCGCCACCGAGGTGAGCGTCAACACCGCCTTCGGGGTGGAGCGGGTGGTCCGGGCCGCGTTCGACGGCGCTCGGGCGCGTACCCGCAAGCAATTGACCTTGGTGCACAAGAACAATGTGCTGGTGTATGCGGGTGATCTGTGGGCGCGCACGGTCGCCCGGGTCGGCGCCGACTATCCGGACGTGTCGGTGAACTACCTGCACGTCGATGCGGCCACCATCCACCTGGTCACCGATCCGGGCCGGTTCGATGTGATCGTCACCGACAACCTGTTCGGCGACATCGTCACCGACCTGGCCGCCGCGGTGGCCGGTGGGATCGGCTTGGCCGCCAGCGGCAACCTGAACCTGACCGGCGCCGAACCGTCCATGTTCGAGCCGGTGCACGGTTCCGCGCCGGACATCGCCGGCCGGGGAATAGCCGACCCGACCGCGGCCATCCTGTCCGCGGCGATGCTGCTGGCCCACCTCGGCCACGCCGAGGAGTCCGGACGGATCGAGGCCGCGGTAGCCAAGGACCTGGCCAGCCGCAACCCGGTCGAGCCCGGTGGCACGGCGGCCATCGGCGACCGAATCGCGGCCGCCGCCAGCTAGCGCTGCCCCATCGGCTTCGTGCCGCGAGTGGGCAGTTCGGCCGCGAGTGGGCGCTTGCAAACGCCCACTCGAGCCGGAACTGCCCACTCGAACAAGGGACGGACGGGCGTTCGATTACCGCAGCGGGTCTATTCCACAAATGTTCTGTGAGTGGGGTGGCCCGCCGACGGTCGTTACATCCTCAGGTAATGCAGACCCGTCTTCGACTGGCAAGGGGTCACTATCTGGAGCCGAGCCCGGCCGAGCAACCCACCTTCGCGGATCGCTGCGCCGCCCTGCTCACGGCGAATCCGGCTGAGACAATCGCGGTGGGAACGACCGCCGCCGTTCTGCATGGCCTGTGGTTGCCATCCGAGCCGTCCGTCCCGGAATTCGCAACCTGTCAACACGGTCGGCTTGCCGCGGCAATGACCAGGTCCCGGCGGCCGGAGCTGCGCAGTCATCGTAGGCGGATAGGCATGGCGGATCGAACGATGGTGCAGGGCGTACCAGTCACCACGCTCGCCCGAACCTGGTGGGACTTGGCTGCCGACCTGAGCTTGCCGGATCTGGTGGCGGCGGGCGATCGGGCTCTGCAGCTGGGTTGTTCGATCGCGCAAATTGAGGAGCAGGTGCGCAGCATGGCTCATCGGCGTGGCAACCGTGCCGCAAGGCTGGCTGCTCCGCTCCTGGACGGGCGCTCGAAATCCCGTCCTGAATCACACTTGCGAGTGGCTGTTCGAGCAGCCGGTCTGCACTGCTTCGAGGTCAATAAGCCGGTCGTGGATGAGGTAGGCGAATGGCTGGCGGAGCCGGATCTGTCATGTGCGGAAGCCAAGATCGCACTGGAATATCAGGGTAGTGATCACGCTGACGTGGCGCGGATGCGTCGCGATATCACTCGAGCCACCGATCTTCGTCAGCGCGGTTGGCTGGTGTTGCTCTACGGACCAGCGCAGGTCTTCAGTCGACCGTGGCAGATCGGGCCGGAGCTACGACAGTTAGTGGAGCAACGTGCTCCGGGCCTACTCCGTTCTTCGCGAGTGGGCAGTTAGCCGTCGAGTGGGTAGTTACAACTGCCCACTCGACGCGGAAACGCCCACTCGCGGACGCCGGAGGCTGGGGCTGGGAGAGCTCTGGTGCGCCACGGTCAGCGGCGGGGTAGTGCCTGTACTGCGCAGTCGACTGCGCCGCAACCGGCCAGGCCGCATTCCCGGCCACAGCTACCGGCGGTTGCCTGGATGGCCGCGTCCAGCCGCTGCTCGGCACGATCCTGCCGCGCCGAGTAGAACAGCCCGTGCGCGATGCCGAGCAGGACGAGGGCGATCAGCGCGATCAGCACGCCCGCCGCGTGACCGGCCAGCCCGGCCGAAGCCACCGTGGCCAGCACCCCGCCGACCAGCAGCACCAACCCGATCGGAGCAAGCAGCAGCGCGAGCAGCGTGCGCTGCCGGGGCGGCAGTCGGCGCAGCGTCTGATCGGCCATACCAGCAGTATCCGGCATGCGGTCGGCGCCGGCGGCACCGGTAACCTCGGCTGGTGCGCATCGCGAGATTTGTTCAGGGTGGCCAAATCGCCTGGGGTGTCGTCGAGGCAACGGCCGATGCCGACCAGCAGGCGCTCACCATCGCTGCCATCAAGGACCATCCGCTCGGGCCGATCGAATTCACCGGCGACCGGTTCGCGATCGACGACGTGCGACTGCTGGCGCCGATCCTGCCCAGCAAGGTGCTCGCGGTGGGTCGCAACTACGCCGCGCATGCCGCCGAACTCGGCAACGATGTGCCCGAGCGACCGCTGATCTTCCTCAAGCCGTCCACCTCGGTGATCGGTACCGGCGACCTGATCCGGCTGCCCGTCGACTCCCAGCGCGTCGAGCACGAAGCCGAACTCGCCCTGGTGATCGGCAAGATCGCCAAGGACGTTCCGCGCGATCGCGCGCTGGACTTGGTGTTCGGCTACACCTGCGCCAACGATGTGACCGCCCGCGACCAGCAGCGCGCGGACGTCCAGTTCACCCGGGCCAAGGGCTACGACTCGTTCTGCCCGATCGGTCCGTGGATCCAGACCGATTTCGATCCGTCCGCGGCCCGGGTGCGCTGCCTGGTCAACGGTGAGGTGACCCAGGACGGCAACACCCGCGACATGATCTTCGACATCGCCACCATCGTGTCGTTCATGTCGCACGTGATGACGCTGGTGCCCGGTGACGTCATTCTGACCGGGACGCCCGAAGGGGTCGGCCCGATCGTCGACCAGGACACCGTGACCGTGGCCATCGACGGCATCGGCGAACTGGTCAACCCGGTGCGGGCCAAGTGACCCCCGACGGCTCGCTTCGAGTGCGGTTCTGCCCGTCCCCAACAGGTAATCCGCACGTCGGGCTGATCCGCACCTGCCTGTTCAACTGGGCCTTCGCGCGCCATCACGGCGGCAGCTTCGTGTTCCGGATCGAGGACACCGACGCGGCCCGGGACAGCCAGGAATCGTATGAGATGTTGCTGGACACCCTGCGCTGGTTCGGCATGGACTGGGATGAGGGTCCCGAGGTCGGCGGACCGTACGGCCCGTACCGGCAGAGTGAACGCGGCGCCATCTACGCGGACGTGGTCCGCCGGCTGATCGAGTCCGGTCACCTGTACGAATCCTTCAGCACCAATGAGGAAATCGAGGCTAGGCACCGGGCCGCGAGCCGGGATCCGAAGCTCGGTTACGACAACTACGACCGGGAGCTGACCGAGCAGCAGCGGGCGACGCTGCGGGACGAGGGCCGCGCGCCGGTGCTGCGGTTGCGGATGCCGGACGAGGATCTCGGCTGGCATGACCTGGTGCGCGGCCAGATCTCGTTCGCCGCCGGTTCGGTGCCGGACTTCGTGGTGGTGCGGGCCAACGGCGATCCGCTCTACACCCTGGTCAATCCGGTGGACGACGCGATGATGCGAATCACCCATGTGATCCGGGGCGAGGATCTGCTGCCGTCCACCCCGCGCCAGATCGCGCTGTACCGCGCGTTGGTCGAGATCGGGGTGGCTCGGTCGGTGCCGGAGTTCGGGCACTTGCCGTACGTGATGGGCGAGGGCAACAAGAAGCTGTCCAAACGCGATCCGCAAGCCTCGATCTACGGCTACCGGGACGCCGGCTACCTGCCTGAGGGCATGATCAACTACCTGGCGCTGCTCGGCTGGTCGATCGCCGAGGACCGCGACATCTTCACCCCGGCCGAGTTGGTGGCGGCCTTCGACGGAAGCCGGATCTCACTCAATCCGGCCAGGTTCGACGGTAAGAAGATGCTGGCCATCAACGCCACCCACCTGCGGATGCTCACCGCCGACGACTTCGCCGCCCGGCTGACCGGGTTCTTGGCTCGGGCCGGCCTCATCGACCAGCAGCCGACCGAGCGCGAACGCGAGTTGATCGCCGGCGCCGCACCACTGATCCAGGAACGCGTACAGACGCTGTCCGAGGGCGTTGACATGTTGCGCTTCCTGTTCGTCCCGGACGCTGAGTTGGAGATGGACGAGGTGGCGTTCGGCAAGCAGTTGGGGGAGTCCGGCCAGCCGGTGCTGGCCGCCGCGATCGCGGTGCTGGAGCCGGTGACGGACTGGCGTACCGAGGCCATCGAGGCGGCGTTGCGGATCGAATTGATCGAGCGAATGCAGCTCAAACCACGCAACGCCTTCGGCCCGTTGCGGGTGGCCGTTACCGGCCGGCAGGTATCACCGCCGCTGTTCGAATCGATGGAACTGCTCGGCCGGGCGGCGTCGCTGGCGCGGATGCGGGCGGCGACTCGCTGACCAGCGGCCGGATTTCAGACCGGCTGGGACGGTCGGGTAGAGTCTGGACCCGGCCCGGGATCCGGGCGCATTGGGGTATGGGGTAATTGGCAGCCCAACTGATTCTGGTTCAGTTAGTCTAGGTTCGAGTCCTGGTACCCCAGCGAGGCAGTATCGGTATGACCTAGGGCCCCGTCGTCTAGCGGCCTAGGACGCCGCCCTCTCACGGCGGTAGCGAGGGTTCGAATCCCTTCGGGGCTACCAAATGATCACGATGCCGGAGTCCAGGTACTCCGGCATCGCTGTCTGTATCGGTCAGCTCGAGATCCCGGCATAAGGAACACGACTAGGTCCTGCCTACCTATCTATCTCATACCGGGTAGATGTGTGATCAAGCTCTGACTACGTATTACGGCTGTCAGACGTGAAGCTCGCTAGCCTTGCGAAAACCGTAAAAACTATAAATAGTGCTAACGGGCAACTTCTGAAGTGCTGAGCTGCGTCGATGGCCTGTTAGCGGTGCGCGGGTCCTCGACCCCTCGACACGGTCGACCGGCGAAAGGCTGGTGCGGATGGTCGAGCTGGGCGCACCGAGCGCCGCTGAGACCGAACGGGACAACCGGTCGCTGCCGGTCGGTACGCCCGGTGGCCAGTGGTCGCGCGGCTGGGCCCGGCTACGCGCGCAGCGATGGGGCCTCGCCGGCGGGGTGGCGGTACTCGTGCTGATCGGGGCCGGCAGCTGCGCGCCGCTGCTGGTGCGGATCGAAGGCCAGGACCCGTACACCTACCACCTGGACCTGCTCGACGATGCCCGCGGCAATGCCCCGCGCGGCGGGTTCGGCGGGGTCAGCGCGGCGCATTGGTTCGGGGTGGAGCCGCTGACCGGCCGCGACCTGTTCGCCATCGCGCTGTACGGACTGCGCACGTCACTGCTGGTCGGCATCGTGGCCACCGCCGCGGCGGTGTTGATCGGCCTGCTGATCGGCCTGCTGGCCGGCTATGCCGGCGGGATCACCGATTCTGTGCTGAGCCGGTTCATGGACGTGATGTTCGCCTTTCCCAGCTTGGTGTTCATGATCGCGCTGACCGCGTTGGTGCCGGAGTCGCTGCCCCGAGTGCTGGTGGTGATGGCGGTGATCGCGGCCTTCGGCTGGACCGCGATCGCGCGGGTGGTGCGCGGTCAGACGCTGTCGCTGGTGAACCGGGAATTCGTGTTGGCTGCCCGCTCGCTCGGCGCCGGCTGGCGGTGGATCCTGATTCGGGAGCTGCTGCCGAACCTGGCCTCGACCGTAATCGTGTTCGCCAGCCTCGCGGTGCCGGCCGCGGTCGGCACCGAGGCGGCGCTGTCCTTCCTCGGGGTGGGCATCCCGCCACCGGCCCCGGATCTCGGCCGCTCGATCAGCGACGCCATCGCGTGGGTGCAGGGCGATCCGATGTTCCTGCTGTTTCCGGCCGGGCTGCTGTTCGCCGCGGTGCTGGGTTTCAACATGCTCGCCGACGGCCTGCGCGACGCACTGGACCCGCGCACCAAGCGGATGGTGTGGACCGGCCGGCAGGGCAGGGCCCGATGAGTGAGCGTCGCAGCGAGCGCCAGCGAGCGAGGAGCGGAGCGAATCCGGCGATGAGCGCTCGCGCGAAGAGCCAGGTGGAGCGATGACCCGATATCTGCTGCGCCGGCTCGGTGGCGTGCTGGTGGTGATGTTGCTGGTAACCGCCATCACCTACCTGGTTTTCTTCCTGCTGCCCTCCGACCCGGCCAGGCTGTCCTGCGGCAAGCCCTGCACCCCGGGCCAATTGGCCCAGGTGCGCTCGCTGCTCGGTTACAACCACTCGGTGCCGGTGCAGTACCTGGAGTACTTGCGCGGGATCCTGCTGGGCCGCAGCTACGGCAGCGGAGCCGCCAGCCTGCACTGCCCACCCCCGTGCTTCGGTTACTCCTTCCCGCAGGGCCGAACGGTCACCGCACTGATCGCAGAACGGTTCCCGGTGACGCTGTCGATCGCGGTCGGCGCCGCGCTGCTGTGGCTGATCACCGGCGTGCTGGCCGGCCTGATCTGCGCGCTGTATCGCGACAGCTGGCTGGACCGGCTGGTGACCGTCGGCGCGCTGGGTGGCGTCTCGGCGCCGACTTTCCTGGTCGGGTTGGTGGGCATCCTGATCTTCGGGTTCCGGTTCAACATGCTGCCGGTCAACGGCTACGTCCCGTTCACCGAGAACCCGGCGCAGTGGGCGTTTCACCTGATCCTGCCGTGGTGCACGTTGGCCTTTGTCTTCGCCGCCATCTACGCCCGGCTGACCCGTACCCAGGTGCTGGAAGTGCTCAGCGAGGACTACATCGCGATGGCCAGAGCCAAGGGCCTCAGCCGGCGCCGGGTGTTCGTCCACCACGCCCTGCGGGCCGGGCTGACCCCGGTACTGACGCTGTTCGCGCTGGACCTGGGCGGCCTGCTCGGCGGCGCGGTGATCACCGAGAAGGTCTTCGGCATGCAGGGCCTCGGCGCGCTGCTGATCGACGCGGTGGCCAGCTCCGACCTGCCGGTGGTGGTCGGCTGCACGGTGTTTGCCGGGCTGCTGATCGTGCTGGCCAACCTGGTCGTCGACCTGCTCTACGGATATCTCGACCCGAGAGTCACCAGCTGATGCAGGAAGAAACCAACCGAAGGGATCTGACAATCATGCGACGAACGGTGCTTGTCGGCGCGGTGGCCGCACTCATCGCGGCCAGTGTGTCCGGCTGCCATGCCAACAGCAAGTCCGCCGGGCCGCCCCAACCGAAAGCCAAAACCGGCGGCGAACTAGATGTCCTCAGTCCGTCCCCGACCATCAACCTGGATCCGGCCAAGAGCCAGAACCTGGCCACCAGCACGATCCACCTGGTGCTGCGCAGCCTGACCACCTGGCAGGAATCGGCCACCGAGGCGCCCACCGTGGTGCCGGACCTGGCCACCGACACCGGCCGGGTCTCCAATGGCGGCAAGACCTGGACCTACACCCTCAAGCCCGGCCTGAAATATGCCGACGGCTCGCCGATCGTGGCGGCCGACATCAAGTACGGCGTGGAGCGGTCGTTCGCCCCGCAGCTGTCCGGCGGCCTGGCCTACCACAAGACGTTGCTGGTGGGCGGTGACAAGTACCAGGGACCGTTCGACGGCAAGGAGCTCGACTCGATCCAGACGCCCGACGACCACACCATCGTCTTCCAGCTCAACCAGTCCTCCGGCGACTGGCCGTGGATCGTCAGCATGCCGGCGTTCGCACCGGTGCCGAAGAAGGACGAGAACATCCAGCACTACGGCGACAACCCGATGGCCAGCGGCCCGTACCAGGTCGCCTCGCTCAAGCAGGGATCGACGCTAGTGCTCAAGCGCAACCCGAACTGGAACCGCAGCACCGACCCGGTCCGAACCGCCCAACCGGACACCATCGTCTACACCATGGGGCTGGATCCGACCGTGATCAACCAGCGGCTGATCGCCGACCAGGGCAAGGACCGCAACGCGGTGTCCTCAGCCAACGTGCCGGCGTCGTTATTGCCGAAGGTGCTGGGCAACCAGAGCGTCGAACAGCGGCTGGCCACTTCACCTAGCGGCGCGCTCAGTTATCTGGCGATCAACGTCACCCGGCCGCCGCTGAACAACCTGCAGGTGCGCCAGGCGCTGGAGTACGCGGTGAACAAGAAGGCGGTTCAGGTGGCGGCCGGTGGCGCGAAGATCGGCGGCGATCTGGCCAGCACCCTGATCACGCCCGGCATCCCCGGCTACCAGTCCTACAACCTGTATCAGGCTGACCCGACCGGTGACCTCGCCAAGGCCAAGTCGTTGCTGAGTCAGTCCGGTCACGCCACTGGCATCTCGCTGGTCCTGCTGACCCAGAACGACAGCATCCACCTTTCCGAGGCACAGGCGGTGCAGTCCGGGCTGACCGCGGCAGGCATCAACGTCCGGCTCAAGCCGGAGGACAGCGACTCCTTCTATGCCGACACCGGGGCGACCAAGGCCAACTACGACCTGGCCATGCTCGGCTGGCTGCCGGACTATCCGAGCGCGACCGGCAACATTGAGCCGCTGTTCGACTCCAGCCAGATCGGCAACGGCAACTTCAACTCGAGCCACTACAGCAACCCGGCGGTGGACAAGCTGATTGCGCAGGCCAGCGCCGAGACCGACCAGGCCGCGGCCCAGGCGTTGTGGGCTCAGGCCGACCGTACGATCATGGCCGACGCTCCGGTGGTGCCGCTGCTGTACGCACGCAACGCGTTCCTGCGTGGTTCGAACGTGGCGAACTTCTTCGCCCCGCCGTACCCGCCGTACGCCGACATGCTGGTGGTGGGGCTGGCCGGCTGATCGATGGGCCGGCTGCCGGCCCTTGATTACTGACGGTAGCTGCCGATGGTGATGGGTCGCCGCTAAAACCCTGACCTACACCACGCAGTGGAGATCGTCCTGATGCTGTTCCGCGTAGCTGCCCGCACCGTCCCGTTCCGCCGACTAAGGGCAGCTATCGTGGCCCTGCTGCTGGCCGTCCCACTGGTCTCGGTGGTCTCGCTGGTCGCTGCCGCGCCGGCATCGGCGGCCACCATCGTGGTGCCCAGCCTGCGGGTGCCGACCGGCCTGCCCGCCACCATCGAGCCGCCGGCCGGCTATGTCGGGCAGACCTCCTGCCGGCCCGGCCACCTGCCCGGCACCGCCGCGCTCGGTCGGCTGCTGGTCGCCACCTATCCCAACACCAGCTTCGGCGGCGCGTACGCCTGCGGCACGGACGGCACCAGGAGCGAGCACTACGACGGCCGGGCGATCGACTGGATGAACTCCGTGCGCAACCCGGTGCAGGCGGCGCAGGCAGCCTCGGTGCTCAAGTTCCTGTTGGCCACCGACAAGGCCGGACACGCCTTTGCGATGGCCCGGCGGATCGGCGTCATGTACATCATCTGGAACAACCAGATGTGGGGCGCCTGGTCAGGCAAGTGGGAGCCGTACAACAACTGCGCCAAGACCCCGTCTCCGGCCTTGGACAGCACCTGCCACCGCAACCACATGCACATCTCGCTGTCGTTCAACGGTGCCTTCGGCCGTACCTCGTTCTTCAGCCACCGCACCTTCAGCGCCACCGATTACGGACCGTGCCGGCCCCGCGATCTGGCCTGGGCAGCGGACTGGAGCGCCTACAACCCGGCTGGCTGCCCGTCCTACCCCGGGGTCGGAGTGCCGCCGCACTCCTCGCCGGCCATGGTCGCGCTGCTCACCTACTCCGGTGCGGTGATGTACCCCGGCATGTCCGGCGGACCGATCCAGGCCGTCCAGCAGGCGTTCAAGATGCCGGTCACCGGCCGTTACGACTGGGCCACCATGGTTCGGGTGCGCTGGTTCCGGACTGTCCACCACCTGTCCCCGAGCTGGACCATCGACGCCGCCACCTGGCGCCAGCTGCTGGCCGCCTACCAGCCCCGCTAGCCCTCCTCGAGCTGGCGGTACCGGCCACGGTGGTGCACCAGCGGTTCGCCGTCCGGCCCGATCCGCACCTGTTCGATCTCCAACCGGAGCTGCACGCCCCAACCGACCGGCTCCGGCGGCTGTCCGATCAGCCGGCAGCCGGCCCAGCCCAGCGCGTCGGTGAGCACCGGTCCCCAGCGGCTGGCCGTCCAGTCGGCCAACCGGAACGGCCCGCCCGGCGCCGGGGCCTGGTAGCCGAAGGCATCGGCCAGCCCATGGTGCTGCCAGCCCAGCAGGTTCAGCACGGCGGTGCCATCGGCCAGCACCCGGTCGTGCAGATCCGAGAGCGGATCGACCACCGCCAACACCACACCGGGCTCGCCGTCGGCGACCAGCACGGACGAGATGGTCAGGCCGGCCCGGTCGGGCTCCTGGCCGGCGGTGAGCACGGTGACCGGCGAAGCCAGCCGGCCACGCAGCCGGCGCACCGGATTCCGATCGCTCTCGGCCGGCATGAACGGGTGCTCGTTGTGGATGGTCACCGGGCCATTCTGCATCCCGGCTAGGGTGATTCAGCGAGCATCGTGGCGGAAGCCCGGCTGCGCGAGTGGGCAGTTTCAGCGCGAGTGGGCGGTTACAACTGCCCACTCGACGCACAACCGCCCACTCGCGCCCAAGGACGGCGGCGACGAGCGCTCGCGCGAAGAGCAGCTAGGAGACGGCATGCGGATTGGCCTGATCGGCAATGGGTACTGGGCCCGGGTCACCCACGCGGCGGGCCTGATGGCCGAGCCGGCGGTGACACTCACCGGTGTTTGGGGTCGGGATCAGGCCAAGTCCGATGCGCTGGCTACCGACCTGGGCATCACCGCCTATCGCGACCCGGACGAGCTGTTCGCCGACACCGACGCGGTGGCCTTCTCGGTCCCGCCGCCGGTACAGCTCGAGCTGGCGCTGCGGGCGGCGGCGCTCGGCAAGCACCTGCTGTTGGAGAAGCCGATCGCGCTGTCGGCACCCGACGCGGACCGGTTGGCCGACGCGGTCGACCAAGCCGGTGTGGCATCGGTGGTCTTCTTCACCAGCCGGTTCGACGCGCCGCAGCGGCAGTGGCTGGACGAGGTGTTCGCCCAACCGGGCTGGGACGGTGGCAGCGGGATGTGGCTCGGCGCCGCCTTCGCTTCGGACAGCCCGTTCGACACGCCATGGCGGCACCAGTTCGGCGGCCTGTGGGACGTCGGACCGCACGCGCTCTCGATCGTCATCGCCGCGCTCGGTCCGATCGAGCAACTGTCGGCGATGGCCGGCCCGCGCGACCAGGTGCACCTGTTGCTGCGCCATCGCGGCGGAGCGGTCAGCAACTACGTGCTGGGCATCGACAACCCGCCGGCCGCCGGCGGCAGCAGGTTCACGATCTGGGGCGCGGCCGGGCAACGCGAGCTGCCGCCGGGGCCGTCCGACCCCGTTGCCGCGCTGGCCACCGCCGCCCGGGAATTGGCGGCGGCCGCCGAGCAGGAGCACCCCAGCCATCCCTGCGACGTGCAGTTCGGCCGGCTGGTGGTGCGGCTGCTGGCCGAGGCGCAGCGCCAGCTGGACGGCTGAGAAGCTCAGCGCACGCTGCGAATCCGATAAGCCATGACCGCGCCGGCCACGCTGCTGAGACCGGCCACCGCGAACAGCACCCGATAGCCGCCGAGCACCGAGATGACCAAGCTGGCGGCCAGCGGTCCGAAGGCCTGCGGCCCGACCGAGCCGACGGTCATGATCGACAGATCTTTGGCACGATCCCGGGCGTCCGGCAGCACCTCGGTGATCAGTGCCTGATCTACCGACATGTAGGCGCCGTAGCCGGCACCGAGCAGCGCAGCCCCGAGCATCGCGGTGTGATAGGTCGGCACCGCGGTCAACAGCAGTGCCGCGGCGGCCTGGGCGGTGGCAGCGCCTGCGACGAAGATCCGCCGCCGAGCCGAACGGTCGGACAGGATCCCGCAGCCGTAGGTGGCGACCAGGGTGAACACCAGGTAGATCACCGTCAGCACAATCAGGCTGGCGTCCGGATCGGCCACCTTCAGGTAGTCGCGCAGGAAGAACAGCAGATAGCTGGTGCCGAAGGCGTTGCCCAGGCTCACCAGCAGCCGGCCGCCGAAGGCCCAGCCGAAGTCCGGCGCGGCCTGCCAGCGCCCACCCAGCACCGAGCGCAGGCTGATCGCGGTACTCGGGCGGCTGGTTCGGCCTCCCGGTAGCCGCCGGCGAACGGCCAGACCAGCACCGCGACGGCCACCGCCAGCAGCAGGTAGCGCGCCCGCGCGGACGTGATCGGGCTGAGCGCCACCAGCCCGATCACCACGCCGATCGCCTGCGGACCGTAGATCGCACTGGACACCATGCCCCGCTGCTGGTCGGGCACCGATCGGCGATCGTCGCGGTAAGGCCGACGGTGGCCATGTTGACGCCGAGCGAAGCGAAGGTCCAAGCCAGCGCTACCCCGACCCAGTCGGTCTGTGCCCCGGTAGCTAGCAGGCCGGCCGCGAACACCACGGTGCCGCTCAGGATCCACAGCCGGCGCCGTCCCCAGCGGGACCGAGTCCGATCGCATAGCGCCCCGAAGATCGGCAGCGTGAGCAGCGCCGTTACTCCGATCATGCCGTTTATCAGCCCGAAGTCACGGATCCGGTGCGGGTGATCCAGGTCGGCCAGCTGGTCGGGTAACGCAAGCTGGATGGGAACCAGATAGGCCATCCAGATGCCTAGCCAGGCCAGCGAGAACCGGAACGTCCAGCCCCGGCCAACCGGCGTTACCGGCTCTTGTGACACAGCGGCACGCTAGCGTGGGGCCACACCGCCGGCAGGGAGGCTGATGGCGTGAGGCTCGTGTTGATCGGAGCACCCGGCTCTGGCAAGGGCACCCAGGCGCAGCTGCTCGGTGCGGCGTCCGGTGCGCGGCACATCGCCACCGGCGACATGTTGCGCCAGCAGGTCGAAGAGGGCACCGAGCTCGGCCGCCGGGTGGAGCAGTACCTGGACTCCGGGGCGCTGGTGCCCGACCAGATCCTGTTCGACCTGGTGCTTCCGCTGCTGGACTCCGGCGGATCTCCGCATTACATCCTGGACGGCTTTCCGCGGTCCAACCAGCAGGCGATCCGCTTCGATGAGCTGGCCGGCCCAGCAGCGCCGGAGCAGGCCGTGCTGCTGGAGGTGCCGACCGACGAGCTGGTGCAACGGCTGCTCAGCCGGGCTGCCGAACAACATCGGTCCGACGACACCGAAGAGGTGATCATGCACCGGCTGCGGGTCTTCGAGGAACAAACCAGCCCGTTGACCGACTACTACCGGGCCGACGGCCGACTGTTCGTGGTGCCCGCGGGTGGCCCGGTGGAGCAGGTCGCCAGCGCCTTGGCCGAGGTAGTCATCGACTCTCGCTGACGAACCGTCCTGATTCGAACGCGTTCTGCTCGCCTTTCCACCGGCCAGCCTCTAGACTCCTGGAAGTCGGCTATACAGCCAGCCGCGCAAGCAGGTTCGTCCAGGCGCTACGGCCCTTGAAGACGCCGACCCTTCATAGCAGCTGCAGGGTTCCCGGCCAACCGGGCTGTCCGCGACCTGGTTCCGGTGCCAGGAACTGCGGCTGATTCACATCTCGCTTAGGCCGCCTTCACAGCATCCAAGGCTGTGATTGGCCTATCCCGGTGCACCGCCGACGAACCAGCGACTGGCAGCAAGCGAGGGTTTCATGACCGAATTGCACGAACTAGCTCTGAGCCCCGGTTCGACTCGCGGAAGCGCGTTGATCGAGGTAGCCCCCATGGAGGGTCACGACCAATCGTTCGCCGACATGATTGAAAGGCTGTTCCAGCAGTTCGAGGCCGAACTGCCGTTGACAGCGATCGTCCGAGTTGTCCGCGAGTCTCGTCGGCAACTCAGTGGATCACCGGCCGGTGCGATGCCTGAGCTCACCGAACGGCTGGCGATCGAACGGTTGACCACGCTGGCTCTAGCCGGCCTCAAGCCGGCGGAGTTGAGTCAACCCCGACCGAGGGAGAGTGCTACATGAGTGAAGTAGATAAGGCCAAGAACAAGGCTGAAGAGCTTGGTGGCAAGGCCAAGGAAGGCATCGGCAAGGCGACCGGCGACCACAGCCTGGAAGCCGAGGGCAACCTCGATCAAACCAAGGGCAATCTCAAGCAGGCCGGCGAGAAAGTCAAGGACGCATTCAAGGACTAATGCGCTTCGGTATGCAACGCATACGACGGATTAGGAGAGCCTTCCAATGCATATTCTTGGACTGATCATCAGCCTCATCATCATCGGCCTGATCGCAGGCGCGATCGCCCGGTTGCTGATCCCCGGCAAGCAGGATCTCAGCATCCCGGCGACCATCCTGCTGGGTATCATCGGCTCCTTCGTCGGCGGATTCCTCGGCTACCTGCTCTTCCACAAGGACGGGCAGGACGGTTTCTTCCAGCCGTCGGGAATCATCGGCTCGATCATCGGCTCGGTAATAGTGCTGCTGATCTGGCTGCGGATCGGTAACCGCAACCGGCGATCTGCCTTTAGCTGACCTGCGTATACCCCTGAGAACCGCGGCCGGCACCCTGAACAGGGTGCCGGCCGCTGGCGTTGTTGCCCCGGACCTAGTCGCCTTTCACGTTGACGATCTGGCGCAACCTGTGCTCGACCTCGACCAGATCGGCGGCGTCGGCCATGACCACGTCGATGTCCTTGTACGCGTCGGGGTGCTCGTCCAAGAAGGCGTCGGACTCACCCCAGGCGATGCCTTTCATCCGGTCGTTCAAGTCGGTTCGGGTGAACCGCTTGCGTGCTGCCGACCGGGAGAAGTTCCGGCCGGCACCATGCGGGGACGAGTCCAACGCCAACCGGTTGCCCTTGCCGGTCACCACATAGGACGCAGCGCCCATCGAGCCGGGAATCAGACCGGGTACGCCCTCGGCGGCGTTGATCGCGCCCTTGCGGGACAGCCACACCGTCTTGCCGAAGTGGCTCTCCTGCTCGGTGTAGTTGTGGTGGCAGTTGATCTCTGCCGTGCGTTCCGCCTCGTCGCCGACCCAGTCGGAGAAGGCATCGACGACCCGATGCATCATCTCCGCCCGGTTCAGGAACGCGAACCGCTGCGCCCAGCGCAGTGCCTCCAGGTAGGACCAGAACTCCGGCTCGCCCTCCACCAGGTAGGCCAGGTCGGGATCGGGCAGTTTGATCCACCGCCGCTGACACTGCCGCTGCGCCACCTTGATGTGCTGCTGGGCAAGCTTGTTCCCGACGCCCCGGGAGCCGGAGTGCAGGAACAACCACACCCGGTCCTGCTCATCGAGGCTGACCTCGATGAAATGGTTGCCCGACCCGAGCGAGCCGAGCTGAAGCCGCCAATTCGGGGCGATGGCCTGCGCTTGGGGGTATCCCTCCGTCCCTTCCAGTTCGGTTATCCGCTCGGCGGTGGCATCGGAGTAGATATTGGTGTTGTACTTGCCGGCCGACAGCGGCACGGCCGCGCTGATCGCGGCATGCAGCGGTGCCCGATCAGCCGGTAGCCGATCGGCGGTGAACTGGGTGCGGACGGCCATCATGCCGCAGCCGATGTCCACGCCCACCGCGGCCGGGATGATGGCACCCAGGGTCGGGATCACCGAGCCGACTGTCGCACCCTTGCCCAGGTGCGCGTCCGGCATCAAGGCGAGATGCGGGTAGATGAACGGCATCTCACTGGTCCGCACCGCCTGCTGGCGGGTGGCGTCGTCCAGGATGGACGCCCAGTTCATCAAGCGATTGCTGATCTGTTGCACGACCCCCATTCTGTCGGTGCCGTCGATGCGTTTTCTCCCACCGCCGCCACCGCAACGCGCTTGAGCCTCGGATGGACGGATGCGAGGATCGTGCCACCAGCCCGGTGAGCAACGCCGGTGACGTCCGGCTGGCACAGGGGCAGGAGGGGCGCATGCGTCAGCCCACGCCTGTCCCGCCGGAAGCCGGACCGGCCTGGCAATGGTCGGACGAGCAGGGCCGGCAGTTGCTGCCGGTGCCCGGCAACTCCCGCAGCACGTCGGCGATCTTGGACACCGACGGCATGGTGTTGGCCGCCGACGCCGGGTACTGCGCGGTGGTGGGGGCCGACAGGTCGCCGGTCGGCCGGTACTGGCCGCAGACCTTGGGACCGGATTCGATGGCCGCGGCGGAGCGGTTGCTACGCGACTGCACCCGCGACGAGCCGGCCGGTTTCGGCGGTGACCGGATCGTGCCGTCGGTGCAGCAACGTCCGCACTGGTTCCGGATCCGGGCCCGACGGGCGGTGTGGGCGCGACCGGACGGCGACGAGCAACCCGTCCTGGTCTGCGAAATCGAGGATCTGACCGAGGCGGACGGCGCGTCGCTGGCCGCCGAACTGATCCGCGACCAGGTGACCGGCCTGTACAACCGGCGGGCGTTCCTGGATCTGACCGAGCTGTCGGCCGGCGCTACCCAGCGGTACCGGCGGGTGGTGCTGGTCGAGATCCGTGGCTTCCGCCGGATCAACGAGTTGTGGGGGCAGCAGGTCGCCGACCTGTGCCTGGCGGAGGTGGCGAACTGGTTGCGGTCGGCCGCCGCGCCCGACGACCTGGTGATGCGGCTGTCCGGCTCCCGCTTCGTGCTGTTGGAGACGGCGGATTCGCCGATGCTGGAGCTGCTCCAACATGCCGGCAACCGGGCAGTCCGAGTCGGCCGCCGGCAGATCCTGCTGTCCCTCCAGGCCGGATGGGCCGAACGGGCGCCGGACACCTCGCTGCTGCGGGCGGCCGAGGACGCCGATACCGCGCTCGCGGTGGCCAAGCGTGACGCCTGGCGCACCGTGGTCGGCTGGACGCCCCAGATCGCCGAGGAGGCTGCGACCGCCGCCGCCGAGGAGGAGGCCGTCCAGCAGGCGGTCGCGACCCACCAGGAAGCGGTCTACTTCCAGCCGATCGTGGACCTGGTCGGCCGCCGGGTCAGCGGGATCGAGGCGTTGGTTCGAATGGGTGGAGCGGCCGCCGCGCTGCCCATCGACCGGGTGCTCGCCGTCAGCCACCAGCTAGGCCTGACACCGGAGCTGGCCGAGCGGGTCTACGACCTGGCCTTCAGCCAGGGGCTGCGGCTGCAGGCGGTCTTTCCCGACTGCCTGATCGGGGTGAACATCTCCCGGGAGTTCCTGAGCACCGGCCTTGCCATCGACACCGTGCTGCGCGCGGCCGACCGGGCCGGTGTGCCGCGGGATCAGGTGGTGGTCGAACTCACCGAGGACGTCGCGGCTGGCCTGTCCACCGAGCTGCTGACCAGCGAGCTGCAACGCGGCGCCGATCTCGGCATGCACATGGTCATCGACGACTTCGGTCGCGGCGAGTCCTCGCTGTCGCTGCTGCGCCGGCTGCCGCTGTCCGGGATCAAGCTGGACCGTTCGCTGCTGCCCGACAATGACGACGACCGGGCCTGGGACTTCGTCGAGGCAACCGTCAGCCTGCTCGGCCAGCTGACCGATCGGATCATCGCGGAGGGGATCGAGACCGAGCTGCAGTCCCGGCGGCTGCGAGGAATCGGCATCCACCTTCAGCAGGGCTACTACTTCGGCCAGCCGCAGCCCTGTGAGCATTGGCTGCTGACCGGGCTCACCATCGACTGAGCGCTCCGGTCAGCTCGGCGCCGTCTGCAACCGCGCGGCGGCGGCCGTCAGCACCGGCGCTAGCCGTGGCCCGGGGGAGCGGCCGAGCCGTTCGATCGGGCCGCTGATGGACACCGCCGCGACCACCCGCCGGCCGCGGTCGAAGACCGGTGCCGACACCGAAGCCACCCCGGCCTCGCGCTGGCCGACCGACTGCGCCCAGCCTCGGCGACGCACCTCGGCCAGCGAGCGCTCGGTGAACGCGGCCGCCTGCAACAGTCCGGAAACAGCCTCGGGCGGTTCCCAGGCCAGCAGGACCTGCGCCCCGGAACCGGCGGTCAACGGCAGCCGGGCGCCGACCGGAACCGTGGTGCGCAGGCCGGTGCTTCGCTCGGCGGCGGCCACGCACACCCGCTCCTGGCCGTCCCGGCGATACAGCTGGCAGCTCTCGCCGCTGCTGTCCCGCGCCCAGGCCAGCACCTCGGCGGCCCGCTCGAGCATCGGATCGGCGGCGTGCGCGGCGAGCTCGGCCAACCGGGGCCCGGGCAGGAACCGGCCGGCCGAGTCCCGCACCAGCAGCCGGTGCGCCTCCAGCGCCACCGCCAGCCGGTGCGCGGTCGCCCGCGGAATCCCGGTCCGGTCCACCAGCTCGGCCAGGCCGGCCGGGCCGGCGGCCGCCGCGGTCAGCAGTGCCACCGACTTGTCGACCACGCCGATCCCGCTGAGCTGTCCCATAGCGCGATACTAAGGTCCCACTAGGTGGGCTCATCGACCCTGGGTCGACGAAGGCTAGCCGGCTGGATGCGGGTAGTAATCCGCGCTGGCCACCCGGCGATCCAGCAGCGACAGCACCCACAGCGAGCCTTTGCGGGCCGGGTACGGCATGGCCGGCGCGTTCAGGTCGGCCAGCAGGCCGGGTATCGCCTCGCCCTGGCTGCAGATCGCCGAGGCGCCCGGTTGCTCGGCCAGCTGGTACAGGGCCTGCCGGGTGGCTGCCCGGTCACGCTGGTAGGACTCGTCGGAGAACTCCGGCGCCGGTTGCACCGCCAGGCCGAGCAAGTCGGCCAGCGGCTGCACGGTCTGCAGGCAACGCAGCAAATCCGCCGAGACCACCCGCTGCGGCGCGAAGGCGGCCAGCACCGGGGCGGCGTCGCGCGCGTGCCGGCGACCGATCTTGTCCAGTGGCCGGGTTCGGTCGTCGCCGCGGTAGTCCGCGCGCTTGCCGGCCTTGGCATGCCTGATCAACAGGATCGTCCGGGTACCGGCCGGCACCCGGGCGAAGTCGGCGAGCACGTACCGATCGATCGGGTAGGTCAACAACTGGGTCGCCTCGGCCACCGTCAGCCAGCGCACCTCGTCCACCTCGTCGGTGTGGACGGGCTCGCCGGACAGGTAGCGCATCGCCCAGTGCGAGACCCGCTTGACGGTGCCGTCGGCGATCGGGTACTCCACCACGCTCAGCCGCCGGCCGGCCTCGACCCGTGCGCCGGTCTCCTCACCGACCTCACGCAGCGCGGTCAGCAGCAGCGGCTCACCGAGCTCGGCCTTGCCCTTGGGCAGCGTCCAGTCCTGATAGCGGGGACGGTGCACCACGGCGACCAGCAGGTGCGGGCCGTCCAGCCGCCAAACCACACCGCCGGCGGCCGGGGTGGCAGCGCGGGGCTGAGTGCCGGTGGTCACTCGCCGCGCGAGGCCAGCCGGGCCAGCATGACCTCCTGGTAGTCGACCGGATGCGGTCCACCGCTGCGGATCCAGCGCTCGTCCGGTTGAAGCTCCCAGGCCGCGGTGTCCGGTGCGAAGGCCAGGTCCAGGGTGAACCGCAGATGATCGGTGTTGCTGCCGCTTACCTGGGTCAGCACCTCCACCCGGCGGTCGAGGTTGCGATGCATCAGGTCAGCCGAGCCGATCCAGTACTCCGGGTCGGCGTCGTTGGCGAAGTAGAAGATCCGGGAGTGCTCCAGGAACCGGCCGAGGATCGAGCGGACCGTGATGTTCTCACTCAGCCCCGGCACGCCGGCTCGGATGGTGCAGAACGTCCGCACCATCAGTTCGACCCGTACGCCGGCCCGCGAGGCGCGATACAGCGCGTCGATCAGGGCCTCGTCCACCAGGTGGTTGCACTTGATCTGGATGTGCGCCGGCTTGCCCGCTCGAGCATGACCGATCTCGCGTTCGATGCGATCCAGCAGGCCCGGTCGCAATCCCTGCGGGGCCACCAGCACGGTGCGGTACTCGGTCTGCCGGGAGTAGCCGGTCAGCACGTTGAACAGATCTGTCAGGTCCGCGCAGATTTGTTCGTCGGCGGTGAACAACCCCAGATCCTCATAGAGCCGGGCCGTCTTCGGGTGGTAATTGCCCGTCCCGATATGGGCATAACGGCGTAGCGAGCCGCCCTCCTGGCGCACCACCAGCGAGGTCTTGCAGTGCGTCTTCAAGCCCACCAAGCCGTACACGACGTGGCAACCGGCACGCTCCAGGGCGCGGGCCCACTTGATGTTGGCCTGTTCGTCGAACCTGGCCTTGATCTCCACCAGCACCATCACCTGCTTGCCCGCCTCGGCGGCGTCGACCAGCGCGTCCACGATCGGTGAGTCGCCGGAGGTCCGGTACAGGGTCTGCTTGATGGCCAGCACGTTCGGGTCGGCGGCGGCCTGCTCGATAAAGCGCTGCACGCTGGTCGCGAACGACTCGTACGGATGGTGGACGAGCACGTCGCCCTCGCGCAGGGTGGCGAAGACGGACTTGGGCGTCTCGCCGTCGGCAAACCGCGGGTGGGTCGCCGGTACGAACGGCTTCTCCTTCAACGCCGGCCGGTCGACGTCGTAGACCTGCCAGAGCGCGGTGAGGTCGAGCAGCCCCGGCACCCGGATGACCTCCTCGGGCTGCAGGTCGATCTCGCTGGTCAGCAGCGCCAGCACTTCCTCGTCGATGTTCTCGGCCACCTCGAGCCGCACCGCCGGGCCGAACCGGCGCCGCACCAGTTCTCGTTCCAGCGCTTGAAGCAGGTCCTCGTCGCGGTCCTCGTCCACCTCG
Source organism: Jatrophihabitans sp. (assembly GCA_035248685.1). Lineage (GTDB taxonomy): Bacteria > Actinomycetota > Actinomycetes > Mycobacteriales > Jatrophihabitantaceae > Jatrophihabitans_A. The sequence continues at coordinate 63,274 of DATFHF010000048.1, forward strand.
AAGTCGGTGTTGCGGGTGACCCGGAACAGCCGGTGCTGCATGATCCGCATGCCTGGGAACAGCGCCCACAGATGGGACGCGATGAGCTCCTCGATCGGCAGGAACTCGGCCTGCTCGGCGGTCTGGCGGATCACCACGAACCGGGCCACGTTGTTCGGCACCTTGACCCGGGCGAACCGGTCGACCTGGGAGTCGGGGTCACGGACCAGTACCGCCAGGTTGAGCGACAGCCCGGAGATATAGGGGAACGGGTGCGCCGGGTCGACCGCCAGCGGCGTCAACACCGGAAAGATCTTGGAGTGGAAGTACTCGGTGAGCTCGGTCTGCTTGTCCTGGTCCAACTGGTCCCAGGCCAGGATCCGGATGCCCTCCTCGGCCAGTGC
>DATFHF010000049.1:0-118282 GCA_035248685.1 Jatrophihabitans sp.
AAGTCACCCTCGGGCTTGAGTCCCTCGAAGATCGGCATCACCCGGTCGACGTCGGCCTTGTCGCCGCCGCACATCAGCGCGTACCCGTTCTCCAGGCCCCAGATGCCGCCGGACACGCCGCAGTCGACGAAGCCGATGCCCTTCTCTGCCAGCGCCGCGGCGTTCGCGGCGTCGTCGGTGTACTTGGAGTTGCCGCCGTCGATGACCAGGTCGCCGGCCGCGAGCAGGTCACCGAGCGCGACCACCGTGTCGTCGGTCGGCTTGCCGGCCGGCACCATGATCCACACCACTCGGGGTGCGGCAAGTACCTGGACGAGCTCCTCCAGCGTCGACACGTTGCGAGGCGCGGATTCGGATCGGTCGTAGCCGACAACCGAGTGACCGGCGTTGCGCAACCGTTCGGCCATGTTGCCGCCCATCTTGCCCAGCCCGATCAGACCGATCTCCATGCCAGCCTCCGCATCCTCGCCGTTGTAGGTGGTCCACCGTCCAACGTAGTCCTGACCGCCGGACCAGCCCAGGCCAAGCCCGGCTGGCTAGTAACCGCTTCCGGGGCCGGCGGGCTCAGCCCGGCAACCGGACCGGCATGATCAGGTAGGTGTAGTCGGTGCTACCCCCGGCCGGCCGCAGCACCGCCGGCTTGGTCGAGGTGGTGAACAGCAACCGGGCAACCGGATCCTCGATCGCACCCAGGCCTTCCAGCAGGAAGGCCGGGTTGAACGCGGTCATCAGCTCATCGCCGGTGAAGTCGGCCTCCAGGTTCTCCTCTGCCCGTCCCTCATCGTCCCCACCGGCGGTCAATGTCAGGCCACCGTCGGCGAACTGGAGCCGGACCGGGTTGCCCCGCTCCGCCACCAGCGCCACCCGCTTGACCGCCTCGGTCAGGAGGGCCACCGGCACCTCCGCGGTCACCGCGAACTCGGTCGGCAGCAGCTTGCGGTACGGGGGGAACTGGGCGTCCAGCAACCGGGTGGTGGTGCGCCGGCCCGGGCTGGAGAAGCCGATGATGCCCTCGCCGCTGCCCGAGCTGGCGAGCGAGATGGTCAGCTCCGGGTCAGCGGTGAGGCTGCGAGCCGCGTCGTGCAGGGTGCGGGCCGGTACCAGCACCTGCGCGTCCAGGCTGGCGGTGCTGGCCGGGCTCCAGCTGAGTTCCCGAATCGCCAGCCGATAGCGGTCGGTCGCCGCCAGGGTCAGCTGGTCGCCGTCAATCTCCAGCCGGACGCCGGTCAGCATCGGCAGCGTGTCGTCCCGACCGGCGGCAATCGCCACCTGCGAGACGGCCCGGGCGAAGGCGGTGCTGGACACCGTGCCGGCGGTGCTCGGCAGATCCGGCAGCCGGGGGTAGTCCTCGTCCGGCATGGTGGGCAGGGTGAAGCGGGAGCTGCCGCAGCTGATGGTGACCCGGGAGCCGTCCGCGCTGAACTCCACCGGATGGGCCGGCAGAGCCTTGGCGATGTCGGCTAGTAGCCGGCCGGATACCAGCGCCCGACCCGGAGCGCCGGCCGCGACCTCGAGTTGGGCCTGGGTGGAGACCTCGTAGTCGAAACCGGAGATGGACAGCTGGTCGTCAGCCACCTCGAGCAGCAGACCGGCCAGTACCGGGGCCGCAGGCCGCGCCGGCAGGCTGCGGGCCGACCAGGCCACGGCATCGGCGAGAGCGTCACGCTCGATACGGAACTTCATGGCCCCTCCAAGAACGGCAACCGGTGAACGACTGAACGTGCATCACATCTTGCTGTAACGAGATCTGATCGGATTCACGGGGTGAGCTCGGGTTGCCGGGCCTCCACAATCCCCCAACCGCAGTAGTTGGGTTCTTGTCATTCATGTCTAGAGATCAGTCATCGTCGTCATAAGGCCTGTGGAGCATGTGGACAACCGACGTTTGCCCAGGTCAGCGGCCCACCGGCATGTGGGCGGGGTAATGACAACTTGGGCGTCCCGGCAACTAGCGAGTGGACAACGGGTGACCGGAAGTGATCGTCCACATGTCGATCTGCAGTTGTCCACATGCCTACCCACATTGTGGAAGTAGTGCCGGCAATAAAGAGCCCGTTAGCTCGGCCCGCGGGACGCCGAGACTGCTGGCTGACCCGACCGGCTCAGGAGCGGGCACGGCTGCGAATCCGGCTGGTGAGCTCGGTGATCTGGTTGTAGACGTTGCGGCGCTCGATCATCAGCGAGCGGATTTTTCGCTCGGCGTGCATCACGGTGGTGTGGTCGCGGCCGCCGAAGGTCTGGCCGATCTTGGGTAGCGACAGCTCGGTGAGCTCGCGGCACAGGTACATCGCGATCTGCCGAGCCTGCACCAGCACCCGGGTCCGCGAGCCGCCGGTCAGGTCGTCCAACGAGACGCCGAAGTACTCCGAGGTGACCGCCATGATGGTGGACGCGGTGATGTCCGGACGGTCGGACTCCGATACCAGGTCCTTGAGTACGATCTCGGCCAGCTTGAGGTCGATCTCCTGCTTGTTGAGGCTGCCGAACGCGACCACCCGGATCAGCGCACCTTCCAGCTCACGGATGTTGCTTTGAATCTTGGACGCGATGAACTCCATCACGCCCGGTTGGAGCGTCATGCCGTCCTTGGCCGCCTTCTTACGCAGGATCGCGATGCGCAGTTCCAGGTCCGGCGCTTGCACGTCGGTGATCAGACCCGACTTGAACCGGGTGACCAGTCGGTTCTGCAAGCCGGAAAGCTGTTCCGGCTTGCGATCACAGGAGATCACGATCTGCTTGTTGGCCAGCTGAAGCGTGTTGAAGGTATGGAAGAAGGCTTCCTGGGTTTGCTCGGCGCGTTCCAGGAACTGAATGTCGTCGATCAGCAGCAGGTCAACGTCTCGGTAACGCCGTTGAAAGGACTGCACATCGTTGACCCGGACCGAGTTGATGAAGTCGTTGGTGAACTCCTCGCTGGACACGTAGCGAACCCGCATGGTCGGCTCCAACCGCCGGCCATAGGTGCCTATCGCATGCAGCAGGTGGGTCTTACCCAATCCCGAATCGCCATAGATAAAAAGGGGATTGTAAGCCTTGGCGGGAGCCTCGGCGACGGCCACCGCGGCAGCGTGGGCGAACCGGTTGGACGAGCCGGGTACGAACGTGTCGAAGGTGTACTTCGGGTTGAGCCGGGCCTCGTGGTCGATGCGCAACATCGGGGAGTCGGCGCCGTAGGAGTTGGTCGGATCGTACAGCCCGATCCCGGCCGGCTCGTCGAACCGGTCGTAGGTGTCTACCTCGCCGTCGTCGTACTCCGAGTCCGACTCCGGCTCAACCTCGCTGCCGATACCGATACCGAGGCCGTGTCGCTCGGTGGTCTCGATCGGCTGGATCGTGACCGCCACGTTGATCTCCCGGCCGAGTGCATCGCTCAACGCCGCGGTAATCAGCGGCCGCAGGTTGTTCTCCAGGTAGTCCTTGGCGTAGGTGTTCGGTGCGGCAAGCAGCGCGGTGTCTTCCAACAGACCGATCGGCCGGGTCAGGCTCAGCCAGGCACGCTGGTGCGGCCGCACCGACGGGTCGTCCAATTGGTTGATCGCGCGATTCCAGACGTCCGCGAGGTCCGCGAGTTCGTCCGCCACTAGCCGTCACTCCCTGCCTCGATCGTGCCCCCGTGACCGCAGGACTTCCCAGCCGACCGGGCGAACGTCGGCAAGCAGGCCCAAACCCGAACCTGAGGCTCATCCACACGGCTGTCCACAGGGTGTGGAGGGATAGCGCAGTCTTCCGGCCGCTATTGGACCGGACCGTACCCCCGACGGATCTGCGACAGTTTCCGTTCGCGCCGACAACCTAACAGCGTGCATCCGGACTCACAATCCCGCCGGTCCCCCGAATCGGTTTTCCACGTTCTATCACGGCGTGTCGAGGTCAGCCACCGGTACGCCAGATCGTACGTTGTCAGGTTGGGTCCTTGCCCGAGGGGTGGTCCGAACTACCGGCCGGTTTGACCTCAACCGGGTTGGATCCGTACCGTTGAGATCTCTGTGCTGGCTGCGCTCGCGGCCGGCACCACCTGTGCTGTTACACCGGCAGGCGCGTCGAAATCGACGAGCCCGCTGTCCGACCTAGCAGGCCGCGGTTCGCCGTGGCCGGCGCCTGATTGCGATGGAGCGAGACCCGTGAGCAAGCGGACCTTCCAACCGAACAACCGCCGGCGGGCCAAGACCCATGGCTTCCGGCTTCGGATGCGCACCCGCGCCGGTCGCGCCATCCTTCAGGCTCGTCGCCGCAAGGGCCGTAGCGAACTGTCGGCCTGAGCCCGACCGGCTCGATGCTGCCTGCCCCCCATCGCATGCGCTCCACCGGCGAGTTCTCCGCCGTGACCCGACACGGCCGCCGGACCCGCGCCGGTGATGTGGTGGTGTACCTGTACCCGGCCGGCCCAGCCGGCGAGCTGCCGCCGGGGGTGACCAAGGTCGGCCTGATCGTCGGCCGGACGGTGGGAGGAAGCGTGGTGCGCCACCAGGTCTCCCGTCGGCTGCGTGCCCAGGTTGCCACCATGCTGGATCGGATGCCGACCGGCTCGCACCTGGTGGTTCGGGCGCTGCCGTCAGCGGCCACCGCCCGTTCGCAGACCCTGGCCCGGGACCTCGATACCGCCATCGCCCGCTTGACGTCCGGGCCGCGGCGGTGACCGGCTGGCCGGCTCGGCTCGGGATCGGCGCGATCCGGCTCTACCAGCAGGCGTGGAGTTCCCGCCGGCCGCCGGCTTGTCGCTACACGCCCAGTTGCAGCAGCTACACGATCGAGGCCATCGAGGAGTACGGCGTGGCCCGCGGCAGCCTGCTCGGCATCCGCCGGATCGCCCGCTGCCACCCGTTCCACCGTGGCGGGTACGACCCCGTCCCACAGCGTCCCGGAACTGCGCATCCCGCCGGTTCGTCGGATGATAAGAGTCGTCTAGGACAGGCTGGTTAGCGCCGATATGAACCTCGATTTCCTTTATACTGCGGTTTCCTGGGTGCTGTTGCGCTGGTACCAGCTGTTCACCGCGCTCGGCATGAGCAAGACCGGCGGTCTCACCTGGTCGCTGTCGATCATCATGTTGGTGGTCACCGCCCGGCTGCTGATGTTCCGCTTCTTCGTGAAGCAGGTGCACTATCAGCGCCGGATGCAGGAGATACAGCCCAAGATCAAGAAGCTGCAGGAGAAGCACAAGGGCGACCGGGCCGCGCTCCAGCGCGAAATGATGGCGATGCAACAGGCCGAGGGCTTCAACCCGATCTCCGGCTGCCTGCCGATGTTCCTGCAGATCCCGATCTTCATCGCGCTGTTCCATGTGCTCAAGCACATGTCCAACTCGGTCACCCTGCAGAGGGGCAATCCGAAGCTGAGCCTGTACGGCTTCACCGAGTCGCAGACCCTGGCTGCCGCGAATGCCAAGTTGTTCCACGCGCCACTGGCCGCCTCACTGCACGAGAGCGCGGCGAAGATCCTGCTGTTGGGTGGGCACGTCGCCACCACCCGGACGGTGACGCTGATCCTGGTGCTGATCAGCGCCGCGGCCACCTTCATCACCCAGCGGGCCGTTATTGCCAACCAGACCACGCCGGCCGAGGGTCAGGCAGCGATGATCCAGAAGCTGATGATGGTCGGCATCCCGGTGTCGGTGATCTTCTCCGGCTTCATTTTCCCGTTGGGCGTGCTGCTCTACTGGTTCACCAGCAACCTCTGGACGATGTTCCAGCAGTTCTACATCTTCAAGTTCCATCCGCACACGCCCGGCGCCAACGCACCGGCGGCGACGGTGGTCGAGCCGAGCAAGTCCACCGCGCCCAAGGTCGGGCAGAAGCCGGTCAACCCGAAGGGTGCCCGGCCGACGGTTACCCCGAACGCGCCGTCCGACAAGATCTCACTGACCAAGGACGGTTCCAACGGTCGTGCGGAGACTCCGACGCCGCCTGCGGCCAACCGGCCGGTCAACCGCGGGCCGCGGCCGAACGGCAACCGCCCTGGCAACAAGCGCTCCCCGAGCAAGAAACGACGCTGATCCCGGCAAGCCGCCGCTCGTCGCGCCGGTCGCCGGCCCGCTCGGACCTGCCCTAGTTCTTGGTATTGACAGTTCCCGGTACAGACAAGGAATCCCGATGACCGAAACCGCTGAGACCACGTCGGCGAGTCAGCACCCCGAATCAGCCCAGCCGGCTGACGAGGTCGCCACCCTGTCCGGTGACGAGCTGCTCGTCCAGGAGGGTGACATCGCCGCCGACTACCTGGAACGGCTGCTCGACATCGTCGACTACGACGGTGACATCGACCTGGACGTGGAGAACGGCCGCGCCATGGTGGCCATCGTCGGCTCGCAGTTGCAGCCGCTGGTCGGTCCGGCCGGCGCCACCCTGGATGCGTTGCAGGAGCTGACTCGGCTGGCGGTCCAGCAGCAAACCGGTGTTCGCAGCCGGCTGATGCTCGACGTATCCGGCCACCGCAAGAGCCGCCGGGACGAACTGAGCGCGCTGGCCCGGGAGGCGGCCCAGCAGGTGCTGAGCACCGGCGAGCCGAACCGGCTGGCACCGATGAACCCGTTCGAGCGCAAGGTCGTGCACGACGTGGTGTCGGCCACGGACGGTGTCATCAGCGAGTCCGAGGGCGAGGAACCGAACCGGCGAGTGGTCATCCTGCCCGCACCGTGAGCGACAGCTCAGCAGCATCCCCACAGGCGGAGCCGGTAGCCCCGGCTCCGCCTGCTGTTGTTGCCGAACGGTTTCCGGCCGCGGTACAGCTACTGGTCAAATACGCCGGCCTGCTGGCCGGCCCGGGTACGGTCCGCGGACTGCTCGGCCCGCGCGAGGTACCCAGGCTGTGGGACCGGCACCTGCTGAACTGCGTCGCGGTGGCCGAGCTGCTGCCGACCGGTGATCGGGTGGTTGACATCGGCTCCGGCGCCGGGCTGCCCGGGTTGGCTATCGCCTGTGTGCGGCCGGACCTGCACGTGGATCTGGTCGAGTCGCTGCTCCGGCGTACCGACTTCCTTACCGAAGCGGTGACCGAGCTGGGGCTGGCCGATCGGGTCCGGGTGATCCGGGGCCGAGCCGAGGATGCCGCGGTAATAGCGCAAGCCGGATCGGCTCCGGTCGTGACCGCACGGGCGGTCGCGCCGCTCGACAAGCTGGTCCGGTGGGCCTTCCCGCTGCTGCGTCCGGGCGGCAGCCTGCTGGCTCTCAAGGGCGATACCGCGGCAGACGAACTGACCACATTCCAATCCATGCTGCGGCGTTCCCGAGCTGAGCTCGTCGGCGTGATGGAATGCGGGGTAGGACTTGTCGACCCGCCTACCCGGGTGGTCAAGTTGGTCCGGCGGTAACGACGGGCCGGCAACATCAGCACCACAGGTTCACACGAGGGGACGCCGGAAATGCCGGACGACATGGACACCGCTGTTTCACGTGAAACACAACACGGAGCGGATCTCTACGCGGCGTTGCAGGCGGACCTCGCCCTGGAGGCGGTCGGCCGGCATGGCGAGGTTTCACGTGAAACCCGGTTCGACACCCCGATCGCCCGTGAGGCCATGCAGGCGGTCCACGTTCGCAACGTCCGGCAGGAGGTGTGGCCGACGCCGCTGCGCCGACGGGTGATGACGGTGGCCAACCAAAAGGGCGGGGTCGGCAAGACCACGTCGGCTGTCAACCTCGCGGTCGCCTTCGCCCAACACGGCTTGCGGGTCCTGCTGATCGACCTGGATCCGCAGGGCAACGCCAGCACCGCACTCGGTGTGGACCATACGGCCGGTACGCCGTCCATCTATGACGTCCTGCTGGGTGGCGCAAGCCTCGATCAGGTCGCGGTGACCGTGGAGTCGGCGCCCTCGCTGCGGTGCGTGCCGGCCACTATCGACCTGGCCGGGGCGGACATCGAACTGGCATCCCAGGTCGCGCGGGAGTACCGGCTAAAGCGGGCCATCGCCGACTACTACCAGCCGGTCGACTACATCGTCATCGACTGCCCACCGACGCTCGGCCTGCTCACCCTGAACGCGCTGGTCGGAGCGGAGGAGATCCTGATCCCGATCCAGTGCGAGTACTACGCCCTGGAGGGACTGGCCCAACTGCTGAACACCGTCGAGCTGGTGCGCAGCCAACTGAACGCCACCCTCGAGGTCTCGTCGGTGCTGCTCACCATGTACGACAGCCGGACCAGGCTGGCCGATCAGGTGGCCGACGAGGTCCGCCAGCACTTCGGGGACAAGGTGATCAAGTCGGTGATCCCGCGGAACGTCCGGGTGTCTGAGGCGCCCGGTTACGGCCAAACCGTGATCACTTACGATCCCGGTTCCCGGGGCGCGGTGAGCTACCTTGATGCGGCGCGCGAGGTAGCCGAACGCGGCCGGGCGGATCAGGGTTTCGACGGCTACAGCGGTGAAGGGGAGACCGAGAAGTGAGCAAGACACCACGTCGCGGCGGCCTCGGACGGGGCTTGGGCGCGCTCATTCCCACCGCGCCGGTGAACGGCGACCAGCCGGGCACCGCGACCGATCGGGTTATGTCAACCGATGGCGCCGCAGCCGATAGCGAGCCTGCTGGGAGAGGCGCCTCGTCGGCAGCCGGCACCTCGGGTGCCAGCGTCAAGGTGGCCAATCGAGTGCCCTCGGTTGCGGCCATTGCGGCCTCGTCGGCCACCGACTTTTACTTCGATCCGTCACCGGTGCCCGGCGCGACGCTGCGTGAGGTGCGCCCGGACCAAGTCAGCACCAATCCCAAGCAGCCGCGGCAGGTCTTCGACGAGGACGCCCTCACCGAACTTGCCCATTCCATCAAGGAGTTCGGCGTTCTTCAGCCGATTGTGGTTCGAGCGCAGGGCGATGGCTTTGAGCTGGTGATGGGGGAGCGGCGGTTGCGCGCCGCCGTGCTGGCCGGTTTGGAAAAGGTTCCGGCGATCGTCCGGGACACCGCCGATGACGCCATGCTGCGGGACGCGCTGTTGGAGAACATCCATCGTGCGCAGCTGAATCCGTTGGAAGAGGCGGCCGCCTACCAGCAGCTGTTGGAGGAGTTCGGCGCCACCCACGAGGAGCTGGCCAGCCGGATCGGCCGCAGCCGGTCGCAGGTCAGCAACACCATTCGCCTGATGAACCTGCCGGTTGCCGTGCAGCGACGGGTCGCCGCCGGCGTGCTGTCGGCGGGGCACGCCCGGGCGCTACTGGGGTTGTCCGATCAGGACCAGCAGGACGACCTGGCCGGTCGGATCGTGGCCGAAGGCTTGTCGGTACGGGCGACCGAGGAACTGGTCGCACTTGCCGGCACCGAACCGACGGCGGACCGTCCGGCCAAGCGGAAACCGGCCAGCCGGATTTCGGCTCCGGCGCTGGGCGAACTGGCCGAGAACCTGTCCGACGTGCTGGATACCCGGGTTCGGGTCGAGCTGGGCCGCCGCAAGGGAAAGATCACCGTCGAGTTCGGCTCGATCGACGATCTGGAACGGATCGTCGCGGTGATCGCACCCCAGTTGGCCACCAAGCGCGGATCCCGGGGCAAGTAACTTCAGCCGGCGGAGTTGGCGTCCATCCGGCCGTAGGACAGCACCTGATCCAGCCCACGCCGGCCTCGACGCAACGACGGTGACCGGTGATCCGGTGCGCTGTAGCCGAGGCTGATCACACCGACAATGCTCATCCGAGCCGGGATGCCCAGGCCGTCCTTGACCGCCGATTGCGCATCGGCCGGCACTCCGAAGAAGCAGCTGGCCAGCCCCTGGTCCACCGCGCCCAGCAGGACGAGCAGGCTCGCCATCCCGGTATCGATATCCCAGTACGGCACCGGCCAGCGTGCCTCGTCCCGATCGGTCCAGCCCTTGTCCGCCTCGGCGTAGCGGTCGAGGTAGATGGCCTTGTCGGACAGCGCCAGGATCAGCGCCGGCGCCGACTTCAGGCCCAGCAGCCATTGGTCGGGCTCCCCCGGTCGGGTCGTCAGCCGCCAGAACTCCGACCGGGCGTCGGCGTCGTCCAGTACCAGGAAGTGCCAGCCCTGGCTGAAGCCGGCCGATGGCGCCCGGATCGCCAGTTCCAGCAACTGCTCGATGGTTTCACGTGAAACCAGCCGGTCCGGATCGTAGTTGCGGACCATCCGACGCCGGCGCACTACCGCGGTGTATTCCATGTCCGGTGTCTACCACGTTCCTGCCGTGCAAAATGAACACGATCGGGGATGCCGAAGGTCGACTTTCTATGACAGCCTTACCCGGTGCAACTGAACCAATCCACCAAACTCGCCGACGTCTGCTACGACATCCGAGGCCCGGTGCTGGACGCGGCCAAGCTGCTCGAGGCGCAGGGTCACCGCATCCTCAAGCTCAACATCGGTAACCCGGCCCCGTTCGGCTTCACCGCGCCGGACGAGATCCTGGTCGACGTCTGCCGGAACCTCAGCGAGGCGCAGGGCTACTCGGACTCCCAGGGCCTGCTGTCGGCACGCACCGCCATCGTGCAGCACTACCAGAGCCGGGACCTGAATACCGTGACGGTCGATGACATCTGGCTCGGCAACGGCGTCAGCGAGCTGATCGTGATGGCGCTGCAAGCCATGCTGAACAACGGGGATGAGGTGCTGCTGCCGGCACCGGATTACCCGCTCTGGACGGCCGCCACCTCGCTGTCCGGTGGACGTCCGGTGCACTACCTCTGCGACGAGTCCGAGGGCTGGTTGCCGGATCTCGACGACATGAAGTCCAAGATCACCGCGCGCACCCGGGCGGTGGTGGTGATCAACCCGAACAACCCGACCGGCGCGGTGTATCCCGAGGCCACCCTGCAGGGCATCGCCGAGCTGGCCAGGCAACACGATCTGGTGGTGCTGGCCGACGAGATCTACGACAAGATCCTCTACGACGACGCCAGCCACACGCCGTTCGCGGTGCTGGCGCCGGACCTGTTCACGCTCACCTTCAACGGGTTGTCGAAGGCCTACCGGCTCGCCGGCTACCGCTCGGGCTGGCTGATGGCGGCCGGCCCCAAGCGGAACGCCGCCAGCTACCTGGAAGGCCTGTCCATCCTGGCCAACATGCGGTTGTGCGCGAACGTGCTCGGCCAGCACGCGATCCAGACCGCGCTGGGTGGCCGGCAGAGCATTCGAGACCTGGTGCTGCCCGGTGGCCGGTTGTTGGATCAGCGCAATGCCGCCATCCGGGAGCTGCGGGCAATCCCCGGCGTGACCTGCGTCGAACCGCAGGGTGCGCTGTACGTGTTCCCCAAGCTCGACCCTGAGCAGTATCCGATCATCGACGACCAACAGTTCGTGTTGGATTTCCTGCGGGAACAGCACGTGTTGCTGGTGCAGGGCACCGGGTTCAACTGGCCCCGTCCCGATCATTTGCGGATCGTGACGTTGCCGCACACTGACATGCTGACCCAGGCGATCCGACGGCTGGGCAGCTTCCTGGAGACCTACCACCCCGCCCTCAGCAAGGTGTGAGCCGATGTCCGCCTCCCGCCGGATCGTCCCGCTGACGCTGGACAACCTGAACGACCTGCCGGCACCGTGCCGCAGCTGCACCTTCTGGGAGATGGGCCCGCTGGCTGATCCGAACCCGCCGCCGCCCGAGGAGACCGCGCTGGCCAAGGAGGCTTGGCTGTCGGCGACGCTGTTGGACTGGGGGAGCTGCGGCAAGATCGCCTACGTGGCCGGCGTGCCGGCCGGCTACGCCCTGTTCGCACCGCCCGGCTTCGTCCCGCGGGCGCTGTCGTTTCCCACCTCGCCGGTATCCGGTGATGCGGTGTTGCTCATGAACGCGCACGTGCTGCCGGAATGGCGCTCGGCCGGGCTCGGCCGGATGCTGGCGCAGGCGGTCGCGGCCGAGCTGGTGCCGCGTGTGGTACGCGCAATCGAGGCCTTCGGTTCGACCGGCCCGTCCGCGCAGGGCTGCCTGATGCCGGCGGACTACCTGCGGTCGGTGGGATTCAAGACGGTTCGACCGCACCCGCGCTACCCTCGGCTGCGGATGGACCTGAAATCGACGGTGTCCTGGCGGTCGGACGTCGAGTACGCGCTGGAGCGGATCTTCGGCACCTCGGTGGCGAAGTCGCTCACCCCAGCCGGCTAACTCGTTGGCGGAGTGAGTACTCACTCCGCTACGGTGACGGACATGGCTATCCCAGTTGTGTCCACCGCCTCGCCCGCCGCCGGCCGCGCCGCCCCGATGTCTCGGGACGACCGTCGCGCGGCGATCGTGGCAGCCACCCTGCCACTGCTGCGGGCACACGGACATGCCGTGACCACCCGGCAAATCGCCGAGGCGAGCGGGATCGGCGAGGGCACCATCTTTCGGGTCTTCACCGACAAGGCCGAGCTGGTCGACGCCTGCCTGGCGGCCGCCTTCGACCAGAGCGACACGGTGGCCCGGTTCGCGGCGATCGACCGCGGACTGCCGTTGGAATCCAGGCTGGTCGAGGCGGTGACCGTGCTCCAGCACCGGCTTCAGTCGGTGGTCGAATTGCTGCTCGCGCTCGGGCTGCCCCGCCCACCTGACCAGCACACCCGGCCGGATCCGCGCGCCGATCGCGGGCATGATCAACTTTTGGACGGCCTGGCCGAGTTATTGGAGCCCGATCGTGCCCGGCTACGGACCAGCCCGGCCGAGACGGCCCGCGCGGTCCGGCTGTTGACCTTCGCCGCCAGTCACCCCCGGATCACCGACGGCAATCCGATGAGCCCGCACGAGATCGTGACGCTGCTGCTGCACGGCATGCTGCGCGCCGAGCACGAAGGCGGCTCAGCATGCTGAGCAAGCTGCTGCGCCGGTACCTGCAACCGTACCGGCGAGCGTTGCTGGTAGTCGTTAGCCTGCAATTGGTCCAGACCATTGCTGGCTTATTCCTACCCAGCTTGAACGCCGACATCATCGACCGGGGGATCGCGACCGGCAACACCGGTTACATCGTTTCCACCGGCGCAATCATGCTCGCGGTGACCTTGGCACAGATCAGTTGTTCGATCGGTGCGGTGTACTTCGGCGCGCGCACCGCGATGTCCTTCGGCCGGGACGTCCGCGCCGCGATCTTCCACCAGGTGGGCAGCTTCTCCGCCCGGGAGCTGAACAGCTTCGGGGCTCCGTCGCTGATCACCCGCAACACCAACGACGTTCAGCAGGTGCAGATGCTGGTGCTGATGACCTGCACCATGTTGGTGGCGGCGCCGATCATGTGCGTCGGCGGCATCATTATGGCCGTTCGGCAGGACGTCGGGCTGTCCTGGCTGCTGGCGATCTGCGTTCCGGTGCTGGTCGTGGCGATCGGCCTGATCATCAGCCGGATGATCGGCGGTTTCCGGTTGATGCAGAAGCGGATCGATGCGGTGAACCGGGTGCTGCGCGAGCAGATCGCCGGCATCCGGGTGGTCCGGGCGTTCGTCCGAGAGGCTTATGAGACCAGGCGATTCGCGACCGCCAACGCCGACGTGACCGCGACCGCGTTGCGGGTCGGCCGGCTCCAGTCGCTGATGTTCCCGACGGTCATGCTGATCGTCAATGCATCCAGCGTGGCGGTGCTCTGGTTCGGCGCGCACCTGATCGACAGCGGCCGGATGCAGGTCGGTTCGCTGACGGCCTACCTCAGCTACCTGATGCTGATCCTGATGTCGGTCATGATGGCCACCTTCATGGCGATCCTGGTGCCACGGGCCGCGGTCTGCGCCGAGCGGATCGGCCAGGTGCTGGACACCGAATCCTCGGTGCAACCGCCCGTGCACGCCATCGGTTCGCCGTCCGGGCGGGGCGAACTGGAACTGCGTGGGGTCAGCTTCAGCTACCCCGGCGCGACCGATCCGGTGTTGCGCGATATCAGCTTCACCGTCCGGCCCGGCCAGCAGACCGCGATCATCGGCAGCACCGGCGCCGGCAAGAGCACCCTGATCGGGTTGATCCCGCGGCTGTTCGACGCCACCGGCGGCCAGGTGCTGGTGGACGGGCAGGACGTACGCACGCTCGATCCGGATTTGCTGTGCAACCTGATCGGGCTGGTGCCACAACGGGCGTACCTGTTCACCGGCACCATCGCCAGCAACCTGGGCTACGGCAATCCGGCAGCCACCGACACCGAACTGTGGCAGGCGCTGGAGGTCGCGCAGGCGGCCGACTTCGTCCGGGCGATGCCGGACGGCCTGGAATCTGCTGTGGCACAAGGTGGAACCAACGTCTCGGGCGGCCAACGGCAGCGGCTGGCGATCGCTCGGGCGCTGGTACACAAGCCGGAGATCTACCTGTTCGACGACTCGTTCTCCGCGCTCGATCTCGGCACCGATGCCCGGTTGCGGGCGGCGTTGCGGCCGGTCACCGAGCAGGCCGGCGTGCTGATCGTCGCGCAACGGGTGTCGACGATCATGGACGCCGACCAGATCATCGTGCTGGAGGACGGTCAGATCGTGGGCATCGGCCGGCACGAGGAGTTGCTGGCCGGCTGTCCGACCTACGCCGAGATCGTTGATTCGCAATTCGCCGGCAGCCAGGTACGGGCATGAGCGAGCATCGCGGCGCCGGGACCTTGCAACCGCACGCCGAAGCACCGCGTCGTCCGCCGATCGGCCGGGGGCCGTTCGCCGGCATCGGGCTTGCCGAAAAGTCCCTGAACTTCGTCCCGTCCGCGCGGCGGTTGCTGGGTCGGCTGGCCCCGGAACGGCTCGCCGTGACGCTGGTCCTGCTGCTCAGCGTGGCGAGTGTGACGATGAGCGTGCTGGGACCGTGGCTGCTCGGCCACGCCACCGACCTGATCTTCGCCGGTGTGCTCGGCAGGCGATTGCCGGCCGGCCTGAGCAGGCAGCAGGTCGTCGAACAGGCTCGCAGTACCGGGCACGGCACCTTGGCCGACCTGTATGCCCGCTCGGACCTGGTGCCGGGCCGCGGCATCGACTTCGCGGCGCTGGGCCGGGTGCTGCTCTTGGTGCTGCTGCTCTACCTGATGGCGTCGCTGCTCAGCTGGCTTCAGGGGTACCTGCTCACCGGCGCCGTGCAACGGACGGTGTTCCGGCTGCGCAGTGACGTCGAGGACAAGCTGAACCGGTTGCCGTTGCGGTACTTCGACGGCCAGCCGCGTGGCGAGGTGCTCAGCCGGGTCACCAACGACATCGACAACGTGTCACAGAGCCTGCAACAGACGCTGAGCCAGATGCTGGTGTCGGCACTGACCATCATCGCGGTGCTCAGCATGATGGTGGCGATCTCCCCGCTGCTGGCGGTGATCGCGCTGGTCAGCGTCCCGGCGTCGCTGTTCATCACCAAGCTGATAGCGGCTCGTTCGCAGCAGCTGTTCGTGGCGCAGTGGCGGACCACCGGCCTGTTGAACGGGCATATCGAGGAGGCGTTCACCGGGCACGCACTGGTCAAGGTGTTCGGCCGGCAGCGCGAGGTGGAGCAGCGCTTCGCCGAACACAACGACGAGCTGTACCGGGCCAGCTTCGGCGCTCAGTTCGTCAGCGGGATCATCCTGCCGGCGGTGCAGTTCATCGGAAACCTGAACTACGTCGCGGTGGCGGTGGTCGGTGGCCTGCGGGTGGCGTCCGGCACGATGAGCCTGGGCGACGTGCAGGCGTTTATCCAGTACTCCCGGCAGTTCACCCAGCCGCTGACCCACGTGGCCTCGATGGCCAACGTGCTCCAATCCGGGGTGGCCTCGGCCGAGCGGGTGTTCGAACTGCTCGATACCGCCGAGGAATTGCCGGATCGGACCGACCCGCCGGTGATCAGTGATCCCCGCGGTCGGGTGGAATTCGAGCATGTGTCGTTCCGCTACGACCCGCAGACCCCGCTGATCGAGGATCTGTCCTTCGTCGCCGCACCCGGTCAGACGGTGGCGATCGTCGGGCCGACCGGCGCCGGCAAGACCACCTTGGTGAACCTGATCATGCGCTTCTACGAGCTGGACTCGGGACGGATCACCTTGGACGGGGCGGACATCGTCGACCTGACCCGAGCCGGACTGCGTTCCCGAATCGGGATGGTGCTCCAGGACACCTGGCTGTTCGGCGGGACGATCCGCGACAACATCGGCTACGGGAATCCGGAGGCGGACGAGGCGGCGATTCTGGCGGCGGCCAAGGCCAGCTTCGTGGACCGGTTCGTGCACAGCCTGCCGGATGGCTATGACACCGTGATCGACGAGGAAGGCAACAACGTGAGCGCCGGGGAGAAGCAGCTGCTGACCATCGCCCGGGCGTTTCTGGCCGATCCGTCCCTGCTGATCCTGGACGAGGCGACCAGCTCGGTGGACACCCGCACTGAACTGCTGGTCCAGCAGGCGATGGCGGCACTGCGGTCGGACCGGACCAGCTTCGTGATCGCGCACCGGCTGTCGACCATCCGCGACGCCGACCTGATCCTGGTGGTGGAATCCGGCCAGATCGTCGAGCAGGGCAGCCATGCCGAGCTGTTGGCCCGGGGCGGGGCGTACTACGAGCTGTACCAGGCGCAGTTCGCCGGCCTACCGGTCTGAGCCGCCCTCAGAAACGCATAGTGCGGCCCGAGGAGGCGGAGATCCGTCGAAATTCCGCCCACTCGGGCCGCACAAAGGCGGTTAGAGCTACTTGATGTAGTCGGCCAGCGCGTTGAGCATCGCGGCCTTCGGCCGGGCACCGACGATGGTCTGCACGACCTGGCCGCCCTTGAACACCGACATGGTCGGGATCGACATGATCTGGTAGTCCCGAGCGACGTTGGGGTTCTCGTCGATGTTCATCTTCACGACCCGGAGCTTGTCGCCGTACTCACCGGCGATCTCCTCCAGGATCGGGCCGACCTGCCGGCACGGGCCACACCACTCAGCCCAGAAGTCGACCAGCACCGGGGTGTCGGATTCCAGGACGTCCTTGGCGAACGTGGCATCGGTGACAGCGGTGGTATTGGTGGCCATGCGGTACTCCCTGTGCGTATCGAGTGCGATGTGTGAGTGCGGGTGATCACTGGCTAGAACGTCTCGGCCGCGGTAACCCTTCCCGCGGGCGGGTCGCCGGCCGGCAGCGGTCAGCCTTCCATAGCGGCCAACTCGACGTCGCCAACCGCGTCGAGCGCCGCCAGGAATTTCTCGGCGTCCAGCGCGGCCTGGCAACCGGTGCCGGCGGCGGTGATGGCCTGCCGGTACACGTGGTCGACCACGTCACCGGCCGCGAACACGCCGGCCAGGTTGGTCCGGGTCGAGCGCCCGTCGGTCAGGATGTAACCCTCGTCGTCCAGCTCGACTTGGCCCTTGACCAGTTCGGACCGCGGCTCGTGACCGATCGCGATGAACAGGCCGGTCGCTTCGAGCCGGCGTAGCTCGCCGGTGCGGGTGTCCCGCAGGGTCAGCTCGGTCACCTTCTGCTCGCCGTGGATCTCGGCAACCTCGCTGTGCCAGGCGAAGCTGATCTTCGGGTTGGACTCGGCCCGCTCGGCCATGATCCGGGACGCCCGGAGCCGGTCGCGCCGGTGCACCACAGTCACCGACTCGGCGAACCTGGTCAGGAAGGTGGCCTCCTCCATCGCGGTGTCACCGCCACCGACGACCACGATGTGCTGGCCGCGGAAGAAGAATCCGTCGCAGGTAGCACACCACGACACGCCGTGGCCGGACAGCTCGTCCTCGCGCGGGATGCCCAGCTTCTTGTAGGCCGAGCCCATCGCCAGGATCACCGCGTCGGCGGTGTACTCACCCGATAGCGTCCGGACGGTCTTGACCTGACCCTCCAGCTCCACCGACACCACGTCGTCGGAGACCAGCTCGGCGCCGAACCGCTCGGCCTGGGCCCGGATCTCGTTCATCAGCTCGGGGCCCATGATGCCGTTGCGGAAGCCGGGGAAGTTCTCCACCTCGGTGGTGTTCATCAGCGCCCCGCCGTACTGGCTGCCCTCGAATACCAGCGGCTTCAGGTCGGCGCGCGCGCTGTACAGGGCCGCGGTGTAGCCGGCCGGCCCGGAGCCGATCACGATCACCTTGCGGTGGTTCACGCTCACAACAACCTCTGTTCTGATGACCTGAGCTCTGCAACGTCGCGTCGTAACGAGTCTACGAGCCGGGCTATTCCAGCCGGCTCAGGCCGCCCGAACGCCGGCGCGCGGCCGCCCGAATCTCGGCGACCTCGGGCAGCGGCAGCCGGATCGCGACCATGACCAGCACCCCGGCGAACAGCACCGTCCCGACCACCAACTCGACGAGGCCGGAGGTCCGGCCGACGCCCAGCACGGCGTTGCCGGCGAGCACCACGGCCAGGCCGGCGACGGCCGCCAGCGCCGAGGCCAGCCCGATCCAGCCGATGGTCCGGAGCACCGGGCCGAACCGCAGTGCGCCGAAGCGCCGGCGCAGCAGCAGGTGGCCGACCAGGCAGCCGACCAGGTAGGACGTCGAGGTCGAGACGGTCAGCGCGATGATGACCGAACGACCGTGCAGCAGCGCCCCGGCGGCGAACACCAGGGCGACTTTGGTCGCCACCATCGCGACGTTGATCGCGGTGGGGATGCGAGCGTCGCGCATGGCATAGAACACCCGCTGCTGCAGCATCACCAGTGCGAACGGCAGCAACCCGAACGCCCCGGCGGCCAGCGCGATACCGGTCAACCGGGCGTTGGTCTCGCTGAACCGGCCCAGCAGGATCACGCTGGTGAAGGCCGGCCCGAAAACGATAAGCGCCGCCGACACCGGAACCAGTGCCACCGCCGACAGCCGGGCGCCAAGCCGCAGGTCGTCCAGCACCGACTCGGTCTCGCCGCGGGCGGCGGCCCGGCTCATCCGCGGCATCAGCGCGGTGAGCAGCGACACCCCGAGGATGCCGTAAGGCACCTGGAACAGCAGGTCGGCATTGGCGAAGATCTGCACCCCGCCGTGCGAGTTGGCGACCCGGTTGATTACCACCACGCCGAGCTGGCTGGCCAGCACGTAGCCGAGTACCCACAGCGTCAAGGTCCGGAACTCCGCCATCCGGCCGGCCTCGTTCGGGCTGGCCCGAAAGCGCCACTGCCAGCGGAACCCGGTGCGCCGGAGTGGGACGACCAGGATCAACGCCTGCGCGGCGATGCCGAGCGTGGTGCCGACGCCCAGCACCAGGATCTGGGTGTCGGTGATGTTGCCGGTGCTCAGGTTGGCCGGCCCCGGCACCAGCAGGAACAGCACCGCGGCGGCGATGGTGATCAGGTTGTTCAGCACCGGTGCCCAGGCCGGCCAGCCGTAGACGTGCCGGGAGTTCAGCACCGCCGAGAACATCGCGCCCAAGCCGTAGAAGAAGATCTCCGGCAACAGCAGGCTGGCCCAGAGGCTGGCCACCGATTGGTACTGCGGCGGACCGCCGAAGACCGATATCAGCAGCGGTGCCGCCAGCACGGCCAGCAGGGTGGCGCCGGCCAGGCCCGCGGTCGCGATCGAGAGCAGCCGCTGGGTGTAGGCCTCGCCGCCGTCCCGGTCGTCGGTCTGCGCCTTGACCAGCACCGGGATGATCACGCTGGTCAGTACCCCGCCGAGCAGCAACTCGTACACCATGTTCGGCAGCGTGTTGGCCAGGCCGTACGCGTCGCCGACGCTGTGCAGGCCGGAACCCACCGCGGCGGCGATGATGCTGTTGCGCAGGAAGCCGGTGATCCGGCTGCCCAGGCTGGCGATCGCCATCGTCCGGCTGCTGACCATCAGGCTGGGCGCCACCGGCTCGGGCCGCTTCTCGGCGGACGGTGGCTTGTCGAGGGTGGCTGCCGGTTCGTCTTCGCCGGCCGGCCCGGCGGTCGCCGGCGCGCGGTCGCCCAGCTCGGTCACCGTCACCGGTCGCGGCCGCAGCCGGCGCGGGCCGTGGTAGATCGGGGTGCTCCAGCCGTCCTCGTCCGAGGCCGGTTGCGCGGTCAGCACCGCCAGCGCGGAGGCGTCCCCGGGCACCGGCATCGGCGAGCCGTAGATCCGGGGGGCCGACCAGCCGCCGGCCAGCCCGCCAGGCTGGTCCTCGCCGCCGGTGCGCTCTTCGCTCATCGGCTCAGGCCGGTCTTCATAGCGGTTGGTCGCCATGGCGACCGGCGGTTATGAAGATCGCGTGCTGGCTGGCATGAACTGCCCGGGCCGCGGTGCTGGCTCACGCGTTCACCAAGGCGCGTCTTACCGCCCGCCGGTGCTGCCGGATTCGCTGCACGAACCGGCGCAGCAGCGCCAGCACCAACACCGTGATGGCCACCACCGTGATGATCTTGGTGACCGTCCCGATCGAGGTTGCCCGCAGGTTCAACGCGAGGCTCTTGCCCAGCTGCCGGCCGTCCGGCGTGCGCAGCGTGGCGATGACCTGGAATTTGCCGACCCGGGCCACGTGGGTCGGAATCCGGATGGTGTCGATGCTACGAGCGGCGATGGTCTGCGGCGCCATCACCTGCGCCTGGAACCCGATCACGCCGGCTGCCGGCATCACCGACACCAATACGGTGACCGGACGCGGCAGCTGGTTGGACACGGTGACCACCACCGGGGCGTTGGTCGAGGACAGGCTGTAGGTGCCGACGGCCGGGGTCACCAGGTGGATGGCGCTGGTCAGCGAATCGATGTGCCGTTGCAGGCTGCGCACCACCGACGCGCCGCCGGCCGGATCGGTCCGCCAGCCGCTGGCCTCGGCCCGGCGGATGCCGTTGGTGAAACCGGACAGCAGTTCGGCGGCGGCGTCGTTGTTGTGCAGCGCGTCGTTCATCGAGGCGACCTGCTGTTCGATGTCCGACACCTCGGCCAGTCCCGCCGCACTTACCTCGCCGGCCGGATCCTCGGCGTTCACCTGCAAGGCGCCGCGGTCCACCGGCCGGACCGTGTTCAGCGCGTTGCGCACGCTGATCGGCGCGCTCCAGTCCGTACCGAGCACCGACTCGATGGTCGCCGCCGCGATCTGCGGGTTGGCGTCCACATAACGAGGTGGGGTGATCACCACGAAATGGCTGGTGGTCGGGTCCTGCTCGGCCCGGATGGCCAGCTGCGCCAGCAGCACCTGCTGGTCGGCGGCAGGGTTGACACCTAGCTTCATGATGCGCGCGACGGTCGCTTCGATCGGGCTGTCGGTGACCAGCGCGACCGCCTGGCCGGCCGGCGACGGCAGCGGCGAGACCGCGTCCGGCTTCGGGTCGGCCGAGTTCTGGCCGGGTAGCGAGGAGTCGCTGAGCAGCACGGTGGACGCGCCGCCGCCGACCAGGGCGTCCAAGGCCCGGCTGGTCAGCGCGCTGCCGGCCGGCCAGGTCAACAGGTCGGAGGAGAAATCGCCGTCCAGGGTGGAGGAAATCCGAGACTGCACCTGCTGGTCCAGCGCGGTGGACCACTTCAGCCCGGCCCTGGCTACCGCGTTGACGTCCGGGTCGGCGTAGGCGGTGAGCACCACGTCGTGTTGGCTGCGGACCGCCTTCAGCCGGGCCAGCCAGGCCGCGGCGAGCGGACCGCCGGTGCCGGCCACCGTGCCGTTGGCCGAGCGCACCCGGTAGCCGCTGGGGCTGGCCATCACCGCCAGGCTGTCCAACAGCTCAGGGTCGACCAGCAGCGTCAGCCGGACCTTGCCGGCGACCAGCTCGGCCACCGTGAGCGCCCGGTCCAGCCGCCCGCCGGGGCTGATCTCGCCGGCCAGTTGCTCGTCGGTGAAGATGTTGTCCTCGTACCCCCGGTGCGGCTTGTCCAGCAGTGGCCAGACCCAGCCGACGGTGACCGGCTTGGGCACGTCCAGGAAGGACGGCATGAACATCTGGGTATGGCCCAGCTCGATCGGCTCACCCTGCTGGTCGATGCGGGCCTTCACCACCAGCGCGTAGGAGTACACCCCGTCGTAGCACAGGCACAGGTCGACCGGCGCGGTCTTGTACACGATGACCTGCTGGGCGTGCGGCAGCAGCGGCTTGTTCAGCAGCAGCGGTGGCTCGATGTCCAGGTAGGTGCCCGGCGGGTTGCTGATGGCCTGGTCGAGCAGGTGCTGCTGGGTAATCGGCTCGCCACGTTCGATGCCGAACTGGACGCCGGAGTAGGTGGAGTCGGTGTTGTTGGTCACGGTGGCGGTCACCGTCACCACCTGGGACAGCTTGCGGGCGTCCGGGCTGCGCGGGCTCAGCGAGTCCAGGCTGACCGTCACCGGATTGGACGAACTCGCCGCGGCCAACGGTCGCCCCGCACCGGTGACCGGCGGGCTGGCGACAGCGGGGCCGGCGGCGGCGAGGCCGGTACTGAGCAAGACCGACGCCACGCAACAAAGCAACGCGGTAAACCGCATCACGCGCTGTCTTTCAGCAGGCGGCAGGCTTGATCCAACAGGCCACGCTCGTCGGAGTAGGCCAACTGCTCGGAAATGTCGGATAGCGGGAACCAGGCGACCTCGGTCACCTCCACGTCGTCGTCGGACAGCTCGCCGCCGATCGCCCGCATCAGGTAGTGGTGGACGGTCTTGTGCACCCTTCTGCCCTCGACCACGAACCAGAAGTCGATGGTGCCCAGGCTGCCGATGATGGAGCCGCGGATGCCGGTCTCCTCGGCGACCTCCCGGATCGCGGCCTGCTCCAGGGTCTCGCCGGCTTCCAGGTGTCCCTTCGGTAGCGACCAGAGCAGTCGACCGCGGCGATTCGTCCGGCCGATCAGCGCACCCATCGGCACCGGGCCGGACAGGTCGAGCACGAGGCCGCCGGCGCTGGTCTCATCGACTCGCGGAAGCCGCGGCCGTCTGGCTGACGGCTGGCGGGACATGCACCGATGCTACTTGGCGGTTCAGTAGGGTTTGCCTCAACGACATGTCACAACCGGCACCAACCCTCACCAAGGATCGAGTTTCCCTGTCATGACCGGCAACCCAGGCGAGCTGGTCCCCATCCCACCGACGGCCACCCGACTGGCCGAGGTGTTCACCGCCGCCGGTCACCAGCTCTACCTGGTCGGCGGTCCGGTCCGGGACGCGCTGATGGGACGACCGGTCAACGACCTGGACTTCACCACCGACGCCACCCCGGACCAGGTGCTGAGCCTGCTGGACGGACTGGCCTCGGCGACCTGGACGACCGGCATCGAATACGGCACCGTCGGCGCCCAGGTCGGTGGCCAGCCCTGTGAGATCACCACTTTTCGCGCCGACCGCTATGACCGGGTCAGCCGCAATCCGGTGGTGGCCTTCGGCGCCAGCATCGCCGACGACCTGCGCCGGCGGGACTTCAGCATGAACGCGATGGCGGTCTCGGTGCACGACCGCAGCTTCGTCGACCCGTACGGCGGGCTGGCCGACCTGGCCCGCGGGGTCCTGGCCACTCCCGCCACGCCGGCCGAGTCGTTCGGGGACGACCCGCTGCGGATGCTGCGGGCGGCGCGGTTCGTGTCTCAGCTCGGGGTCCGGCCGTCCCCTGAGGTGTTCGCCGCTATGACCGAGCTGGCCCCGGAGATCGGCCGGATCACCGCCGAACGGGTGCAGGCCGAGCTCAACAAGCTGATGGCGGGCGCCTACCCGCGGGCCGGCCTGGAGCTGCTGGTGGACAGCGGCCTGGCCGCGGTCGTGCTGCCCGAGCTGCCGGCGCTGCGGATGGCAGCCGACGAGCACGGCCAGCACAAGGACGTCTACGCGCACACCCTGCAGGTGCTCGACCAGGCCATCGAGCTGGAGGGCCGGGATCCGGACGTGCTCGGCCCGGACGGCCAACCGGCGCCCGACCTGGTGCTGCGCTGGGCCGCGCTGCTGCACGACATCGGCAAGCCGGAGACCCGCCGGTTCGTCGAGTCGGACGGGGCGCGCCAGGTCACCTTCCACCATCACGAGGTGGTCGGCGCTCGGCTGACCCGGGCCCGATTGAAGGCGCTGAAGTTCCCCAAGGACCAGATCGAGGACATCGCCCGGCTGGTGTTCCTGCACCTGCGGTTCTACGGCTACGGCCGCGGCGAGTGGACCGACTCGGCGGTGCGTCGCTATGTCACCGACGCCGGGCCGCTGCTGGCCCGGCTGCACAAGCTGGTCCGGTCGGACACCACCACCCGCAACCAGCGCAAGGCCGCGGCGCTGGCCGCCACCTACGACGACCTGGAACGGCGCATCGCTCGGCTGCGCGAGCAGGAGGAGCTCGATGCGATCCGGCCGGACCTGGACGGCACCGAGATCATGGCGATCCTCGGCATCCAACCCGGGCCGTTGGTGGGCCGGGCCTACCGGCACCTGCTGGCGCTGCGGATGGAGCGGGGGCCGCTAGAACACGACGCCGCCGTCTCCGAGCTGCGTGCCTGGTACGCCGCCGAGCAGGCCGCGGATCAGTCCGCTGACCGGGCCGGTGGCCAGTCCGAGACCGGCTGAGTCAGGTCGGTCGATTCGGCCTCGGCGTCCCGGGAAAGGTAGTAGATGGTGCCGGTCACCAGGTAGACCAGCCCGAGGGCGATCACCGCCGGGACGGACTTGCCGGTCTCCGGCAGCATCAGCGCGGTCAACACGCCGGCCCCGACGAACACCAGGTTGAACAGCGTGTCGTAGATCGAGAACACCCGGCCCCGGTACTCGTCGGAGACCCGTTGCGCGGTAAGGGTGTCCACGCAGATCTTGACGCCCTGCGCGCACAATCCGAGCAGCGCGGCGGCCGGCAGGAAGAGCTGGAGTTTGAACGGCACCCCGAGTGCCAGCTCGACCACCCCGGCACTGATCAGCAACGCCCCGGGCCATCGGGTGTAGCCCCACCGGCGGGCCGCGAGCGGGGTCAGCACCGCCGCCAGGCCACCACCGATCGCCAGCGCGGCCACCACCTGGCCTAGGCCGCCCAGCCCGGCGTGGAACCAGCCGTGGTCGGTGAAGTAGTTGCGGTACAGCAGCAGCGTGCAGATCGCACTGATGCCGTAGACGAAACGCTGGATCCCGATCACCACGAAAGCGCGCCCGACGGACGGGTGCGAGCGGATGTGCCGCACGCCACCGGCCAGGCCGGCCAGCACGTTGTGCACCGAGTCCCGATGTTCGCGGGTGTCCTCGTCCGGGCCTAGTTGGTCTGCGGCGAACCCGAGCGCGCACCAGCCGGCCAGCGTGTAACACAGCGCAGCACCGAGCGCGACCAGCGCGTACCCGCCGTTGCCACTGCCGAAGGCGGCCTTGATGGCGATCGCGGCACCGCCGCCGGTGGCGGCCACCACCGACCCGGCGGTGACCGAGACTGAGTTGGCGCTGACCAACTGTTCCGGTTCGACGACGTGCGGCAGCGAGGCGGATAGCGCCGACAGGATGAACCGGTTCACCGAGATGACGACCAGCACGCTGAGGTAGAACGGTTGGCCGTGTACGCCGTTGGCGATCTCGGCGGCGACCCCGCAGACCAGCAGCGCGCGTACCAGGTTGGCGAAGAGCAGCACCCGCTGCCGGGACCAGCGGTCCAGCAGCACGCCGGCGAACGGGCCGAGCAGCGAATAGGGCAGCAGCAGGACCGCGAAGCCGGCCGCGATGTCGCCGGCGTGCGCCTGGCGCTCCGGGTTGAACAGGATCGTGCCGGCCAGCGACGCCTGGAAGACACCGTCGGCGAACTGGCCGAACACCCGCACCGACAACAGCCGGCGGAAATCACGTCGGGCGAGCAACCGCCGAGCGGTTTCCGCGTCCTGCCGGTCTATGAGCACGATATCTCCGGTCATCGCGGCCGTACTGGGCTCGGTTGTTCCGACTGCATCCACTATGGCCATGCCTTGCCATTCGGATTCTCTGGCACCGACGTTAGCCCGAGGCCGTGCAATCTGGTGCAGGATGTAATCAGGCGGCGCGAAACGACGTCGGTAGCCAACGGGGGGAAGGCAGCGCCATGACAGCTGAGGACGGTTGGCAGCTTGCGCCGGCCGCGCACCGGTTGCTCATCGCTACCCCGGAGCTGTCGGACCCGGAGTTCTTCCGGACCGTGGTGTTCCTGATCGAGCACGATGCCACCGGGACGGTAGGCGTGATCATCAACCGGCCGTCGCACACCCCGGTCGGCCACGTGCTGCCGGAGTGGCAGGACGTGATGAGCGAGCCGGCGGTGGTGTTCAACGGCGGTCCGGTCCAGCGCGACGGGGCGCTGGGGTTGGGCCGGTTGGCCGGTTCGACCGATGCCGGTACCGGCTTGCGCGCGGTCAGCGGTGGCCTGGCGCTGGTCGACTTGGACGCACCGGCTGCCGAGGTGTCCCGCAATGCCGACAGCCTGCGGGTGTTCGCCGGGCATGCCGGCTGGGAAGTCGGCCAACTCGACCACGAGATAGACAGCGGCGGCTGGTTCGTCGTCGCCGGCAGCCTGGACGACGTGTTCTCCCGCCGTCCAGGCACGTTGTGGCGCTCGGTGTTGCGCCGGCAGCCGATGCCGCTGGCGTTGCTGTCCACCTATCCGGTCGACGTCGGCCTGAACTGAACCTCTCTCCGATCGTGCAACTTCCTCCGGTCGACAGCCGGAAGAAATTGCACGATCGGGGTGGGACCGCCGGTAGCGGCGACGATGCGGGCCGCCTTCACCGGCAGCCGTACCCGCCAGGCCGGCCTGGCCGGCTTGTCGAACGACTCGGCCCAGATCCACAGCGTGACGCCGAGCATCACCAGTGGCTGCCACCGGCCGGCCAGCAGCGGCAGCAGCATCAGGCTCCAGCAGCAGCCGATGCACCACAGCGCGCGCACCGAGCCGAAGCGCAGCCCGTCCAGGTCGGCGGCTCCGCCGAAGGCGGCCAGCGGCGGAAGGGCGTGATGCCGGTTCAGGCAGCGCTGCTTGACCGGCGAGAACTGCCAGGCGGCCGCCAGCAGCATGCCGACCGCGAGCGCGCCGCCCCCGGCCACCGCATGCAACCGGCCCGCGAACTCTCGCAGCACGAGCCCGGCCGCCAACCACGGTGCGGTGTAGGCCAGGACGAGCAGTGCGACGGTTCGCCATCGCCGGCTGGGCAGGCTGCGGGTGTAGGCGTGCCGAAGCGCTGGGATCAGCAGTGGCGCCATCATCGCGGTCAGCATCAGCGGCCAGCCGGCTAAGAAGGCGGGCAGGCTCGAGAGATGCGCGGTATCCGAAGCTGGCGACTCGGACGCCATCCCGGGCATGGCCGCCATCCCGGCCATGCCGGCCATGGCGTTCGGGTCATGCGCCGTACTGGACGTAACGGCCGGCATGACGAGAACGGCCGCCCAGGCAAGCGCTGTCACGACCAGCACGGGCGTGCGGATCTGGCGACGCCGCCGCGCCTCCGGTGTCATCGGGCGCTCGCGGTCAGCGACCCTGGCGGAAGATGCTGATGCGGCCGATCGTGATCGGCGCCTCCTCGGACACCGGGTGCATCGGCACGATCCGGACCGGCAACCGCTCCACGTCGAAGGAATTCGACAGGTGCAGATGGTCGACGATGTCGGTGATCTCAAGGACGAAGGTGAGCCCGTCACCGCCGTGCTCGTTGTCGGGGGTGCTGGCCTTGCGCAGGCCGAACGGCGCGATGGTTCCGGCGAGCAGCTCAGGGTGGTCGGTCGGAGCCTCGCCGTCCGGCACTCCGACGTATACCTGGAAGACGGCTCCGTGGGACTGGCCCCGGACGTTCTCCAGGTTGAGGAACACCCGGTCCGCCGCGGCGCCGGCTGCGTCGTCGGCCCCCACGGCCGCCGGAGACAGGCTGGCCGCCACCTTGCTCCGCATGCCCGAGTCGAGCCGGACGTGGCTTTGCACGTCACCGCCGGTGATCGACACCGGTTGCGTGCTGGCGCCGACGAGTTCGACATTGGTGTCGCCTGACACGGGTGGTTCTCCCTCCGCTGGTTGACCGGCCGCCGGCTGGCCCGGCGCCACGCCGACGGCTGCCGGCTGGAACGGTTGCGCGTGGTGCCTGCGCGAGCTACGCCCGGGTGTCAGGTTGTCGTATCGGTAGCCCAGGCTGGTGAGGTCGGTCATCTCGCCGGGGGTGTAGGTCCAGGTCGTGCCGTCCGGCATCGGCATCGCGAAATCCCGCTCACCGATGCTGGCCGGGCCGTTGACCCATTGCGGATCGGTGGGGTCGGCGTGGCTGGCGGACGCCTGGTTCCAGGATTCCCAGAGCCGGTCAATGTTGGCGTGGTGCAGCCAGAAGATCGGGTCGAGCCCGGCGCTCTGCGGGACGGACATCGCACCCGGCAGATCCTGGTTGTTGTTCTCGAAGCCGCCGACCAGGTCATGCACCGCGTTATGCGGTTGGGACTCCAGCCGGCCGAAGATCCGCCCGCCGTGCGAGAAGCCGGTGTCGATCCCGCCGAATCCGGTGCTGCCGCCGTGCGCGCCGCCGGTGAAATCGGGGTCGGTCATCGCCCGCAGGTCGACCTGGTTCAACGGCACGAACACGTTTCCGTCGCCGTTCGGCCCGTACCGGGGGGCTACGTAGAGCGGGTTGTTGCCCACGCCGTCCGGCCAGTTCGGGCTGGCGAACGCCGCCGGCAGCTTCGGCTGCGAGAAGTAGT
The DNA here is from genome assembly GCA_035248685.1 of Jatrophihabitans sp. GTDB lineage: Bacteria > Actinomycetota > Actinomycetes > Mycobacteriales > Jatrophihabitantaceae > Jatrophihabitans_A. The sequence continues at coordinate 28,290 of DATFHF010000049.1, forward strand.
TCCAGTACGGCAAGGCCCAGTCCGGCGGGCCGCCGAGGTCGCGCACCGCCGCCCGCACGTTGGCCTCGAAGGCCAGCAGGTACCCGCGGTGCCACGGCAGGAAATACCAGCTGCCGTGTTGGCACTGGTCCCAGAACTGATTGCGGACGGACGGGCTGGGGAGTCGGTCGGACGGGTCGAAGTAACCCAACTGGGTCCACAGGTCCTCGTCGAAGCCGTGGATGCCGGCGTAGAAGCGCCAGCTCGTCGGCTCGGCGAGTTCGAGCTTCTGCATCGAGGCGACGCCCCGGGCGTACCACAGGATCGGGTCTGCCCAGTCGCCGCCCAAAGTCCACACATTGCGTCGTACGTACGTCATAGCGGCCCCCTCCGCACCCGTCGTGTGGGGTGAGCATGCGCCGAGCGGACGGCTGCGGCAATAGGCAAGCCATCTAGGGAAAATCGACGGCCCCGAGCACCAACCGGTACTCGGGGCCGGCTGTCCTGCGGCGGCTAGCGCTCGACCTCGCCGCGGATAAACGCCTCCACCTTGGCCCGGGCGGTGGTGTCGTCGTACTGCTCCGGTGGGGACTTCATGAAGTACGAGGACGCCGACAGGAGCGGGCCGCCGATGCCGCGGTCCTTGGCGATCTTGGCGGCGCGCAGCGCGTCGATGATGATGCCCGCCGAGTTCGGCGAGTCCCATACCTCGAGCTTGTACTCCAGGTTCAGCGGCACCTCGCCGAACGCCCGGCCCTCCAGCCGGACGTAGGCCCACTTGCGGTCGTCCAGCCACTGCACATAGTCCGACGGGCCGATGTGCACGTTGCGGGAACCGATCTCGTGGCTCATGTTCGAGGTGACCGCCTGGGTCTTGGAGATCTTCTTGGACTCCAACCGGTCCCGCTCGAGCATGTTCTTGAAGTCCATGTTGCCGCCGACGTTCAGCTGGTACGTGCGGTCCAGGACCACGCCCCGGTCCTCGAAGAGCTTGGCCAGTACCCGGTGGGTGATGGTGGCGCCGACCTGGGACTTGATGTCGTCACCGACGATCGGCACGCCGGCGTCTTCGAACTTCTTCGCCCATTCCGGGGTGCCGGCGATGAACACCGGCAGCGCGTTCACGAAGGCCACGCCGGCGTCGATGGCGCACTGAGCGTAGAACTTCGCGGCTTCCTCGGAGCCGACCGGCAGGTAGCAGATCAGCACATCGACTCGGGCGGCCCGGAGCGCGCCGACCACGTCCACCGGCTCCTCGTCGGATTCCACGATGGTCTCGCGGTAGTACTTGCCCAGGCCGTCCAAGGTGTGCCCACGCTGCACCGGCACGTCCAGCGGCGGTACGTCGGCGATCTTGATGGTGTTGTTCTCGGACGCGACGATGGCCTCCGAGAGGTCCCGGCCGACCTTCTTGGCGTCCACATCGAAGGCAGCGACGAACTTGATGTCGCTGATGTGGTACGGGCCGAACTTGACGTGCATCAAGCCCGGGACGGTGCTCGACGGGTCGGCGTCGGCGTAGTACTGCACACCCTGGACCAGGGACGCGGCGCAGTTGCCGACACCCACGATGGCAACCCGGATGGGCCCTCCGCCGGCGTTGTTCTCTGTTACCGAACCCATCGGGGTCCTCCTTTGAAATGGTCGATGTTGCTGCTGTCGAGCAGTGCCACGAGGATCGGGCGGCTTACTCGTCCGTGCTGTTGGTGCTGCGCTCGGTTGCGATCAGCTCGGACAGCCAACGCACTTCTCGGTCGACTGACTCCAAGCCATGTTCTTGCAGTTGCAGGGTGTAGCGGTCCATCCGCTCCCGGGTGCGGGCCAGCGCGGAACGCATGCCGTCGGCCCGCTCGGTGACCCGCTGCCGGCGTCCTTCCAGGATCTGCAGCCGAATCTCAGACCGGGTCTGCGCGAAGAACGCCAACCGGGTGCCGAAACCCTCGTCGTCGTAAGCCTCCGGGCCGACCTCGGCCAGCAGTTCGGCGAAGTGCTCCTTGCCCTCGGCGGTGAGCCGGTAGACCCGCTTGCCTCGCTTGGAGCGCCCGCCGAAGCCGGCACTGGCGGGTTCCAGCGGTTCCTGCTCGTCGATCCAGCCGGCTTCGGCCAGCCGGCGCAGGGACGGATATAGCGAACCGTAGGAGAAGGCCCGGAATGCCCCCAGTAGGGTGGCCAACCGCTTACGCAGCTCGTAGCCGTGCATCGGCGACTCACTGAGCAGTCCGAGGATCGCAATCTCGAGCATCCGTCCTCCCCTCCGCTGGTCGGCAACCGGCCTCGCGGTCATTGCCTGCCGCGTCGCGTACCCGACAGCGGAGTGCCGTCGGCTGCGATATATCGAGACGATACATCATGTCGATGTATCTCGCCGCTAGCGGCTGGCGCGCGGCGTACCCGGCGGTGGTTCAGCGGCCGGCGGTAACGTGCAGTGCCATGGCCGCCGACCCCATCGCCCGCCCGCCGATCGAGCCGTACCAGCACGGAATGCTCGACGTCGGCGACGGGCAGCTCATCTACTGGGAGCAGTGCGGAAACCCGGACGGCAAGCCGCTGCTGGTGCTGCACGGCGGGCCGGGTGGTGGGTGCAGCGTCGGCATGCGCCGGGTCGGCGGCGACGATTCCACGTACCGCACCATCCTGTTCGACCAGCGCGGCTGCGGTCGCTCGTTGCCCCACGCCGCCGACCACGACACTTCATTGGCCGCGAACACCACCGAGCACCTGATCGCCGACATCGAACGGCTGCGCCAGCACCTGCGCATCGAGCGCTGGCTGGTCTTCGCCGGGTCCTGGGGCACCACGCTCGCCCTGGCCTACGCCCAACGCCACCCGGACCGGGTGAGCGAACTGGTGCTGGTCGGCACCGGCCTGACCCGGCGGGTGGACGTCGACTGGCTCTACGGCGGGTTGCGCCGGTTCCTGCCGGCGCAGTGGGCCCGATACCGGGACGCGGTGCCGGCCGGGCAGCGCGAGGAGAACCTGGTGCAGGTCTACAACGAGCTGCTGAACTCGCCGGACCCACGGGTACGCCAGGCCGCCGCGGACGAGTGGATGGCCTGGGAGAACGCGGTGGTCGACCTGGAGCCGGATTCCCGGGGCGCGCCGGAGAAGCGGGACGACCCGCGCTACCGGCTCGCCTTCGCCCGAATCTGCGCGCACTACTTCAGCCACGCCGCCTGGCTGGGCGAGCATGAGCTACTGGACGGGCTGCCCCGGCTGCACGGCATCCCGGCGGTGCTGGTGCACGGCCGGTTCGATCCGCAGTGCCCGCTGGAGTCGGCCTGGCGGCTGACCCAGGCCTGGCCGGACGCGGAGTTGGTGATCGTGGAGAACGCCGGCCACACCTCACCGAGCCTGGGCGTGGCCATCGGCGCGGCCATGCGACGGTTCGCCGGCTGAGCAGGCTCAGCAACGTTCCGTACTGTCAGCTGAACCCACAGCTGCCCGCGGTAGCACCTGTCTGACTTGAGGAGAACGTTTCGTGCCAGCGCACCGACCAGAGCCCGACGGCGCTACCGCGACCAGGGGACCGGCGGCCGTGCTGGCCTGGTGGCGGCGTCGACACGCGTTGAAGAAGCGCCGGCTGGCCAGGATGAGCCGGCGCAAGCGGATCCTGCGCCGGGTGGGCCTGGTGCTCACCTGGCTGCTCGGACTGTTCGCCTTGCTGGTCACCGTGTTGGCGATCGGGGTGTACTCGGTGGCGCACGTCCCCAGCCCGGACGAGCTGCACACCAACCAGACCGCGGTGCTGCAGTACGCCGACGGCAGCACGATGGCCACCATCGACAACGGCGAGAACCGGACGGACGTGTCGCTGTCCGCGGTGCCGCAATACGTACAGGACGCGGTGCTCGCGGCCGAGGACCGGGGCTTCTACTCCGAACCGGGCATCTCGATCCGCGGCACGCTGCGGGCCGCGATCAACGACATCCGCGGCGGCTCGACCCAGGGCGGTTCGACGATCACCCAGCAGTACGTGAAGAACGCCTACCTGAACTCCGACCAATCGCTGAGCCGGAAGCTGAAGGAGCTGGCTATCTCGCTGAAGCTCAGCCGGGAGTACTCCAAGGACACCATCCTGGAGAACTACCTCAACACCATCTACTTCGGCCGGCAGGCATACGGCGTCGAAGCCGCCGCGAAGGCCTACTTCGGGGTGGACGTCGGCAAGCTCACCGTGGCGCAGGGCGCCCTGCTGGCGGCGGTGATCAAGTCACCGGAGTACTACGACCCGGCGCTCACCCCCAGCGCCGCGCGCGGCCGGTGGAACTACGTGGTGGACGGCATGGTGAGCACCGGCAAGTTGAGCCAGGCCGAGCGGGACAAGCTGAAATTCCCGACGACGATCAAGACCAGGTCGGTCAGCTCGGTGCTGGACGGTCCGCTTGGCCTGGTCTGGCGGCAGGTGAAGGCCGAGTTGTCGGCCGACGGGATCGACCCGGCCAGCATCAACACCAAGGGACTGCGGATCCAGACCTCGATCGACAAGACCGCGCAGGCCTCGGCCGAGGCCGCGGTCAGGCAGGTGTACGGCCACCTGACCGCCAAGCAGAAGAACCTGCGGCCGGCGTTGGCCGCGGTCAACCCGGCCACCGGGGCGGTGCTGGCCTATTACGGCGGTAGCAGCGGCACCGGGCTGGACTACGTCCAGGCTTGGCGGCCACCGGGTTCCAGCTTCAAGCCGTATGTGACCGCCACCGCGCTAACCCAGAACCTGCGCGGCGTCAAGCCGGCCTACACCGTCCAGTCGGTGTTCGACGGCTCCTCGCCGACCACCATCGACGGCCTGCCGTTCGCCAACGACCCGACCGACCCCAGCTCGGGCAGCTACACCCTGCTGAACGCGACCACGCTGTCGCTGAACACGGTGTTCGGCAAGCTCGCCTCGCTGGTCGGTCCGGCGAACGTGGTCAGCACCGCCCGGGCGATGGGCATCCCGGACACCGAGTCGGCGACCGGGCCTAACCCGGGGGCGCCCACCCTGATGCGCAATGGGCACCCCGACGCCTACGTCGGCATCGGCAACTATCCGGTGCGAATCCTGGACCAGGCGGTCGGCTACGCGACGCTGGCCGACGGCGGTGAGTTCCGGTCGTCCTACTTCATCCAGAAGGTCACCGACTCGCACGGCAACGTGCTCTACCAGCACCACGACCACGCCAAGCGGGTGCTGGACGGCCGGGTCGCCAACGACGTCACGCTGTCGATGGAACGGGTGGCCGACACGTCCGGGATCGGGCTGAACGGCGACCGCCCGGTGGCGGCCAAGACCGGCACGGTGGGCATCCAGGACACCGGGGACTCCAGCGACGGCTGGACGGTCGGTTTCACGCCGCAGGTCAGCGCCGCGTCCTGGGTCGGCTCGGACAAGGTGGAACCGATCTACGACGCGAACGGCAACTCCGAGTACGGCCGGGACCTGGCCGGGCACACCTGGAAGCTGTTCATGGACGGCTACCTCGCCGGTAAGCCGGTCGCCGCGCTGGCCACCAAGCAGGAGGTCGGGCTTCCCACACCTAGCCCGGTGACCTCCAGCGCCGCCTCGTCCAGTTCGGCGACCCCGACGCCCACGCCCACGCCGACCAAGACCAGCACCCCGCCGTCCAGCACCGCGGCCAGTTCGAGCAGCGCCACCCCGAGCTGTACGCCGCCCGGCATCCTGGTCGGTGGGGTCTGCGTCACCAACCCGGTCAGTTCGTCCCCGCCGCCGAGCAGTTCAGCGGCCGGTACCGCGACACCGGCGCCCACCACCTAGCCGTGCGCCCGGTTCTCTAGGGTGAGGCGCATGGTCGTGCAGATCCCGTCCCGCGACGATCCGACGGTCGCCCGGGCGAGCGCCGTGCTGGGCGGTCCGCTGGGCCGCTACGCCCGTCCCGGCTCCGGCTGGTGGACGCCGCTGCGGGTACTGCTGGCGATGGCGGCCTTCACCCTGGTGCTGGGCTATGGCGAGAAGCTGCCGTGCGCGAACGGCCAGTGGGTGGCGTCCAAGCAGTACACCCACGTCTGCTACTCGGACGTGATCCCGCTCTGGACGGCGGAGGGGTTGTCCAGCGGCGCGGTGCCTTACCGCGACCACGCGGTGGAGTACCCGGTGCTGACCGGCGGGTTCATGTGGGTCACCGCCGAGCTGACCCGGGGCTGGCATGTGGTGGCCGAGGCCGGCTGGCTGCCCGGCACCGACGACGGGATCATGTTCGCCGTCCTGACCTGTGCGCTGCTCGGGATCTGCGGGCTGCTGATGGTGCTGGCCACCGCCGGGGCGGCCGGGCTGCGCCGGCAGTGGGACGTGGCGATCGTGGCGACCAGCCCGCTGTTGATCTTTCACGCCTTCTCCAACTGGGATCTGTTCGCGATGGCGTTCGCGTCGGGTGCGCTGTGGGCGTGGGCCCGCAACCGACCGGTGCTGGCCGGGGTGCTGATCGGATTCGGCACCGCGGCCAAGCTGTATCCGATGCTGTTGCTGATTCCGCTGTTCGTGCTGGCCTATCGCAGCCGGGTGTGGCGACCGGTGGTGGCGGCCACGCTGGCGGCGGCGGGCATCTGGTTGGCGGTGAACCTGCCGATCGCGCTGGCTTGGACCTCCGGGTGGAAGGAGTTCTACGCCTTCTCCGAGTCCCGGCCGGCCGAGGCCAGCACGTTCTGGGCGATGCTGAAACACTTCTATCCCAGCACGTTCGGTAAGCCGGGGGAGTCCGGCTGGACGCCGCCGGGTGCGGCGGTGGCCCTGGTGCTGCTGCTGGCGCTGGCCGCCGTCTGCTACCTGGCGCTGATCGTGCCGACCCGTCCCCGGCTGGCGCAGCTGGCGTTCCTGACGGTGACCGCGTTCCTGTTGACCACCAAGGTGTGGAGCCCGCAGTACTCGGTCTGGCTGGTGCCGCTGCTGGCGCTGGCCCGGCCGCGCTGGCGAATGGCGCTGCTCTGGCAGCTGTCGGAGATCGGGGTCTGGGTGGCCACCCTGCTCTGGCTGCTGTCCGGCTCGGACCCCAACAAGGCGATGACCTACGAGGGGCTGACCTGGTTCCTGCTCGTCCGGGACGGCTTCCTGCTGGCCATCGTCGTCATGATCGTCATCGAGATGTTTCGCCCCGAGCTGGACGTGGTGCGCAGCGACGAGCAGCCCGATCCGGGCGCCGGGCTGTTCGCCGACTCGCCGGTCGACCGGTCGCTGCGGGACCGGCGCTATGCCGCGGACTACGAACCGACCGCCGAGTACGGGGCAACGGTGCCATAGGGTGCAACGGTGAGCGACGATGCGACGGCCGATCGGCCGGCCCGGCCCCCGGCCGGCGCCCCGAGCGGTGAGCAGGCCTTGGGGACGGCCGGCGAACCCGAACCTGCTAAGCCCGAATCGGCCAAGGCCGAGGCCAAGGCCGAACCGGTCGACGATCTGGTCACCACCAAGCACACCATTCGGGTCGGGCGGCGAAACCTCGCCTACACCGCGGTCGCCGGCCGGGTAGTGCTGCGCGAGGAGGACGTCACCGACGGCGTCTTCCGCGGCCACCCCGGCCGAGCTCAGATGTTCATCACCGCCTACACCCTGGACGGCGCGGATCCGGCTCGCCGGCCGGTGGTCTTCGCCTTCAACGGCGGCCCCGGCTCGTCCTCGGTGTGGTTGCACCTCGGGCTGCTCGGACCGCGCCGGGTGGTCATGGGCGACGCCGGCGAGCTGCTGCCACCGCCGTATCAGCTTGCCGACAATGCCGAAACTATCCTGGCCCAGGCCGACCTGGTGTTCATCGACCCGGTGTCCACCGGCTACTCCCGCACCGCCGAGGGCGTGAAGGCCGACGAGTTCCACGGCTACACCCGCGATCTGGATTCGGTGGCCGAGCTGATCCGGCTGTGGACGTCCCGCAACGGCCGCTGGATGTCGCCGAAGTTCCTGGCCGGCGAGTCCTACGGCACGCTGCGGGCGGCGGCCCTGGTCGAGCTGCTACAGACCAGATTCGGCATGTATTCCAACGGCATCATCCTGATCTCCAGCGTGCTCGACATGGCCACCCTGCGTCCGCACGAGGACAACGACCTGCCCACCACGCTGTTCTTGCCGACCTACGCCGCGATCGCGCACCACCACGGCAAGCATGGGACGAAGTCGCTGCGGGCGGTGCTGCGCGATGCCGAGGACTACGCCTCGCGGGACTACCCCTGGGTGCTCTCGCGCGGTAACCGGCTGTCCGAAGCCGAACGGTCTGACGCGGCCGACCGGCTGGCGGCGCTCACCGGGCTGACCGCGGATTACGTGCTGCGCTCGGATCTGCGGCTGGAGGCCACTCGCTTCTACACCGAGCTGCTGCGTGACCAGGGCCGCACGGTCGGCCGGTTGGACGGCCGGTTCGCCGGTTGGCTGCACGACGGCGCGGCCGCGGAGTTCGACGCCGACCCCAGCTACGACGCGATCCTGGGGCCGTACTCGGCCGGCTTCAACCACTACGTCCGCGCTGAACTCGGCTACGCCAGCGACCTGCCGTACGAGCTGATCACCCCGAAGGTCGAGCCCTGGTCGTACAAGGAGTTCGAGAACCGGTCGGTGACCGTCACCCGCAACCTGGCCCGGGCGATGCGGACCAACCAGCATTTGAAGGTGCACGTGGCACTGGGTTATCACGACGGCGCGACGCCGTACTTCGCAGCGGAGTATGTGCTGGCGCACCTGCCCATCCCGACCGAGCTGCGGGCGAATATCGAGTCGGCCTACTACCCGGCCGGGCACATGATGTACGTGCACGAGCCGTCCCGGGTACAGCAGTCGGCGGACCTGGCCGACTTCGTCCGGCGGGCCGCCAACCTCTAGCCGGTACCGGGGTACCGATCCAGATCGAGGAGAAGCCGTGTTGTTGCGGATGTCCACGCTATTCCTGCGTACCTTGCGCGACGATCCGGCCGACGCCGAGGTGCCCAGTCACCGGCTGCTGGTGCGCGCCGGTTACGTCCGCCGGATCGCGCCGGGCATCTACTCCTGGCTGCCGCTGGGCATCGCGGTGCTGCGCAACATCGAGCAGATCGTGCGCGAGGAAATGGCGGCGATCGGTTCGCAGGAGGTGCACTTCCCGGCGTTGATCCCGCGCGAGATCTTCGAGGCGAGCGGCCGGTGGGCCGATTACGGCCAATCGCTGTTTCGACTGACCGACCGCAAGGCCGTCGACTACCTGCTCGGACCGACCCACGAGGAGCTGTTCACCCTTCTGGTAAAAGGCGAATACTCCTCGTACAAGGACTATCCGCTGTCGCTGTACCAGATTCAGACCAAGTACCGGGACGAGGCGCGGCCGCGGGCAGGCGTGCTGCGGGGCCGAGAGTTCATCATGAAGGACTCCTACTCCTTCGACCTGTCCGACGAGGGCTTGGCGGCCTCCTACCAGGCCCACCGCGATGCTTACCAGCGGATCTTCAGCCGGCTGGGCTTCGACTACCGGATCGTGTTCGCGGTGTCCGGCGCGATGGGCGGCTCGGCGTCGGAGGAGTTCCTGGCGCCCACCGAGTCCGGCGAGGACACCTTCGTGCAGTGCACGAACTGCGATTACGCCGCGAATACCGAGGCGGTGCAGATCGCGGTGCCGCCCAGCGAGGACCCGGCCGGGGTACCGGCTAGCGTCGTGCTGGACACCCCGGACACGCCGACCATCGCCACCCTGGTCGACTCGCTGAACGGCTACGACTGGGCCTCGGTGGGGGTGGCCGACGCGCCGACCTTCACCGCCGCGGACACCCTGAAGAACGTGGTGTTCAAGACTCGGCAGCCGGGGGCGGACAAGTGGGAGCTGTTGGTGGTGGGCGTCCCCGGTGATCGCGAGGTCGACCTCAAGCGGCTGGCCGGCCAGCTGGAGCCGGTCGAGGTCGCGGTAGCCGAACCGGAGGATCTGGCTAGCCGACCGGAGCTGGTACGCGGCTACATCGGCCCGCAACGACTGGCCGAGTGGCAGGTCCGCTACCTGGTCGACCCGCTGGTGGTGGACGGCAGCGGCTGGGTGACCGGGGCGAATCAGGCCGGCAAACACGCCGCATTCGTAGTGCGCGGCCGGGACTTCACGCCGGCCGGCGAGGTCGGCGCGGTGGAGATCCGCGACGGTGACCGCTGTGCCCGCTGCGGTGCGCCGCTGCGGATCGCACGGGGCATCGAGCTCGGGCATGTCTTTGCGCTCGGGCGAAAGTACGCCGCTACGTTCGGCTTGACCGCGCTCGGCGCGGACGGCAAGCCGGTGACGGTGACCATGGGCTCCTACGGCGTCGGCATCACCAGGGCGGTGGCCGCGCTGGCCGAGCAAACCCACGACGAACTCGGCCTGTGCTGGCCCGGTTCGGTCGCACCCGCGCAGGTGCAGGTGGTGCCGACCGGCAAGGACGATGCCGCCTACGCCGAGGCCGAACGGCTGGCCGGCGAGCTAGCGGCGGCCGGGGTGCGGGTATTGCTGGATGACCGCAAGGCCTCGCCCGGCGTGAAGTTCAAGGACGCCGAGCTGCTGGGCATGCCGCTGATCCTGATCGTGGGGCGCAGCCTGGCCGACGGGGTGGTCGAACTGCGCGAGCGCAAGACCGGCGCCAAGCGGGATCTCCCGTTGGGCGCGGCGGTCAGCGAGGTGCAGGCGGCGGTCGCCCTGGTCTGAACCGGTGCGGTCAGCTGTGGGTGCGCAGGTACTCGATGTCCGCGGCCTGCCCGTCCGGCGGGGTCTCCACGATCACGTCACAGCCGGCGGCCCGGACGATCGCGGCGATCGCCTCCGGATCGATGAAGCCGGTGCCGAGGTTGGTGTGCCGGTCGGCGCCGGAGTCGAAGGTGTCTCGGCTGTCGTTGGCGTGCACCAGGTCGACCCGGCCGGTGATGGCTTTGACCCGGTCCACGATGCCGGCCAGGTCCTCGCCACCGGCATGCGCATGGCAGGTGTCCAGGCAGAAGCCCGGCTCGTATTCGCCGATCGCGTCCCATAGCGCGGCGATCCGGTCCAGCCGCCGGGCCATCGCCTTGGTGCCGCCGGCGGTGTTCTCGATCAGGATCGGCAGCGGGAAACCACCGGTCTCGGCGGCTTGCGCGAACGCCTTGCGCCAGTTGTCAACACCGACTGCCGGGTCGTCGTTGGCGCCGACGTGGCCACCGTGCACGATCAGGCCCTTGGCGCCGATCGCGGCGGCCGCGGCGGCGTGCTGGCCGAGCAGCTTGCGACTCGGGATCCGGATCCGGTTGTTGGTGGTGGCCAGGTTCAGCACGTACGGCGAATGGATGTAGACGGTCAGGTCGGCGGCCATGATCTGCGCCGCGTGCTGGTGTGGCTTGGGCGCCTTCCAGCCCTGCGGGTCGGCCAAAAAGAACTGCATGGCCGCGGCGCCCACGCCGAGTGCCGCGGTCAGCGGGTCGCCGGATTCGACATGTGCGCCGATGGCCGGCCCGGTGGCGGAGGCGGCGGTTGCGGTCGGGGTAGCCGAGGTGGCCAGCTTGTGCTCAGGCATGGTTGCCAGGTTAGTCGCCCGGTACGACGGGCAACCCGACGGACTGCCCGGACAAAGACCGGTATACCGGTCCAGATGCCGTTCGAATAGTACGATCGGGGGTTAGTAGTGACCGATGTTGGGCATGCTCGTTAAGCCAGAGGGACGTCCGAGAGGCCACGGGGACGTTCGCGACGACAAGGGGTGATCATGCGGTTCGGGCGAGCCGCCGCAGTAGCGGCAGCCGCGGCACTGGCCACCGGTGGCTGCCTGTTGGCCGGCAACAGTTCCGGATCGGCTGCCACCCCACCGCCGCCTACTCCAATCTCGTTGGGTTTGTCGGGCATGTCGTCGAGTGCTTGCCCACTCCCGTTGAACGGCAGCATGGCCGTCAAGCCGGGCACCACTGTGCAGTTCAAGCCGGAATTGCCGCTGGGTGTTCTACAGCAGCTGACGCTCAGCTACGTCCGGGAAACGACGACGACCCCCAAGCCGGCGGCCACCACCAAGTCGGTGCCCAACACCGGACTGAACGTGGCCTTCCCGTCCGCCGGCAGTTATGACCTGAGCTGGCACACCGATCTTCTCGGTGCGTTGGGGGGCGTCATCCAGGTCGGCGCGTCCACCACCGGCAAGCTGCTAGTGGACGCCAATGCCCAGCAGTGCGTGATTGCGATCCAGGTACCGATACCGAGCGTGTCGGTGACCGCCGTGCCCAGCCCGGTCACCAGCCTGATCAACGGTGTGCTGAGCAGCGCGGCCAGCACCGTGAACGGCGTCCTCAGCCCGGTGAACAGCGCGGTCGGCCCGATCGTCAGCTCAGTCGCCGGGACCGTTGGCGGGGTGATCGGCAGTTTGCCCGGCGGCGGCAGCCCCGGCCCGGGCGTTCCGCCGACCGGGTCGGTTCCGGGCACTACCTACCAGCCGACCGGTCCCACGGTGGCCCAACGAACCGTGCCGCAGGGTTACGGAAACGGCAACGGGGCCGCTGGGATCTACCTGCCGACCACGGGTGGTTCGGTCAACGCCCCGGCGGCCGGCAGCACCGGCACCGGCACCGGCACCGGCACGAGCAAAGCCGGCTCGGCCACCCCGATCAAGGCCGGTGGCTCACCGCACACCGTTGACGTGGCAGCGGACAAGCCCACCTTGGCGCTGGAGGGCTGGTCGGTGCTGATCGTGCTGGCCGCCCTGATTGCGCTGTCCGGCGCCACCGCCTTCTACGCCCGGACCTTCCTGCTACACCCTGCATCAACCAGCAGCCGAGTACCTACGAGCAGGGGAGCTCACGCAGCCGGCTGACCGCACTCGATTTCGTTTCCGCGGCGGCCCCCGGTAACCTGTAGCGGTTGCCCTGCCGCGGCTCTCCGCGGTTCGACCGGCCGCGACCCTAGCGGCTGGCATCAGGCAGCACCTCCTGCCACGGAGAGTCCGTGGCCGCATAGTCCACAGGAGGCTGGGTCAATTCCCATGCGCCATTACGAAGTCATGGTCATCCTCGATCCCGAACTCGACGAACGAACCATCGCGCCCTCGCTGGATGCATTCCTGTCCGTCATCAAGAAGGACGGCGGCACGGTGGAGAAGGTCGACATCTGGGGCCGTCGGCGATTGTCGTTCCAGATCAAGAAGAAGTCCGAGGGTATCTACGCGGTCATCGATCTCAGCGCCGAGCCGGCGTCGGTCATCGAGTTGGACCGCCAGCTGAACCTGAATGAGTCGGTCTTGCGTACCAAGGTGCTGCGGCCGGTGCCGCAGAAGATCAGGTCGAAGAAGCCCGACCCGAAGAAGTCCGACGCGAAGCGGATCGCCTGATGGCCGGCGAGACGGTCATCACCGTCGTCGGCAACCTGACCGCGGACCCGGAGCTGCGCTTTACCCCGTCCGGTGCGGCGGTCGCCTCGTTCACGGTGGCATCGACCCCGCGGACCTTCGACAAGCAGTCGAACGAATGGAAGGACGGCGAGGCGCTGTTCCTGCGCTGCTCGATCTGGCGACAGGCAGCCGAAAACGTCGCCGAGTCGCTCCAGCGCGGGATGCGCGTGGTGGTGACCGGCCGGCTTCAGCAGCGCTCATACGAGACCCGCGAGGGTGAGAAGCGCACCGTCATCGAGATGCAGGTGGACGAGATCGGACCGTCGTTGCGGTATGCGACGGCCAAGGTGAACCGCACTCAGCGTGGCTCGTCCGGCGGCGGCGGTTTCGGCGGCGACAGCGTCGGATCGGTGCCCGCCGACGACCCGTGGGCCTCCGCTGCCCCATCTGGTTCGGCCGGCTACTCCGACGAACCGCCTTTCTAAACCACACGATTCTTGATCGAAGACGATACGGAGCATCACGATGGCCAAGCCACCATTACGCAAGCCCAAGAAGAAGTCCAATCCGCTCAAGACATCGCGGATCGAAGCGATCGATTACAAGGACACCGCGCTGTTGCGCAAGTTCATCTCCGACCGCGGCAAGATCCGCGCCCGGCGCGTGACCGGTGTCAGCACCCAGCAGCAGCGCGAGATCGCCAAGGCGGTCAAGAACGCCCGTGAGATGGCGCTGCTGCCGTACACCTCGACCGCGCGGTAGGAAGCAGGAGACATGAAGCTCATCCTGACCCGGGAGGTGTCCGGCCTCGGCCTGCCCGGTGACATCGTCGAGGTTGCCGACGGTTACGGCCGCAACTACCTCGTCCCGCGAGGTGCCGCGATCAACTGGACCAAGGGTGCCGAGCGGCAGATCAGCCAGATCAAGCGTGCACAGGACGCTCGCGAGATCCGCGGGCTGGACCACGCTCGGGAGATCAAGACCGAGCTGGAAGGGTTGTCGGTGACGCTGCATGCGCGGGCCGGCAACGGCGGCAAGCTGTTCGGCTCAATCAGCCAGTCCGACATCGCCGACGCGGTGAAGGCCGCCGGCGGCCCCCTGGTGGACCGCAAGCGAGTGCACCTGCCGGGGCACATCAAGACCACCGGCGAGCACACCGTAACCATCGAATTGCACGCCGATGTGGTGGCCACCGTGCCGGTGACCGTCGCAGCGCGTAGCTAACCGCACGCACGCCAAGGCCCGGTCCGCCGCTCGGAGGAGCGAGACCGGGTCTTTGCGTGCTTGAAGTGACTCGCGGTAGTCACAGCGAGTGAAGCAACAACACTATTTTCACTCCCAAATGGGATTCTCCGGGCTGGACGCTTTCGCCCAACCTTGTGGATTACCGCGCACGTTGCGTGAGCATGCTGTAACGGGACGGCTAGATCGGGGTATCTAGCAAACGGGCTGCTAACGCCTCAACGAGTCGAAAAAAGTTCCCAAGAAGTTTTTGTCCACAGCGTGTGAGGGTTTCTGGCCCTGGATTCCGGGATGCTGGGCTGGTGGCCCGGACGTTACTCACAGGGCCATCCACAACTCGTGAACATCTTGCCTCGGCGTTGCCCACAGCCTTGTCCACCGGTGGGCACACAGGCCCGCTTGTCGGCGGTTGCAGCCACCTCTAACGTCATCCCGGGCCGGCACCGGCGAATGCGCTCCGCAACCAATCCGCATGTCGAACAGGTTTTCGATTATGCTAGCTGGCGGAGCGTGGCCGAAACCGAAGGGTGCCGGATGACACGGGCGAGAGTCGATGGTGGTGCGGTGACATCGGGGGCTGGGCTGCGTGCCGTCGGCGAGGGTGCTGACGGTGGCGCGCGGTTCGATCGGACACCGCCGCAGGATGTTGAGGCTGAGCAGTCGGTGCTGGGCGGCATGTTGCTGTCCAAGGATGCGATTGCTGATGTTATTGAGGTGTTGCGCGGCAACGACTTCTACCGGCCGGCGCACCAGTTGATTTATGACGCGATCCTGGATCTGTACGGGCGGGGTGAGCCTGCTGATGCGGTGACGGTGGCCGCGGAGTTGACCCGGGCCGGCACGATCGCCCGGGTGGGTGGGCATCCGTACCTGCACACGTTGATTTCCGGGGTGCCGACCGCGGCCAATGCCGGCTATTACGCCGAGATCGTGGCCGAGCGCTCGATCCTGCGGCGGTTGGTGGAGGCCGGTACCCGGATCGTGCAGATGGGCTACGGCGCGGCCGGTGGGGAGGGGATGGCCGGGACGGTCGATGACGTGGTGGATCGGGCGCAGGCCGAGATTTATGAGGTGACCGAGCGGCGGACGAGTGAGGACTTCGTGCGGATCGAGGATCTGCTCGAGGGCACGCTGGATGAGATGGACCGGATGACGGCCAATGGTGGGCTGGGTTCGGGGGTCAAGACCGGGTTCGAGCAGTTGGATGAGATCCTGCATGGCCTGCATCCGGGGCAGATGATCGTGGTGGCCGGCCGGCCGGGGTCGGGTAAGTCGACGTTGGCGATGGACTTTGCCCGGTCGGCGGCGATCAAGCAGCGGCAGTCGACGGTGATCTTCTCTCTTGAGATGAGTAAGCAGGACATCATGATGCGGTTGTTCTCGGCCGAGGCGCGGGTGAAGCTGAACGACATCCGGTCCGGGCGGATGACCGATGATGATTGGCGAAAGATCGCGCTGCGGTCCTCGGAGTTGGCCGAGGCCCCGTTGTTCATCGATGATTCACCGAACCTGACGATGATGGAGATCCGGGCCAAGTCGCGGCGGCTGAAGCAGCGGCATGATTTGAAGCTGATCGTGATCGACTATATGCAGCTGATGACCTCGGGCAAGCGGGTGGAGTCCCGCCAGCAGGAGGTGTCGGAGTTCTCCCGGGCGATGAAGCTGATCGCCAAGGAGTTGGACGTGCCGGTGGTCGCGCTGTCCCAGCTCAACCGTGGCCCGGAGCAGCGCACCGACAAGAAACCGATGCTGGCCGACCTGCGCGAGTCCGGCTCCATCGAACAGGACGCAGACGTGGTGCTGCTGGTACACCGCGAAGACATGTACGAACGCGAATCCCCGCGCGCCGGCGAAGCCGACATCATCATCGCCAAACACCGCAACGGCCCCACCGGAATGGCCACCGTCGCCTTCCAAGGCCACCTATCCCGCTTCGTCGACATGCCGTCCTAGGCAGTGTGCGACGAATTTCTTAAGCGAGGCTGCGGACCAGCTTGATGATCGGGCCCAGCACCTCCATGTGCGGTCGCTGCACGCTGAGGTAGCTGAAGCCGAACCGTTCGCGATTCTCCAGGATCTGCCGAGCGATTTCGTCCTCGGTGCCGAACAGCAGGAACGGTGATTCCAACGCCTGCTCAACCGTGGTGTACGGGGCGTAGTCAGCGGCCACTCGGGCCGCGGCCGCGCGCCGGTCGTCGGTGACTTCGACGTCGAGCACGAAGCAGTTGCGCTCCTGCTGCTCGGCCCGTTCACCTGCGATCGACTCGTAGAAGGCGACCCGCTGCTCTGCCTCGGCGGCGGTGGCTATGCGCAGCGTGGCCGGCGGCTGCCCGGCCACCTGGAACCGGCCGCCGAAGCTGACGATGTCGGCCTTGCCGGCGGCCAGCGTCAGGGTGCGCTCGCCGGTACCGCCGAGCAGCAGCTGCGGAGGGGTGAGGTCCTGCTCGACGGCGAGCAGTTCGGTCAGCCGGTCGATGGTGTCGGAGAGCCGGTTGACCCGTTCCTGGAACGGCTGCCACGGGATGCCAGCCGCATCGAACTGTGCCTTGACCACGCCGGTGCCAAGCCCTAGCTCGAATCGGCCGCCGGTGAGCCGGACGGCCGACATCACGTCCCGGGCCAGCATGGACGGGTTGTAGAAGCCGATGTTCAGTACGTAGCTGCCGACCCGCAACTGTTCGCAGGCGTAGGCGGCGGCCACGGCGGCCAGGAACGGTGAGGTGCGGTCCGGACCGAGGTGGTCGACGCCCACTGCGATGTCGTAGCCGTAGGCTTCTGCGGTGCGGCAGATGTCGCGCAGATCGCTGGGCGAACGTGGCGTCGCCAGGGTGAAGCCGAAGCGGAACTCATGCATCACGGATTCCTTTGGGTTATGGCCGGGCCGGATCGAGCCATCGGCAGCGGCGGCCTGATCGCAGGAGCGCGCCGGATCGGTAGCCGGATCTCTGAGCCTCAGCCGTTATCCACCCGTACGGTGCCGATTCACCGAACGGAATGATCCACACAATGACTCTAATCCTGGCAGCAATGGTTGCACTATGGGTTGCACAGGCCGTTTAACCGAGAAAGTAAGCATTTGTTATGCTTACTCGGGGCAGTTGGCGGCAGCTAGCCTCCGCTGGGCCAGCTGTCCTCGATCATGCGATGGCGTCGTCCCTCAGCCTGGTTCGAGCGCCGGGAATGGCGTTCGTGCAGGATCAGCAGGTAGGCCACCGCACCCACCGGTATCGGCAGCCAGAAGTTCCACAACCGCCATGCCAGCACCCCGAGCACCGACACCGACTGGCTTGCGCCGCCGCTGATCAGCAGCGGTACCAGCGAACTCTCCACCACGCCCAGGCCGGCCGGGCTGATCGGCAACGACGCGGCGACCTGGGCCACCCCGAACGCCACCCCGATGAACGTCCAGCTCGGCGTCGGCCCGAAGGCCCGCAGCGCCGCCCACAACGAGATCAGGTCGAAGACCCAGTTGCCCAGCGAAGCGGCCGCCGCCGTGAGCAGCTGCCGAGGCTGACGCAGCAGCGCGATCAGCCGGTCGGACAGCTCGCCCACCACCCGTTCCACTTTGTCCGCCGGCACCTTCGGTACCCGGCCGACGGTCGCCACCGCGATCTTGGAGATAACGCCCCGGTTTTTCGCCAGCAACCAGACGAAGCAGCCCACCCCTGCGATCACCACCGCGCCGGCCGACGCCACCGCGATATTGCCGCCGGACGGTGAGGCGACGATGATCCGCAACACCAGAAAGGCCCCGAGCATGGCCTGCAACAGGGTCGCCGACAGCAGGGTCTGCGACACCTTGACGAAACCAGCGTCGATCTCGTCCACGCCCTCGTCGATGAGCAGGCTGGTGCCCAGCGCCGTTCCGGCTACCGAGCCGGCCGGCACCGCGTGGCTGAGCGCCACCGTCACCAGATCTATCCGAAAGGTTCGGGTGAACGCCGGCCGGCAGCCCCGCTCGATCAGCGCGTAGGTAGCAATGCTGAACGCCACCAGCGAGGCGATCTGGGCGGCCAGTGCCACCAACAGCCAACCGAGACTGGCGCCGCGAAGGTCCGGCATATCCGAGGCGGCCTGGCTCACCTTCGGCGTCAGCAGCACTCCGGCGCCGATCAGCGCCGCCAGCGCCAGCAGCCACCGCACCGGATGGCAGCGGACCGCGGTGGGCAATGCCATCAGGTGCTCTGCTTTCGGGCCGGGGTAATCGGGGCTGCCGCCCGGCCGGAGTCAGGCGCCAGGCCGGTATCGGGTGGCCGGTCACCACGCAGCAGCGCCACCAGCTGCTCGATGGCCGCGTCCCAGGTCCAGTGTCGCCGGACCCAGGCCCGTCCCTGCGCACCGAGCCGGCGCGCCAAGACCGGCTCGGTGAACACCGCCAGCAACGCATCGGCCAATGCCGTCGCATCCTCCGGATCCACCAACAACCCGGTGCGCCCCTCGATCAGCGAGGCCGGGCTGCCGCCGGACCGTCCCACCACTACCGGCAGCCCAGCGGCCGACGCCTCCAGGGTGGACAGCCCCAACCCTTCGGTCTGCAGGCCGTGCCGATCGTCGCGGCAGGGCAGCGCGAACACGTTCGCGGCGGAGTAGTAGCCGGCCAGCTCCGCGGCCGGCACCGGACCGACCACGTGCACCGAGCCAGCCAGTTCCGGCGCCGCGGCCAGCGCGGCCAACTTGCCCCGCATCGGCCCGTCCCCGACGATCAGCAACCGCGCGGACGGGAACCGGGCCAGCACCGCCGGCCATGCCTCCAGCAACCGGTCCTGCCCCTTGCGCCGGACCAGCCGGGACACCGAAACCGCCACCGGTCCGCTGCCCAGGCCGTACCGGCGCCGGATCTGCGCACCGCCGTCGGGATCATCGAACTGTGCGGCATCCACCCCGCCGGCCAGCTGCACCAGCGGGGTGCTCGGGTCGATCGCCGACCGCAACTCGGCCACCGTCGCCTCGCTGAGGTAGCTGATGGCATCGAACCCCCGGCTCAACCGGTGCAGCGCGATCCGGGTGGGCAGCGCGCGAATCCAGCCCAGCTCCTGCCCGTGCGTCGAGGCGACCAACCGCGCCACGCCCGCCCGCCGAACCAGCGGGCCGTACAGCCCGAACGGCGCCATCGCCGGAAGCCAACCGACCTGTAACCGATAGCGCCGAACCAAATCCGCCAGCCCGGCGAACAGCAGGTACCCGTGCCGGCGCAGCACCGGAAAGTCCAAGCCGGTGTCGAACTCGGCGGCACCCGGCCAGCTGGGCGCGACCACCACCACCCGGTCGGGCGGCAACCGGCGGACGAACTCCCAGGTAAAGGTCTGTACGCCGCCGTGCTCCGGTGGGAAATGCCCGGTGACCACCAGGGTGCGCGGTACGCCCGCGATCACTGCCGCACCTGCCCGTCCTCGGCGGCCACCAACAGGCCGGCCTCCAGCTGCATCCGTTCGATCACTTCGACAATCCGGCCGGCCAGCGTGGGTGCCATCGGCAGCCGCTGCGCGTCCGCGGTGACCGACACGCAGTATCGACCCGCCCAGCCGAGCGCACCCACTCCGAGCGGCACCTGCTCGGCCAGCGAGATGATCGGGTACACGTCGTTGACCGGCGCGCCGGCGAGCGCCAGTCGCACCGATGGCCCCGGCATGTTCGACACGATGGCGGTGAAGTGCTGTCCGCTGTACATCGCCCGGGCCGCCGGCCGGTGCAGCACCGGCGGTAGCAGACCGAGCAGTCGAACCACCGCGGAGGATCCGAACGGCCGCGCCGACCGGCGCCGCAGCTGAGCGGCCGCCCGCACGTCGGCCAGCCGTTGCAGTGGGCTCATCGGCGCCAGCGGGACGTCCAGCCGCAACGCCGAGGTCAGGTTGCCGGGCTCCGCTCGGCGCCCGGTGCCCGGCGGGGCCGGCAGCCGGGTGGTGATCGGCACCGCCGCGCGCAGCTTCGACCCGACGCTGTCCCGGCACTCCAGCTCGGCCAGCGCGGTGCCGGTGGCCGACAGCAGCACATCGGTGACCCGAGCCCCGGTTCGGCGGGCAAGCTCGCGCACCGGCTGCAACGCCGTGCTGGCAAAGCAAAACACCCGGGTCCCGGACAGTGGCGCGGTGAACGGCAGCGCAGCTATCCGGCCGTCGGTGGCCAGTTGCGCGATTCCCAGCACCGGCAGCGCGGCCCGCTGCAGCGGTGACGGCGCGCTGACATCCGACAGGTCCGGCGGCGGCAGCAGCGGTTCGAACAACGCCCGCATGATGTCGACCACGCCCAGGCCGTCCCCCACGCAGTGGTGCAGGATGGCCACCGTCGCCGCCTCACCCGGACCGACGTTGGGGACGAACCACAGCTGCCAGGGAGCCCGGCTCCGGTCCAACTGCTGCTCGGCTAACCGAGCCACGAACTCGGCCAGCGCCTGGTAGCCACCGGCGCCGGGCAGCACGTGCTCGCGTACGTGCTCATCGATGTCAACCTCGACCGGGCACCAGCGGGCATGCCGCCACCAGGTTGGCTGGCGCATTTGCTGTTGAAAACGCGGCATGAACTCGATCCGTTGCCGGACCAGGGCACGGACCGCGGCCAGATCCGGCGCCTTACCGTCGGCTAGTTCCAGCAGGGCGAAGCCGCCCACCGGCTGCTGCACGGTGGCGGTCTCCACATGCAGGAAGAACTCATCCTCCGGCCGCATCCGCTGGCCACGGTCCGGTGCCCGGCTGCGGGCTAGCCAAGCCGACCGCAGCCGCTCCAGCCGCACCGCCAGCCACACCAGCACGCCGCCGGCCGCCACGTCCACCAGGTAGTGATTGGCGGTTGCCACTACCACGACCGCGGTGACCAGCAGGTGCAGGAAGGCCAGCAGGTATCCCAACCGGCTGCCGGCCCAGCGCAGCGCCACCACGCTCACCCAGACCGCCCAGCCGATGTGCAAGCTGGGCATCGCCGCGTACTGATCGGCGGTGGAGGCTACCGTCCCGCCGCCCCAGGACAGCACCGGGTGGTGCGCTGCCACGATGTCGAAGTAGCGGTGATCCAGCAACCTGGGCGGGGTGGTCGGGAACAACCAGAAGCACATCAGCGCGATCACCGTGCTGGCCAGCAGGACGTTGCGGGCCCACCGGTAGTCGGCCTGCCGGCGCCACCACATCCAGCCGAGCACCGCGAAGGTGGTGACGATGTAGGTGGTGGCGTACTCCCAGGCCGCCAACCAACCGAGTACCGGCTGGTGCGCCAGCCAGCGGTTAGCGGCCAGTTCGACATCTAGACGCAGCCAGCGTTCCCAAACCAGCAGGGTCCGCCCGCGCCCGGCTGCCGAAGCGAGATCCACCTTGGCGCTATGGGTGATCAGCAGGTAACCGGCCCACACCAGCAAGCCGAGGCCGAGCTGCCGCAGCCCGTCGACGGCCCGGGGCGAGGCACCTACGGACCGCAGCCGGGGCAGCGTGCCCGCTGCGATCAGCGCCATGTCGTCATCGGCGGCCAACGAAGCTCCCTCGCTCCGGCCCGGCAGCTTGTTGCCCCAACTCCATTGCTAGCACTCGGATAAAGACAGGGCAATTAATCGATGGCACAGTCACTCCCGGGCCGTCCACCGCTAGGACGGATCCCAACCGACCGCCAGCAGCAGCTTCAGCCGCCGGTCCGGTTGTTCCAGATCCTCGCCGAACAGCTCGTGCAGCTGCCGCAGCCGATACCGGACGGTCTGCGGATGAACGCGCAGCTCGGCCGCCGTCGCCTGCCGGTCACCGTGATGAACCAGCCAGGCCCGCAGGGTCTTGCGCAAGGTGTCCTGGGTGCTCTCGCGCAGGCCTTGTAGCGGGGTCAAGCACTGCTCGCGCAAGGCCCGCAGCAGCCGGGGGTCGTTGTGCACGATGATCGCGTCCAGGTGATCGGCCACGAACACCGGATCCGCGGTGAGCACCTTTTCCTCGGTAAGTCGAAGGGCAATCTCGACTATCCGCGCGCTGGCCGGCAGCCGTGCCAGCTCGACGGTGTGGCCCACGATCGCCGATGCGCCGCTCAGCTCGGCGGCCAGCCGTTGCCGGCGCCCTGGGGCTGAGGCATCCGGCACGATCGCGCCGGGATTGCCCTCCCAGCGCAGCCGGAGGCAGGAATCGCCCAGCCGGCCGATCGCGGCCGCACCGGCATCGGGGGATGCGGTCAGCACGAATGCCGCGGTGTTCGGCAGCCGCCAACCGGCTCGCACCGCCGCCGACCGCACCGTGTCGATGCTGGCGGTGCCGGCCAGCAGCAGGCTGGCCAGCGTGTCGCGGGCCTGCTCGCGGGCGACGGTGGATTCGCGTTGCTCGGCCAGGTAGCCGGAGGCGGAGGCCGAGGACAGCTGGTCGACGAAGCAGAAGACCGCCTCGGCCAGCGCCGCGAGCACCTCCGGCAGCGCCGAATGTTTCAGGGCCTGCCGCGAGATCTGCCGCCAGGCTTGCCGGGCACCGAGTTGGTAGGCGGCCAGCAACTTGCCGATCGGCATGCCCTGCTGCCATTGCAGCCGGCCGATGCGTTCGAACACCTCCGGATCGGTGGACTCGCCCCACAGCGGGTCCGGCAAAGCGTTCTCGATGAGCAGGTGCTCGGCGGCCTCCAGCAGCGTTCCCACCACGGATTCGGCCGCGATAGTCGCCTCGTCCCGGTGCGCGAGCAGGAACCCGGCGTACTCGGGCACGACCGCCTCGAGCTGTCCGATCAGGTCATCGATCAGGCCGTCCCCGATGGACAGCAGGTCCGGCCGCAGGGCCTGAAGTTGCTCCACCGAATCGCTGCCGGTCACCATCCCAGATGTAGCACGAGCGGCTAAAGTTGTCACGCGATGACAGAAGAGACGGCAATTTTCACCTCAGGTGGTCGAGAACCCTTCGTCCGGAGAGTAAATAATCGAATTGACTGAGCAATGGTTGCGCCATGTAGTCGGAAGAGCCCGTCCCCATGTTGCCCGAGATCGGTGTTGACGAGCCGGCCGGCCTGGTTCGCCAGCGCCGGTCGGAGAACTTTCCGGTGTCGTTGCGCCTGCTGCCCCGGGATCTGGCCGCCGACCTGATAGCGGTTTACGAGGTCGTGCGGGTGATCGATGAACTCGGCGATACCGCGACCGGCGATCGGCTGGCGCTGCTGGCGCACTTCGAATCTCAGTTGGCGACGGTGTACGCCGGTGGCCACCCGGGCGTGCCGGTGCTGGACCAGCTGGGCCGTACGCTGCGTCGCCGCAAGCTGGAGCAGCACCAGTTTCAGCTGCTGATCGAGGCCAACCGGATGGATCAGCGGATCGGCCGGTATCCGGACTTCGGCGCGCTGGTGGATTACTGCCGGCACTCGGCCAGCCCGATCGGCCGGCTGGTGCTTCAGCTGTTCGACACCGATCGGCCGGAGCTGGCGGTGCTCTCGGACCAGGTTTGTATTGCGTTGCAGGTGCTGGAACATTGCCAGGACGTGGGTGAGGACTACCGCCGCGGCCGGATTTACCTGCCGCAGGACGAGCTGGCCGAGTTCGGGGTGGCCGAAGCCGACCTGACCGGTACGCAGTGTGTTCCGCGGCTGCGCCGGTTGATCGGTTACCAGGTCGAGCGGGCCGACCGGATGCTCGACGCCGGCGAACAGCTGGTGCGACGGCTGCACGGCTGGGCCCGCATCGCGGTTGCCGGCTATTTGGCGGGTGGCCGGGCGACGGCGGCGGCGCTGCGCCGGTGTGACGGCGAGGTGCTGGCCGCGACCCCGAAGCCGAGCCGGGCGCTGACCGGCTGGATCGCGATCAACCTGCTGCTACGACCTGCGGGGGGGGGCGCGATGAGTGCCGCAGTGGTTGATGCGTTCGCGACGACTACCGCCATTACCCGTACCGAGGCGCGCAACTTCTACTACGGCATCCGGTTGCTGCCGCCGGCCAAACGCGATGCGCTGTGCGCGCTGTACTCACTCGCCCGCCGGATCGATGACATCGGTGACGGTGACCTGCCCGCGAAACAGAAGCTGGCGCAGCTCGCCGAACTGACCGGTCAGCTGGATCGGCTGGGCAGCACGGTGCCGGACGACCCGGTGCTGCTCGCGGTGACCGACGTCTGCGCGCGGTTCCCCGTCCCATTGGCTGCTTTTTACGAACTGATCTCCGGCGTGGAGCTCGATGTGCGCGGCAGCCGCTACGACAGCTTCGACGAGCTGGTGCACTACTGCCGATGCGTCGCGGGCTCGATCGGCCGGTTGTGCCTGGGCGTATTCGGTCACACCGGTGGCCCGGCGGCCGTCGAATACGCCGACACGCTGGGGATCGCGTTGCAGCAGATCAACATTCTGCGCGACATCCGGGAGGATCTGCGCTCCGGACGGATCTACCTGCCGGCCGAGGACCTGGCCCGGTTCGGGGTGCAACTCGAGCTGGACGCCGACGGCCGGTTGGTGGATGCCGGCGGCCGGTTGACCGAGCTGATCCGGTTCAGCGCGGACCGGGCGGCCCGCTGGTACAGCTCGGGTGAGCGGCTGCTGCCGCTGCTGGATAGGCGTAGCCGCAGCTGCTGTGCCGCGATGGCAGGCATCTATCGGCAGCTGCTATCCCGGATCGGGAGCAAGCCCGAGTTGGTGTTCGGTAGCCGGCTCAGCCTGTCCAGTGCCGAGAAGGGGCGGATCGCGGTGCGTTCCGTCCTGGGCGGCGGTGTGGCCAAATGAGCGAGCGTCAGCGAGTAAGGCCCGGAGCTCCGTCCGCGAGTGGGCACTTTGAGCGCGAGTGGGCGGTTGTAACTGCCCACTGGACGCGCAATCGCCCACTCGCGGCCAAGTTGGTCGGCGATGAGCGCTCGCGCGAAGAGCGGGTAGTCAGATGAGCGAGCATCGCAGCGAGCGTCAGCGAGCGAGCAGCGGAGCGAATCCCAGCGATGAGCGCTCGTGCGAAGAGCGGGTAGTCAGATGAGCGAGCATCGGGTTGCCGTGATCGGTGGCGGGCTGGCTGGTATCACCGCCGCCCTGCGCTGCGCGGACGCCGGTCGCTCGGTGGTGCTGTTCGAGGCGGCGCCCCGGCTCGGTGGCCTGACCTACTCCTTCGGACGCGGCGACCTTCAGGTCGACAACGGACAGCACGTGTTCCTGCGTTGCTGCACCGCCTACCGATGGCTGCTGGACCGGCTCGGCGTTACCGATCAGGTGGTTCTGCAACCCCGGCTGGAGTTCGTCATCCGCACCGCCGGGGCTCGGCCGGCTCGGTTCCGCCGTGGCGGGTTGCCGGCACCGCTGCACCTGGCGGGCGCCCTACTGAGCTACCCGATGCTGTCCCCGGTCGACCGTGCTCGGGCCGGCAAGGCTGCGCTGGCGATGCGCCGGCTGGTGTTGGACGACCCCGCGCTCGACACGATCAACTTCGGCCGGTGGCTGGCCGAGCACGGCCAGAGCGAGCAGTCGATAGCCGCGCTGTGGGACCTGTTCACCGTCGCCGCGCTGAACCTGCCTGCCCGTGAGGCGTCGCTGGCGATGGCGTTGAAGGTGTTCCGAACCGGGCTGCTGGACAGCCGCGATGGTGCGGACATCGGCTGGGCGACGGTGCCGCTACAGCAATTGCACGGACAGGCCGCCGCCCGTGCGTTGGCCGCGGCCGGTGCCGAAGTACGCCTGCGCAGCCGGGTGGACGAGCTGCGGCCGGTCGGTTCGCACTGGCAGTTGAACTCGCGGCCGGCCGGTTCGGAGGTCTTCGACCAGGTGGTGGTCGCGACCACGCCCAGCCAGGCCGAGCGGCTCGTCCCGGCTGGCTGTCTGAGCCAACCGGCCGGCTGGTCGGCCGCCCTGGGCGAGTCGGCGATCGTCAACGCGCACCTGGTGTTGGACCGGCCGGTGATGACCGAGCCGTGCTTCGCGGCGGTCGGCTCGCCGGTGCAGTGGGTGTTCGACCGCACCGAACAGTCCGGATTGGCAAACCTGCCCGGACGGGCCGGCCAGCAGTACCTGGCGGTGTCGCTGTCGGCCGCCGACTCGCTGATCGGCACCGATACCGCTACCTTGCGTGGTTGGATCATGGCCGCGCTCGGCGAACTGTTGCCCGGCCTGGCTGCTGCCACTGTGGTGGAGTTCTTCCTCACCCGGCAGCGATCTGCTACTTTCCGGGCCGGCCCGGGCACCGGCGTGCTGCGGCCCAGCTCGCGGACTCGGCAGCCGGGCCTGGCGCTGGCCGGCGCGTGGACCAGTACCGGCTGGCCGGCAACCATGGAAGGAGCGGTCCGCAGCGGTCAGACCGCGGCCGAATTGCTGCTGGCAGAACCGCCCGATCAGCGGGCGACCGACGAACTCTCATTGCAAGGACTGGGGAAAGTGCGCGCATGACGACGGTTGTGAGCCCGGCGCTGGAAAGCAGCATGGACGGCTTCCGAACGGCGATGCAGGCGGCGGTGGGCCGGATGGATCCGCACATGGCTGCGGTGTCGGCCTACCACCTGGGCTGGGCTACCGCCGACGGGACGCCCGAGCTGACCGGGTCGGGCAAGGGCGTCCGGCCGGCGCTGGCCCTGCTGTCCGCACAGGCTGCCGGTGCGCCGGCCGAGCTGGGCATCGATGCCGCGGTGGCGGTGGAACTGGTGCACAACTTCTCACTGCTGCACGACGACGTGATGGACGGCGACACCCAGCGGCGGCACCGTCCCACCGTCTGGTCGTTATGGGGTGTGCCAACCGCGATCCTGGCCGGCGACGCGATGCTGACCATCGCCCAGGAAGTGCTACTGGACAGCGACTCGCCGCATCGGCTGCCGGCATTGCGGATGCTGCTGGCGGCCACTCGGGAACTGATCCGGGGGCAGGTCGAGGATCTGGAGTTCGAGACCGCGCAGGAAGTCACGGTGCAGCAGTGCCGGCAGATGGTTGCCGGCAAGACCGGTGCCCTGTTGGCGGCCAGCGCGTCGCTCGGCTGCGTGCTGGCCGGCGGCGACCAGCGGGTGGTCGACGCGTTGTCCGATTACGGCTATCGGCTCGGCACCGCCTTCCAATTGGTCGACGATCTGCTCGGAATCTGGGGGGATCCGGTGGTCACCGGCAAGCCGGTGCTGTCGGATCTGCGCTCGCGAAAGCGTTCGTTGCCGATCAGCTATGCCGCCTGCCAACCGGGACCGGCCGGCCAGGCGGTGTCCCGGTGGCTGCATGCCGGTCAGCCCAGCACCGAGCAGGAACTCGCCCGGATCGCCGAGCAGGTGGCGGCGACCGGCGCTCAGACCTGGGCGACCGATGAGGCGGCCCGGCAGGTCGAGCAGGCCGAAGCCGCACTGGCCACCGCGCCGATCGACCGGCAGGTCAAGCGGGAACTGTCCATGCTGGCCCAGTTCGTCATCCGGCGGGATTTCTGATGAGCGAGCAGCTGAGTCTGCGAGCGCTGCCGATGAGGAGCGGAGCGAATCCCAGCGATGAGCGCTCGCGCGAAGAGCAGGTTGACCAATGAGCACCGCGGAGAAACCCGCGCTGAGCACGGACGAGCTGGCCGTGATCAGCCCGCAACAAGGGCTGGTCGGCCGGGCCACCGACACGCTGGACCGGGCGGTGGCGCACCTGCTGGAGCGCCAGGACCCGGCCGGCTGGTGGAAGGGCGAGCTGGAAACCAACGTCACCATCGAGGCCGAAGACCTGCTGCTGCGGGAGTTTCTCGACATCCGGCAACCGGAGCAGACCGCCGAGACGGCGCGCTGGATCCGCAGTAAGCAACGCGAGGACGGCAGCTGGGCGACGTTCTTCGGCGGCCCGGCCGACGTGTCCACCACGGTCGAGGCGTGGGTCGCGCTTCGGCTGGCCGGCGATGCCGCCGAAGCGCCGCATCTGCAGCGGGCCGCCGAGTTCGTCCGGGCCAACGGGGGAGTGCAGCACAGTCGGGTGTTCACCCGGATCTGGCTGTCGTTGTTCGGCCTCTGGTCATGGGACGACGTGCCGGTGATGCCGCCGGAGCTGATCCTGCTGCCGAAGTGGGCGCCGCTCAACATCTACAACTGGGCCTGCTGGGCCCGCCAGACCATCGTGCCGCTGACGCTGGTGCAAAACGCTCGGCCGGTGCACCCGGTGCCGTTCGGCATCGAAGAGCTGTGGGACCGCACCGGGCCGGCCGACCGACGGCGCCCGTTCTGGGACCTGCTGGACGCAGCTCTCCGCCGCTACGAACGGCATCCGGTCGGCTGGCTGCGTCGACGAGCCCGGGCCAAGGCCGAGCGCTGGATCGTCGCGCACCAGGAGGCCGACGGCTCCTGGGGTGGCATCCAGCCGCCGTGGGTGTACTCGCTGCTGGCGCTGCGGATCCTCGGCTACCCGGTTGACCATCCGGTGATCCGCAATGGCCTTGCCGGCTTGGATGATTTCACCGTCCGGGAGCAAACCGAGGCGGGCATAGTGCGCCGCATCGAGGCCTGCCAGTCCCCGGTCTGGGACACCGCGCTGGCGGTGATCGCGCTGCTGGACGCCGGCCTGCCAGCAGAGCACCCGAGCCTCGGCCGAGCGGTCGATTGGCTGCTGCGGCAAGAGGTCACGGTGCCCGGTGACTGGGCGGTGCGCCGACCGAAGCTGGCCGCCAGCGGGTGGCCGTTCGAGTTCGCCAACCTGGGCTACCCCGACGTGGACGACACCGCCGAGGTGGTGCTGGCGCTGCACCGCTGCCTGCCGGCCGACCCGGCACGGATTCCGGCCGCGATCAGCAGAGCGGTCGACTGGACGGTCGGCATGCAATCGCGCGACGGCGGCTGGGCTGCCTTCGACGCCGACAACACCAAGACGTTGGCCACCAAGCTGCCGTTTTGCGACTTCGGCGCGGTGATCGACCCACCGTCGGCGGACGTGACGGCCCACGTCATCGAGATGCTCGGGGCCGGTGGCCAGGCCGACGTCCCAGCGGCCCGGCGTGGAATCGCCTGGTTGTTGCGGGCGCAGGAGCCGGACGGCTCGTGGTTCGGCCGGTGGGGCGCCAACTACGTCTACGGAACGGGCGCCGCGGTGCCGGCGCTACGAGCTGCCGGGTTTGATCCAGGCCATCCGGCGATCCGGCGCGCGGTGCGCTGGCTGGCCGAGCACCAGAACGACGACGGCGGTTGGGGCGAGGACTTGCGCTCCTACCGGGACCGGAGCTGGATCGGTGCCGGGACGTCCACCGCGTCCCAGACCGCGTGGGCGCTAATGGCGCTGCTCGCCGCCGGCGAGCGGTCCGAGGTGGTGCGCCGCGGCGTGGAGTTCCTGGTGGACAGCCAGCGGCCGGACGGCAGTTGGGACGAACCGCAGTTCACCGGAACCGGCTTCCCGGGCGACTTCTACATCAACTATCACCTGTACCGAGCGGTGTTCCCGATCTCGGCGCTCGGCAGGTTCCTGACCGGAGCGGCGGCCTTCGGCGAAGCGGCGGCGGCGCCATGACCGAACCCGTCATCTGCACCCCATTGCGGGTCGAGCAGGCCGCGGTGCTGCGCGGCGGTCCGGGCCTGCCGGTGATCCGTACCGGTCGGGGCCCGCGTCGGTCACAAGCGGCTGTCGGCCGATTCGGGCTGGCCGGCCGACCGCTGGCGGTGGCCGGCCTGGCCGGTGCGGTAGCCCCGGGCCTGTACCCGGGCGACCTGGTGCTGGCCACCGAAGTCCGAGCTACCGAAGTCCGAGCCGGCGATACCGAGTCGATCGCATTGCCGGCCGCGCCGTTGTTGGCGACCGCGCTCCGCCGGCGCGGGCTGACGGTGCGGCTGGGGCCGATCCAGAGCACGGCGGCCATCGTGCACGGCCGGGATCGAGCCGGCTACGCGGCCGAGCAGGTACTCGCGGTGGACATGGAATCGGCCCAGCTGGTTCAGGCCGCGGCCGGGCTGCCGGCAATGGTGCTGCGCGCGGTGGTGGACACCCCCGAGCACCCGCTGCTTCGGGCCGGCACCGCCGGACGGGGTTTGCGGGCGCTGCGCGCGCTGGCCACCGCGGCGCCGGTATTGGCGCAATGGCAGCTGGCGTTGGGCCCGCGCGAGGTGCTGCTGGCCGAACCACGCTCGTTCTGCGCCGGCGTCTCCCGGGCGGTGGACATCGTCGAGCGGGCGCTGCGCCAATATCCGGCACCGGTCTACGTCCGGCGCCAGATCGTGCACAACGCGCACGTGGTGCGCCGGCTCGAGCAGTTGGGCGCGGTGTTCGTCACCGAACTGGCCGAGGTGCCGCGCAACGCCACCGTGGTGTTGGCCGCGCACGGCGTCGCCCCGGAGGTGTACCGGCAGGCGGCCGAGCGGGACCTCCAGGTGGTCGACGCCACCTGCCCGCTGGTGGCCAAAGTGCATTCGGAGATCCGCCGCTATGCGGCCCGGGGCGACACCGTCCTGCTGATCGGACACTCCCAGCACGAAGAGGTGGTGGGCAGCCGCGGCCAGGCGCCCGACCAGGTGATCGTCATCGCAGACCTGAAGCAGGCCGAAACGGTGTCGCCGGTCGATGAGAATCGGGTTTCGTACGCGATGCAAACCACCCTCGCCGTGGAGGAGGCCGATGAGATCGCCGCGGTGCTGCGCGAACGGTTCCCCGGCATCACCGGCCCGGCCCGGCAGGACATCTGCTACGCCAGCTCCAACCGGCAACAGGCGGTGCGGGCGGTCGCGGCCGACACCGACCTGGTGCTGGTGCTCGGCTCGGCCAACTCGTCGAACTCGCAACGGCTGGTCGAGGTGGCCGAACGGGCCGGCACCACCGCGTACCTGGTCGAGGATGCCGAACACATCGACTTGGATTGGCTGATCTCGGCCCGCCGGATCGGCCTGACCGCCGGCGCGTCCGCCCCCGCCGAACTACTCGACGAGGTGCTGGGCGCGTTGACGGGCCTCGGCCCGGTGGCGGCTGGAACCACCTCGGTCACCGAGGAACGGGTGCAGTTCTCACTACCGAAGGAGGTGTCCTGATCCATGGCGATGCCATTTCGGCAGTCGGTGCGGCTCGGTACCTATATCTTCCAGCAGAAATTGCGGCGTCGAGACAAGTTCCCGTTGCTGGTCGAGCTGGAACCGCTGTATGCCTGCAACCTGAAGTGCGCCGGCTGCGGCAAGATCCAGCAGCCGGCGGCGCTGCTCAAGCAGCGGATGCCGGTCGAGCAGGCGGTGGCCGCGATTGAAGAGTCCGGTGCGCCGATGGTGTCCATTGCCGGTGGCGAGCCGCTGATGCACCCGCAGATCGACCAGATCGTGCGTGAGCTGTTGAAGCGCAAGAAGATCGTGTTCCTCTGCACCAACGCGGTGTTGCTGCCCAAGCACCTGCACCGGTTCCAGCCGCACCGCAACTTCGCCTGGATGGTGCACATCGACGGCCTGCGGGAACGGCACGACGCCTCGGTCTGCAAGGACGGGGTCTTCGACACCGCGGTCGCCGCGATCAAGCAGGCCCAAGCCGCCGGCTTCCGGGTGAACACCAACACCACCTTCTTCGACACCGACACCCCGCAGGACGTCATCGACGTCCTGAACTACCTCAATGACGAACTGGGCGTGGACAACATGCAGATCTCGCCCGGTTTCGCCTATGAGAAGGCGCCGGACCAGGAGCACTGGCTCGGCGTCGAAGAGACCCGGCAGCTGTTCGCCAAGGCATTCGCCGACGGCCGTCGCCGGCGCTGGCGGCTGAACCATAGCCCGCTGTTCCTGGATTTCCTGGAGGGCAAAATGGATTTCGGTTGCACCGCATGGGGGATTCCGTCCTACTCGCTGCTCGGCTGGCAGCGGCCCTGCTATCTGATGGACGACGGCCACGTCGCCACCTACCGCGAGTTGATCTCCGACACCGACTGGTCGGCGTACGGCCGCGGCCGCGACCCGCGCTGCGCGAACTGCATGGCGCACTGCGGCTACGAGCCGTCGGCGGTGCTGGCCACCACCGCCTCGCTCCGGGAGTCGATCAGAGCGGCGGCCGGCCGGTGACCGCTACCGTCGCCCGCCTGCTCTCCCACCTCAGCTGCCCAGCGGACCTGCGGGCGCTGCCCGAACAGGTGCTGCCCGAGCTGGCGGACGAGATCCGGGACGAGCTGGTGCGCACGGTACCCCGGACCGGTGGCCACCTGGGTCCGAACCTGGGCGTGGTGGAGCTGACCATCGCGCTGCACCGGGTCTTCGAATCGC
Source organism: Jatrophihabitans sp. (assembly GCA_035248685.1). Taxonomy (GTDB): domain Bacteria; phylum Actinomycetota; class Actinomycetes; order Mycobacteriales; family Jatrophihabitantaceae; genus Jatrophihabitans_A. Next base: position 60,779 of record DATFHF010000049.1, read on the forward strand.
CGCGCGATCCGATCATCTTCGACACCGGGCACCAGAGCTACGTGCACAAGCTGCTGACCGGACGGGCCGGCCAGTTCGACCGGCTGCGCCAGCCGGGTGGGCTGTCCGGCTACCCGCGCCGGGCCGAGAGCGAGCACGACATGATCGAGAACTCGCATGCCTCAACCGCACTGTGCTATGCCGACGGTTTGGCGAAAGCCTTTCAGCTCAAGGGTGAACGCGATCGCACCGTGGTGGCGGTGGTCGGTGACGGCGCACTCACCGGCGGCATGTGCTGGGAAGCGCTGAACAATATCGGCGCCGCCCCCGGCCGGCCGGTGCTGATCGTGCTCAACGACAACGGCCGCTCCTACGCCCCGACGGTCGGCGCGCTGGCCGGGCAGTTGGCCGGCCTGCGCAGCGGGCTGGTCGACTCCCAGCTGTTCGACCAGCTGGGCCTGCATTACCTCGGACCGGTGGATGGGCACGACCTGCCGGCGTTGCAGGCCGCGCTGCACGAGGCCCGCCGGCTGCCCGGTCCGACCGTGCTGCACTGCGTCACCGAGAAGGGACGCGGCTACCCGGCCGCGCTGGCCGACCGGCGCGACCGGATGCACACCGTCTCGGCCACCGCGCCGGCCGGCACGCCCCGGCGGCAGAGCTGGACCGAGGCGTTCGGCGCCGCGCTGGTGCAGCTGGGCCGAGAGCGCCAGGACATAGTCGCGATCACCGCGGCGATGACCGAACCCACCGGCCTGCAACCGTTCGCCGAGGAGTTCGGAGATCGGTGCTACGACGTCGGCATCGCCGAGCAGCACGCGGTGGCCTCGGCGGCCGGGCTTGCCCTCGGCGGGCTGCACCCGGTGGTGGCGCTGTACGCCACCTTCTTGAACCGGGCCTTCGACCAGATCCTGATGGACGTGGCGCTGCACCGGCTACCGGTCACCTTCGTGCTGGATCGGGCCGGCATCACCGGTCCGGACGGGCCGAGCCACCACGGCATGTGGGACCTCGGGCTGCTCGGCCTGGTACCCGGGCTGCGGTTGGCCGCGCCGCGGGATGCGCCGAGCCTGGTCGAGTTGCTTCGGGAGGCGGTGTGCCACGACGGCCCGTCCGCGCTGCGGTTCCCGAAGGCCGCGGTCGGCCCGCAGCTACCCGCGGTCGGCCGGATCGGCGAGTCGGACCTGCTGGCCAGCCGGCCCGGCGACGACGTGCTGATGGTGACGGTCGGTCCGCTGGCCGCCGCTGGGGTGGCCGCCGCCGGCCGGCTGGCCGCTGACCGGGTCGGGATGAGCGTGCTCGACCCCCGCTGGTTGCTGCCGATCGACCCGGCGCTGGTGGCCGCGGCGTCGAAGTACCGAGCCGTGCTGACCGCGGAGGACGGCGGCAGCGCCGGTGGCTTCGGCGACGCGCTGTGCCGGGAGATGCGGGCCGCTGGGGTGACCACCCCGGTGCGGACCTGTGCATTGCCGCAGCGGTTCCTGCCGCACGGCGAGCGGCAACAGCTGCTCTCCGAACACGGCCTGGACGCCGATTCGCTGGCCGAGACCGCGTTGGCCATGCTGGCCGACCTGCGCTGAGCGGTCAGCCCCAGCGGCGGGCCAGCCGGCGGTAGAGCCCGGGCGCGGTGCCGGCCAGCCGTGCCGGCAGCACCAGCCAGCGGGGCCGGAACTGCCGCCGGCCACCACCGGCCAGCGCCGTCACCACCGCGCGAGCCACCCGCTCCGGTGGCATCGGTCGCGGGAACCGCCGCTGGTAGGGCACTTGCCGGGTGCGTAGGAAGTCGGTGCGGACCACGCCGGGCAACACCGTGGACACGCTGACCCCGCTGTACTTCAGCTCGTCGCGCAGCACTTCCGCGAACACCTCAATGGCCGCCTTGCTGGCGCTGTAGACCGCCTCGTCCAGCACGCCGACGGCGGCGATCGAACTGACGAACACCAGCGAGCCGCCGGCCGTCGACGCACGCAGTGCTCCGACAGACGCCCGGGCCAACAGCAGCGGCGCCCGCAGGTTGAGATCGATCAGCTCACCGATCCGCTCCTCGGGCATTGCCTCGAACCGGCCGACCCAGCCGATGCCGGCGTTGGCCACCACACCGTCCAGCCGGCCGTGCCGGGCCAGTGCATGCTCGACGACCTGGCGGGCCGCGCCGTCCTCGGTCAGATCCGCTACGACGTAGGACCCGCCGATCTCGGCGATCAGTTCCGCCAACGCGGCACCGTCCCGGCCGGTTGCGACCACGGTGGCGCCGCGTCGGGCGAGCAGCTGCGCGCTGGCCCGGCCGATTCCCCTGCTCGCCCCGGTCACCAGGACGACACTGCCGGGCAGCCGCGTCACGTCGCCCGCGCTGGCCGGTGGAACCGGATCCGTACTCCCTCACGTCGCATTGAATGGGTTCCCCAGGCGATGCACAGCGCGATGGTCAGCATGGTCAGCAGCGGGCTGAACAGGCTGCGGGACAGCAGGCCCTCATTGACCCCGAGCCGCAGGAAGCCGATCGTCATGCCGGCGTCGGCCAGCCGGGAGATGCCGAAGATCAGCGCGATCTCGGTGAACATCCGGCGCACCCCGCGCCGGGCAAGCACGTGCGCCGGGATGGTGACGAAGTCGCGGGCCAGCCGGATGGTGATGGGGTTGCCGGCCAGCGCGCTGCCGAGAAAGACCGTTGCCATGCAGGCCGAACCGATCACCGGCTGGAGCAGGTAGATCAGGGCACTGGAAGTCATCAGGGTTATCAGGGCTCGGCCGGACATCATGCCCAGGCCCAGCAGCATTACCCCGGACAGCCGGTGCCCGCGGTAGCGCCGGAACGCCACCACCAGGTAGCACCAACCCAGACTGGCACCCAACGCCGGCAGCAGGCCGACCGTGTGCAGGATGATCGCGAACAGAGCAGTGGGGATGACCATCGCCTCGGCGAACATCCGCAGCGAGCGCTGGATGGTCGGACGAAGCGCGTCCAGGTGGAATTCCAGCTTCTCCGAGTGCGGGGGTTTCTCGAAGGGCTTGATAGTGGGCGCGGGCTCGTCCCCAGGCCAAGCCGGTTCAGTCGACCGGGCCGCAGACCGACTACCCGATACCTGCAAAACGTCCCCACTCGCCATACTGGATCGTGCCCTCTCTTGCCATCGTTGCACGGATAATCGGCAGGAGAAAGCTGAACCACCAGGGGCTCAGTGCGGACTTGGGTTCTTCTCACCGGCGGCTCACGGGCTCCGCCTCCGCTAGCTCCGCGGGTCGTCGCCGGCTGGCTGCGCCTCAGCCCGGCGGGCGGCTGCTCGGCGCTTGCCCTCGTGCATGGCCTGGACCCGCGCGATCGGGATGGCCCGTCCCTCCTCGATCAGTTCCTCGCTCAGCCGCTGCGGCTCCGGCGTCAACTCCGCCCACGGGTCACGGCTGGCCAGCAGGCTCACCGCGGTGTGCACGGTGAAGTCGCCGGGCGAGACGTCGGCCAGGTCGTCCCAGGCCACCGGGAACGACACCGGTACCCCGGGACGCAACCGCGGGCTGTAGGCGGCCACCACGGTCGCCCCGCCGGCCCGGGTGGAGTCGAGGAACACCTTTCCGGCCCGATCGGCGCGGACGAACGCGGTGGTGGCCAGCGCCGGATCGAGCCGCTCGGCGCGTACCGCGATCGCCCGGGTGGCCGCCGCCACCTGCTCCCAGCTCGCACCGGTGATCGGCACCACGACGTGCACTCCCTTGGCGCCGCTGGTCTTGACCACCGCGGCCAAGTCCAGTTCGGCAAGTGCCTGCCGGACCAACTGGGCCGCCTGCACCGCCAGCCCGAACTCCGCTCCCTCCGGCGGGTCGATGTCGAGGATCAGCCGGGTCGGGGCCTCCGGCCGGTCGATCCGGTACAGCGTCGGGTGATATTCCACCGCGCGCTGGTTGGCGAACCACAGCAGCGTGCGGCGGTCGTTGCACAGCGCGTAGGACACTTCGCGGCGGGACCGCTCGGCCCATATGGTCACCGTGGATATCCAGTCCGGGGTGTACTTGGGAACGTTCTTCTGCATGAACGGCGGCTGGCCGGGCCGGATCCGGATGACCGACAGCGGCCGGTCGGTCAGCTCCGGCAGGATCCGGTCGCACACCGCGTCGAGGTAGTCCACCAGGTCGCGCTTGGTGGCACCGGAGCCGTCGAACAGCGGCTGGTCCAGGTGGGTCAGCTCGACGCCGTCGCGTTCCTCAGGGGCCATCGGCTCATCTTGCATCCGGCCAGAATGTCAGACCGCCCCGTCGGCCAGCAGCCCGTCCAGCTTGGCGTAGCCTTCGGTGACTCCGACCTCCATGCCGTTGGCCAGCCAGCCGTCCCGGTCGGTGAAGCTGTCGCACAGCATCTGCACGTGCAGCCGAGTCCGGCCGTCCCCGAGGTCTTCGAATCGCAGCGTCTCCAATGCGACGCCGTCCGGCTCGCCCTCGTAGGTGAAGGTCTGCACGATCCGGTCCGAACGCAGCTCGTGGAAGCAGCCGTGAAAGCCGTACTCCTCGTCACCGCGGACGTTCACGAACCGATAGCTGCCGCCGGTCCGGGCGTCCCAGTAGTCGATCCGGGTAGTCAGGCTGTCCGGGCCGACCCAGCGCGCGTACAGCTCCGGGTCGACGTGCGCCCGGAGCAGCCGCTCGGGGCTTGCGGTGAAGTCCCGGGTAATGCGGATGATCGGCAGCGCCGGGTCGGCCTCGATCCGGGCCTTGGTTACGGTGCTCATGATGTGGTTCCTTCCTGCGGGTCGTCGGTGTCGGTCATGGCGGCGAGCACGGCGTCCAGCCGGCGATACCGTTCCTCGGCAGCCTTCTGGTAACGCTCGATCCACTGGGTCATCAGGGCGAGTACTGCCGAATCCAGGTGCACCGGCCGGCGTTGCGCGTCCTGGCTGCGAGTGACCAGGCCGGCACCTTCCAGCACCTTCAGGTGCTTGGAGACCGCCTGCTGGCTCATCTCGTAAAAGCCGGCGAGCTGCCCCACCGTGGCGTCCCCGACCGCCAGCCGGGCGACGATGTCGCGCCGGGTCGGGTCGGCCAGGGCGCCGAAAAGCCGAGACAGCTGGTCAGCCATTCCACCTCCACAACCAATCGGTTGATAACGAGAGTCTGCCCCAGCGCTCGCTGCTTTGTCAACCATTTGGTTGTCAATGCGCGTCCGCAGCTTCTGGCACCCCTGGAGTACGAGCTCCGGCGCCGGCCGTTCTACGGTGAAGCGGTGACCCGACCGCTGGACACCGTCGCGCTGTTGACCGAACTCACGCTGGCTGAAAAGGCGGCGCTGTGCACCGGCGCGGATTTCTGGAACAGCAGCGAGGTACGGCGGGACGACACCGTCCTGGTACCCGCGGTGATGCTCACCGACGGCCCGCACGGCGTGCGCAAGCAGGCTGAGGACGCCGACCACGTGGACCTGGAGGGCAGCGTGCCGGCCACCTGCTTTCCGACCGCGGCGGCGCTCGGCTCGTCCTGGGATCCGGAACTGGTGGAGCGGGTCGGGGTGGCGCTGGGCGAGGAGGCCAGGGCCGAGCGGGTGGGAGTTTTGCTCGGGCCTGGCGTGAACATCAAGCGTTCACCGCTCTGCGGTCGCAACTTCGAGTACTTCTCCGAGGACCCGCTGATCAGCGGGGTGCTGGGCGCCGCTCTGATCCGGGGCATCCAGAGCCAGGGCGTGGCCGGCTCGGTGAAGCACTTCGCGGTGAACAACCAGGAGACCGATCGGATGCGGGTCAGCGCCGAGGTCGACCCGCGGGCGCTGCGTGAGATCTACCTGCCCGCCTTCGAACGGATCATCACCGAGGCCGATCCATGGACGGTGATGTGTTCCTACAACCGGATCAACGGGGTGTACGCGTCGGAGCACCACTGGCTGCTGTCGGAACTGCTCCGCGACGAGTGGGGATATGCCGGCCTGGTGATGTCGGACTGGGGAGCGGTCCGGGACCGGGTGGCATCGCTGGCGGCCGGCCTGGATCTGCAAATGCCCGGTGGCGGCAGCCGTCCGGTGGACGCGGTGATCGAGGCGGTCGAGTCCGGACGGCTGGACCCGGCGGTGCTCGACCGCTCGGTCGGCCGGCTGCTCGAGCTACTCAACCGGGTGCTGCCCGCGGTGACGCAGGGAGGGGACTACGACGTGGCCGCCCACCACAGGCTGGCCCGGGAGGTCGCCGCCGACTGCGCGGTGCTGCTGAAGAACGACGGTGCGCTGTTGCCGCTGGACCCGGACAGCGCCGGTTCGATCGCGGTGATCGGCGAGCTGGCCCGTACCCCGCGCTACCAGGGCGCCGGCAGCTCGCTGGTGTCGCCGACCCGGCTGGACACCGCGCTGGCCGAGATCGAGCGGACGGTCGGTGCGAGCAACACCGTCACCTTCGTCGCCGGTTACCCGATCGACGAGACCGGCGATGCCGAGGCGCTGCTGGCTGAGGCGGTGGTGGCCGCCCAGGGCGCGGACACCGTGCTGCTGTTCGTCGGGCTGCCGCCGATCGCCGAGGCAGAGGGCTTCGACCGCTCGCACATTGATCTACCGGCTGACCAGCTGGCGCTGATCGACGCGGTGGCCGCCTACAACGACCGGGTGGTGGTCGTGCTATCCAACGGTTCGGCCGTCGCGGTGGACGCCTGGCAGCACCAGGTCCCGGCGGTGCTGGAAGGCTGGTTGCTCGGCCAGGCCGGCGGCGGCGCGATCGCCGACCTGCTGTTCGGCCTGGCGGTTCCGTCCGGTCGGCTGACCGAGACCATCCCGCGCCGGCTGGCCGACACCCCGAGCTACCTGAACTTTCCCGGTGAGCAGGGCAGCGTCCGATACGGCGAGAGTTTGTTCGTCGGCTACCGCTACTACGACGCCAAGCAGCTGTCGGTGAGCTACCCGTTCGGGCACGGCCTGAGCTACACCAGCTTCTCCTACCGGGATTTGCGCACTGTGGTTTCCGGCTCGGGGGACGAGCTGGCGGTAGACGTCACCGTCACGGTCAGCAACACCGGTCAGTGGAACGGCAAGGAGGTCGTGCAGGTCTACGTCGGCCAGCCCGGCAGCTACCTGCAACGACCGCCGCGGGAGCTGAAGGGGTTCGCGAAGGTGGCGCTGGCCGCCGGGGAGTCGACGGATGTGATGATCCGGCTGACCGCCCGGGACTTCAGCTACTTCCACCCCGGCAAGAACCGCTGGGTACTGGAGGCCGGCGGGTTCACCATTGCGGTCGGAGCGTCCTCGCGGGACCTGCGGTTGCAGGCTGACCTGACTCTGGACGGTGAGTTCGTCGGACCGGAGCTGACCGCCGACGCTCCGTTCGAGGCCTGGCTGGCCGATCCGGTGGGCGGTCCATTGCTGCTGGCGGCCATCAGCAAGGACGGCGTGGTCCCGGATTTGGAGGCCGACCGGATGATGTTGCCGACGCCGCTGCGGGTGATCGCGTCCTTCCCCGGCTCGCCGATCACTCTTGAGGACGTGGACGCCTTGGTCGAGGCTGCCGCCAAGAGTTGAGTTGCTGAACGGCGTCGTCGCTGCTGGCCCTTAGCTGATCTGTCGTTCGGTGATGGCAGACTTGACGCGAAGCCGACAGGGAGTGATCGTGACGAGTGATGATGGCGTGCCGAAAGCAGCGAGGTCGGCGGCCACCGTCGACGAACTTATGCGTGATGTCCGGCCGATCCAGTCGGTCGAGGAGCTGGCCGCCCCCGAGATTTTCGAATCTGACCTGGAGCTCGATGAGTTCCTGGCCGCCATGCGAGCCAATCGCGACGCCGATCAGGACCGCAAATCTGCGGAGGACGATTGGGAGAGCCACAGGCCTCTAGGCCGCGTTGATCGGGTGTCCTTCGTGCTACGGAAGCTGCTGCGGACGCCTCCCTCGCGGCGGCGTGATTCGGGCTTCGATGACAGGTCCGCTGACGCCTGACGGTGGCCGAACCGATATGGATAGCCGTGCTGAGGATCAGCGACGCGACCGCTCAGAAAATTTCATCGCTGCATGGCTTAGATGTCCAAGAGGTCCGTCGAGAGATACAAGCCGTGCCCGGCCTAACCTATTCGTCCGATGTTCACCCTGAGTATGGGTTTCGAGCAATGATCATGGTAACAATAGGGAATCACCGGGTACTAACAGTCCTCTTCCCTACCGATGACCCTGAAGTATGGAACTTAGGCAGCGCCTACCGCGTCTAAGGCATGAGTGGAAGGATGCAGAAGTGGGCACTGACGACTTCTTTGTTCCCGATGAGCCGGTAGCGGACGCGGTGGCTGCCTATAAGGCCGGGGACAAGGGCGTGACCGCGCCTCCTAGCAATGGCACACGCGGAGTCCGTGTGTTGATATCACGCGGCACCGGATTTCTGGCTGGCAGCGGTGCGAATCGCGCGAATAGCGGTGGGGAAGTCCGCTTGACGATGCCTCCTTGGTCATTCACGCCTAGCCAGTCGAGTGGGCTGTCTGCTGCTCACTGATGGCGTCGCCTATTGAGGTTCAGTTGATCTTGGCCGATGCGGCGCAGGTTGCAGGCGGCAAAGTGAACATGCTCGGAGCGGGCTGGTCGATTACCGGCACTCCAACTCCTCTGTCTGCAGTCGTCGGCTTGCTCAAGGTGCCTTGGGACAGAGCCAACCAGCAGATGCCCCTCCATCTGCAACTCGTTGACGCTGACGGGCACCCGGTGAAGCAGAGCAATCCCCTGACCGGCCAAGAGCAAGCCTTAGCGTTCCAAGCAACATTGGAAGTCGGTAGACCGCCCGGTTTGAAAGCTGGCACCCCCCTCGATCTGCCCTTCGCGGTGCCGGTGCCGCCGCTGCCGCTTCGGCCCGGTCGGTACACCTGGCAACTCGATATCGGCGACGACGACAGGGCCACTGCCAGTTTCACCGTCCTGGATCCGTCTCCCGCTGGCGGAGGCGGGCGACAGAGCGACGAGTGAGGCCAGCGCCTCCCTCGGCGTGGGTTGGCGGCAATTCGGTTGACCGAGGTGCTTGGCTGCCAGCGTGCGGATACGTGCAGAGCGTGCAGCCGACCAGGCCGAGGTGCTGAACCTGCACCGGCTGGCCTTCGGTGCGCAGGACTCCACGCATGGCGAGCAGGTCGCCGGGCTGGTGTCGGATCTGCGCCACCTGGTCACCGCGTCCGCCGGTCTGTCCCTGGTCGCCGAGATGGACGGCACCCTGGTCGGCCACTTGATGTGCACGCCCGCCCTGGTAGACGCCCTGCCCGAGCTGGTCACCGTCGAGGTGCTCAGCCCGCTCGGCGTGTTGCCCCGCTGGCAACGGCGAGGCGTCGGCAGCGCGCTGGTCCGGCGCGCGATCGAACTGCTGACCGCCCGAGACGTCCCGGCGCTGTTCCTGGAAGGCGACCCGGCCTACTACGGGCGATTGGGCTTCACTGCCGGCGCCGCACTCGGCTATCGGCGGCCGTCACTGCGGATCCCGCCGGTGGCTTTCCAAGTGATCCAGCTACCGGCCCACCAACCTTGGATGACCGGGACGCTGGTCTACCCGCAGGTGTTCTGGGACCACGACCTGGTCGGCCTGCGCGGGGAGCGGCTGGATCGCGCCTGCCGGCCGGATTAGCGCCAGCCGGCCGGACTAGCGCTAGCCGCCCGGATTAGCGCGCCTCGCGCGGCACGCCGAGCCTCGGCACCCCGCCCAGCCCGAGGTTGTACCGGACGTTGGTGGCGTACTCAGCCAGCTTTTTCCACAACGCCGCGTGTGCCGGCCAGGGGATCGGGTTGTCGCCGTCCAGCCAGCTCTCGCCGAAGGTGATCCAGACGACCGTCCAGTCGGCGGCTACCGCCCACCGCCCGTTGCTCCAGTCGATCAGGGCGCGCCGGATCTGCATGGCCGCCTGCGCCGGGTCCGGAAATACCGTGGTGGCGTGCACCGCCCACACCCGAAAGTCATGCGACATCAGGTCCAGTTCGAAGTCACCGAGCACGGCCGGATTGACCAGCACGGTGGCCATGTTCTCGAAACCTTCCCCTCGCATGCGCCCGATTATCTCCCATCCGGACGGTCCGGCCGTTATCGTTCCGGAGAGGATTGTGCCGTGACACACATAGCCGCTCGAGCACCGGAACGCCGCCGCTGGCCAGCCGCCGCGGCGGTGCTTGCGGTCCTGGTGCTCGCCGCCTGCGGTGGCAGCTCCTCGGTCGTGGTGCATACCGCGGCGCCACCGGTGCACACCAGCTCGTCAGCGCCGACCGCCACGGTCACCTCGGGGCAGAGCAACTCGTCCCCGGCGACCGGGCAACCGTCGGCGAAGGTCACGCCGGCGACCGGCCTGGCCGATCGGCAGCGGGTGCAGGTCGACGGATCCGGCTTCACACCCGGCGAGTCGCTCCAGGTCATCGAGTGTGCCGACAAGGGCACCAAGACCGGACCGGGTGATTGCAACCTGACCGGGATGACTCCGACGACTGCCGACGGGGTGGGCCGGGTCAGCGTTGTGCTGACCGTGCTGCGCGGGCCGTTCGGCGGGAACAACATCGTCTGCAGCGCCAAGCAGCCATGCCTGGTATCAGTGACCCAAGCCTCGCTGACACCCAGTCAGGAGGCGGACGTCCCCATCGCTTTCGCCACCAAGTGATGGGCTGAGACTACGAGGCGGGCACGATCCGGCCGTCGCGCATGTGAATGATCCGATCCGCCGCGCCGGCCACCCGCGGATCGTGGGTCACCATCACCACGGTGATCTCCGGCCGGTCCCGCCGCAACTGCCGCACCAGTTCGATCACCCTGGTCACCGAGTCGGTGTCCAGACTCCCGGTGGGCTCGTCGGCCAACAGGAGCGGCGGGTCGTTCGCCAGCGCGCGGGCGATTGCCACCCGTTGCCGCTCGCCGCCGGACAACCGGGATGGGCGACGGTGCTCGCGTCCGCCCAGGTCCACGTCCGCCAGCAGCCGTCGAGCCCGTACGGCTCGCTGGTGACGGTCGCGGGTGACGCCGAACATGGCAACTTCGACGTTCTGCTGCGCAGACAGTTGCGGCAGCAGGTTGTGCAACTGGAACACCAGGCCCACTCGCGTTCGGCGGAACCGGGCGGGGTTGCCCAACTCGGCCAGGTTCGCGCCGAGTACCTCCACGGTGCCCGAGGTCGGCGAGTCCAAGGCAGCCAGCAGATGAAGCAGGGTGGATTTGCCGCACCCGGACGGCCCGGTGACCGCAACCCACTCACCGCGCCGCACGGTCAGCGTGACTCCGTTCAGCGCGTGCACCACTCCGCCGTCGAAGTGCTTGTACAGCTCGTGCACCGCCACCGCGACCTCAGCGCCGGCCACGGCGGGAACCGACACCATGGCCGGTTCACTCACGGTGCAACGCCTCCAACGGCGACAACCTGGCGGCTCGGGCCGCCGGGTAGAAACCGCCGAGCAGGCTCATCGCCCCGGCGGTGTAGAGCGCCCGCCAAAACTCGGTCGCGGTGTAGACCGGGTGCAGGATGCCCACCAGGCTGGGCAGCTGCCCGATGAGTTGGGTGGCGGCGAAGGAGAGGGCGACACCGCCGGCCGCGCCGATCAGCCCGATGGTCAATGCCTCGGCGATCACCATGCCCATCACTCGGGTCCGGGTCCAGCCGATCGCCGCGAGTACCCCGAACTCCCTGGTGCGCTCGATGAAAGTGATTGTCATCGTGGTCATCACGATGATCGCGCCCACGCCGATCGCCAGGATGCTGCTGCCGGTCTCGCCGGCGCTGATCAACGACAGGCTGCGGTCGGCCCGGCCGAAGTCAGCGCTCGTCCGCACGGTCACCAGCTGCGGGTTATCCCGCTCGATCCGGGCCCGGAGGCTGTCGATATCCGTCCCAGGATCGGCCCGGACGAAGACCAGGGTCAGCTCGCTCGGCTGGCGCTGAGTGGCCTGGAACGGGATCAGCGGGAGCATCGCGCCGTCATCGCCGATCGCTTGGCCGGTGGAGTAGAGGCCGGTGACCTGGTAGGTCAGGTCATCGATCACGATGCTGTCCCCGACATGCTTGCCGAGGTTGCCGGCGGCCCGGTAGCCGAGCATCACCTGATCGGTGGCGGTGGCGGCGAACGGCTGGCCGGCTACCACGGTGACCCCGAAGTTGCCCAGCTCGGCCGGCCGGATGCCGATCTCGAGGAACAGCGGGTTGGCGGCGTTCAGCCTGGTCGTGGCAAGCAGCACCCCGGTCGCGGCGCTGACCTGCGGGTAGCCGCCGATCCGATCCAAGGTCGCTTGGTCGATGTTGCTGTTGAGCAGGTCCGAGACGCCCTTTTGAGCAATGGTGAAATCGGCCGCGCCGGTCTGCATGATCGCCAACTCGCTGGTACGCAGGCTGTGCGTGACCACGCTGAGCGTCACCACCGCCAGCACGCCGGTCGCCACCGCCAGCGATGCGAAGGTCAGTCGAAGCTTCTTCACCCCGACGTTGTGCCACACCAGGCCGGCGAAGCTCAGCCCGCCGTGTTCGCTGCCTGCCATCGTTCGGTCAGCGTAGCGGCTGACACACTCGGACGATGACCGACTGGCTGGCCTGGCATAAGCCCTACCAAGACCCGCACTCGGCACTGTCGCAGCGGCTGCGACTGATCCGCCGCCACCTACCCGATTGGTTGGACGGCCGCCCCGCTCCGGATCTGACCCCGGCGGTGCGCGGCTGGTTCGCCGAGGCCGGCTTCCGCGAGCTGGCCTTCCACGCGCCGCCGGGCATGCTGTTCACGGTCGGCGTGCACCGGTTCACCGGCCGTCCCGAGCCGTTGGATCCGTCCGGTCTGCTGTTCGCCTTCAACCGCGGTTGAACGACCGGCCAGGTGCTGCGGACCCGTACGATCCTGGTCGGCCGGGGAAGCCGGGTCTTACGCTTTGGGTGATGGCATCGATCGCGCAGGTGGCCGTCGGGTGAGACGGATGCCGGGATCGCTGGTGAAGTTGATCGAGGCGAGCGTCGACCCGGCCGGTCGACAGCTGCCGTCGACGGTGCTGCAGTGGCTGTTGGCGGCCTCGGAGCCCGAGCGGCTGGCCGCCAACCCGCTGGTTCGGCAACGGCTCGACCTGCTGCGAGCACAGCAACTCACCGAGCCGGACCTGGCCGACGACGCCTGCCGGCAGGCACTTCGACTGGCCGGGGTGGGAACGGCCACCAGCGCGCAGCAGGCGGTGGACGCGCTGGACGGCTGGGAGCCGCCGGCCGAGCCGCTGGCCCGGGTGCTAGCCGCGCGCAAGCCGCCGTGGCTGGCGGAGTTCGTCCGGTTGTGGAGCCGGCAGGCGCCGGAGGCCGCCCGGGCCGGCGTCGGCTTGCTCATCGAGGCCGGGCTGGTCCGGCGGTCGGCCCGTGGTCGGGCTGGTCCGGTCGGCTCGCCCACACCGCCGGCCCGGGTCGTCGCGCAACTGGAACGGCTGATCACCCTGGAGCTGACCGAGCAATACCCGGACCGGATCGGGCTGGCCGCAGTGCGCGCCGCGGCCCGGCAGGGTCGGGTGCCCGATATAGCCGAACTGGCCCCGGTGCGCTCGGTGCGGTTACCGCCGCCGATCAACGATCCGGTCGAGCTGGTGCGGCTTTTCCACCAACTCATCGAGGACGACGGCAGCCCGGCGCTGGTCCAGCGGGTACTGGCCGCCGCGGTGCGCACCGCCGGACTGCCGTTGAGCGACCGGACGACGATGGCGGCGCCGCTGCTGGACCGGGCGTGGTCGCGCAGCGTGCCGCATGCCGACACCGCCGGCCGGCATCCGGGCTGGAGTTACCTGGCCGCGCTGGCCTTCTCCTGGGGCACCGGGTGGCGGATGGACTACCGGCATTTTCAAGCCGAGGGTGGTGGCCGCGGCGAGTGGCTGAGCTCGCCGGATCACCTGCCACCGAGCCGGCTGGCCGGCGTCTTCGGACTGCAGGTGGCCGAGTGCACCCGGCTGATCTCGACCGGGACCGGCCGGCAACTGTTGGCCGAACCCACCCACCTCAGCGGCGCGGTCGAGCCGGAGGTGCTGTTGCGCCGGCTGCGCGGGTACCGCTCCGGATCGGTCGGCCAGCCGGCCACCACCGATCGGCTGGCCGTGGATGTCGAGCTGGCCGCGCTGCGGTTGCCGCGTGGGCTGGCCGAGGACTTCTGGCGCGAGGCCCGAGCGGCGTGCGCACCGCTTGCCGAGCGGCTTCACCGGTATTACGCCGAACACCAATCGGCCGAACAGCGCTTGGCGGAGCGCCGGCAACCGGCGCTGCGGCCGGTGCTGGGCGTGCCGTCCGGTGGTCAGTTTCAGCGGGATCGCGGCAAGCCAGTGGTACTGGCCGAGCTGGCCGACAGCGTCAGCACCGCTGCATCCGGCGGTATCTGGTCGGTGCTGACCGACCTGCACGACCCGCTCGGCCGGTTCGAGCGGATCATCGGGGACTTCGGCTTCTTCGAATACGACCAGCAACCAGCGCTCTGGTCGATGATCGCGCCCTGGCATCACGAGCTGCTCAGCGCGCACCTGCTGATGGCGCTGGCTCGTCCGGCCTCGGGAAGCAATGCCGGCGCCCCGTCGGCCGCCTCGGTGCTCGACAGCCCGACCGGCGCGTTCGGCCCGATCGCCCACCTGGCGTTGCTGGTGGCATTGCAGGCCGAGGGTGGCGAAGCTCGGGGCGTCGCCGCCGAGGCTTGGTTGGCAACCGCTGGGGACGGCCGGTTGCAGCCGGACCGGCTGGCGGCGGCGTTGCTGGTGCTGGCCCGCGGCCAGGCGCTGAAGCTCGACCGGATAGTAAAGACCATCCGGCCCACCACCTACGAACCGATCACCGGGTACCGGGCGTTGCAGGCGCTTACCGATGCGCTGCCCGAGCTGCTGGCGATCCGTCCGCCGGGGCTGCTCGACGCGCTCGACCTGATTGCCGAGCTGGCCGGCCGGTACGGCAATGAGCTGATTCCGGCTGAAGTTTCTCGGCTTGGCTGCGGGGACGTCGACCCGGAGCTAGCGCTCGCCATCGGCCGGCTAACCGAGCTCGGCTCGGACGCGCCGGACCGGCCGCTGGCGGTAGAGGCCGCGCTGGAAGCGTTGCTCGGCCGGTTGAGCGGCCAGGCCTACTCCTACCTGATGATCTGATGGGCATGAAGTACGCCCGGTGGGAACGAGAACGCCGGTTCCTGCTCGCCGGCCCGCCGGCTGACCCAACCGGTCCGGCCGCCCACATCCACGACCGTTACCTCACCGGCACCAGGTTGCGGCTACGACTGGTGCGGCGTTCCGGCGAGCCGGTGGTGCGCAAGCTCGGTCAGAAGATCCGGGAACCGGGCAGCTCGCCGCCGGCGGTGGCGCACACCAGCCTGTACCTGGACGAGGCGGAGTACGCCGCGCTGGCCGGGCTACCGGCCGCCGAGCTGACCAAGACCCGCACCCTGTTGCAGTGGGACGGGCCGGAGCTGGCGGTGGATGTGTTCACCGGCCGGCTGGCCGGCCTGGTGCTGGCCGAGTACGACCTGGCCGGCGACGACCCGACCGACGATGGTCCGACCGGCCATGGTTCAGCCGATCCGGTCGGCTGGCCGCCGGTGCCGGTGCTGGCCGAGGTCACCGGAGACGAGCGGTTCACCGGCGGGGCGCTGGCCCGAACATCGGCCGCTGAACTCCACCAACTTCTCGCCGACTACCGCCCCTGACCCTGACCGCATTGCGCGGCCCGAGCAGGCGGCTTTCGCGCTGAAAACCGCCTGCTCGGGCCGCACAATGCCAACGCCCCCCGCGGCACAACGCCAACCTCGAGCCACATCCAACGAACTAGTCCGGGGAGTAGGCCAGGTTCGGACGGAGCCAGTGCTCCACCTCGGCGACGTCCATGCCCCGCCGCTCGGCGTAGTCCTCGACCTGGTCCTTGCCGATCCGCCCCACCGTGAAATAGCGCGAGTCCGGGTGCGCGAAGATCAGGCCGCTGACGCTGGCGGCCGGGGTCATCGCGAACGACTCGGTCAAGTCCATGTCCAGCTGCTTGGCGTCCAGCAGCTCGAACAGCGGCCGCTTCTCGGTGTGGTCCGGGCTGGCCGGGTAGCCGAAGGCCGGCCGGATGCCGCGGAACCGTTCGGCGTGCAGGTCGGCCAACTCCGGCTCCGCGTCCGGTTCGAACCAGGCCCGGCGGGCTTGCAGGTGGACGTACTCGGCGAACGCCTCGGCCAGCCGGTCGGCCAGAGCCTTCACCATGATCGCCCGGTAATCATCGAGCTCTGACTCGTACCGGGCAGCTAGCTCGTCCGCGCCGTGGATGGCTACCGCGAACCCACCGAGGTGGTCAGCGTTCGGTGCCAGGTAGTCGGCCAGGCAGCGGTTGGCCCGCCCGTCCGGCTTCTCGGTCTGCTGGCGCAGCATCGGCAGCCGGACGCTCGGGCCGATGCCCAGCTCGGCGATGTCGACGACGATGTCATCCCCCTCCGAGTGCGCCGGCCAGAAGCCGTAGGCGCCCCGGGCCTGAAAGAGCTCGCCGGCGATGATCTCGTCCAGCAGCGCGTTGCCGTCGTCGTAGAGCTCCCGGGCCACCGGCTGTTCGAGGATCGCCGGAAACTTGCCCTTCAGCTCCCAGGCCAGGAAGAAGAACTGCCAGTCGATGAACTCCCGCAGCGTGGCCAGATCCGGCTGGATCATCCGGACGCCGGTGAAGGCCGGCACCGGCAGGTCATCGAAGGAAACCTGCTCGCGGTTGTCCCGGGCTTGCTGGAGGCTGAGCTGCTTGGCGTGCTGACGACCGGCGTGCTGCTCGCGCAGCCGCTCCTGCTCGGCCCGGTTGCGCACCGCCAGCTCGGCCGCGCGGCCTTCGTCCAGCAGGTCCGACACCACGCCCACCACCCGGGAGGCGTCCAGCACGTGCACCGTGGTGGCCTCATACGCCGGTGCGATCCGCACCGCGGTGTGCTGCCGGGACGTGGTGGCACCGCCGACCAGCAGCGGCAGGTTCATCCCCCGCCGTTGCATCTCGGTGGCGACGTTAACCATCTCGTCCAGCGACGGCGTGATCAGCCCGGACAGCCCGACCGCGTCGGCGCCCTCGGCGACCGCGGTGTCCAGGATCTTGCCGGCCGGCACCATCACGCCGAGGTCGACCACCTGGTAGTTGTTGCAGCCCAGCACCACGCCGACGATGTTCTTGCCGATGTCGTGCACGTCGCCCTTGACGGTGGCCAGCACCACCTTGCCCTGGCCCCGGTCAGCCTGGATCCGGCCGGCCAGCCGGGCCTCTTCCTTCTCCGCCTCCATGAACGGCTCCAGGTAGGCCACCGACCGCTTCATCACCCGGGCGCTCTTGACCACCTGCGGCAGGAACATCCGGCCCGAGCCGAACAGGTCGCCGACGATCTTCATGCCGTCCATCAGGGCACCTTCGATGACGTCCAGTGGACGGGCCGCCGCCTGCCGCGCCTCCTCGGTGTCCTCTTCGATGAAGTCGACGATGCCGTGCACCAGCGCGTGCGAGAGCCGCTGTTCGACCGGCGCCTCCCGCCAGGACAGGTCGACCACCCGCTTGGTGCCGGACCCGCTCACCGTCTCGGCGAAGCTGACCAGCCGGTCGGTGGCATCGGGCCGGCGGTCGAACAGCACGTCCTCGACGAGCTCGAGCAGGTCGGCCGGGATGTCGGCGTACACCGCCAGCTGCCCGGCGTTCACGATGCCCATGTCCAGGCCGGCCGCCACCGCGTAGTACAGGAAGGCCGAGTGCATGGCCTCGCGCACCACGTCGTTGCCGCGGAAGGAGAAGGACAGATTGGAGATGCCGCCGCTGATCCGCGCGCCCGGGCAGCGCTGCTTGATCAGCGGGAGCGCGTCCAGGAAGGCCTTGGCGTAGCCGTTGTGCTCCTCGATGCCGGTGCCGACCGCGAGCACGTTCGGGTCGAAGATGATGTCCTCGGCCGGGAAGCCGGCCTGCTCGGTGAGCAGGTCATAGGCCCGGCCGCAGATCGCCACCTTGCGCTCGGCGGTGTCGGCCTGGCCCTGTTCGTCGAAGGCCATCACCACCACGCCGGCGCCGTAGTCGCGGATTCGCCGGGCGTGCTCCAGGAACTGCTGCTCGCCCTCCTTGAGGCTGATCGAGTTGACGATGCCCTTGCCCTGCACGCACTTCAGCCCGGCCTCCAGCACCGACCAGCGGGAGCTGTCGATCATGATCGGGATCCGGGCGATCTCCGGTTCGGTGGCAATCAGGTTAAGGAAGGTGGTCATCGCCTGCTCGCTGTCGAGCAGGTCGGCGTCCATGTTGACGTCCAGGATGTTGGCGCCGCCACGCACCTGCTCCAGCGCGACGTCGGCCGCGGCCTGGAAGTCGTCGCCCTCGATCAGCCGGCGGAACCGGGCCGAGCCGGTGACGTTGGTGCGCTCGCCGATCATCACGAAGCCGGTGTCCGGGGTGATCTCGAACGGTTCCAGGCCGCTGAACCGGGTGGCCGGTTCCGGCGCCGGCACCGGCCGCGGCCGCAACCCGGCCGCCGCCGCGGCCAGGCCCGCGATGTGCTCGGGACCGGTGCCGCAGCAGCCGCCGATGATGTTCACCATGCCGGCGCGGGCGAATTCACCCAGCAGGCCGGCCATCTCCTCCGGCGTCTGGTCATAACCGCCGAAGGCGTTCGGCAGGCCGGCGTTCGGGTGGCAGGCGGTGTAGCTGTGGGCCAGTCGGGCCAGCTCGGCGACGTGCGGGCGCATCTCCTCCGCGCCCAGCGAGCAGTTGACCCCGACCACCAGCGGTTGCGCGTGCTCGATCGAGTTCCAGAACGCCTGGACGGTCTGGCCGGACAGCGTGCGGCCGCTCAGGTCGACGATGGTCACCGAAATCCACAGCGGCAGCTGCGGTGCCACCTCGCGAGCGGCGGTGATCGCCGCCTTGGCGTTCAGCGTGTCGAAGATGGTCTCGATCAGCAGCAGGTCGACCCCGCCGTCGGCCAGCGCCCGGATCTGTTCGGCGTAGGCGTCGTAGACGTCCTGGTAGGACACCGCGCGGTAGGCCGGGTCGTCCACCCGGGGTGACAGCGACAGCGTGACGTTCAGCGGGCCGATCGAACCGGCGACGAACCGCTGGCTGCTGGTGCTCTCGGTGTACTCATCGGCGGCCTGCCGGGCCAGCTCGGCGCTGCGCAGGTTCATCTCGCGCACCAGGTGCTGGAGTTGGTAGTCGGCCTGACCGATGCTGGTGGCGGTGAAGGTGTTGGTGGTGGTGATGTCCGCGCCGGCCGCCAGGTAACGCCGGTGCACGTCGAGCACCACGTCCGGCCGGGTCAGGCTGAGCAGGTCCGGGTCACCGGTCACGTCGTGCGAGTGGTCGGCCAGCAGGTCGCCGCGGTAGTCCGCCGGGCTCAGCTGAGCGCCTTGCAGCATGGTGCCCCAGGCACCGTCCAGCAGCACGATCCGCTGGTCCAGCAGATCCCGCAGTTGCTGGGTGCGTGCCGCCGCCATGGTCTGTGAAGTCATACCTACCAGCCACCTTTACTCGTGGAGGTAGGCGCCCTTGCTGTCTTGCGATCGCCTTGTGCGATCCGGTCGGCAGATCGAGCGTGGCGGACCTTTTCAGCCCGTCGCAGCGCCTCTCGACCTGGCCTGCCCATGATACCCCTGCGTCGGCGCAGCATCCTGCCGCTCGCCCTCCGGAAAGCGGTTTCGCCAGGGCTGCTGCGGAAGAAAGCGTTCTCGGCCATGATGGCCCGATGGCATTCGAGCACGCTGGTCCACCGCCGGCAACCGACTGGGGTGACCTGACCGGCTGGGCCGAGCTGCCCGAGCACCGGCGCGAGCTGTTCGAACTGCGGTTGGACCGGTGGTGGCCGGATCTGCGCGACGGCCTGGTGGCGGTGTACGGCAGCGCGGTGGCCGACCAACTGGCCGGCCGGTTGATCCGGGTCGCCGCCACCGGCTACGCCAGCCGGGAACCGGAGCTGGCTCGGTTGGATCAGGTCCGCACCCTGGCCCCGGACTGGTTCCAGGCCCCGTCGATGCTCGGCTATGCCGCCTACGCCGACCGGTTTGCCGGCGATCTGGCCGGGGTTGCCGACCGGATCGGTTACCTGCACGAGCTCGGGGTCAGCTACCTGCACCTGATGCCGCTGCTGCGGCCACGACCCGGGGACAACGATGGTGGCTATGCGGTGACCGACTACCGCAGCGTCCGTCCCGATCTCGGGACGATGGACGATCTGCGCCGGCTGGCCGGCCAGCTCCGGGCGGCCGGGATCAGCCTGGTGCTGGATCTGGTGCTCAACCATGTGGCCCGCGAGCACCCATGGGCGCAGGCGGCCCGGGATGGTGACGAGTACTACCGAGCGTTCTTCCACACCTTCGCCGATCGCGAGCTGCCGGACGCCTACGAGCGCAGCCTGCCCGAGGTGTTCCCGGACTTCGCACCCGGCAACTTCAGCTGGGACAAGCAACTGAAGGCCTGGGTGTGGACGACCTTCAACTCCTTCCAGTGGGACCTGAACTGGAGCAATCCCGAGGTGCTGCTGGCCTACGCCGAGATCGTGCTGTTCCTGGCCAACGCCGGCGTCGAGGTGCTTCGGCTGGATGCCATCGCCTTCCTGTGGAAGCGGATGGGCACCGACTGTCAAAACCAGCCCGAGGTGCACGCGATCACCCAGGTGCTGCGAGCGCTGACCCGGATCGCGGCGCCGGCGGTGAGCTTCAAAGCCGAGGCGATAGTCGGACCGGCCGCGCTGGTGAACTACCTCGGCCAGGGCATCCGGCACGGCAAGCTGTCCGACCTCGCCTACCACAACAGCCTGATGGTGCAGATCTGGTCGATGCTGGCCGCCCAGGACGTCCGGCTGGCGGTGCGGGCGCTGCGGCAGTTGCCGCCGATCCCGACCAGTACCGCCTGGATCAGCTACCTGCGCTGCCACGATGACATCGGCTGGGCGATCGACGACGCCGACGCGGCCGCGGTCGGCCTGGACGGCTTCAGCCACCGGGCATTCCTGTCCGACTACTACTGCGGCCGGTACCCGGGTTCACCGGCGACCGGCCTGGTTTTCCAGGCCAACCCGGCCACCGGCGACCGGCGGATCAGCGGGATGGCGGCCAGCCTGGCCGGCCTGGATCGGGCCGGGACGGACCCGGCCGCGCAGCAGCAGGTGCTGGATCGGCTGCTGCTGGCCTATGCGCTGGTCTTCGGTTGGGGCGGCATCCCGGTGATCTGGATGGGCGACGAACTGGCGCTGACCAACGACCCGGACTGGGCCGCCGAGGACGGTCACAGCGGCGACAACCGGTGGACGCACCGGCCCCGGATGGACTGGGCGGTGGCTGCGCAGCGGCATGACCCGACTTCGGTGCCCGGCCAGATGTTCGCCCGGCTGCGCCGGCTGGCCGCGTGCCGAGCCGGCCTGCCTCAGCTGCATGCCGCGGTGGCCGCCGAGGTACTGGAGCCAGCCGACCCCGGGGTGCTGCCGGTGCTCCGGTCGCACCCCATCGGACCGCTGCTCGAGCTGTACAACGTGACCGGCGACTGGCGGCCGTTCCCGCTGGCCCGGGTCGCTTCGTTTGGCCTGGCGCACGGTATGGATGCGATCAGCGGACGCTCCGTACAAGGCTTCGAGGGGTCGGCCGGATCGGCCTTACCGGCTTTGGTCGGCGGCGACGGGGCGCTCTGGTTGGCGCCGTATGCCGTGCATTGGGTCATCCCGGCGCCTGATTTACCGGAATCGACCCACATGGCGGTGGATTAGCTGCTAAATTAGCGTTAAGTTTATGGCGAGCATGGATGCTCGCCGAGATCGCAGACATGGAGCGTCAGATGATTTACGCCAGTTACCCCGCGCGCGGCGGCAAGCACTCGCGCGCTGCGAATAACCCACGTCCCGGCCTCGCCGCTGCTGTCGCCGCCTTCCGCGAGTGGGCACTTGGGCGTCGAGTGGGCAGTTGCAACCGCCCACTCGCGCCGGGACTGCCCACTCGCGGGACTAGCTGACCTGGGTGCTTGTCGGTGCCCGGTGGGATGCTCGGCTGATGAGCGCACCCTTCGTCCCGAGCAGTTTCTCCCCGACCTGGCAAGGTGGCGACCGGCCGAAGCTGCCCAAGCTCGCCGACGAGCGAACCACCCTGACCAGCTACCTGGACTGGCATCGGGCCACGTTTGAGTTGAAATGCCGAGGGATTGCCGACCGGCAACTGTCCGAGCGGACCGTCCCGCCGTCAACGATGAGCCTGCACGGCCTGCTCCGGCACCTGTCCGGCGTGGAGCGGTGGTGGTTCCAGCAGCAGTTCGCCCGGCTGGACGTGCCGATGCTCTACTACACCGACGAGGATCCGGACCAGGACTTCGAGTGGCTGGACGGCGACATCGACCAGGCCTTCGCGGTCTGGCATGCCGAGTGCGACCGATCCCGCGAGATCGTCGCGGCGGCTGGATCGCTGGACGACACCGGCCGCGCGCTGGCTGACGATTCGGAGTTCTCGTTGCGCTGGCTGATGCTGCGGATGATCTCCGAATACGCCCGGCACAACGGCCATGCCGACCTGCTGCGCGAGCGGATCGACGGGGCGGTCGGCGCCTAGCCGAGTGTTCAGGGCTTCCGGCCGACCACGAAGTACGCGCTGATGGTCTCGGTGAGGCAGCCGTCGACGGCGAAGCCGGCCAGCGTCTCCCGCAGCTGATGCGCAAAGCCGTCCCACGACTCGCCCCAGAACCGCCGCGATGAGTAGGAGGTGGAGCTGAGGTAGCCGATGAACTGGTCGATTTCCCAGACCTGGCGCGCCGAGAACTCGTACTTGGCCACCTCTAAGAAACCGGCGGCGCACAGCACGTCCTGGCTGGTCGCCTTCGGCGTAGCGAAAGAGCGGGCCGAACGGCCAGATCGAGGTAGCCACTGCCGGTAGACCTCCGCCGCGGCTACCAGCCACGGCTCGGACGGTGAGAACAGTCCGGACGAGTCGGCGCCCAGATCGACGAAGTACCCGCCGGGACGAAGCCAATCCAGGCAGCGCCGCGCTACCAACGGTCTATTCAGCCGATGGAACGCCCGCCCGGTGACCACCAATCCGAAATGTTGCCGGGGCGGCTCGGCGTCCTCGGCGCGGCCGACCAACCAGTGGATCCGCTCGACGCCACGAGCGGAAGCCCGCGAGCGAGCGAGCGTGATCATTTCGGCCTCGGCGTCGATTGCCCAGATCTCCTCGACCGAATCGGCGAAGGCGAGCGCAACCTCGCCGGTACCGCAGGCCAGATCAAGCAGCGCGCCGGCCTGCTCGAGGTTCACCGCGGTGCGGACCGCGTCGAGCAACACGGCCGGATACCGGGGCCGGAACCGCGCGTAATACTGGGCGGTACCTCGAAACAGCTCGGGTGGGTACTGCGGTTCACCCATAGGGCGGAGCTTATCGAGAGCCGGTACTTGACCCTGACACCATGTCAGGGCGTGCACTGGAAGGCGTCATGTTCAGTATCGGAGAATTCGCCAGACACGGCCGGGTGTCGGTTCGGATGTTGCGCCACTACGACGCCATCGGGCTGCTGCGGCCGGCCCGGGTCGACCCGTTCACCGGCTACCGTAGCTACCAGGCGTCCCAGCTGTCCGAGCTCAACCGGATCATCGCGTTGCGCGACCTCGGCTTCGGCCTCGATCAGATTGCCGAGTTGTTGGACGAGAAGCTCGACGTGCGGCAGCTGTGGGGCATGCTTCGGCTGCGGCAGGCCGAGTTGCGCGCGTCGCTAGCCGCCGACGGTGCCCGACTGCGCCGAGTCGAGGCGAGGCTCCGAACCATCGAAAGCGAGGGCAACATGCCGTCCGACGACGTAGTGATCAAGCCGCTGCCAGCCGTCCGGGTCGCCGAATTGACCGACATCGCCGAAGGCTTCGTACCGGAAGAGATCGGGCCGGTGATCAAGCCACTCTGTGCCGAGCTGGGCCGCCGGCTGCACGGGAGCCGGTTACAGCCGACCGGCTCGTTGCTCGCCTACTACGAGCCGGTGCCCGGGGCCGAGGACCGGGTCATCGTGCACGCCGCGATTCCGGTCACCGGCGAACCGCAGCCGGCGGACGGCCTGTCCGTGCTGGAGCTTGCCGGCAGCGAACAGGCCGCTACCATCGTGCACCGCGGCAGCATGGACAACGTGCTCGGCACGGTGGACGTGCTGGCCCGCTGGATCGAGGCCAACGGCTACCGGGACAGCGGCTACCCGCGCGAGCTCTACCTGGAATGCCCGGACGACCCGGACCAGTGGGTGACTGAACTGCAGCAGCCGGTCGTCCCCGCCTGAAGTCGGACGAGGCGGGAACGACCGTAGGTCAGCCGCCGCTGGAGCCCGGAGCACCCGCCGGTGCCGGGTCACCGCTGCCCATGCCCGCCTCCACCTTGATCACCGCGAGGTTCTTGTCGAACTTGACGGTGACTTCGGTGCCGTCGGCCTTGGTCATGTGCGCCTCGTACACCCCGTCACCGGCATCGGTCTCGACCCGGTACACCGTCCCGCCGGGTACCGCCTTCAGCGCGGCGGCCTTCAGCTTGGCGGCGATGTCGGCACCGACTGCCTTCTCATCCGACCGAACCGGCGCGCTGCCGTGGTCATGATCGCCGGCCGGCGGCTGCGCGGAACTCCCAGAGCTTGAGCTCGACGAACTCGAACTCGAACTCGACGAGCTTGAACCGGGTGTGCTGGGCGTGCTGGTGGCCGCACCCGCCGTGAGCGATGCGGCTGCGATCCCGCCGACGATCGCGCCGCCGGCCACCAGCGCAGCGGCGTGCGGCCACCGGAATCTACGGTCTGACTGGTCGGTCTTCATGGCATGAACCCCTTTCGGTGCGCGGGGCTCGATTCGCCCCGCTGGTCCAGCCACTGTCGATCGGCTGTCTTGGACACCGCTGGCATGGCGCTATCCGGACCGCATGAACTGCTCAGCGGGCGCAGTGCCGTACTGCCCGCCAGAACTCCTCGAAGTCATAGGACGGTCCGACCATGCCGCGCTGGGTGAACAGCACCGCCGTAACGTCCCGGCGGAGGTCGACGTAGCCGGTGGTACCGGAGCCGCCGTCCCAACCGAACCGGCCGGGCGGCTGCTTCGGTCCGGCCGCCGGCAGCGTGACCGCGACCTGCAGGCCCCAGCTGCGGCCTCGTCCCAGCACCTCCTGCGCGGCGGCCCGCTGCCGGCCGTCCAGGCTGTCGGTAATCATCAACGTGCGCAGTTCCGGCGCCAGCACGTCGTCCCGCGGATCGGTGAATATGCTGAGAAAAGCGAGGTAATCGCCGACGGTGGAGACCAGCCCGCTGCCCAGCGCCTCGAACATCGGCGGCCGGCTGAACACGCCGTTCGGCGGATCGCGCAGCTCCAGCCGGCCATCGACGGGCTGGTAGCCGGTGGCCAGCCGGTGCGGATCAGATGCGAAGAAGGCCGTCGAGTCCATGCCCAGCGGGCCGGTGATCCGCTCGGCCAGCAGTGTGCTGACCGGCTTGCCGCTGGCCCGGGCGATCAGCACCCCGAGCACGTCGCTGCCGGTGTGATACAGCCAGCCGTCGCCGGGTTGGAATGCCAGCGGCAGCGAGCCGATCCGGGCCAGGTACTCATCGTTGGTCATGGCCGGCGGGAACTTCTCCGGGCCCACCCCGCGCTCGGTGATGGCCGCCTGCAACGGTGACGGTTGCCGGATCGAGCCCAGGCCGAAGGTCAGGCTCAGCAGGTGCCGCACCAGCACCGGACGTTCCGCGGCCACCGTGTCGGAAAGCTCGGCATCGGCGTGCCGCAGGACCCGCGGCGCAGCCAGCTCGGGCAACCAGCGAGCAACCGGGTCGTCCAAGCCGAAGACGCCGTCACCGATCAGGCTGAGCGCGAGCACCCCGGCGACCGGCTTGGTCAGCGAGGCGATCCGAAAGATCGTGTCCGGACGCATGGGGCCTCGGCCCTCGATGGCCAGCGTGCCGCCGGCGCGAAGCTCGGTGCGTCCGTGCTGGCGAATCCCCGCGACGTAGCCGGGGAACCGGCCGCCGGCGCGCTGCCGGTCCAGCAGCGTCCAGACCGGGTCGAACCGCGAAGCTGCCATGTCGGCAACCCTAGGCAAGCCGCGGGACCAGCACGCAGTCGGCGCACACCGCGGCCCGGCCGGCGATCCGGTACAGCAGGCAGCAGCTGGTACGGCGAAAGCTCGGTCCGGCCACGGGATCGGGCATGCCCAGCGGTGGCCGCGCGAGCACTGCCGAGGTCAGCCGGTAGGTCCGATCGGCCAGCTCCGGCCGTTGCTGCCCGATGACAATGGCTGCCCCGTTCAATGCCGAGCCGACGTTGTCCCAGGCGACCAGCGGTGACAGCGAGCAGGCCGCGCGGGTCGTCGTAACCAGCTGCCCGATCGGACCGCTGATCAGGTCGGCCAGGCCGGCCGGCAGGTCGGTCGCGGCTGGTAGCGAATCGGCCGGTACCGCAAGCGGAAACGCGCTGCTCGGGGACGGCCGCCAGTACAGCCGAGCCAGCCTGAGATCCAGCAGCCGGCCGGCCACGACCGCCCCGGCCAGCGCCGGGGACAGCAGCCGAGCGGCCAGCCCAAGCAATACCGCCGAGGCCACCGGCCGGCGTTCCACCGGCCGGCCGCCGCGCGGCGTCAACGTTGCCCGGACCGTCTCGATTCGGGCTGCCAGTGCGATCGGGTCGGTAGCCAGTTCCGCCAGTGGCCGCCAGCCACCGCCGTCCGGTGCCGAACCGGCGTACTCGGTGATCTCGAAGTACGGTCCGAAACCGCTGAAGCGCACGAGCTAAGTCTGCCCGCCCAACGGGTGGAAGTTCGGCCACGGCGGGCGTGGCCGAACTTCCACTGATTGGGCAAGGTGGGTTACGGGTCAGCCGGCAAGCAGGGCATCCAGCTTGGTGAACGAGCTGGTCCAGCCTTCGCGGGCCATGTCGGCCATCTGCGGGTCGTACGGGCCCTGCCGCAGCACCAACCGGGTCTTGCCGGGCTGGCTGTCGTCGGCGAGGTCGTGGAACTCCAACCGCATGGTCATGATGCCGCCCTCCTGCAGGCCGGGCACGCCGTCCCATTCTTCGGTGCCGACCAGCAGTTCGTTCTCGATGACCTCGGTGAAGGTCGCATTGACCGGCGACTTGAAGCTCGGGTCGTTGTCATTGACCATGGTGAATCGCTGGTGGCCACCGACCCGGGCGTCGACCGACACCGACTCGCGGGGCACCGAGAAACCGACCGGGCCGAACCAGGCGGCCAGCTGATCGGGATCGACAAATGCCCGGTACACCAGCTCTCGCGGAGCGTCGAAGTCGCGGGAGATGACCAGCTCCTGGCGGGTGGTTTCGTTCATGGCTAGCTGCCTTTCTCTGGGTGGGCGGGATCGGTGGGCGGCGCCGGGTCGGTCGGCCGCGCAGTCGCGGCCTGCTGCTGGAGCAACTTGAGGTGGGCGTCCAACCGGTCGAAGCTGGCGTCCCAAAACTGCCGGTAGCGCTCCATCCACGCGGTTGCTTCGCGCAACGGCTCGGCGCGCAGGCTGCTCGAACGCCATTGCGCCGACCGGCTGCGGGTGATCAGGCCGGCGTTCTCCAGCACCTTCAAGTGCCGTGAGATGGCCGGCAGGCTGATCGCGAACGGCTGGGCGAGTTCGTTCACGGTGGCGTCGGATTCCGACAGCCGGGCCAGGATGGCTCGCCGGGTCGGATCCGCCAGCGCCGCGAAGATCTCGCTGAGCCGATCGGTGGCCATCCTCGATCAAGTTCCTTAGTTAACTAGTTAGTTAATTGCGTGACTGGTTAAATATGACGCCGGCCGCGCCCGCTGTCAAGTCCTGCCCGCAAACCGCTAGTACGTGAATACCCAGGTCAGGATGGAGTAGCCGTCCACCGTGGCGACCCGCTGATAGCCGGCGTCCAGTACCCGTTGGATACCGCCGCTCGGGTCGATCGCGTCCGGTCGCTGGTAGAGCACCACCCAGCGCGGCCGGTCCGGGCCGGTCAGGTAGGCCCGCAAGCTTGCCACCGCGCCCGGGATCGCTTCGATATTTGCCTGCCATAGATAGCGAAAGTCGGTGTGCAGGCCGGTGGTGTAGTACAGGTCAGCCGAGGAGACGAAGGCATAGAGCTGGTCACCGGGCCGAGCGTGCTCGCGCAGCCAAGGCGCGATGTCGCGGTTGGCCAGCAGCCGGGTATCGGGCACCGCCAGCCGGTCCCGCCGATCCGGCCCGGCGGCGGTCGCCCGGACGGTCCAGCCGGCGGCAGGCAGGCAGGCCAGCACGGTGAGCGCGACCGCGGCTCGGACCGGCAGTTCCGACAGCGCCAGCGCGCCGAGCAGGCACAGCGGCCCGACCAGCTGCATCCAGTAGTGCGGGAAGAAGAACACCCCGCCGCCGAAGCCGATGCCGGCGAAGATCAGCCAGAGCAGCGGTAGGTACTGCCGGCGGACGACCACGAACGCCAGCCCGGCCAGGCCCAGCAGGCCGAGTGGCAGCAGGTCCGGCCAGAGCCGGGGCAGGTCGGTCACGATGTTGTGCCAGCGCCCGGACACGCCGCCTCGGCTGCCAGCGGTGGTGTCCAGCCGGTAGCCGATGATCGCGAACCACCAGTCGTGCCAGGACGTCAGAGCCGCCTGAAGCATCGCCGCGCCGATCGGCAGCACGGCACCTGTGGCGATGCCGAGCACCGCGCGCAGCCGACCGGCCGACCAGCCGATCACCAGCGCGGCAGCCAGGCCGTCGAAGCCGCTTTGCTTCATTAGCACGGCGACCGCACCGGCCACTCCGGAGGCGATCAACAGCCAACCCCGTGGGGCCCGTCGATATTCGAAGGCGGCCGCGACCGAGGCGGCCGCGAAGCCGCCGGCCGCGAGCTCGCCGTTGAACATGAAGCCCTGCAAGTGCGGGGCGGCACCGACCACGGCGACCAGGACCGCCGCCAGCACCGCGGCCCGCCGGCCGGCCAGCGCGCCGGCGGCGGCCGCGACCGAGACCAGCAATAGCAGGGCCGCCGCGATGGCAGCCAGGTGGATCAGCACCGGCGAACGACCCAGCGCGGTGATCAGCCGGTAGGCGAGCATGAGTCCCTGTGGCCGGTCCACCCAGACGGTACGGCCGTACAGCCGGCCACCGTCGGCCCACCGCCGAGCCAGGTAGGCGTAACCACCCTCGTCGGCATCCAGCGGCACCCCGAGCAGCGGTAGCCGGATCAGCACGCACAGGCAGCCGGCGAGCAGCAGTTGGCCGACGGCGGTGCGGGTACCGGTGCCTCTCGTCGTCCCAGCCTCTCGCTCGTCCGCGCTGTCAGCGCGAGCGTAGCCGCAGGCATGCCGCACAATGGTTCACCGACAGGGCGGGAGGCGGGATGGCTCAGCGGATGGTCGCGCTACTGCGCGGCATCAATGTCGGGCGCAACAAGCGGGTCCAGATGGCCGACCTGCGGCGGTTGCTGGCCGATCTCGGATACCACGAAATCCGCACCCATCTCAACAGCGGCAACGCGGTCTTCAGCTGCCCGTCCGATGCGGTCGCCGGCGCGGCCGAGCGGATCGAGGGCGCGATCGCGGACGAACTCGGCGTGCAATGCGCGGTAATGACCCGGACCAAGGCCGAACTCGACCGGGTACTGGTCGAGAATCCGCTGGCCGACGTCGCCACCGACCCGGCCCGATTCCTGGTGGGCTTCCTGTCCGCCCCGGTCAAGCCGGCGGCTGCCCGCAAGGTGGCCGAGGCCGATTACGGCGCCGACCAGATCCGGATCGTCGGCAAGCACGCCTACCTGTGGTGCGCGTCCGGGGTCAACGACTCGCCGGTGACCAAGCTGGCCTGGTCGAAGGAACTGGGGGTGTCGGTCACCACCCGGAACTGGACCACCGTCGGCAAGCTCGCCGAACTGGCCGCTGACACCGGCTGACCGGGCTCAATCCTGTTCGAGGCTCGCGCAGCTGTTCAGGCCGTAGCCGCTCATGAAGGTGGCGATGGTGGCGCTGTGGTCCGGTGCGCTGCTGAGCGCCTCACCGTCGGCCTGCACCTTGGTGGCATCCTTGGCATTGCTGTCGACCACCATCCGCTCCGCGATCGGCTTGATGGTCGCGAAGTCGGCCTTCTCGATCGACAACCAATTGCTGTTCAGCAGGTCCCGATCGGGCGAGCGGCTCACCAGCTTGTCGGCCTGGCCGATGAAGGCCGGCAGGATGCGGAGCGTCCCGCTGAGGTTGGCCGAGATCGCCGGGTAGTCGTCCAGCCCGGACGGGGTCGGCAGTGACTTGCGCTCGGTGTCGACCGCCGCGCAGACGGCGTTCATTTTGGAGATGAACTCGGTCTTGCTCAGTGGGCCGCCGCCGCTCGGCAGTGTCGAGGCGAAGGTGCCGCTACCGGTCGTCTTCTTCGACGAACCGGAGCACCCGGCCAGGCTGAGGCCGGCCAGCACGACCAGGCAACCTGCGGCCATCCTGGTCATACCGATCGGCACGATGTCTCCCCCGAAGATGTGAGGCGCAGGTCAGCAACGGCCGAACGCTAACAAACCTTCGCCGGGCCGCGCGATCCGGTCGGCATCGGTACTGCGATCCGCCAGCGATCGGTCGGGATCCGATCGCTGGTCGATCTCCGATGCGTTCAGTTCTGCAGCGGCCCGGCGAAGTCCCAGCCCGACGTGTTGGAGCTTTCATCCAGCTCCAGTCGGTCCGCCGGCTGGTGGCAGGTGCGGCAAAGAAATTCCGCGTCGAATAGGTGATCGTGGTGCAGTAGGACGATCGGTGGGTCGGTGACCGCCCAGGAGTCGCCCCACTGCCGGAGTGCGTGTAGCACCGGCGCCAGCGCCTGGCCACGGGTGGTCAAGTGGTAGTCCGCGCGTGGCGGCGAGTCCTGGTACTGCCGGCGTTCTAATACGCCGGCCTCCACCAGAACCTTGAGCCGAGCGGCCAACCGGTCCCGCGGCGCCCCGGTGTTGCGGGCGATCTCGGAGAAACGGTGATTGCCGAACATCACCTCCCGTACTGCCAGTAACGACCACCGGTCGCCGACCAGGTCCAACGCCGCGGCGATCGAACAGGGCCGGCCGGGCAGCGCGGACGGATCGATCGGTCCCGGACCCAGGGCGGCTGCCACATCGTTCAGGTTCGCACATGTAGGTTTGCACATCAAACTTTGGATGGCTAGCGTGCCGTTTTATAGCGGTTGGATAATCAAACTCACTGCATGCTGTCGGCGCTGACCGGGGTGTTGGCCTGTGGCTTACCTCGCCCAGCGGGTTCAGCCAGTCGGTGCGTCGGGTCGCTACCGTCGGCGCGGGGTAGGACGATGATGGGGACGCCTTTGACTACCCACCAGCCGCGAGGGGATCCGCCATGACCGCACCGCCGGCCCAGCGCGCCGACTACGCGCTGTTCGAGACCGCGCTCGGCTGGTGCGGCATCGCGTGGACGGCGGCCGGGATCAGCGGGGTGCAACTGCCGGATCCGCGTGCGGACCGCAACGATCGGCTGATGGCGGCTCGGTTGGGCGCCACCGGCCCGGCTGGTTCGGCAACCGATGAGCCGATACGTGCGGTAATCGAGGCGATTGTCGCGCTGCTGGCCGGGGCCGGCGACCCGGACGGCGTGCTGGCCGAGGCAGTGCTGGATCCGGCCGGCGTGCCGGCCTTCAACCAGCGGGTCTACGAGGTGACTCGCACCATCCCGGCCGGCTCGACGCTCAGTTACGGCGCGGTGGCCGACCGCATCGGGGCGCCCGGCGCTGCTCGAGCGGTCGGCCGGGCGCTGGGTGAGAACCCGTATCCGATCGTGGTGCCCTGCCACCGGGTGCTGGCCGCCGACGGTTCGATGCACGGTTTCTCGGCGCCGGGCGGCATCGCGACCAAGCGGCGGATGCTGCAGATCGAGGGCGCCCTGCGGCCGGACGATCCCACGCTGTTCTGAGCCGGCCTGGTTCGGTCGGCGATTCTGGTGCGGCAAACGGCGGGGTTAGGGTGGGTCGATGGCTGTCCAGTTGATGCTGATCTGCGGCAGTGTCCGCGCGGGATCTACCAACGCCGCGACGCTGGCCTGCGCGGCCGAGCTGCTGCCGGACGGCTGCACGGCGCTGAACTACCAGAGCCTCGGTGAGCTGCCGCACTTCAACCCGGACCTGGACGTCGACCCGCTGCCGGCTCCCGCCGCCGAACTGCGCCGCGCCATCGGCGAGTCGGCCGGCCTGCTGTTCTGCACACCCGAGTACGCCGGCGCGCTGCCCGGCTCGTTCAAAAACCTGCTGGACTGGACGATCGGCGGCGGCGAGATGTCCGGCAAGCCGGTCGGCTGGATCAACTGTTCCGACCGTGGGGCGGCCGGCGCCTATGCCGAACTGCGCACCGTGCTGAGCTACGCCGACACCGTGATCGTCGAGGCGGCGTGTGCCCGGATCCCGGTCAGACGCTCCGAACTGGCCGCCGACGGCTCCATCACGGATCCCTTGATTCGCGCTCAGCTGGCCGGCGTGGTACAAGCGTTGGCCGCCGCGCACTCGGCGGAAAATCTCACACGTGACATTTGAGTTCGCACAAGTTAGCGATTTCCGCAGGCAGCGCGTGTCTTCAGCCACGGAGCAACTCATATCTGAGATATCGTGATCGGCATGGTCGATGAAGTCGGAGCTGCCAAGGACTACGCCCGCCGGGTCGGGACGTTGATCCGAGACTCGCGCAAGAACCGGGGCTGGACCCAGTCCCAGCTGGCCGAGACGCTCGGTACCTCGCAGAGCGCCATCAACCGGATCGAGCAAGGCAACCAGAACCTCAGCCTGGAACTACTCACCAGGATCAGCGAGGCGCTTGATTCCGAGATCGTCTCGCTGGGTCGGTCCCGTCCACTGCACCTGCGGGTCGAGGGCGGCCGGCAACTGCACGGCCAAATCGACGTCAAGTCCAGCAAGAACGCCGGCGTCGGGCTGCTCTGCGCCTCGCTGCTCAACGAGGGACGCACCGTGCTGCGCAAGGTGGCCCGGATCGAAGAGGTACACCGCATCCTCGAGGTGCTCAACAGCATCGGGGTGCGGACCCGCTGGCTGAACTCCGACAACGACCTGGAGATCGTCCCGCCGGCGGTGCTGGACCTGGCCGGGATGGATCTGGAAGCCGCCCGCCGCACCCGCAGCATCATCATGTTCCTGGCCCCGTTGATCCACCACGAAAAGCACTTCGAACTGCCGTATGCCGGCGGCTGCGCGCTCGGCACCCGGACGGTGGAACCGCACATGACGGCGCTGCGCCCGTTCGGCGTGCAGGTCGAAGCCAGCGCCGGCAGCTATCGGGTCGAGGTCGATCCGAGCGCCCGGCCGAGCAAGCCGATCGTGCTGACCGAGCGGGGCGACACGGTGACCGAGAACGCCCTGATGGCCGCGGCCCGCAGCGATGGGATCACCGTTATCCGCAATGCCAGTTCGAACTACATGGTCCAAGACCTGTGCTTCTTCCTGCTCGAACTAGGCGTACGGGTGGACGGCATCGGCACCACCACGCTGACCGTGTACGGAGTGCCCCAGATCCGCCGGGACGTCGACTACTCGCCGTCGGAGGATCCGATCGAGGCGATGAGCCTGGTGACCGCGGCCATCGTGACCGGCTCGGAGATCACCGTGTGCCGGGTGCCGATCGAGTTCATGGAGATCGAACTGGCGCTGCTGGAAGGCATGGGGCTGTCCTTCGACCAGAGCCCGGAGTACCCGGCCGCCAACGGCCGGACCCGGCTGGTGGACATCACCGTGCATCCGTCCAAGCTGCACGCCCCGCTGGACAAGATCCACCCGATGCCGTTTCCCGGCCTGAACATTGACAATCTGCCGTTCTTCGCGCTGATCGCCGCCACCGCTCAGGGCTCGACGCTGATCCACGACTGGGTGTATGACAACCGGGCGCTGTACCTGACCGAGCTGACCAAGCTCGGCGCCAAGGTCACCCTGATGGACCCGCACCGGATCTACGTCGAGGGCCCCACCCACTGGTCGGGCACCGAGGTGATCTGTCCACCGGCGCTGCGGCCGGCTGTCGTGGTGCTGCTTGCGATGTTGGCGGCCAAGGGCACCTCGCTGCTGCGCAACGTCTACGTCATCGATCGCGGCTACGAGCAGTTGGCCGAGCGGCTGAACCAGCTCGGCGCCAGCATCCACACCTTCCGCGATCTATAACGCGGTCTATAGGCCGAAGCTGGGCGAACTGACCCGTCCGCCCAGCCTGGCTGAACCGCGAGCTACTTGGTGATCTCGATCGTGACGTCGTTGTTCGACTCCTGGCCACAGGTGCCGGTGTCGTTGTTGCAGCCGAAGATCGATGCGGTGGCCACCGCCTGGCCCTTGCTGAACGGCCGGCCGGAGGTGGTGGTGATCGAGCTGGCCGGAACCCGGACCAGCAGCCGCTGGTGCCCGCCGTTACAAGCCACCGAGACGTCGGTGCTGCCGGTGGCAATCTGCCCACCCACCCGCTCGGTCAGCTGCAGGGTCAGGTCGGTGAAGCCCGTCGCGTTGCATTCGACATCCACCGGGACGTCCACCGCCGCGCCGCGGTCGACCAGGGTGGCCGGCGACAGCGGCGTGACATTCAGGGTCAGGCCGCCGGAGGAGAAGGCCAGCGCCGGCGCGGACGAGCCCAATATCGCGGCCGCCGCACCACCGGCCAGAACCGTGCCGATCACGGCTGCCTTTGTCCTGTTGGCTTTCATCGAAACTCCTCTCGCAGGGTTTCGCCCCCCGCTGATTGGGTTGGTTGGACATGGTTGCAACCAATAGACGCGATGCCCTGGCCTAGGTTCCACAGCCGCTAGCGATCTTGTACGAGCCCTCTCAAACCAGGCGATAATCCCGAAGCTGCGGCTGCTGTAAACGCTATGCGTTAGCTGGGTACCCGCTGAGCGTGTGTACCGGAAGTTAAAACTTCACTCTTGTGCCGTCGGAAAATCCGGGGAATAGTCGCGCTCGTATGTCATGACGACGAGCGTCATGGCTTCGGGTTCAGGGGGAATTCTACGGAAATGGTCGTTAATACACCCAGGTCAAAAATCCTGGCTGCGGTGGTGAGCGCCACCGCGCTCGGTACCGTCTGCCAGTTCCTTGGAGGCGCGCCTGCCTCCGCGGCGCCCACTGCCGCAAGCACCGCTGGGCAGTCGGTGATCGTGGTCCTGCATGACCAGCTCACCGCCACGCCGGCCGACCGCGCCCACGTCAACACTCGCCGGGCGCAGGCCACCAACACCCAGGACGCCGTCCTCAACCGGCTGATCCAGCGGGGCGGGGCCAAGCCGAGCAAGGTGCAGCACTACACCGCAGCGAACGCCTTCTCCGCCACCGTGACGGCCGACCAGGCCGCCGCATTGGCGATCGACCCGTCGGTCGCCGCGGTCATTCCGAACAACAAGGTCGCCGTCGTCAAGCCGCAGAAGACCTCTGAGACCGCCGGCCAGGTGCAGTCCGCCCAGTCCATCGGGGTGCCGTCGTCCTCCGCGGTATGCCCGACCGACCCGAGCCACCCGCTGCTGGAGCCGGAAGCGCTGGAAGACACCAACACCGCCTCCAACGACCCGAATGCCAAGACCGCTCAGCAGTTGACGGGCGGCTCCGGCACCAAGGTCGCCTACATCGCCGACGCGATCGACCCGAACAACCCGGACTTCATCCGCGCTGACGGCAGCCACGTAATCGTCGACTACAAGGCGTTCTCGGCCGACGGCCCTACCCCGGACGAGGGCGGTGCCGAAGCCTTCGGTGACGCCTCTTCGATCGCGGCCCAGGGCCTGGTCTCGCACGACCTGTCGACCTTCGTCAACCCGGCCTACCCGCTGCCCGCCGGCTGCAACATCCGGATCCTCGGCATGGCCCCGGGCGCCAGCATCGTCGCCCTGAAGTCAGACCTGTTCACCACCTCGATCGTCCAGGCCATCGACTACGCGGTCAGCACCGACCACGTCGACGTCCTCAACGAATCCTTCGGTGGCAACCCGGTTCCGGACGCCGCGGCGCGCAGCGCCATCTCGCTGTTCAACGACATGGCAGTCGCCGCCGGCACCACCGTTACCGTCTCGACCGGTGACGCCGGTACCACCAGCACCATCGGCAACCCGTCCACCGACCCGAACGTGATCTCGGTGGCCGCTGACACCAACTCCCGGAGCTACCTGCAGACCGGTTACGCCGGCGCCCGGGCGTTCAGCAACGGCCAGTGGAACAACGACGAGATCTCCTCGCTGTCCTCCGGTGGTTTCACTCAGAGCGGTGGCACCGTGGACATCACCGCGCCCGGTGAAGCCGGCTGGGCGGCCTGCGAAGCCAACTCGCCGGAGTGCACCAACTTCCGTGGCGGCAGGTCGGACTTCCAGCTGTTCGGTGGCACCAGCCAGTCCGCTCCGCTGACCGCGGGCGCGGCAGCCCTGGTGATCTCGGCCTACCGGTCCACCCACGGTGGCGCCTCGCCGTCGCCGCAGCTGGTGAAGCGGATCCTGACCAGCACCGCCACCGACCTGGGCTTTCCGGCCTTCGAACAGGGCGCTGGCCTGCTGAACGCGCGTGCCGCGGTTGAGGCCGCGCTGACCTACCCGGGTGCCAGCAGCCCGGCGCCGGCCGGCGTGGGCTCCAACATCGTCCTCTCGAAGAACCAGATCGACCTGGCCGGTGCTCTGGGCAGCAGCCAGTCGGCCAGCATCAAGGTGCAGAACGTCGGCACCTCGCCGCTGACCATCGCCGCCGGCACTCGGGACTACCAGAACACCGCGGTGCAGCAGATCAGCACGTCGATCGACGCCAGCAATGGCCCGACCTTCCCGTACCCGACCAACGGCGTGCCGTGGGTCTACAAGAAGGTCACCTTCACCGTTCCGGCCGGCACTGACCGGACCGCGCTGCAGATGATCTGGGCTGGTGCCCCGAAGCGGGTCGGCGGTGTCCAGCCGGTGGTCCGGGTCAGCCTGTTCGACCCGTCCGGCACCTACGTGGCCAACAGCCGGCCGCAGGGTGGCAGCAACGTGTCGAACTACGCCAACCTGGACGTCCGGTCGCCGGTCGCCGGCACCTGGACCGCGTTGCTCTACACCCCGGGCAACGCCACCGGCTACACCGGCAACGTGACGCTGCGGTTCACCCACCAGAACGCCATCCCGGTGGGCCAGCTCACGTCGCCGGCGTTCACGCTGGCGGCCGGCGCGAGCAAGAACGTGACCGCGACCTTCACGGTTCCGTCGAACGGTGACACCAGCTACTCGGTCACCTTCGCCAGCTCGAACGGGCACCAGACCTCGGTGCCGGTGGTCATTCGCTCGATCGTCCCGATCACCAACGGCACCGGGACCTTCAACGGAACCATCACCGGCGGTAACGCGCGGGCCGGGGCGGCCGCGCAGGTCTTCACCTACGCGTTCGACGTGCCGGCGGGCAAGCGGGACGTCAGCGTCGGCGTCCAGCTCGCCAGCGACCCGAAGTACACCCTCGAAGGTGTGCTGGTGGACCCGAACGATGAGACCCAGGCCATCGACAGCAACGTGCCGTCGACCGGCATCAGCACCCTCGGCACGCCGGGGCTGGGCATGCAGATGACCGCGGTCAACCCGGTTCC
This sequence comes from Jatrophihabitans sp., assembly GCA_035248685.1. Classification (GTDB taxonomy): domain Bacteria; phylum Actinomycetota; class Actinomycetes; order Mycobacteriales; family Jatrophihabitantaceae; genus Jatrophihabitans_A. The sequence goes on from DATFHF010000049.1 coordinate 98,128, forward strand.
GGGCCGGTGGCGGGTGGTCATTCTGGTGGTCAACCCGGTGCCGGGCACCGCGCTCACCCAGGACTTCACCGGCACGGTGCAGTTCAACAAGAGCCAGGTGACCGCGACGGGTCTGCCCAACTCGCAGAGCACCAAGATTCCGGCCGGCAGCACGATCACCGCTCAGGTGAATGTGACCAACACCGGTATCGCGCCGATCAACGTCCAGGTAGACCCGCGGTTTGCCACGCTTCAGAGCATCCCGCTGGTCTCGCCGTTCGGGCCGCAGTCCTTCCAGCTGCCCGCACACGCCGCGCCGACCTTCCTGGTGCCACCGAACACCACGAAGCTCACCGCAACGGCGGTCTCGGACGTCCCGGCGCTTCTGGAGCTCACCCCGGGTCTGCAGGGCATCGACGTGGTCGGTGACCTGAACGCGGCGCAGAACGGCAGCACCGTCTCGGTGGCTACCGTCAAGGAGACCCAGGAGGATGCCGCGGTTTCGACCGGCGTCTGGTTCACCGACGTCGAGGAGATCGGCGCGTGGGATTCCAACGGCGCTCCGACTGCGAACTCGCATGTCGACCTGACTGCGAAGACGCAGGGCTTCGACCCGAACGTCACCTCTTCCACCGGTGACTTCTGGGCCGTTGCCACGAACCCGAACGCCGATCTGGGCAGCCCGGTGACCATTCAGGCGGGCCAGACCTCGACCATCACGGTCACCATGAAGGTCGTCGGTACGCACGGCACGCTCATCAACGGGATCCTGAACATCTACACCCCGCCGTCGTTCGCGTACCCCACCTTCAACACCACCGGTGACCAGATTGCGCAGGTCCCCTACATGTTCACGGTGAAGTAGGAGGGATTAGTTCGAGCTAGCACTACCAGGGCGCCGCGGACCGCATGGTCCGCGGCGCCCTGCGATGTCCGGTGTCTGCTTGCCGATTCGTCCCGGAAATTGCGGGCTATAGCGCGCATTGCGTAGGACACATCGTCAGGCGGGAGCGGCCGCCACCTCGGGGTCGGGGGCAATCGGGGCGGTCGGCCGAACCAGCACCAGGACCGCGATTCCGCCGACGATGCCGGCTAGCCCGGCCACCACGAAGATCAGGTCCAGCCCGGCCGCGGCCGCGGTGTGCAGGGCGGAATCCAGGGCTGCCCGGCGGCTTCCGGCCTGCGCGAGCAGCTCCCGCACCTGGCCGCCGGCCAAGCTGTGCGCGACGGCGGCCGGGTGCGCGACGCCGGCCTTCGACACCGAGCTGCTGGCCCTGGTCGAGAACAGCGTGCCGAGCAGGGCAATCCCGATCGCGAAGCCGAGCTGCCGGACGGTCGTCACGGCGCCGGCGGCCATGCCACCCCGGTGCGCCGGGACAGCCGACATGGCCGAGGAGTTCAGCGTCGGCGTGGCCAGCCCCACCCCGACCCCGGCGATCAAGAAGCCCAGGATCAGCGACGGCCAACTGGAATCCCGGTTGACCAGGGCCGCGTTGGCCAGCGCGCCGATACCGATCAGGATCATGCCCGTCCCGATGATCGGTCCCGGCGCCCGATGGTGCAGGTACCGGCCGATCCCGGCTGACACCGCAAAGGCCGCGATGGACAGCGGAAGCCCGGTCATGCCGGACTGGATCGGACTGAGCCGGAGCAGCGACTGCAACCAGATCGAGGTGTAGGTGAAGTAGGAGAAGGCGGCGAAGTTGACCAGCAACGAGGCGATCAGGATGCCGACGAAGGCCTTGTTGCGTAGCAGCCCCAGGTCGAGCATCGCCGACTTGCTCCGTGCCTCGATGACGAAGAAGAACACCAATGCCACCAAGCTGATCGCGAGCAGGCCGAACGTGGTGGTGCTGGTCCAGCCGTCATCGTTGGCCCGGATCAGCGCGAAGGTCAGCACTCCCGCCGCGAGGGTGAACACCGCGGTGCCCGGTAGGTCGACCCGTAGACCGTGCTGTGGCTTGCCGCCGTCGAACACCCGCAGGGACAGCACGATTGCCAGGATGCTGAACGGCAGGTTGACGAAGAAGATCCATCGCCAGGACAAGCCTTCGGTGAGCAGCCCACCGATGATCGGGCCGATCGCCGCCGAGGCACCGACCACGGCGCCCCACAGGCCGTAGGCCGCACCGCGATCCCTGCCTAGGTACGAGCTGTTCAGCAACGCGAAGGTGGTGGCGAACATCGCCGCCGCGCCGACACCCTGTACCACTCGGGCAATGATGAGCACGCCGGGATCCGGCGCTACCCCGCAGACCAGTGATGCCACGGCGAACAGCGCAAGGCCGCCGATGTAGGCCCGGCGGTGACCGATCAGGTCGGCCACCGATCCGACACCGAGCAGCAACGCGGCGAGCGTGACCGCATAGGCGTCGACGACCCATTGCAGCGAGGCGAACGAGGTGTGCAGGTTCTGCGCCATGCTCGGCAGCGCGACGTTGACGATGGTGACATCGATCAGCAGCATGAAGCTGCCGAGGCAAACCGCGATCAATGGCAACCATCTGCGCATGGACTGTCCCCTCGTGGTCGGCCGATGAAAGCCAGGGACAGTCTGCACCTCGGCGGCGACGGCCGCTGGCATCTGCGAAATGGTTTGCGGATCCCGTTCTGTAATAAGCCTAAACCGGACAGCTACAATACTCCGAGTAATCAGTCGGTGACTAGATTGCGGCTTGTATAGCCGTCGTAAACGTCGGTAAAGTTCTTCCTGCACGGGGGTGCAAATGGGGGAATCGCAGTAAGAGATTGAAGCCCCGCGGGATCGGGTATGGGGGTACCTGATTCAGCGGGGCTTCTCTCTGCCCCCGGCTGGTCAGCTAACCGGCGGTGGCGCGCTGGGCGATCTGCCGAAGTGTCTGATCGGTGGTGCTCGAACTGCCGGTGGTGTAGGCCGCCTCGGCAACCCAGACCTGGCTGCCCGATCGCCGTGACGCGAAGGCGGCGGGCGGCAGTTTGCTCGGTCCGCCTGGGTAGCCGACGCCCTCCCGCAGCAGGTCACTGATGTTGCCGGTGCCGTCGGAGTTGACCAATGCCAGGTAGCGCTCGGCCTGGTTCGCGGTGTCGAAGGTGACGATGCTGGCCGCGATCACCACGGTCCGCTCGCCCTGTTTGGTGGTAGCCAGGAACCGATGCACCGACGAGCACGGCGTCTTGGCGAAGAAGGATTGCACCTGCCCGTAGGAGTGGGCTGCGCAGTCGGTCTGATCGTCGCCGGCCTGTCGAACCCAACCGGCCGGCAAGTCCTCGGTCGGCTTGCTCGATGGTGTGCCACTCCCGCTGGCCGCGTTCGAGGTCGACGGACCGCCGGCCTGGTGCCGGTTACCGGGATGGCCGCCGAAGGCGAGCAGCCCGACCAGGACCAGCAGGCTGACCGCCAGCCAACCACCGAGCACCAGCGCGACCAGCTTCAGCCGGCTGCGGGGTGCCTCATCGACCGGATCCCAGTCCTCGTCCGATTCGATCAGCCAACTCACCCGGACACCGTAACCATTACCGGCTGTTGGATGCCGGTTAGGCTGATCCGCATGGGTTGGCAGGCTGGCGTTCATGAGTGAATACGACGTCATTGTGGTCGGCTTGGGCGCGATGGGTTCTTCGGCCGCCTACCAGCTGGCGCGGCGCGGCCAGCGGGTGCTCGGGCTGGAGCAGTTCACGCCGGCCCACAACCTGGGCTCGTCCCATGGCGCCAGCCGAATCGTGCGCAAGGCCTACTTCGAGCGACCGGACTACGTGCCGCTGCTGGCCCGCACCTATGAACTCTGGGACGAGCTGTCGGCAGATTTCGGCGAGCAGCTGTTCCACCGCTGCGGAGCGCTGATGATCGGACGGCCGGACAGCGAGGTGGTCGCCGGCACGCTGGAGTCGGTACGCCGGTGGAATCTGCCGCACGAGGTGCTGGATCCGGCCGGGATGCGCGAGCGGTTTCCCCAGTTCACGCTGCCGGACGACCAGGTGGCGGTGTATGAGGCCGGCGCCGGCTACGCCCGGCCGGAAGCTGCCGTGCTGGCGAACGTGGAACTTGCGGTGGACGCCGGTGCCGAGCTGTGGTTCGACACCACGGTGGAGTCGATCGAGCTCGGACCGTCCGGCGTGCATCTGAGCGCGGACGGCGAGCAGCTGAGCGCACCGAAGGTGGTGCTGGCGACCGGGGCCTGGGCGGATCGGCTGGCCAACCTGGACGGCTTCGGCCTGGGCGTGCAGCGCCAAACCGTGCACTGGTTCCAGCCGGCCCAACCGGCCGATTTCACTGAGGATCGGTTCCCGGTCTACCTGTGGGAGGTCCCGACGCCGGCCGAGCTGCCGCCGGCCCAACTCTACGGTTTTCCTTGCCTGCCGGGCGAAACCCTGGCCAAGGCGGCGCTGTACCGCGATGGCTCATCGGCCACGGTTAACCCCGACGCGCTGAACCGTTCGGTCACCGCCGCCGACTACGACCGGTTGCAGGGACTGCTGGCCGGGACGCTGCCCGGCCTGGCCGGCGCGCCGCCGGTGCGTTCGGACGTGTGCATGTACCCGATCTCGGCCGACAACGACTTCTTGCTCGGCCTGCACCCGGGCTCGTCCGGCCGGGTGGTGTTGGCGGTCGGGTTCGGCGGGCATGGCTTCAAGTTCGTCCCGGTGGTAGGCGAGATCGTGGCGGATCTGGTGATCGACGGCAGCACCCGGCACGAGATCGGCTTCCTATCTCCGGAGCGGGTGCGCGCCGCCAGCCACTAGGCCCGGTCGGCAGCCGGAAAGACCAGCTCACGTACCAGCACCCGGACCACCAGCGCGATCGGCACCCCGAACAAGGCGCCCGGGATTCCGAGGATCGCGCCGCCGAGCAGCACCGAGGGAACGGTGATCACGCCTGGCAGTTCCACCGAGAACCGCATCACCCGCGGCTGAATCAGGTAGTCCTCGGCCATCCGGTAGGCGATGTAGAAGATCAGCGTGGCGACCGCGGTCGGCAGGCTGACGGTCAGCGAGACCAGGGTGACGATCGCGCCGCCGACCGTCGAGCCGACCACCGGCACCAGCGACAGCACGGTGACCAGCGCGCCGAGCATCACCGCGTACGGAATGCCCCAGGCCAGCGCCCAGACCGAGGTGCCCAGCCCGCAGAGCACCGCGATCAGCACCGTGGACAGCATCACCCGCCCGACTTGAAGGATCAGCTCGTCCAGCACCCGGGCGCTGCGGATCCGCCGACTGGCCGGGACGATCCGCAGCGCCAGGTCCCGCAGCCGCGGTAGTTCGATCGCGAAGTACAGCGACAGGAAGGCCACCACCACGATGTCGGTCAGCGCCCGGAACAGCAGTTCGCTGCCGGTCAGGACGTAGTTCAGCAGCTTGGTCAGGTCGATCGATCCGCGGTTGTTGGACGCGCTGGTAACCGACGACAACCCCTTGCCCAGTGAGCCGAGGTGCGATTCGGCGTTCTTGATCAGTTGTGGTCCGGTCTTGATCAGCTCCGGCAACTGGGTGCTCGCCGCGTCGACCGCGAGCACGATGGGCGCGCTGAGCAGGATCACCGCGACCAGCCAGGTGAGCAGCGCGGCCAGCCAGCGACGCATGCCCCGGCGCTGGAGGAACCCGATCAACGGATCCAGTGTCAGACCGATCAGCATCGCGAAGGTGATCAGGTAGAGCAGCGTCTTCAGCTGCTCGAAGATCAGCAGGCCCAGGTAGGCGACCCCGACGCCGATCGCGAAGCGCGCCGCGAACGAGATGACCGAGCGCGGCCGGCGAACCGACACCACCTGGTCGACCGGCGGCGCACCGATCGGCACGGCGCCCTTGACATCCATCCTGGCTGCTCCGCTCAGCTCGCCGCCGAATGTGCTCCCCGGCGGGATGGCCTCAGGCTAGTGGACCGATCAGCTCACTCACAGGAACTCCAGGCTGACCTGCGGTGTCACCGGGTGGGACTGGCAGGCCAGCACCAGGCCGGCCGCGATCTCGTCCGGTTCCAGGGCGTAGTTGCGGCTCATCCGTACCTCGCCGGCGGTGAGCCGGGCCCGGCAGGTGCCACACACCCCGCCCTTACAGGCGTAGGGCGCATCCGGCCGGGTGGCCAGCACCGCATCCAGGATGCTCGTCCCGCCGTAGCCGACCGACACCGTGGAGGTGCGGCCGGCCAGCGTGACGGTGACCTGGCTGCGGTCCTCCGGGTCGTGCTCGCCGACCGGGGCTGCTGCCTCGATCGGCTCGTCGCCGACGAAGAACAGCTCGGCGTGGATCCGGTTCTCGCCGACCCCGCCGGCCACCAGCGCGTCGCGGGCAACCGTCACCATGCCGAACGGTCCGCACAGGTACCACTGCTCGACGCCGGCCGCCGGGCCGTCCAGCAGGGTGGCGATCTTCGCGGCATCGATCCGGCCGGTAAGCAGGTCCGACAGCTGCGGCTCGCCGGACAGCACGTGCAGCATGGTGAAGCGCCCCGGGTAGCGGTTCTTCAGATCCGCCAGCTCTTCCAGGAACATCACGTCGTTGGACGTCCGGTTGCCGTAGACCAGGCAGATCTCACCGTCCGGCACCTCGCGCAGAGTGCTGGCGATGATCGACATCATCGGGGTGATGCCGGAGCCGGCGGCCACGCAGCCGAGTCGGCGGCCGACCGCGGCATCGGGCTGGCCGGTGCCGGCGCCGAACCGGCCGGCCGGCGTCATCACCTCGACCGTGTCACCGGATGCCAATTCGCCGTTGAGCCAGCTGGAGAACAGCCCGCCGTTGATTCGCTTTACGCCGATCCGCAGTTCGCCTCGCTCGACGAGATCGGCCGGCGTCGAGCAGATCGAGTAGGTACGCCGCTCGTCATCGGTTCCGCTCACCCGGCGCAGGGTGAGGTGCTGTCCGGGATGGAAGGCATAGTCGGCGCGCAGCTCCTCGGGTACCGCGAACCGCACCGAGCAGGCGGCGGTCGTCAGCGGCCGCACTTCCTGCACGGTGAGCTTGTGAAACCCACTCATAGCGGCTTGAACTCGTCGAAGGGCTCGGCGCAGTCCAGGCAGCGGCGCAGCGCCTTGCACGGGGTGGAGCCGAACTGGCTGATCAGCTCGGTGTTCGCGGAGTCGCAGCGCGGGCAGCGCACCGGCATCGGCCGACCCAGCTGGATCGAGATCGGACCGGACCGGGTCGGCCGCGGTGGCGCGATGCCGTACTCGGCCAGCTTGGCTCGGCCGCTCTCGGTGATCCAGTCGGTGGTCCAGGCCGGCGCCAGCTCCACCACCACGGTGGCCCGCGGGTCGATCGCCCGGACGGCGCTCAGCACGTCCTGCTGGATGGCCTCGGTGGCCGGGCAGCCCGAGTAGGTCGGGGTCAACACAATCTCGGGATGGCCGTCGGCGGCCAACCGGACGTCGCGCAGAATGCCCAGTTCGGCAATGGTCACCACCGGGATCTCCGGGTCCGGGACGCCGGCGGCGGCCGCCCGCACCGCTTGCAGCGTCTGCGCATCGGCCGGCTGGTGGCCGGCAGCTGCTCGGCTCACCACTGGACCCCCGGGTGCGAGCGGTGCAGGTGCTGCAATTCGGCGAGCAGGTAACCGAAGCTCTGGGTGTGCAGCCCACGCCGGCCGCCGGAGGGTCGCCAGTCGTCAGCCGGCACGGTCAGCGTCGCCTCGGTCAGCGTTGGCAGCACGCTTGCCTGCCAGGGCTGCTCCAGGCTGGACGGCAGCGGTCCGACGCCGACGGCTGCCACCCGTTCGAACACCGGATCGTCGGCGAACAGGTCGTGGGTATAAGGCCATACCTCGTCCACCGCGGCCTGGGTCAGGTCGTGGCTGAAATCGGTGCCGTCGCCCAACCGGCAGACCCAGGTGGCCGCGTGCTCCAGGTGATAGCTGACTTCCTTGACCGCCTTGGCAGCGATCGCAGCCAGCTGCGAGTCGGTCGATGCCTCGAGCGCCTGATAGAGCTGGTACTGGTAGGCGGAGAACAACAGCTGGCGGACCAGCGTGGTCGCGAAGTCGCCGTTGTCCAGTTCTGCTAGTTGGACGTTGTGGAACTCCCGTTCCTCACGAAGGTAGGCCAGCTCGTCCTCGGACCGGCTGGTGTGGCTGCCGCCGTAGGACAGCAGCGCCCGGGCCTGCCCCAGCAGGTCGAGGGCGATGTTCATCAGGGCGATGTCTTCTTCGATCTGCGGCGAACGGGCCGACCACTCGGACAGCCGCTGCGACAGGATCAGTGCGTCGTCGCCGAGCCGGATCGCGTACTCGGCAGTGTCTTCGGCGACCAGCGGCGGCTGCTCGCTCATAGGTGCTCCACCCCGTCCGGGATGGTGTAGAAGGTCGGGTGCCGGTAGACCTTGTCGGCGGCCGGTTCGAAGAAGGCGTCCTTCTCGTCGGGCGAACTGGCCACCACCGCCTCGGACGGCACCACCCAGATGGACACTCCCTCACCACGACGGGTGTACAGATCGCGGGCGTTCTGCAATGCCAAGGTGGCATCCGAGGCGTGCAGCGAGCCGGCATGCACGTGGCTGGTTCCCCGCGCCGGCCGGACGAAAACCTCCCAGAGCGGCGTGGGTGGTGTCGGGTTGGCGGCAGACGAGCTCATTGGCTAACCTGCTCTTCGCGCAAGCGCTCATCGCGTCCGTGAGCTCCGCTCCTCGCTCGCTGGCGCTCGCTGCGATGCTCGCTCACGCCGCGGTCCGGGCAGTGCGCTCGGCCTGCTTGGCCGCGTACGCCGCCGCGGCCTCCCGCACCCAGGCACCGTCGGTGTGCGCCTGCCGGCGGGCCTGGACTCGCAGCCGGTTGCACGGCCCATTGCCTTTGACGACCTGGTAGAACTCGGTCCAGTCGATCGTCCCGAAGTCGTAGTGCCCGCGCTCGGCGTTCCACCGCAAGTCCGGGTCAGGCAGCGACAGTCCCAGCACCTCGGCCTGCGGTACGCAGATGTCGACGAACCGCTGCCGGAGTTCGTCGTTGGAGAACCGCTTGATCCCCCAAGCCATCGACTGCGCCGAGTTCGGCGAGTCGTCGTCCGGCGGGCCGAACATCATCACCGACGGCCACCACCAGCGGTTAACCGCGTCCTGGGCCATCGCGTGCTGCGCCGGCGTTCCCCTCGACAGCGTCAGCAGCGACTCGTAACCCTGCCGCTGGTGGAACGACTCTTCCTTGCAAATGCGGATCATCGCCCGCGCGTAGGGGCCGTAGGAGCAGCGGGTCAGCGGCACCTGGTTGGTGATCGCGGCACCGTCCACCAGCCAACCGATCGCGGCCACATCGGCCCAGGTCGGGGTGGGGTAGTTGAAGATCGAGGAGTACTTCTGCTTGCCGGCATGCAGCAGATCCAGCATCTCCTCCCGGCTCATGCCGAGCGTCTCGGCGGCCGAGTACAGGTAGAGCCCGTGGCCGGCCTCGTCCTGGACCTTGGCCAGCAAGATTGCCTTGCGCCGCAGCGACGGCGCCCGGGTGATCCAGTTGCCCTCCGGCTGCATGCCGATGATTTCGGAGTGGGCGTGCTGCGCGATCTGGCGGATCAGCGTCTTGCGGTAGCCCTCGGGCATCCAGTCCCGTGGCTCGATTCGGCTGTCGGCGGCGATCAGCTGGTCGAAGCCGGCCTGCTCGTCGGGCCGATCGTAGGGTGCGGTCATCAGCCCTCCTATAACCGAATGATCGTTCGTTTAGTCTATGCTGGCGTAATCCGTCGTTGCAAGCTCACCCGGCGTCCGAAGGCTCGCCCCGGCGCCCATCCGAAGGACTGAAGCAGTGGCCGACTTGGTGCGTTCCTACCTGTGTGACAAGTGGTTCAACCCTACCGACGAGGGCGTGCCGGTGCTGGATGCCTCCACCTCCGAGGTGGTCGCGCGCTGGTCGAAGCAGCCGGTGGACGTCGCGGCGGCCTACCAGCACGCCCGCCAGGTCGGCGGCCCGGCGCTGCGGGCGCTCACCTTCACCGAGCGGGCGGCGATCCTCAAGCAGCTCGCCGGCTACCTCAACGACCGGCGGGAGAGCAACTACTACCCGCTGTCGCTGGCTACCGGCGCAACCCGGTTCGACTCCCGCTTCGACGTCGACGGTGGCATCGGAGTGCTGTTCGCCTACTCCTCGCGGGGACGGCGCGAGCTACCCGACTCGACGGTGTACCTAGACGGCCCGGTGGAGCAGCTGAGCAAGGACGGCAGCTTCGTCGCCCAGCACATCTACACCCCGCGGCACGGGTTGGCGCTGTTCATCAACGCCTTCAACTTTCCGGTCTGGGGGATGTTGGAGAAGTTCGCCCCGGCCTTCCTGGCCGGCGTCCCGGTGGTGGTCAAGCCCGCCACGCCGACCGGCTACCTGACCGAGAAGGTCTTTGCCGACATGGTGGAATCGCAGCTGCTGCCACCCGGCTCCATCTCGCTGGTGTGCGCGGCCACCGCCGGCCTACTGGAGAACCTGACCAGCCAGGACGTGGTGTCCTTCACCGGCTCGGCCAGTACCGCCGAGCAACTGCGCAAGCACCCGGTAGTGGTATCGCAGGCGGTCCAGTTCACCGCCGAGGCGGACTCGCTCAACTGTGCGGTGCTCGGCCCGGACGCGGTTGCCGGCGAGCCGGAGTTCGACCTGTTCATCAAGGAACTAAGCCGGGAGATGACCGTCAAGGCCGGCCAGAAATGCACCGCCATCCGGCGTGCGTTCGTGCCGTCCGGCCAGGTCCAGGCGGTAGTGGACGCGCTCGGCTCCCGACTCGGCAAGATAGTCGTCGGCGACCCGCGGGCGGAGGGCACCACGATGGGGGCGTTGGCCACCCTCGGGCAGCGCGACGAGTTCGAGGCCAGCCTGGGCAAGCTGGCCGCGGTTGCCGACATCGCCATCGGTGGTCCGGATTCGGACGCCGCCAAGGCGCTGCCCGCCGGCGGCGCGTTTGTGGTGCCCACCGTGCTGGTGGCCCGGGACGCCACCGCCGAGCCGGTGCACCAGGTCGAGGCGTTCGGCCCGCTGTCCACGATCATCGGCTATGACGGCGTCGATGAGGTGGTCGAGCTGGCCGCGTTGGGTGCCGGCTCACTGGTCGGCTCGGTGTGCTCCTATGATCCGCAGTTCGTCCGGTCCGTGGTGCTGGGCGCCGCCGCGCACCACGGCCGGATGATCGTGATCGACCGCGACGACGCCCGTTCTTCGACCGGGCATGGGGCACCGCTGCCGATGCTGGTGCACGGCGGCCCCGGCCGGGCCGGCGGTGGTGAGGAGCTGGGTGGTATCCGGGGCGTGCTGCACTACTTACAACGCACGGCGGTGCAGGGTTCGCCGCGGGCGCTGTCAGCGGTGACCGGACGCTGGGTGCAGGGTGCGCCGACCGTCACCGACGGGGTGCACCCGTTCCGCCGGTACCTGGAGGAGCTGGCCATCGGCGAGGTGCTGCACACCGACAGCCACACCGTGACGGCCGAGGACATCGACCGGTTCGTCGAGCTGAGCGGCGATTCGTTCTACGCGCATACCGACCCGGCGGCGGCTGCCGAGAACCCGCTGTTCGGCGGCATCGTTGCGCACGGCTACTACGTGATCTCCCGGGTAGCGGGGTTATTCGTCGAGCCGTCGCCGGGACCGGTGCTGGCCAACTACGGCCTGGACAACCTGCGTTTCATCACGCCGGTCAAGGTCGGCGACTCGATCAGTGCCCAGCTGACCTGCAAGGAAAAGAAGGCCCGCCAGACCGAGAACTACGGTGAGGTGCGCTGGGACCTGATCGTGCGCAACCAGGACGGCGAGCTGGTGGCCAGCTACGACGTGCTGACCCTGGTCGCCAAGCGACCGGTCGAGTAGTGGTCTCCTCAGCGCTCACAGGATTCTCTGTAATTCCTCCAAGCTAGCGACCAACCGGCCGGGGTTAGCTGGTCCTCGTAACCAGGACGAGCGATTCGAACAGGGGTGGTCTCGGTGACCGACCAGCCGGCCGCGGGCGAGCAGCCCGAGCAGGCGTCGACCGCGCAGCAGCAGGAGGCGTGGTCAGCCGCACAGCAGTATCCGTTTCATCCTCAGCAGCAGCCGTACGGCTGGTACGGCTCCTACGGCCAGCCGCCGTACCAGCAGGGTCCGTACGGTTGGCAGCCGACCAGGGCTTTACCGGACGGTAGTTACACGACCGGTGAGCCGTCCTACCAGTACGGCGGTGGCGCGTTCCCGCCCGGACCGGACTACTGGGCGCCGCCACCGCTGCCGCGCAAGAAGCACCCGCACCGGTTGCTGTACGGCTCGGTTGCCGCGTCGGTTGCTACCGCGCTGGCGATCGGCGGCATCGCGCTGGCGGTCGATCATGCCAACGGCAATTCGTCCCAGCAGACCTCGCTAACCACGCCGAACCAGCAGAACCCGCTCACCGGCAACGGCGGAACGGGCAACGGTTTCGGTTTCGGCGGCGGCTTGGGTAACGACGGCAACGGCAACAATGGCAACGGCAACGGTTCATCCGGCGCCGGCACGACTGGTCCGGCCAGCACGGCCCAGCAGGTCGGCATCGTGGACATCAACACCACCATCGACTACGGCCAAGGCAAGGCCGCCGGCACCGGAATCGTGTTGAACTCCAACGGTGAAGTGCTGACCAACAACCACGTGGTGCAGGACTCCACCAGCCTGTCGGTCACCGTGGTCAGCACCGGCAAGACTTACTCGGCCACCGTGGTCGGCACCGATCCGACCGATGACATAGCGGTGATTCAGCTCAAGGGCGCCAGCGGCCTGGCGACCGCCAAGTTGGGGGACTCGTCCAAGGTCACGGTCGGCATGTCGGTGACCGCGGTCGGCAATGCCGGCGGCACCGGCGGTACGCCCACGGCAGCGACCGGTACGGTCAGCGCGATCAACCAGTCCATCACCGCCAGCGATGACAACGGCAGCAACGCCGAACGGCTGACCGGGATGATTCAGGTGAACGCCAACATCCAGCCCGGTGACTCCGGGGGCGCGCTGTACGAGAACGCCGGCGGCACGGTGATCGGGATGAACACCGCGGCCTCGAGCTCGTCCGGACGATTCGGCTTCTCCGCCGGAACGACCGGCTTCGCGATCCCGATCGCCAAGGCAACCAACATCGCCGACCAGATCGAGTCCGGTAACGCGACCAGCACGATCCATATCGGCTACCCGGCGTTCCTCGGGGTGCGGCTGGACGGTTCGGCGGCGTCGCAAACCGGTGGTGTCACCATCGCCGGCGTGATCAGCGGTACAGCAGCCGCCAAGGCCGGCCTCGGCGCGGGCGACACCATCACGGCGGTCGACGGCAAGGCGATCAGCTCACCGACCACGTTGTCGACGATCATGGCCAGCCACCGGCCCGGCGACCAGGTGACGCTGAGCTACACCAACAGCTCGGGACAGAGCCAGACCGTCACCGTAACGCTCGGGCAAGGCCCGGCCGACTAACCTGCACGGGCTGCCACTTCGCTCCGCTCCTCCCTCGCTGGCGCTCGGTCGATGCTCACTCAGCCGTGATCCACCGGGCCCGGTTCCAGGACTACCTGGGACCGGGCCCGTGTCGTGTGCCACCCAGGCTCCCTGCCACCGCGAGTGGGCGTTTGCGCGTCCAGTGGGCAGTTGTAACCGCCCACTCGTGCTGGAAGTGCCCACTCGAGGAGGGTGGCTGGTGGCTCGTGCTCACTCCGGATGCGTGGCTAGGTAGTCGTCGATCTCAGTCCGGAGATCGGCCTTGACCTGGTCGGGGGCGAACGAGGCGGTCACCGCGTTCTTGGCGAGCTCGGCGATCCCGGTCCGGTCCAACTCCAGCAATTGCGCGGCGATCAGGTATTCGTTGTTGAGATCGGTGGAAAACATCGGTGGGTCGTCGGAGTTGATGGTGACCAGCAGCCCAGCTTCCACCATCTGCCGCAGCGGGTGCTCGGCCAGCGCCGGGACCGCCCGGGTGGCGACGTTGGAGGTTGGGCACACCTCCAGCGGGACCTGGTGCTCGGCCAAATACTCCAGCAGCGCGGCGTCGCGGACGGCCGAGGTGCCGTGCCCGATCCGCTCGGCTCCGAGCACGGTGAGCGAGTCCCAGATCGTCTCCGGCCCGGTGGTTTCGCCGGCGTGCGGGACGCTGTGCAACCCGATGGCTCGCGCGGCATCGAAGTACGGCTTGAACTGCGGCCGAGGCACGCCGAACTCGGGGCCGCCCAGGCCGAAGCTGATCAGCCCGTCCGGGGTGAGCTCGGTGGAGATTCGCGTGGTTTCCACAGCTGAATCTAGGCCGGCCTCACCGGGAATATCGAAGCACCAGCGCAGCACCACGCCGAGCTCGCGTTCGGCCGCCAGCCGAGCGTCTTCGATGGCCTCGACGAAGGCCGGTGCCGGGATCCCGCGATTGACCGACGAATACGGGGTAATCGTCAACTCGGCATAGCGAATGTGCTGGCCGGCCATCTCCCGAGCCACCTCGTAGGTGAGCATCCGGACGTCGTCGGCCGTCCGGATCAGGCTGACCACCGACAGGTAGACGTCGATGAAATGGGCGAAGTCGCGGAACGTGAAGTAGTCGGCGAGCAGCTCGATGTCGGCCGGCACGCCAGCGGCCGGGTGCCTAGCGGCCAGCTCGGCGACGATGCGCGGCGAGGCGGATCCGACGTGATGGACGTGCAGTTCGGCCTTCGGCAGGCCGGCGATGAAGTCGATGAGTGGCAGCGTCACCGGGCAAGTCTCTCATCCGAGGAACCGGTCCGAAGATCGGCGATGACAGCGCTACAGCTCGCCGAGCGCGGTGACCGGGCTCTCGATGCAGTCCGCGACGAACCGTAGGAAGCCGCCGGCCACCCCACCATCGCAGGCGCGGTGGTCGAAGGCCAGGGTCAGTTGGGCCACCTGACGCACCGTCAGTTGGCCGTCCACCACCCAGGGCCGGTCGATGATCCGGCCGAGGCCGATCATCGCCACCTCTGGGTGGTTGATGATTGCGGCCGAGCCGTCCACCCCGAAAACCCCGTAGTTGTTCACGGTGAACGTGCCGCCGGTCAGCTGAGCCGGGCTGAGCCGCCCGGCACGCCCGGTCTCGGTCAGCTCAGCGAGCGCCGCTGACAGTTGCCGGGTGGTCAGGGTGTGTGCGTTCCGAACTACCGGTACGACTAAGCCACGGTCGGTTTGTGCCGCGAAACCAAGGTTGATCCGAGGCAGCAGCTCGATCGCGTCGGCGTGCACTCGGCTGTTCAGCTCCCGGTACCGGCGCAGCCCCAGCACGCAGAACCGGGCGACCAACGCCAGCACGCTCACCGGACGGTCCGGGTCGGCAGTGTTCAACGCTCGCCGGGCTGCCAGCAGCTCGGTGGCGTCCACGTCCACCCAGACCGTCGCCTCGGGGATCTCGCGGCGGGAGCGGGCGAACCGTTCGGCGGCCAACCCACGTACGCCGGTCAGCTCAATGCGCTCGACCTGTGGCGTTTCAGCAGCAGCGGACGGGGCATTCTCGATTGCCTCGATGTCACACCGGCGGATCACGCCGGACGGATCGGAGGGCTGGACCTGGCCCAGATCGATGCCCCGGTCGCGGGCCAGTTTGCGCACCACCGGTGAGATCACGCTGACCGCCTTGACCGGCATTTCGGCCGCGTCTGGCGTGGCGGAATTTCCAACGGTTGGCGGACCGCCGGCCTCCATCGCCAGGTCCGCCGACGCCGGCGAGGACGAATTGCGCAACCGAGCCCGGCGCCGGCCCGGCGATGCCGATGTGCCATAGCCGACCAGCACATTGCCGGAATACTCCGATGACACCGGCTGGTCGTCGGCGGAAGCATCGGCGGTCCCGGAACCCGAAGAAACACTGAGCAGCGGCGCGCCCACCGGAACCCGCTCGCCCGGCCGGCCGAACACCGCGGTGACGGTGCCCGCGAACGGCACCGGCACCTCGACCGAGGCCTTGGCGGTCTCTACCTCGACTACCGGCTGGTCGACGGTCACCGTGTCACCGACCGATACCAGCCAGTGGATGATCTCGGCGTCGGTAAGGCCTTCGCCCAGGTCCGGCAATAAAAACTCCGAAGAGGTCACGGCAGCACCACCGTGTCGTCGAACTGCAGCCGGTCAATGGCATCCAGGATCCGATCCACCGACGGCAGGTAATGCTGTTCCAGCATCGGCGGCGGGTATGGGATATCCAACCCGGTCACCCGGCCGATCGGCGCGTGCAACTGGTGGAAGCACTGCTCGGTGAGCCGGGCCGCCACTTCGGCGCCATAGCCGGCGAACCCACTTGCCTCGTGCACCACCACTGCCCGCCCGGTGCGGCGGACCGAACCGGCCACCGTCTCGTCGTCGAACGGCGCGAGCGTGCGCAGGTCGATCACCTCGGCGGAGATGCCGTCGGCCGCTGCGGCCTCGGCTGTTTCCAGCAGGGTGGCCACCATCGCGCCGTAGCCGATCAGCGTGACGTCGGTGCCGGCTCGACGCACCAGCGCGCGGTCGAAGTCGGCCGGCGCCTCGGTCGACAGCTGTTCCTTGGCCCAGTACCGGCGCTTCGGCTCGAAGAAGAGCACCGGGTCGTCGCAGGCAATCGCTTGGCGCAGCAGCCAGTACGCGTCCGCGGCGGACGACGGCGTGACCACCCGCAGCCCCGGGGTGTGCACCCAGTACGCCTCGGATGAGTCGCTGTGATGCTCCACGCCGCCGATGCCACCGCCGTACGGAACCCGGATGACGACCGGCAGCGTGATCCGGCCGCGGCTGCGGTTGTGCAGCTTGGCCAGGTGCGAGGTGATCTGCTCGAAGGCCGGATAGGCGAAGGCGTCGAACTGCATTTCTACCACCGGACGCAGCCCGTGCATGGCCATTCCGATCGCGGTGCCGACGATGCCGGCTTCGGCCAGCGGCGAGTCGAACACCCGCTGCTCGCCGAACTCGGCGGCCAGCCCGTCGGTAACCCGGAACACCCCGCCCAGGGTGCCGACGTCCTCGCCGTAGACGAGTACCCGCTGATCAGCCCGCAGCTCGTCGGCCAGCGCGCGGTTCAGTGCTCCGGCCATCGTCAGTTCTAGCGCTGTCGACTGCTCGGCGAGCGCGGTCATGCCGCACCTCCGGCGATCTCGTCGGCCAGCGCGGCGGCCTGGCGGCGAAGCGCCTTGGTCGGTTCGCGGTAGACGTGGCTGAACAGTTCGGCCGGGTCGGTCACCGGATCCGCGTGCATCGCCGCACGCAGCCGCTCGGCCTTGTCCTCCGCTTCGCGCTGCACCGCGGCGATCTGGTCGTCGTCCAGAATCCCCCGTCCCTGCAAGTACTTCTGAAGGCGATCGATCGGGTCGCGGGCCAACCACGCGCTTACTTCGGCATCGGTGCGGTAGCGGCCGGCGTCGTCGGCGTTGGTGTGTGCCTCGATCCGGTAGGTGAGCGCCTCGATCACGGTCGGACCGCCGCCGGCGCGTGCCCGCTCGATGGCTTCGGTGGTCGCCGTGTGCACCATCGCCGCATCGTTGCCGTCGATCAGCACGCCGGGCATCCCGTACCCGATACCGCGGTCGGCCAGGAACTCGGCGTGGGTCTGCTTGGCCAGCGGCACCGAGATGGCATAGCCGTTGTTTTGCACGAAGAACACCACCGGCGCCTGCCACACCGAGGCGATGTTCAACGCCTCGTGGGTGTCGCCTTCGCTGGTGGCACCATCGCCGAGGAAGGCCACCGCGACGGTGTCTTCACCGGCCAGCCGGGCGGCATGCGCGAGACCGACGGCGTGCAGGCTGTTCGTCGCGAGCGGCGTGCACTGTGGTGCGGTGCGGTGCAGATAGGGGTCATAGCCGCAGTGCCAGTCGCCGCGCAGCAGGGTCAGCGCTTCGACGGGATTGATGTCCCGGCTGGCCATCGCCATGGTGTCCCGGTAGGTGGGGAAGAGCCAGTCCCGCTCGGCCATCGCGGCGACCGCCCCGATCTGGCAGGCCTCTTGTCCGCGCGCCGACGGGTACACCGCCAGCCGGCCCTGCTTGGTCAGCGCAGTGGCCTGGCTGTCGAACCGCCGGCCGACCACCATCCGGCGGTACAGCTCCAGCAGCGTCGCGTCGTCCGGCATGGTCTCGGACTGCCCGCTGAGCTGGCCGTCCGGGTCGATCAGGCAGCGCGGCTCACGGGCCGGCAGCAGTGCGGCATGGTGGATGACCGTCATGGCCCTAGTGTGCTGGTATCGATGCCGTTCTTCCAGAATGACAGGCCTATCGCAGACAGTTGGCCGAAATTCCACTACCATTCGGCAGTATGTCCAACGAGAAGACCGGATCGGCGATAGAGGTCAGACGGCCGGTCGTGCTGGACGACACCGACCGCCTGCTGATCGGCGAGCTGCGCGCCGACGGGCGGCTATCGATGCGGGCGCTGGCCGAGAAACTGCACATCTCGCGAGCCAGCGCCTACACCCGGGTGGACCGGCTGGTGTCCGAAGGAGTGATCACCGGCTACAGCGCCACCATCGACCCGGAGCGTTACGGCTTCGGCATTTCCGCTTACGTCCATCTCAAGATCAGCCAGCATTCCTGGAAGGCGGTGCGCCGGCGGATCCTGGAGATTCCGGAGGTCTGGCACTGCGCGCTGGTGTCCGGCGACAACGACCTGGTGCTGCTGGTGCGCACCCACGATGCGGCCAGCATGCGCGACCTGGTGCTGAATACCTTTCAAGCCATGCCGGACGTGCTGTCCACCCAGACCGTGCTGATCTTGGACGAGCTGACCGGACCGGCCGCCACCGGCTGACAACAGGTTGACCGATCCGGCCCATCGTGTAGGGCGCCGCAATCCACCGAGGACAGGTGGACATCCGGCCACGGCGTGACCTATCCTGGTAGCGCAAAGACTTCGACTTCTTGCTTCGGCTCGTAAGTCAGGTTGGCCCCCGGTGTAGCTACGGCAGCCGGGGGTTTGCGTTTTCTACGATAGCTGAATGACGTGCGCGAGCTGCTCGATCTCGGCGAATAACTCAGTTCGCGCGAAAACCATCTTCTGCCGGTAGGCGCTGCAGACTAGGTCGGGCAGCCAGAGTAAATGTTCGGAACCCGGCGACACGGCCAAGAGCGTTGAGGACTCAGAAATCGCCCTTTGGGCAATGAGGTGCTTTCGAATGCTGCGATCGAAATTATTTATACGGGCAACCCGCTGTTCCTCGATTACGGCGAGCCTAACGGGGGGATGAGTCCCGTGTTCGGCGTTGTGGATGGATGTTAATAGGCGACTGAGCACCGCGCCGCGGGCTTGTGTCCCATCTTTATCGTCGTTGTCGACGGATACTTTGTCGACGACAATGCATGTCTCGTCCGGGACGCGGAAGGTCTGGAGCAGATTGCGTGCTCGCTCTCGGCCCTCATCAGTGCGTAGCTGGTCGGTGGTGTGCCACCATCCACTAGGGACAAGTTCGTCGATCTCATTGCGTAACGGATCGCCGTCGTTTTCAAGGACAACAACTGCCGCCATGACGTAAAAACGGCGGTGGCCATCGCTTTCGAGATGGTACGTCTCATCAAGATAGGCAACGGCGGTCTGGCCGATGCGTTCATAGTGAGTTTTCAGAACATTTACTTGGCCCGAGCCGGCGAGCGGAGGCTTCATGCCTGATCCCTTATGTCGCCGCCGCCAGAAGGGTCGTCGGTCTCAATTGGTGCGGCGCTGTCGGCTTCACCGCGGTCAATTAGTTCGTAGGCCGCGCGCAGTCCGGCGGCATAGCCATGCTCATACGCTGAAGTCTTACGGAAGCTGAACTCGTCGTAGCCCAAGGGATTTGCGATCGAACCGACATCCTCTGCGATCTTCCACATCCACTTTGGTTGCCTTGGATCGTTCCAATCGTCCAACCATTTGTGCAGGTCAAATTGTCGACGCGCGAAGCTGTTTAGAGTCGCAAGACTGAGGTCGGGCAGTCGCTCAAGCGCGGCGCGGTAGCCGGCTTGGTACTCAGCGATCGCCTCGTCTCGCAGCTTCAAGGTCGCGGCGAACACGAGCTTGTCTGCCTCGCTCGGCGGTTGGGCCCAGACCGGGCCAGCAAGTTTCCCTGCTGTGCCGAAGTGTCGCCTCAGAGCGTCTTGGATCACTGCGGATGCAGTGGTGTCTTCGACGTGCTTTAGCCGCTCGGCAAGCTCGTCGGGGAGATAGATCGACATCCGCGGCATGCTCATACACTAAGTCCTACACCTGACTCCCACAAGTGGCTGTAGGAGACTTGCCTCGCCGCAAGAGTCGTCACGTCGGAAACGGCTTGGCTTGATCAGCCAGGCCTGCGGAGACGACAGCCTCTGGCTAAGCAGCCGCTCAGCCGAG
>DATFHF010000050.1:0-75606 GCA_035248685.1 Jatrophihabitans sp.
CCGAGCAACCCGACATCACCAGCCTGCCCCGCGAGCAGGCACAGGAGGCGTTCCGGGCCCGCGGCGTCGAGCTGATGTTCGCCGAGATCAAGGCCAGCATGCATTCCTTCGGGGTGGACTTCGACGTCTACTTCCACGAGAACTCGCTGCACATCTCCGGCGCGGTCAACCGGGCCATTGCCCGGCTGCGGGAGCAGGGCCGGATCTTCGAGGTGGACGGCGCGGTCTGGCTGCGCACCACCGACTTCGGGGACGACAAGGACCGGGTGGTCATCAAGAGCGACGGCGAACCGGCCTACATCGCCGCCGACCTGGCCTACTACCTGGACAAGCGGGAGCGTGGCTTCGACCGCGTCGTGATCATGCTCGGCGCCGACCACCACGGCTATGTCGGCCGGCTGATGGCCATGTGCGCCTGCTTCGGTGACACCCCCGGGGTGAACCTCCAGGTGCTGATCGGGCAGCTAGTCAACCTGGTCAAGGACGGCAAGCCGGTCCGGATGGGCAAGCGGGCCGGCAATGTGATCACCATGGAGGACCTGGTGGACGCGGTCGGGGTGGACGCCGCCCGCTACCAGCTGGCCCGCTCGTCGGCCGATTCCACCCTGGAGATCGACCTGGACCTGCTGAGCCGGGCCACCAACGAGAATCCGGTGCACTACGTCCAGTACGCGCATGCCCGTACCGTCAACGTCTACAAGAACGCGGTCGCGGTCGGCATCATCCTGGACACCTTCCGTCCCGAACTGCTCGACCACGAAACCGAAACCGCGCTGCTCACCGCGCTCGGCGACTACCCCCGGGTGGTGGCGCAGGCCGGCCAGCTGAACGAGCCACACCGGGTGGCCCGCTACCTGGAGGAGCTGGCCGGCTACTTCCACCGCTGGTACGACAACTGCCGGGTGCTGCCCAACGGGGACGAGCCGATCACCGACGTCAACCGCAGCCGGCTCTGGTTGGACATCGCCACCCGCACCGTGCTGGCCAACGGGCTGGGCCTGCTGGGCGTGTCCGCGCCGGATCGCAAATGAGCCGCTCGGCACACCCGGCCGGCCCAAGCCACGGCAACCGGCTGAGCGACTACCGGCCACCGCCCCGGCCGGCCGATCCCAACGCGGTGAACCCGCTGATCTGGCCGGCCAATGCCGGCCGGGACGACGCCGGCGAGCTGATGGTCGGTGGCGTGCCTGCCAGCACGCTGGCCGCCCGGTTCGGCACGCCGGCCTTCGTGCTGGACACCGATGACCTGCGGGCGCGGGCCCGCACCTACGCCGCCGCCTTCGCCGGCGGAGATGTGTTCTACGCCGGCAAGGCGTTTCTGAGCACCGCGGTGGCCGCCATCATCGCCGACGAGGGGCTGGGAATCGACGTCTGCACCGCCGGCGAGCTGGCCATCGCGCTGCGCGCCGGCGTCGACCCGTCCCGGATCGCCTTGCACGGCAACAACAAGTCCATCGACGAGCTGGAGCTTGCGGTGCGCTCCGGGGTCGGCCGGATCGTGCTGGACAGCCACCAGGAGATCGACCGGCTGTCCCGGATCGCCGACGCGGCCGGCGTCCGGGTGCCGGTGCTGGTCCGGGTGACCGTCGGGGTCGAGGCGCACACCCACGAGTTCATCGCCACCGCGCACGAGGACCAGAAGTTCGGCTTCTCGTTGGCCAGTGGGCAGGCGCTGGCCGCGGTGGCCGGGGTGCTGGAACGTCCCGGCCTGCACCTGGTCGGCCTGCACTCGCACATCGGCTCGCAGATCTTCGACACCGCCGGCTTCGAGATCGCCGCGCACCGGGTGGTCAGCCTGCTCACCGAGATCCGGGATACCTTCGGCCTCGAACTGCCCGAGATCGACCTCGGGGGCGGCCTGGGCATCGCCTACGTCGAGGGGGACGATCCCCAGCAGCCGGCCGAGATCGCGGCCCGGCTCCGGCAGATCGTCGAGCGGGAGTGCGCGCTGGCCGCGATCGCGGTGCCCCGGCTCGCGGTCGAGCCCGGCCGGGCGATCATCGGCCCGAGCATGATCACGCTGTACGAAGTGGGCACCGTCAAGCAGATCACCCTGGATGCCGACAGCGTCCGTACCTACCTGTCGGTGGACGGCGGGATGAGCGACAACATCCGCACCGCGCTCTACGACGCCGATTACACCGTGCTGCTGGCCAACCGGCTGAGCGACGCCACCATCCAGCGGAGCCGGATCGTCGGCAAGCACTGCGAGAGCGGCGACATCGTGGTGCGGGACTGTTGGCTGCCCGGTGATATCGCGGCCGGCGACCTGCTGGCGGTCGCTGCCACCGGCGCCTACTGCTACGCGATGGCCAGTAATTACAACCGGATTCCCCGGCCGCCGGTGGTAGCGGTGAGCGGCGGGCAGGCACAGCTCATCGTCCGGCGGGAGAGCCTGGACGAGGTGCTGGCCACCGACGTCGGCTGGCAATCCGGTTCGGCCGCAGTCAGCGGAGCCGCCTGATGACATCCTCGACACCGATCCGGGTGGCCCTGCTGGGCTGCGGCGTGGTCGGCAGCGCGGTGGCCCGGCTGCTCAACGAGCAGGCCGCCGAGCTTGCCGCCCGGGTCGGCGCACCGCTGGAACTGGCTGCCATCGGGGTCCGGCGGCTGAACCGGCATCCGGACGTCGAGCAGTCACTGCTCACCACCGACACCGAATCCCTCGTCAATGCCGAGGACATCGACATCGTGGTCGAGATGATCGGTGGCGTGGAACCGGTCCGGACGCTGCTGCTGAGCGCGCTGAAATCCGGCAAGAGCGTGGTCAGCGCCAACAAGGCGCTGCTCGCCGAGGACGGCGCCAGCCTGCACGCGGCCGCCAGCGCCAACGGCGTCGACCTCTACTACGAGGCGGCGGTGGCCGGCGCGATCCCGCTGCTGCGGCCGCTGCGCGAGTCGCTGGCCGGCGACCGGATCACCCGGGTGATCGGCATCGTCAACGGCACCACCAACTTCATCCTGTCCCGGATGGCCGCCAGTGGCGCCGGATTCTCCGAGGCGCTGGCCGAGGCAACCGCGCTCGGCTATGCCGAGGCTGATCCGAGCGCCGATGTGGACGCCTTCGACGCGGCGGCCAAGGCGGCCATCCTGGCCGGCTTGGCGTTCCACACCCGGGTCACCGCGGCCGACGTCTACCGGGAGGGGATCGGTGCGGTCACCGCGGCCGACGTGGCCAGTGCCGCGGCGATGGGCTGCACCGTCAAGCTGCTGGCCATCTGCGAGCGCTCCGGCACCGAGGCCGAACCGTCGCTGGCGGTCCGGGTGCATCCGGCGATGATTCCGAAGACGCATCCGCTGGCCGGCGTGGGGGACGCCTTCAACGCGGTGTTCATCGAGGCCGAAGCGGCCGGCTCGCTGATGTTCTACGGTCGCGGCGCCGGCGGCGAGCCGACCGCCTCGGCGGTGCTGGGCGATCTGGTGGCAGTGGCGCGCAACCGACTCAACGGCAGCCGCGGCGCGGGGGAGAGCGCCTATGCGGATCTGGCCATCCAGCCGATAGGGGAGGTGCTGACCCGCTATCACGTCGCGCTCGATGTGGCCGACCGGCCGGGCGTGCTGGCAGCGGTGGCCAGCGCTTTCGCCGACAACGGGGTCAGCATCCAGACCGTCCGCCAGGAGGGGCAGGGCGACGCGGCGACGTTGGTGCTGGTCACCCACGTGGCGGCCGAGGCCGCGTTGGCGGCGACCGTGCGCCGGCTGGCCGATTTCGACTTCATCCGGCGGGTGGGCAGCGTCATGCGGGTGGAAGGACTGCCGGCGGACTGACCAGCCGCCGGCCGAGTGACCCGGCTGACCGATCGGCGCTGATTGACGAGGAGGAACCATCCGATGCCCGGACGGCATTACTGCAGCGGTCCGGATGCCAGCGCCTGGCCCGGCGTGATCGAGGCCTACCGCTCGCGGCTAGCGATCGGCGCCGGCACGCCGGTGATCACCCTGTACGAGGGCGGCACACCGTTGATCGCCGCCCCGCGAATCGCCGAACTGGTCGACGCCGAGGTCTACCTGAAGGTCGAGGGCGCCAACCCGACCGGCTCGTTCAAGGACCGGGGGATGACGGTGGCCATCTCCAAGGCCGCCGCGGCCGGCGCCAAGGCGGTGATCTGCGCCTCCACCGGCAACACCTCCGCCTCCGCCGCGGCCTATGCCATCCGGGCCGGCATGGTCTGCGCCGTGCTGGTGCCGCAGGGCAAGATCGCACTGGGCAAGATGGCGCAGGCGCTGGTGCACGGTGCCACCCTGCTCCAGGTCGAGGGCAACTTCGACGACTGCCTGGAACTGGCCCGCAAGCTCGCCGTGGACTACCCGGTCGCGCTGGTCAACTCGGTGAACCAGGACCGGATCGACGGCCAGAAGACGGCGGCCTTCGAGATCTGTGACGTGCTCGGCCGGGCACCGGACATCCACTGCATACCGGTCGGCAATGCCGGCAACATCACTGCCTACTGGAAGGGCTACTCCGAGTACCGCGACGACGGCGTGGTGGCCGGCGTGCCGGCGATGTACGGGTTTCAGGCAGCCGGCGCGGCGCCGATCGTGATCGGTCGGCCGGTCAGCCGACCGATCACGATCGCCACCGCGATCCGGATCGGCAACCCGGCGTCCTGGACGCAGGCCGAGGCGGCCCGGGACGCCTCCGGTGGCCTCATCCACTCGGTGACCGACAAGGAGATCCTCCAGGCCTACCGGCTGCTGGCCCGGTCCGAGGCGGTGTTCGTCGAGCCGGCCTCGGCCGCCAGCGTGGCCGGGCTGATCAAGTCGGCTCGCGCGGGCCTGGTGCCGGCCGGATCGCTGGTGGTCTGCACCGTCACCGGCAATGGGCTGAAGGACCCCGAGTGGGCGATCTCCGGCGCGCCGGCACCGGCGACCATCCCGGTGGACGCCGCCGCCGCGGCCGAGCAATTGGGATTGGCCTAATGGCGTTCCAGCCCGGCCCGGTGACGGTGCGCGCACCGGCCAGCAGCGCCAACCTCGGACCGGGCTACGACAGCTTCGGGCTGGCGCTGAGCCGCTATGACGAGGTGACCGCCGCCGTGACCGGTGCCGGGCTGGAGGTGCTCACCGCCGGCTGCGGCGCCGGCGAGGTGCCGGCCGACGAGCGGCACCTGGTGGTGCGGGCGATGCGGGCCGCGTTCGACCGGCTGACCGGCCAGCCGCCCGGCCTGCGGGTCAGCTGCCGCAACACCATCCCGCACGGCCGCGGGCTCGGTTCGTCCGCCGCGGCCATTGTGTCCGGCATCGCGCTGGCCCGGGCGCTGACCACCGACGGCGACCAACTGCTGGACGAGCGGGCCGCGCTGGAGTTGGCGACCGAGCTGGAAGGCCACCCGGACAATGTCGCGGCATGCCTGCTCGGTGGCGTGACGGTGGCCTGGTTGACCGCCGACGGCGCCGGCCGAGCGGTTCGGCTGGACCCGATCGGGGTGCTGCCGGTGCTGCTCATCCCGACCGATCGCTCGGCGACCGAGGCGGCCCGGGCGCTGCTGCCCGCGACCGTGCCGCACGCTGACGCCGCCTTCAACGCCGGCCGGGTCGGCTTGCTGGTACTGGCACTGACCGGCCGTCCCGACCTGCTGTTCACCGCGACCGAGGACCGACTGCACCAGCAGTACCGGGCGGCCGGTATGCCCCGGACGGCTCGGCTGGTCGATGAGTTGCGGGCGGCCGGCCTGCCGGCAATGGTCTCCGGCGCCGGGCCATCCGTGCTGGTGCTGACCACCGGACAAGCACAGCGGGCGCAGCTGGCCGAACTCGTCCCGGCCGGCTGGGCATGCGCCCCGCTGGAGCCGGCCGATGGCGTGTGGACGGCGCGCTGAACGAAGTTCGTCCAGCCCCGGAATACGACACGCCGCCACCTGGTTGCTGCTGTGAGCTGATTACGTCTACTCTTAGCTCATTCTCGCGTTACCACGACTTGCCTCGGGCGCTCGTGCTACGCAGGGAAACAGCCCGATGAGTCATTAGCGGGACGCCCACGAAGTCGAAACCACTCTCTGCCGCATGGCTGGGATGGCTGCACCGGCAGCCTGGGCAATACCGCACATCTTCGGCTGTGGAAGCACCTGGTCGGCACTCGACCAGCCGGCGAAACCGGCCGACTCAATAACGGTGTACGTCAGCATTGCGGGGCGTACGACCACTCGGAAGGATCCGACACCACGTGACAGAAACCCAGGACCAACTCAGCGTCCTGCCCAGCACCGAATCTCCGAACGGTGCCTCCGCGGCCCAGGAGCGTGCCAAGCGCCGCTCGGGTTCGCTCTCCTCGATGCTGCTGCCTGAGCTACAGGCGCTCGCCAGCTCGATGGGGATCGCTACCGGCAAGCTACGCAAGAGCGAGCTCATCGCCGCAATTCAGAATGCCCGCCCGACGGCCGGCCGCGACGCTCCGACAACCAACGGGGCCGCCGCGACGAACGGGGCTGCTGCCCAGAGCGCGCCCGCCGACGCTCCGGCGGCCAACGGCGCGACCGCTCCGGCCGCCAACGGCGTCACCGCGCCGACCCGCAGCACCCGCACCCGACGCTCGGCCAGCCGGCCGGCCGGTGCGGTGCAGCCGACGCTGTCCGAGCCGGCCACCGAGGCGCCGGTTCGTCCGACGGCCAACGGCGCGGCCGCCGAGCTCCCCGACTCCACGCCGAGAGCAACCGTAACCGAGCCGGCCGACGCCGGCACCAGCACCCAGCGCGAGCAGACCGGCGGCAGCACCCCGGCCGGCGGTGGCCAGCAAACCGGCCGCGAGCAGGGCGGTCGCGAGCAAACCGGCCGTGAGCAAGGCCGGAGCAACCGCGACGGTGGCCAGAACAACCGCGACGGTGGCCAGAACAACCGCAACCGCAACCAGAACCAGAACCGCGACGGCGGTAACCGGCCGCAGAACAACAACAGCAACACCGGCCCGGACGACGAAGAGGACTTCGGTAGCCGGCGCGGTCGCCGCTACCGGGATCGGCGCGGTCGGGCTCGAGACCGGGCCGACGCCGCCGGCGGTAGCCGCAACGACGTCGAGCCGACCATCGCCGAGGACGACGTGCTCACCCCGGTCGCCGGCATCCTGGACAACGTCGACGACAAGGGTTCCTGGTTCATCCGGGTCAACGGCTACTTTGCTACCGCCGACGACGTCTACGTGGCCAACTCGCACGTCCGCCGGTACGGCCTGCGCCGAGGCGACGCGGTCACCGGCGTGGTGCGCCAGCCCCGCGAAGGCGAGCGCAAGGAGAAGTTCAACCCACTGGTCCGGCTGGACACCGTCAACGGCGGCGATCCGGAGGCGGCCCGCAACCGGGTGGAGTTCACCAAGCTGACGCCGCTCTATCCACAGGAGCGGTTGCGGCTGGAGACCGAGTCGCACATCCTTACCACCCGGGTCATCGACCTGGTCATGCCGATCGGTAAAGGCCAACGCGCGCTGATCGTCTCGCCGCCCAAGGCCGGCAAGACCATGATCATGCAGGCCATCGCGAACGCGATCGCGACCAACAACCCGGAATGTCACCTGATGGTCGTGCTGGTTGACGAGCGGCCCGAAGAGGTGACCGACATGCAGCGGTCGGTCAAGGGCGAGGTGGTTGCCTCCACCTTCGACCGCCGGCCGCAGGATCACACCATGGTGGCCGAGCTGTCCATCGAGCGGGCCAAGCGGCTGGTCGAATTGGGCCACGACGTGGTGGTGCTGCTGGACTCGATCACCCGGCTCGGTCGTGCCTACAACCTGGCGGCTCCGGCGTCCGGCCGGATTCTGTCCGGTGGTGTCGACTCGACCGCGCTCTACCCGCCGAAGCGCTTCCTCGGCGCGGCCCGCAACATCGAGCACGGCGGCTCGCTCACCATCATCGCGTCGGCGCTGGTGGAGACCGGCTCGGCCGGTGACACGGTGATCTTCGAAGAGTTCAAGGGCACCGGCAACGCCGAACTGCGGCTGGACCGCAAGATCGCCGACAAGCGGGTCTTCCCGGCGGTGGACGTCGATCAGTCCTCCACCCGCAAGGAGGAGATCCTGCTATCTCCAGAGGAGCTGTCGGTGGTGATCAAGCTGCGCCGGGTGCTGCACTCGCTCGATCCGCAGCAAGGCATCGACCTGTTGCTCGACCGGCTGCGCAAGACCCGGACGAACATCGAGTTCCTAATGCAGATCGCCAAGTCCACTCCTGGCGCCGACGACCGCTGAGCCGACTGCCGGCCGCCGCATAGACTCCCCGCCCATGGCAGAGCCCGCGGCCGGCGCTGAGCCAGCTGCCCCGCTGGTCTGGCGAATCCCGGCCTATCAGCCGGCGTTGCTGATGCTGGTGCTCTGCGGCGCGGCTACGCTCAACATCTACGGCCATCCGTCGCCGGCTGTCCGGATCGGCACCCTGGCCTTCGGCCTGCTGTGCGGCGGCCTGGCCGTCGTCGCGCTGCGGCTACAACTCGTCGTCGACGAGGACGGCGTCGCGCTGCGCACGGTGCTGCACGACCACTGGTTGCCCTGGTCCCAGCTGGCCGAACTCGAGGTGGTACCCGCGGTGCGCGGTGCGCCGACCGTCCGCCTGAATCGGGTCGACGGCAGCTATCTGGACGTTCCACCATCGCTGTTCCAGCCCACCAAGCCGACCAGTAAACAGCGGGCTTACGGCCAGTTGGAGCATGCCGCGCGGCAGTTGCGAGCCCGCCGTCCGACGAGTCGCTGAACGCCAACGGGACGAATATGATCAACGCTTACCGGGCAGGTAACGGTTAGGTATCTTCGTCGGTCGGAGGTATTCCCCCAGCCGAAGTTCAATGCCATCGTCCTGATATTCCGTAAGCGCTGTCAGGCGCTTTCGCCGTCAGTTGTCGGAAGGAAGACGTTGATGCGTTCAAAGGTCGCCGTAACGGCGCTCTCGGTTCTCTGTGTTGCTGGACTGGTTGCGGGATGCAGCTCCAGCAAGAGCGGCGGGGGCTCCAGTGGGGGTAACTCTCGCGGTCCGATCACCTTCGTGACCGGCAAGGACAACAGCGGCACCATGCCGTTCATCGCAGATCAGTGGAACGCCTCGCACCCGAACGAGAAGGTGACGATCAAGCAGCAGTCCGACCAGGCTGACCAGCAGCTGTCCGACTTGGAGCAGCACTTCCAGGCCAAGGACACCGGCTATGACGTGGTCACCGTGGACGTGATCTGGACTGCCGAGTTCGCCGCCAAGGGCTGGCTGGTTCCGCTGAAGGACAGCTACAACCTGGACACCAGCCAACTGTTGCCGGCGACGGTGAAGGCCGCCACCTACAACGGCACGCTGTTCGCTGCGCCGTACGCCTCCGACGGTGGCCTGCTGTACTACCGCAAGGACATCGTGCCGACGCCGCCGACCACCTGGGATCAGATGATCTCCGACTGCCAGGGCAAGACCACCTCGGGCACCATCACCGGTCCGAAGCCGGCCTGCTACGCCGGTCAGTTCGCCAAGTACGAGGGCCTGACCGTGAACGCGGCCGAGGCGATCAACGCGGCCGGCGGCCAGATCGTCAAGGATGACGGCAAGACCCCGAACGTCGACACGCCGGAAGCCGCCAAGGGCCTGGACTTCCTGGTCAACGGCTTCAAGCAGGGCTACATCCCGAAGGAAGCGCTGGGCTTCCAGGAGACCCAGAGCCTGAATGCCTTCCAGGCCGGCCAGCTGGTCTTCATGCGTAACTGGCCGTACGCCGACGCCATCCTGGCCGGCCAGGGTTCCAAGGTTGCCGGCAAGTTCGGCATCGCCCCGCTGCCCGGCCCGGACGGCCACGGCGCGTCGAGCCTGGGTGGGCACAGCGTCGCGATCAGCCAGTACTCCAAGCACAAGGCGACCGACATCGACTTCCTGAAGTTCCTGGAGTCGGACAAGATCCAGCGCAACGACCTCACCCAGGGCACGCTGGCTCCGGTTATCTCCTCGCTGTACAACGACCCGGCCCTGGTTGCCAAGTTCCCGTACCTGCCGACCCTGCTGGCGAGCATCCAGACCGCGGTGCCGCGGCCGGTGACGCCGTTCTACCCGGCGGTGACTGAAGCAATCGAGACCAACGCCTACGCGGCCCTGCAAGGTTCGGTCAGTACCAAGAGCGCATTGAGCAGTCTGCAATCGGCAATCCAGTCAGCCACCTCCGGCTGATCGGAGAACGGAAACGCTGTAACGATTGGACCGGCGAGGGGGGTCGAGTTCGCTCGGCTCGTCTCGCCGGTCTGTCGCCCCTCACACCGTTGTGGCAAGTTGGCAGCCTGAGGAGGCTCCATGACCGTCGCCGGACAAGCTGTCGAAGGTGCAGCAGCCGCTGAGCAGAAGCCCGAACCCAAACGGAACAAGATCAAGACCGGCGAAGGAAGGTTGGCGTTCCTGCTGGTCGCGCCGACCGTGATCCTGCTGGCCCTGGTGGTCGGCTACCCGGTGGTGAAGGGGATCTACCAGTCCTTCCAGTCCGAGCCCGGGCTGCAAAACGGCTTCTTCAGCAACACCTCCCACTGGATCGGCTTAGCCCACTACAAGTACTGGCTGCTGAGGCAGTGCCCGAAGACCGGCGGCGGCACCACCAAATGCCCGACCGGCCTACTCGGTTCGCAGTTCTGGGCGTCGTTCTGGGTCACCATCTTCTTCACCGTGGTCACGGTGACCATCGAGACCGTGATCGGCATGTGCTTCGCGCTGGTCATGCACCGGGCCTTCCGCGGCCGGGGCCTGGTCCGCGCGGCGATCCTGGTGCCGTGGGCGATCCCGACCGCCGTCACCTCCAAGCTGTGGATCGTGATCTTCGACCCACAGGGCATCCTGGACAAGGTGCTGCACAAGCACATCCTGTGGACGTCCTCGCAGTGGCCGGCCCGGTTCGCTATCGTGATCGCCGACGTCTGGAAGACCACACCGTTCATCGCACTGCTGATCCTGGCCGGCCTGCAAGGCATCTCGGCGGATCTCTACGAATCCGCCAGGGTGGACGGTGCCAACGCCTGGCAGCGGTTCTACCGGATCACGCTGCCGCTGGTGAAGCCGGCGCTGGCGGTCGCGGTCATCTTCCGAACCCTGGACGTGCTGCGGATGTACGACCTGCCGTTCATCCTGACCGGCGGGGCGAACGGCACGACCACGCTGTCCATCCTCGTGGTGAAGCAGCTGAACGTCGGGTTGAACACGGCCTCGGCGTTGTCGACCATCACCTTCATTGCGATCTTCGCGATCGCGCTCGGCATGGTTCGGCTGTTCAACGCCAATATCATCGGCGCCCAGGCGAAGGGAGCCAAGTGAGATGACCGCCGCAACCGTTAGCGCGCCGCGCGGGACCACCGGTCAGCCCACCACGAGGCGGCCGTTCCACTGGGGGCAGGTCGGTACCGGGCTGATCATCACGCTGGTGATCGTCTGGTGCTTCCTGCCGTTCTACTGGATGGTGGTGTTGGCCTTCCGGAATAACGCCAATACCTACGACACCACGCCCTACTTCACCCACGTCACGCTGCAGAACTTCAGGTACGCCTTCAACACCTCGATCAACAAGTTCGGCCGATCGCTGATCAACAGCTTGATCATCGGCTCGGTGGTCACCCTGGTGGCGATGCTGGTCGGGGTCTTCGCCGGCTATGCGATGGCTAGATTGGCCTTCCGCGGCAAGGGCATTGTGCTCGCCGGCATTCTGGGGGCGTCGATGTTCCCGGGTGTGGCGATCTTGACCCCGATCTTCCAGCTGTTCACCAACTTCGGTTGGCTGGGCACCTACCAGGGCCTGATCCTGCCGCAGATCTCGTTCTCGTTGCCGCTGGCGGTCTACACCCTGACCAGCTTCTTCGCCGACATGCCCTGGGAGCTGGAACAGGCCGCCAGGGTGGACGGTGCCACGCCCGGGCAGGCGTTCCGGCTGGTGATCTTCCCACTGGCCGCGCCGGCACTGTTCACCACCGCGATCCTGGTGTTCCTGGCGTCCTGGAACGAGTTCCTGCTGTCCAGCGTGCTGTCCATAGGCAAGACGTCGGTGCAGCCGTCCACGGTGTCCATCGCCTACTTCACCGCCGGCCCGCACATCGTGCCGTACACCCAGACGATGGCCGCCGGCCTGGTGGTGACCGTACCGCTGGTGATCGTGGTGCTGCTCTTCCAGCGCCGGATCGTCAGCGGCCTGACCGCGGGTGGCGTCAAGGGCTGACGCCCTCCCGCCGTACTCCCCGGGGCCCCTACTGCCAGGCGTGGCGGTAGGGGCCCCGGCCTGTTCAGCGGCTTAGGGCGCCAGCTGGAGGCTCGGGTCGGTGGCCAGCGTTTGCAAGGCGGCGGCCGGCACCGGCACTCCGGCCGGCACGGTCGCGGTCACCGCAACCGCGGTGCCCGGTCGGCGGCCCGGCACCACCAGCGCGATATCGGCCGGCCCCTGCTGCGGTAGCGCGGACCGCCAATCGGGTACCGCTCGACCGGCCCGATCGCGAGTGGCGATAACCGTGAGCTGGATGCCGTCCGGGGTCCCGGCGACCAGCCGCACCAGGTATTCGCGGGCCGTGCCGTTGTCATATACCGCCTCGGCCTGGACCACCGTGACGGTCGGCAGCAGGTGCTGGACGGCGTGGAACAGCGGGCCGCCGTCGGGGAGTTGGCTCCAACTGCAGGCGGCGCCGACCGGGCAGCCGGTCAGGTTCGCGGTCGCCTGCCCCGGGCTGGACAGCACCCGGGTGCTGACGATGGTGCGGGTCTGGTGCACGTACAGCACGCCGCCGGCCAGCGCACCGACCGCCGCCAGACCGGCCGCGGTCAGGCCCCAGCGCAGTGGAATCGATCGCCGGGGCCGATCGGCGGACTCGTCCGGGTCGGTCAATTCGATGTGGTCGGTCGACCGCCAGTCCGGGTCGGACGGCCAGTCCTGCTCGGCGTCATAGGTCGTCATGGCGTCAACTGCACGGCCGGGTCGTCGGACAGTCGCTGGGTCGGCTCGTCCAGGAAGCGGTAGTTAGGCGGCGCGTCCACCTCGATGCTGACCGTGCACCCCGGCCGTCCACCGACGATCAGCCGCTGCTGGGTGCTGTCGACAATCATGTTGCCGCTCAGGTCGGTATGGCTACGGATTGTGCTCTCGGCAGTGTCCGGATCGTTGCTCGGGCCGCCGGGCAGCCGTTGTGCGGTGAGGGTCAAGGTCGCCCACGAATCCAGCTGCACCCATACCACCACCCGGAACGGCCGGCCGGTGGCGGCCTCGGACACCCCGGTCACCCCGGCCAGCCGACTGGCGGGGAAGACCCGGGCGATCGCCGCCAGCATCGCCGGCGGAGCGGTGGCGCCGGCCCGGCAGCGTGCCCCGATCGGGCAGCCGGTCGGATCCACCGCGACGGCCGGCGGGCCGGCCACCAGCCGCACCCGGTGCTCCGGCTGGCGGCGCAACCCCTGTACCACCAGCAAGCCGGCGACCAGCGCGAGCAGGGCAGCCGCCGCCAGCAGTACCCGACCCGGCCGCGAAGTGGCGGTCCAGCTCGGCCGCGATCCGGGCGGCTGCGTAGGCACGTCCTCGATCATGCCGTAGGAATTTCGGGCCGGCTGAGCACGTTTGGAGCACGTGGCCACAAACTGGCACACTGTCTGACTGACGACCCGGCTCCGGTTCACGTCCAGCACGATCGGGCGACCCGGCGGCCATAAGCGGCACCGTTACTCGGTGTCATGAA
Organism: Jatrophihabitans sp.; assembly: GCA_035248685.1. Taxonomy (GTDB): domain Bacteria; phylum Actinomycetota; class Actinomycetes; order Mycobacteriales; family Jatrophihabitantaceae; genus Jatrophihabitans_A. The sequence goes on from DATFHF010000050.1 coordinate 13,628, forward strand.
GGGAACCATCGTGAAGGACGGAATCCACCCCGCCTACCAGGTCACCCAAGTGACCTGCTCGTGCGGTAACTCGTTCACCACCCGCAGCACTTCCAAGACCGGCACCTTGCACGCCGACGTGTGCTCGGCCTGCCACCCGTTCTACACCGGCAAGCAGAAGATCATGGATGTCGGCGGTCGGGTGGACCGGTTCGAGAAGCGCTACGGCAAGCGCGAGCGCGCTACCTCCTAGCTACCCTGACGGCGCCCGGGGCGTGCCTGCACGGCACCCTCCGGGCGCCGTTCTTGTGCCACCACCGGTTAGCAAAGGCCACGACGAGGATGAGCGGAACCCAATGAGCCACGAGGCGGACGGAGCCAGCACGCTGGCACAGGTGCTGGCCGAATATGCCGACACCGAGGCGGCGCTGGCCGATCCCGCCGTGCATGCCGACCAGAACGCGGCCCGGCGGCTCGGTCGTCGGTTCGCCCAACTTGCCCCGGTGGCGGGTGCGGCCAAGGAGCTGGAAGCCGTCCGAGCCGACGCGCAGGCAGCCCGCGAACTAGCCGCCGAGGACGAGTCGTTCCAGGCCGAGGCCGACGAGTTGGCAGCCCGCATCCCGGAGCTGGAGACCCGGCTGCGTGAGCTACTCGTCCCCAAGGATCCGAACGACGTCAAGGACGTGATCCTGGAGATCAAGGCCGGCGAGGGTGGTGAGGAATCGGCCCTGTTTGCCGGTGACCTGCTACGGATGTACCTGCGCTATGCCGAGTTGCAGGGTTGGCAAACCGAGGTGCTCGACGACGAAGAGACCGACCTGGGCGGGCACAAGTCGGTCACCGTGGCGGTGCGTTCGCGCAGCGCGGACCGTCCGGTGTGGAGCCGGCTGAAGTACGAGGGCGGCGTGCACCGGGTGCAGCGAGTGCCGGTTACCGAGTCCCAGGGCCGCATCCACACCTCGGCCGCCGGCGTGCTGGTGCTGCCCGAGGCCGAAGAGGTGGAGGTCGACATCGACCCGAACGACCTGCGGATCGACGTCTATCGCTCGTCCGGCCCGGGTGGGCAGAGCGTGAACACCACTGACTCGGCGGTCCGGATCACCCATGTGCCTACCGGCACGGTGGTATCGATGCAGAACGAGAAGAGCCAATTGCAGAACCGGGAAGCGGCTTTGCGGGTGCTGCGAGCCAGGCTGCTCGCCCAAGCCCAGGAGGAGGCCAGCCAGGAGGCCTCCGATGCCCGACGCTCGCAGGTGCGCACCGTGGACCGCTCCGAGCGGGTTCGCACCTATAACTTCGCTGAAAACCGGATCGCCGACCATCGAGTCAACTTCAAGGCCTACAACCTCGACCAGGTGCTCGACGGTGCCCTCGACGACGTGATCGACGCGCTGACCCGGGCCGACATCGAAGCGGCGCTGTCCGGCGAGTGACCGATTCGCCGTCAGCCATCGGTCGGTCGTCCGCCGTGCCCGCCTCGCTGTCGGCCGAACTGCGAGCGGCGACCGCCGCGCTTACCGCCGCCGGCCGCGACTCGGCGCGGGTGGACGCCGAACTGCTGCTGGCCCATCTGCTGGGCCGCCGACGCGGCCAGTTGCTTCAGGCGCCGGCATTGTCGTCGGAGCAGCAGGCCGACTATGCCGAGTTGGTGCGGCGCCGCTGCGCCGGGGTACCGGTGCAGCACCTGACCGGCAGCGCCGCCTTCCGGCACCTGGAACTCGCGGTCGGCCCCGGGGTTTTCATCCCACGGCCGGAGACCGAACTGCTGCTCGACCTGGCCGCCGATCGGCTGGCCACGGCCGGCATCGTGCTGGATCTGGGCGCCGGCTCCGGCGCGATCGCACTGGCGGTGGCGCAGGAATACCCGACCGCCCGGGTGATCGCGGTCGAGCGGTCCGAGCCGGCGTTGGACTGGTTGCGAACCAATGCCGGCAACCGGGCAGCCGCCGGTGATCGTCCGGTCGAGGTGGTGGCCGGCGACCTGACCGACCCGGGGCTGCTGCCTGAACTCACCGCTTCGGTGGACGTGCTGTTGTCCAATCCGCCTTATGTTCCCGAACGAATCCGCGACACGCTGGCGGTCGAGGTGGGTCACGACCCGGCCGAGGCGGTGTACGCCGGCCCGGACGGGCTGAGCCTGCTGCCGGCGCTGGTGCGGACCGCGGCTCGGCTGTTGCGACCGCGCCAAGGGCTGTTGGTGTTCGAGCACGACGAGAGCCACGCCGGCACGACGGCCGGGCTGCTGGTCGATGGCTGGCAGGACGTTCGCGGCCACCGGGACCTAGCCGGCCGGCCCCGGTTCACCAGCGCCGTCCGGGCCTAGCCGCCCGACCGGACCGACCGGCACCTGGTGCGGCAAGATCGAGCCATGAGCCATGCCAATGCACCGGCCCCATCTCGCGAGTGGGCAGTTCTGGCTCGAGTGGGCGGTTACAACTGCCCACTCGACGCGCAACCGCCCACTCGCGGCGGGCAACAGGACCCGCCGACATGAGTGAGATGCTGGATTGCGGCAACATCGAGCTGCGGCCGATGGCGATTACGGCCGCCGCCCGTGCGGTGGCCGCGGGCTCCGTGGTGGTGCTGCCGACCGACACCCTGTACGGGATCGGCGCCGACGCCTTCAACCCCAGCGCGGTGGCCAGCGTGCTGGCCGCCAAAGGCCGCGGCCGCGACCTGCCGGTACCGGTGCTGGTCGGCTCCTGGTCGACGGTGGACGGCCTGGTGAGCTGGGTGCCGGCCAAGCTGCGGGCGTTGGTGGAGGCGTTCTGGCCGGGCGGGCTGACCGTGGTGGTCGAGCATGCCCCATCGCTGGCCTGGGACCTCGGCGACGCCCGGGGCACCGTCGCGATCCGGATGCCGCTGCACCCGATAGCGCTGGATCTGCTGGCGGTGACCGGGCCGATGGCGGTCTCCAGCGCCAACGTCAGCGGCCAGCCACCGGCGCTCACCGCCCAGCAGGCCTATCAGCAACTCGGCGAGTCGGTGTCGGTGTACCTGGACGGTGGCGAGGTGCCGGTGGGTCAACCGTCCAGCATCGTCGACCTCACCGGCGAGGTCCCGCTGTTGCTGCGGGAGGGCGCGGTCAGCTTGGCGGCGTTGCGCGAGGTGGTCGGCACCGTCGAGCGGCCGCCGGTCGGCTAACCTGGGGGCGGCATGACCGACGGATCCGTTCGAGGAGTGCGAAGCCAGATGTCTGATCAGTATTGGGGTCCGGATTTCGCCGCGTTGGAGAAGTTCGATCCCGAGATCGCCGGAGTCGTGCTCGACGAGCTGGACCGGCTTCGCGGTGGGCTACAGCTGATCGCGAGCGAGAACTTCACCTCGCCGGCCGTGCTCGCGGCCTTGGGCAGCACGCTGAGCAATAAGTACGCCGAGGGTTACCCGGGCCGGCGTTATTACGGCGGCTGTGAGGTGGTGGATCGGGCGGAGCAGATCGGCATCGACCGGGCCAAGGCGCTGTTCGGCGCCGAGCACGCCAATCTGCAACCGCATTCCGGGGCGAACGCCAACCTGGCGGTGTACGGCGCGTTCCTCCAGCCGGGTGACACGCTGCTGGCGATGTCGTTGCCGCACGGCGGCCACCTGACCCACGGCACCAAGGTCAGCTTCTCCGGCAAGTGGTTCAACGCCGTGCACTACGGGGTGCACCGGGAGACCGAGGACATCGACTACGACCAGGTGCGGGCGCTGGCGACCGAGCACCGACCCAAGCTGATCATCTGCGGCGGCTCGGCGATCCCACGGCTGATCGACTTCGCCGCCTTCCGCGAAATCTCCGACGAGGTCGGCGCGATCCTGCTGGTGGACGCCGCGCATTTCATCGGCCTGGTGGCGGGCAAGGCGATTCCGTCGCCGGTGCCGTACGCCGATGTGGTCACCTTCACCACCCACAAGGTGTTGCGCGGTCCGCGGGGTGGCGCGCTGGTGTGCAAGGCCGAGCATGCCGCCAAGCTGGACAAGGCAGTCTTTCCGATGATGCAGGGCGGCCCGCTGATGCACGCCATCGCGGCCAAGGCGGTCAACCTGGCTGAGTGCGCCACGCCGGAGTACCAGGCCTACGCCCGACAGGTGATCGCCAACGCCCGGTCGCTGACCGCCGGGTTGGTCGAGGCCGGCATGCGCGCGGTCACCGGTGGCACCGACACCCACCTGGCGTTGATCGACCTGCAGAACATCGGAGTCACCGGCAAGGACGCCGAGGCCCGTTGCGATGCGGCCGGCATCGTGCTGAACAAGAACGCTATTCCGAACGACCCGGCACCGCCGTCCATCGCCTCTGGTATCCGGATCGGCTCGCCATCGGTAACCACCCAGGGCATGACCGAACCGCAGATGGCCCAGATCGCCCAGCTCATCGCCCGCGCGGTGGTATCCGACGACGCCGGGGTGCACCAGGCCATCCGAGCCGAGGTCGGCGAGCTGGTCGCGGCCTACCCGGCCTACCCGCACGGCTGAGCCGGCCGGGCAGAACGGGAGCGGCCGGCAGTGCATCCGTCCCTCGAGTACGCGCTGGTCGGCCTGATCGCCGCCATCGGCGCCTATCTGTGCACGCCGGTGGCCCGGCTGGTCGCGACCCGGTGGGGCGCGGTGGCCAAGCCGCGCGATCGGGATGTGCACGCCGTTGACACCCCGCGGCTGGGTGGCGTGGCGCTGCTCGCCGGCTTCTGCGCCGCCATGCTGGTCGCTCATGCGCTGCCCACCCTGCGAGCCACTTTCGGCAATGGCAATGAAATCAACGGAGTGCTGTGGGGCGGGCTGATCATCTGCGCGCTCGGCGTGCTGGATGACCGCTACGAGCTGGATTCACTGACCAAGTTCGCCGGCCAGGTCACCGCCGCCGCGGTCATGTCGATCGTCGGTGGCATCCAACTGCTCTACATCTACGTCCCGTGGGGCAACTACGGCACCATCCCGCTGGACCGAGATGCCAGCGTCGAGGTCACCATTCTGCTGACCGTGCTGACCATCAACGCCATCAACTTCATCGACGGTCTGGACGGTCTGGCCGCCGGCGTCACCGCGATTCAGGGACTGGCCTTCTTCGGCTACAGCTATCACCTTGCCGTGGTGGGCAATACCGACATCGCGCTGGCCCCGACCCTGATCTGCGCCGGCCTGGTCGGCAGCTGCGTCGGCTTCCTACCGCACAATTTCGCCAACGCCCGGATCTTTATGGGGGATTCCGGCTCGATGCTGGTCGGGCTGGTACTGTCCGCGGCCGCTACCACCGCGTCCTCGCAGACCGATCCGCAGTCGCTGGGGTTGAAGGGCGCACTGCCGCTCTACCTGCCGCTGATCCTGCCGCTGGCGGTGCTCGCCTTGCCGCTGGCCGACCTGGTGCTGGCCGTGCTGCGCCGGCTGCGCCGCTTCCAGTCGCCGTTCGCGCCGGACAAGGAGCATTTGCACCACCGGTTGATGGAGCTGGGACACAGCCACCGGCGCGCCGTCCTGCTGCTCTACTTCTGGTCGGCGGTGGTGGCCTTCGGCGCGGTTGCAATGGCGGTCAGCAGCGGTCCCTGGCTGGTGCTGGCGGTGGTCGCCGGACTGTTCGCAGCCGGTGTGCTGGTCACCGCCGTGCCACGGTTGCGGTCGGCTCGGCCCTGACCCGCGGCGGCCCGCACGCCCTGATGCAGACGACCGGGCCGACGTCAAGACCCTAGTGCTAGCTGTGATAGGTTCGCCGCAAGCGCCTGAAGAGCGGGGGCTTGGTTTCCCCACGGCGTACGCGACACCGACGAGCTGACGGCGACCAGGTCGCCGTCTACCCCAAGAGGAGTTGCCGATGAGTGACCCCGTCATACCCGTGTTAGAGGCTCACTGACCGGCGGAGTGGACGACGACCCGCAGGGCCTGACCTGGTCGGGACTGCTCAGCCTCGGTCTGGTATCCGCGGTGATGCTGGTCGTCGGCTTCGCGCTCGGATGGTGGCTCGATCAGTTGTTGAATACATTTCCCATATTGGTTTTGGTCGGTATCGGCCTTGGCATCGTCGCCAGCGTCAGCTTCACCTACGTTCGGATTCGTAGCTTCCTGAGAGAGTGAGTGGATGGCAACCGTGCAGCCTGTCATGACCTCCCCGGTCGACGCGGTCGCGAACCTGCGGCGGTCGACGATCGTGGCGACCGTCCTGGGACTGCTGAGCATCGTGGTGCTGGCGTTCTACGGGCACGCCTTCGCCGGCATGTTCGCCTGCATCGGCCTCGCACTGGGTGCACTCAACAACAAGATGCTTCAGCGGTCGGTGCTCAGCTACGCCGAGAACGAGACGATCCGCCGGGGCCAGTTCTCCCGCAAGGTGTTCCTCCGGCTGGCCGTGATCACCGCGATCGCGTTCGGTTGCGCCTTGCTACTGCGACCGGACGGCCTGGGGGTGTTCGTCGGCCTAGCGGTGTTCCAGGTGCTGATGCTGGTCGGCGCAGCAGTGCCGGTGTTCCGCAGCATGCGGCCGTGACCGCCGCCGCGATGACCGATCGAACCCCGTTGACCCGAAGGCGCACAGCAGCATGAGCAGACAACCCCTCGCTATCAACGTCGAGGTCGGCGGCCACATCGAGTGGCACGTCTTCGGCCTCACCTGGAACGTCGACACCATCCTCGGCACGCTGGTCGCGGGCGCGGTCGTGATCGGGCTCGGGCTGTACATGCGATCCCGGTTGAGCACCACCAAGCCGACCGGTGTGCAGCTGTTCTTCGAGACGGTAACCAGCCAGGTCGAGGAACAGGTCGAGTCCACCATGGGGGTGCGGACCGCGCCGTTCGTGGTGCCGTTGGCCATGGCGCTATTCCTGTTCATCCTGATCGCGAACTGGATCGCGATCATCCCGACCGGCCATCATCCGGAGTACATGCCGCCGCCGGCATCCGACGCCAACCTGGCCTATGCGCTAGCGCTGTTGGTGATCGTGACCATGCACGTCACCGGCATTCGCAAGAAGGGTTTCCGCGGCTACTACCACCACTTGGTAACCCCGCACTGGGTGATGTTCCCGATCAACCTGATCGAAGAACTGGTGCGGCCGGTGACGCTGGCGCTGCGACTCTTCGGCAACATCTTCTCCGGCGTCATCATGGTGTCGCTGATCGCGCTGTTCCCGGCTTACTTGCTGTGGGCGCCGGACATCATCTGGAAGCTGTTCGATATGTTCATCGGCCTGATCCAGGCCTTTATCTTCGCGCTACTGACCGTCCTGTACTTCAGTTCGGTTCGGCCGGCCGAGGAAGGGGCCGAGGCCGCGCATTAGGCCGGCCGGCAATCGCTTAACCTGACGGGCAATCCGTCACCACCGTGGTCATCACTTTGAGGAGAGAAATGGCAGTCGACGTAACGACCAAGTCAATCGAGCTGGCCGGCGCTTTCGTCGGCGGTGGGATGGCCCTCGGCGGCGGTGCCGTCGGCGCGGCGATCGGTGACGGCCTGGCCGGCAGCTCGCTGATCTCTGGGGTGGCTCGCCAGCCCGAGGCGCAGAGCCGGCTGCAGACGCTGTTCTTCCTTACCGTCGGCCTGGTCGAGGCGATGTACTTCATCAACCTTGCCTTCGCGGTGTTGTTCGTCTTCGTCCTGGCCAAGTAGTCCAATCCTGGCCGAGTAGCCATCTAGAGGAGTCTCGAAGTCATGGCGCAGCCGCAGACTGTTCTGGCGAGCAGCAACTTCTTGGTGCCCAACGCCACCTTCATCGCCGAGTTCATCGCCTTCCTGATCATCCTTGCGATCCTGGGGAAGTACATCCTGCCGCCGGTGCAGAAGGCGATGCGGGAACGGCAGGCGATGATCGACAAGCAGGTTGCCGACGCCGAGGAGGCTCGTAAGAAGCTGGCTGAGTCCGAGTCGGAGTACCGGCGGGCGCTGGCCGAGGCCCGCACCGAGGCTGCCCGGATCCGGGAGAGCGCCCGGGCCGAGGCCCAGCACGCGGTGGACGACCTGAAGGCGCAGGGCCAGCAGGAGTCGGCCCGCATCGTGGCCCGCGGCGAGGAGCAGCTGGCCCGCCAGCGCGGCGCGATCGTCCGCGAGCTGCGCGCCGAGATCGGCACGCTGGCGGTCGAGCTCGCCGAGAAGATCGTCGATCAGCGGTTGGCCGACGACGCCCAGGTGTCAGCCACCGTCGATGCGTTTTTGTCCGGCCTGGAAGCACAGGACGAAGCGCAGGCAGGTAGCCAGTCGTGATCCATTCGGCCAGCCGCGCCTCGCTCGCGGAGCTCCAGCGACGGCTGGAGGCGGTGACCGGTCGGTTCAGCACGTCCGACGGGTTGATCGGTCTCGCCCGGGAAGTGCACTCCGTCGCGCAGCTGCTGGCTGCCCAGCCGCGGCTGCGCCGAGCGCTGTCGGACAGCTCGACCCAGACCGAACGGCGCACCGGGCTGGCCGATCGACTGCTGGACGGCAAGGTGAGCGCGAGCGCGTTACAGGTGGTGGACGACGCCGTCTCGCTGCGCTGGTCGAGCCAGTGGGATCTGGTGGAGGCGCTGGAGCTGGTCGCGGCCGACGCCCTGTTCGCGGCCGCCGAGGACGCTGGTGTGCTGGACCGGATCGAGGACGAGCTGTTCCGGTTCGAGCGGGTGCTGGACGGTACCTCGGAGCTCGGGGTCTTGCTGGACGAGGCGACGGTGGCCCCGCAACGCCGGATCCAGCTGTTGGACGCCCTGGTGGCCCAAAAGGTGCACCCGATCACCGCCGAGCTGCTCCGGCAGGCAATTAGCAGCCGCCGTAAGCGCACTCTGCGACTGGCCATCGACGAACTGCTGGTCGGTGCCGCCAAGCGGCGCAACCGCTCGGTGGCCAAGGTGGTGTCGGCGGTGGAGTTGTCGACCGTGCAGCAGGACCGGCTGACCACCGCGCTGACCGAGCTCTATCACCGGCCGATCAGCGTGCGGATCGCGATCGACCCCGCGGTTCGCGGCGGACTGGTGGTGCGGATCGGCGACGAGATCATCGACGGCAGCGTCGCCGCCCGAATGCTGCAAGCGCGTAATGCCCTCGCCGGCCGAACGACCTGAAATTCATAGCCACCTGACCACCCGACCGACTGAAGACCGACTGAGATAAAGGACAATGTGATGGCAGAGCTGACGATCTCCGCAGACGAAATCCGGAGCGCGATCGAGAGCTACGTCGACTCCTACACGCCTGAGGCTTCCCGCGAAGAGGTCGGCATAGTCGCCGAGACCGGTGACGGAATCGCCCGCGTCGAGGGGCTGCCCAGCGCGATGGCCAACGAACTCATCGCGTTCGCCGACGGCACGCTCGGCATCGCACTCGACCTCGACGTGCGTGACATGGGCGTCGTGATCATCGGTGACGCGTCCAAGATCGAAGAAGGTCAGGAGGCCCGGCGGACCGGCGAGATCCTGTCGGTGCCGGTCGGCGACGCTTACCTCGGCCGGGTGGTCGACCCGCTCGGCAACCCGATCGACGGTCGCGGCGAGATCGAATCGAATGAGCGGCGCGCCCTGGAGCTGCAGGCACCCTCGGTGGTGCAGCGCAAGGAGGTTCGCCAGCCGCTGCTGACCGGCATCAAGGCCATCGATGCGATGACCGCGATCGGCCGTGGGCAGCGCCAGCTGATCATCGGTGACCGGCAGACCGGCAAGACCACCGTGTGCCTGGATGCCATCATCAACCAGCGCGATAACTGGAAGACCGGCGACGTCGACCAGCAGGTCCGCTGCATCTATGTGGCGATCGGGCAGAAGGGCTCGACCATCGCCGCCTCCCGCAACACCCTGGAGGAGGCCGGCGCGATGGAGTACACCACCATCGTCGCCGCTCCGGCTTCGGACTCGGCCGGCTTCAAGTACCTCGCCCCGTACACCGGTTCGGCCATCGGGCAGCACTGGATGTATCAGGGCAAGCACGTCCTGATCGTCTTCGATGACCTGACCAAGCAGGCCGAGGCGTACCGCACGGTGTCGTTGCTGCTGCGCCGGCCGCCGGGCCGTGAGGCCTACCCCGGTGACGTCTTCTACCTGCACTCGCGGCTGCTGGAGCGCTGCGCGAAGCTCTCCGACGACCTCGGTGGCGGTTCGATGACCGGGCTGCCGGTCATCGAGACCAAGGGCAACGACGTGTCGGCCTACATTCCGACCAACGTCATCTCGATCACCGACGGCCAGTGCTTCCTGGAGACCGACCTGTTCAATGCCGGTGTTCGGCCGGCGATCAACGTAGGTATCTCGGTGTCCCGGGTCGGTGGCGCCGCCCAGCCGCGAGCGATGCGGGCGGTTTCCGGCCGGCTGCGGGTGGACCTGGCTCAGTACCGCGAGCTGGAGGCGTTCGCCGCCTTCGGCTCGGACCTGGACAAGGCGAGCCAGCAGCAGTTGGCCCGCGGCGCCCGGATGGTTGAGCTGCTCAAGCAGCCGGCCTCCTCGCCGTTCCCGGTCGGTCGCGAGATCGTCTCGATCTGGGCCGGCACCACCGGCAAGATGGACGACATCGCGGTGTCGGACATCCGCCGGTTCGAGACCGAACTGCTCGAGTACGTCAGCCACAACTCACCGGAGCTGTTCGACACGTTGGCCAATGCCAGCAAGCTCGAGGACGAGATGGTTTCCGCGCTGGAGAAGGTGGTGGCTGAGTTCAAGAGCCAGTTCGCACCGAGTGAGGGCACCGAGTCGGACACCCCGGCGCCGGGCACCGACCGAGGGGCTAACGAGGGTGAGACCACCGGACCCGAGGCGGGCGCGCAGGCTACCGACAACCCGTCCGCCGAGACCGAGGCCTCGGCCGGTGTGAGCGGCGCGGCGAGCTGAGAAGATGGGAGCCCAGCTTCGCGTCTACCGGCGCCGAATACGTTCGGTCCAGTCGACCAAGAAGATCACCAAGGCGATGGAGCTGATCGCCGCCTCGCGCATCGCCAAGGCGCGCTCCAAGATGGAGGACGCCCGGCCGTACGCCGAGGAGCTGACCCGGGCACTGGCCGCGCTGGGCGACAACGCCTCACTCAAGCACCCGATGCTGACCGGCGTGGAAAGCCCCAGCCGCGCCGGGGTGCTGGTGGTGACCAGTGACCGCGGCCTGGCCGGTGGTTACAACGCCAACGTGCTCAAGCAGGCCAACGAGCTCGCGCGGCGGCTGGAGGGTGAGGGCAAGCAGGTCGTCCGGTACGTGATCGGCCGCAAGGGCGTGGCGTACTACAACTTCCGCAACATCAAGCTGGCCGGTTCCTGGACCGGCTTTTCCGAGCAGCCGAACTTCCTGGACGCCCGGGCAGCCACCGAGGCGGTGGTAGCCGCGCTGGTGGCGACGTCCGAGGGCGAGGCGAACGGCCAGGCCGGCATCGACGAGCTGTACGTGGTGTACACCCGCTTCGTGAACTCGGTGTCCCAGACGCCGGCCGCGGTGCAGGTGTCGCCGGTCTCCTCGATCGTCGAGGAAGGTGCGGAGGAGAAGAAGCCGGAATCCGGCCTGCAGGCCTCCTACGAGTTCGAACCGGAGCCGGAGCAGCTGATCGGCGCCCTGATCCCGCGCTACATCAGCGCCCGGATCTTCTCCGCGCTGCTGGAGTCGGCGGTGTCGGAGTCGGCCGCTCGGCGGCGGGCGATGAAGTCGGCCAGCGACAATGCCACCGAGCTGATCCGGACCTACACCCGGTTGGCCAACCAGGCCCGGCAGGCCGAAATCACCCAAGAAATCAGCGAGATCGTCGGTGGTGCCGACGCGTTGGCTTCGGTGGGCGAGGACGAATGAGCAGCGGTAACACGAAGAGAATGAGGGAACTGCGATGACAACTCTGTTCGAGAGCGAATCCGACACCGCCACCCGGGCGGGTAGCCCCAGCGGACGGGTGTCGCGGGTCATCGGCCCGGTCGTCGACATCGAGTTCGGGCGTAACTCGATCCCGGAGCTCTTCAACGCGCTGACCGTCGAGATCTCGCTCGGTGAGCTGTCCAAGACGCTCACCCTCGAGGTGGCCCAGCACATCGGCGAGGACATGGTGCGGGCCATCGCGCTCCAGCCGACCGATGGGTTGGTTCGAGGCGCCGAGGTGACCGACACCGGCACCTCGATCACGGTGCCGGTCGGCAACGTCACCCTCGGTCATGTCTTCAACACCCTGGGCCAGCCGCTGGACATCGCCGCCGACGAGCTGGAGATCAAGGAGCGCTGGTCGATTCACCGGCCGCCGCCGGCGTTCGACCAGCTGGAGAGCAAGACCGAGATGTTCGCGACCGGCATCAAGGTGATCGACCTGCTCACCCCGTACGTGGTGGGCGGCAAGATCGGCCTGTTCGGCGGCGCCGGTGTCGGCAAGACGGTGCTGATTCAAGAAATGATCTACCGGGTCGCCGAAAACTTCGGTGGTGTGTCGGTGTTCGCCGGGGTCGGCGAGCGGACCCGCGAGGGCAATGACCTGATCACTGAGATGACCGAGTCGGGGGTGCTGAGCAAGACCGCGCTGGTGTTCGGCCAGATGGACGAGCCGCCGGGCACCCGGTTGCGGGTGGCGCTGTCCGCGCTCACCATGGCGGAGTACTTCCGGGACGTGCAGAAGCAGGACGTGCTGCTGTTCATCGACAACATCTTCCGGTTCACCCAGGCCGGTTCGGAGGTGTCGACGTTGCTCGGCCGGATGCCGTCCGCGGTGGGGTACCAGCCCACCCTGGCCGACGAGATGGGCCAGCTTCAGGAGCGAATCACCTCGACCCGCGGGCACTCGATCACCTCGATGCAGGCGATCTACGTCCCGGCCGACGACATCACCGACCCGGCGCCGCACACCACCTTCGCGCACCTGGACGCCACCACCGTGCTTTCCCGGCCGATTTCGGAGAAGGGCATCTACCCGGCGGTGGACCCGCTCGACTCGACCTCGCGGATCCTGGATGCCCAGTACATCGGCCAGGACCACTACGACGTCGCGCAGCGGACCAAGCAGATCCTCCAGCGCTACAAGGAGCTTCAGGACATCATCGCCATCCTCGGCATCGACGAACTGTCCGAGGAGGACAAGGTGATCGTCGGTCGGGCGCGGCGGATCGAGCGGTTCCTGTCGCAGAACACCTTCGTGGCCGAGCAGTTCACCGGTATCCCCGGCTCGTTCGTGCCGGTGGAGGAGACCATTGACGCATTCCGGCGGCTGTGCGCGGGTGACTTCGACAGCTACCCGGAGCAGGCGTTCTTCATGTGCGGTGGCATCGAGGACCTCGAGCGCAAGGCGCACGAGCTCGGCAACGCCTGATCAGCGAGGGACTAGCGAATGGCTGAGATGCAGGTTCGGCTGGTGTCGGTCGAGCGCCCGATCTGGTCCGGCATGGCCAACGCGGTCTATGCCCGGACTACCGAGGGTGAGATCGGCATCCTGCCCGGCCACTCGCCGTTACTCGGTGCGTTGGCACCGGGTTGGCTGGTCCGGATACAGCAGACCGACGGTGTCGAACGGCGGGTCGCGGTACACGGCGGCTTCCTGTCCGTCCGGGCCGATGGCGTCTCGGTGCTCGCCGAGATGGCCGAGTCGGCCGAGGAGATCGACATCGCCCGGGCCCGCGAGGCACTGCAGCGGGCTGGTGACAGCGCGGACGAGGAAGCGGTAGCCGCCCGCAACCGGGCACTGTCGCGGCTGCGAGCCGCCGGGGAGCAGGTCTAGACGCAACCAATCGGTCCGCCGGGGCTGCGGGCCGCCAGGAGTCGGAGGCGAGCAGGTGGCCAGGCTGGTCGAGAACGTCGGCCTGCTGGTGGCATGCCTGGTCTTTCTTGGCGGGCTGGCGGCCTGGCTGCTGGTGCTGATCCACCAGCGCCGGGTGGTCGCCTCCACCGGTGGCTTGCCAGTGGCGCTCAAGCGGGCCGAGCAGCGCTGGGCCAACGGTGTCGGACGTTACGTGGGGGACGAGCTGATCTGGTACCGGACGCTGTCGCTGTCACCGGCGGCCGCCATGCGATTGCCCCGCACCGAACTGAGCGTGGTTTCGACCCGGGCCTGGAACCCGAACCGGGACATGGCATTGCGGCCGAACCTGATGATCGCCGAGTGCCGGCTGCGTGGTGATGACCTGAGTTTGGGCTTTCCGGATAACGGGTTGACCGGATTCCTGTCCTGGCTGGAGGCCTCGGCACCTCGTTTTTAACTGCTCTGCTTCTAACTGCTCGCGGTTGGCCCACTGCCGGCCGGGCCGCCGGGTTGCCACAGCACGTCCTCGCCGCGGTTCGCGCAGCGCGCCAGGATGAACAGCAGGTCCGACAACCGGTTCAGGTATTGGGCCGCCAGCGGATTGCTGTGCTCGGGGTCGGCCTCCAGCAACGCCCAGGTGCTGCGTTCGGCCCGCCGGGCGACCGTGCGGGCCACATGCAGCAGCGCCGCACCGGGTGTGCCGCCGGGCAGGATGAAGCTGTTCAGCTTGCCGAGCTGGGCGTTGAACTCGTCGCACCAGCCTTCCAGCCGGCTCACGTAGTCCGCGGTGATCCGCAGCGGCGGGAGTTCCGGATCCGGCCGCACCGGCGTACACAGATCGGCGCCGACATCGAACAGGTCGTTCTGTACCTGCGCCAGTACCGCGACGATCTCCGCGTCCAGCTCACCCAGGGCCACCGCGACGCCGATTGCCGCGTTGGTCTCGTCCGAATCGGCAAAGGCGGCGACCCGCACGTCGGTCTTGGCCACCCGGCTGAGGTCGCCGAGCGCGGTGCTGCCGGTGTCGCCGGTTCGGGTGTAGATGCGGGTCAGATGGACGGCCATGGCCTCAATGTAAGCGCCGGCACCGACAACCGCCGGTTCATCGCAGCAACTGCTCGGCTCGGTCGAGATCCTGGGCGAACACCAGCACGTCGTAGTGCTCGCGGTCCAGCCGCGATACCGAGCACCGGATGCCCTGGCTGGACAGCAGGTTCTTCACCCGCAGTGCCTCGGTGCGAGGGGTCGCTGTCCGAATCGGCCGTAGCAGGCCGAGGTCCGCGCCCGGGCCGGACTGCGGACGGCCGGTGCGTGGTCGCGACGGCGTGAATACCCAACGCATGATGAGCATCAGGACAACGATGATGCCGGCCGCCCAGAACAGGATGCCGAGATCGAAGCCCATTCGGCTCACCTCTCTTCGCGCGAGCGCTCATCCCCGGCACCTCGCTCGGCTCGCACCGCGGTTACCAGCTATCGTGCCCGAGAACCCGCTCAGCGGACCAGCCGGGCGCATCGGCCCGGCAATCAGCGCATGGAGGAGACAGCCAGATGGCGCAGCGGATAGCGGTTATCGGCGCGGGCCTGATGGGTTCGGGCATCGCCCAGGTCTCGGCGGTGGCCGGCCTGGATGTGGTGATGCGCGACGTCACCGAGCAGGCGGTGCAGGCCGGCCTGGCCGGAATCGAGAAGTCGCTGACCAGGTTCGCGAACAAGGGCACCATCAGCTCCGACGAGGTTGCCGCCGCACTCGGTCGGATCACCACGACCACCGATCTGTCGGCGGCCGGCGACGCGGACGTGGTTGTCGAGGCCGTGTTCGAGAGCCTGGACGTCAAGCGGCAGCTGTTCACCGACCTGGACCGGATTTGCCGGCCGGGCGCGATATTGGCGTCCAACACCTCGGCGATTCCGATTACCCAGATCGCCGCTGCCACCGACCGTCCGGAGGCGGTGGTCGGCACGCACTTCTTCTCCCCGGTGCCGATGATGGCGCTGTGCGAGTTGGTGCGCGGCTACAAGACCTCGGACGAGACGCTGGCCACCGCTCGTGCCTTCGCCGAGCAGGTCGGCAAGACCTGCATCGTGGTGAACCGGGACGTCGCCGGCTTCGTCACCACCAGGCTGATTGCGGTACTGGCCAACGAGGCGGTCCGGCTGCTGGAGACCGGCGTGGCCACCGCCGAGGACATCGACACCGCCTGCCGGCTCGGCTTCGGACACGCGATGGGCCCGCTGGCCACCCTGGATCTGACCGGCGTGGACATCATGCGGCACGCGTCGGACAACATCTACGCCGACACCCGTGACCCGAAGTTCGCGCCGCCGGAGCTGATGTCGCGGATGGTGCTGGCCGGCGACCTGGGCCGCAAGACCGGCCAGGGTTTCTACAAATACTGACCTGCGAACTGAGCCACATCGGCACGCGCCGATGACGCCGGTGCGCGACACTCGCAGCATGGGCACTTCGACGCGAGGTGAGCGCGACCGGCCGTGGGTGATGCGGACCTACGCCGGCCATTCCAGCCCGGCCGAGTCCAACGCGCTGTACCGGCGCAACCTGGCCAAGGGCCAGACCGGGTTATCGGTGGCCTTCGACCTGCCGACCCAGACCGGTTATGACCCGGATGCCGAACTGGCACGGGGCGAAGTAGGCAAGGTGGGCGTCCCGATCGCGCACCTGGGTGATCTGCGCGCGCTGTTCGAGGGCATCCCGCTGGAGCGGATGAACACCTCGATGACCATCAACGCCCCGGCGATGTGGTTGCTGGCGTTGTATCTGGTGGTCGCCGAGGAACATGCCGCCGCTGCCGGGCTGGATCCGGCGATCGCCCGCGGTCAGCTCACTGGCACCACCCAGAACGACATCGTGAAGGAGTACCTGTCCCGTGGCACGTTCATCTTTCCGCCGGCACCGTCGCTGCGACTGATCACCGACCTGATCGCCTACACGGTCACCGAGGTGCCGAAGTGGAATCCGATCAACATCTGCAGCTATCACCTCCAGGAGGCCGGCGCCACCCCCGTCCAAGAGGTTTCGTTCGCGCTGTGCACGGCAATCGCGGTTCTCGACTCGGTACGGGCGAGCGGGCAGGTGCCGGCTGAGCAGTTCGGCGACGTGGTGCAGCGGATGTCGTTCTTCGTCAACGCCGGCGTCCGGTTCGTCGAAGAGATGTGCAAGATGCGGGCCTTCGGCCGGCTCTGGGACGAGATCACCGAGCAGCGCTACGGCGTTACCGATCCCGAGCAGCGGCGGTTCCGCTACGGCGTGCAGGTGAACTCGCTGGGGTTGACCGAGGCGCAACCGGAAAACAACGTCACCCGGATCCTGTTGGAGATGCTGGCGGTGACCTTGTCGAAGGACGCCCGGGCCCGGGCGGTGCAGCTGCCGGCCTGGAACGAGGCGCTCGGGTTGCCCCGGCCGTGGGACCAGCAGTGGTCGCTGCGAATGCAGCAGGTGCTGGCCTACGAGACCGACCTGCTGGAGTACGACGACATCTTCGACGGCTCGCCGGTGATCGAGGCCAAGGTCGTCGAGATAGCCGAGGGTGCCCGGGCCGAGCTGGACAAGGTGCTGGCGATGGGCGGCGCGATTGCCGCGGTCGAGTCGGGATACCTGAAGGCCGAGCTGGTGACATCGCTAGCGCACCGCCGACGCCGGATCGAAAGCGGTGAGGACGTCATCGTCGGGGTGAACCAGTACACCGACACCGAGCCCAATCCGTTGACCGCCGACGTCGATGGCTCGATCCAGACGCTGGATCCGGGCATCGAGGCGGCGGCGATCGAGGCGGTGAAGGCCTGGCGAGCGGCCCGGAACTCCGACGAGGTGGCGGCCTGCCTGGCCGAGCTGCGCCGGGTCGCCGGCAGCACCGAGAACCTGATGCCGGCCACCCTGCGCTGCGCCCGGTCCGGTGTCACGACCGGCGAATGGGCCGGTGCGCTGCGCGAGGTGTTCGGGGAATACCGCGCGCCGACCGGGGTGTCCGGTGCTGTGGCCGGTGCCGACGAGCAGGCCGACCAGGAGCTGGCGGCGGTTCGCGAGCAGGTCCGGCGCACCGCGGCCGAGCTGGGTGGCCGGCTGCGCTTCCTGGTCGGCAAGCCCGGCCTGGACGGGCACTCCAACGGGGCCGAGCAGATCGCGGTGCGCGCCCGCGACGCCGGCTTCGAGGTGATCTACTCCGGGATTCGGCTTACCCCCGAGCAGATTGTGGCCGCCGCGGTCGAGGAGGACGTGCAGGTGGTGGGCCTGTCGGTGCTGTCCGGCTCGCACCTGTCGGTGGTGCCGGACGTGCTGGACGGCCTGCGCCGGGCCGGCCTGGACGATGTCGCGTTGGTGGTCGGCGGGATCGTGCCGGACGCCGACGCGGCCCGGCTGCGCGAGCTCGGGGTGGCCAGGGTGTTCACGCCCAAGGACTTTCAGCTGAGCGCGGTACTGGGCGAGGTGGTCTCGGCGATCCGCGAGGCCCGGCAGCTGGCCTAAGCCCGATCGGGTAGGGATAAGCTCGCTCGGTGCGCCTGGTGATTGCTCGCTGTTCGGTCGACTACATCGGGCGGCTCACCGCCCACCTGCCGATGGCCACCAGGCTGCTGCTGGTCAAGGCGGATGGCTCGGTGCTCGTGCACTCCGACGGTGGTTCGTACAAGCCGCTGAACTGGATGTCGCCGCCCTGCAAGCTGGTCGAGGAACTGGTAACGACCGACGAGGGAATCCGCGGCAATTGGACGGTCACCAACAAGATCGGTGAGCAGCTGCTGATCACCCTGGACGAGGTGTTGCACGATTCCGCGCACGAGCTCGGCATCGACCCGGGCCTGGTCAAGGACGGCGTGGAGGCGCACCTCCAGGCGTTGCTGGCGCTGCACATCGAGACGGTGGGCGAGGGCTACCGGCTGGTGCGGCGGGAGTATCCGACCGCGATCGGGCCGGTGGACATCATGGCCCGGGATCCGAACGGCGGCTCGGTGGCGATCGAGATCAAGCGGCGCGGTGACATCGACGGGGTCGAGCAGCTGACCCGTTATCTAGAGCTACTCAACCGGGATCCGCTGCTGGCGCCGGTGCGTGGCATCTTCGCCGCCCAGGAGATCAAGCCGCAGGCCCGCACGCTGGCGTCGGACCGGGGCATCGAGTGCCTGGTGCTGGACTACGACGTGCTGCGCGGCATCGACAACGTCGAGGACCGGCTGTTCTGAGCGAAATCTTCGGACGGCGACCGCAAGCGAATGGCCTCAGGGGTGTTCTGCCAGCGTCTTCGCCATCGTCCCGAAGCTACCGACACTGAAAACCCTCGTCTCGCCGATGCGTAGCTGAAGTACCAGGCGGCCGACGCCGATCTTGCCCGGCATTGGTCCGAGGTTGATTCGCTCGACCTCACCCCAGGACATGGCCAAGCCGTGATCGCCTGGTCGCTTCGGTTCAAACCTAACTCCGGTTTCGGAAAAGACCAGCTTGCCGGGTGCGGGCAATCCTCGGCGGCCACCGAAGGGATACATCGAACCAGTGCCAGCGAAGAACTCGCCGGGCCCAAGGTGAAGCAGAATTTTGGTCTGGCGCCTGCGCTGTACCCGGAAGAACAGCGGGATTTCGACGCCCACCAGGACGAAGAGCGCACCGAGGCCCGTGAGCGCACCCGCAATGCCGGCAGAACCGAGGCTCGCCGGCAATACGACGACCATCGGCAGGACGGCTATCGGGACGACAATAAGCAGCATGGTCTTTGTGAGGTTCGGTGGCGAAATATCCCGAGGAGGAAGCTGCGCGCTCGTCAGGCCGGTCACGTCAGCACAGTAGCCGCCGGGGTGATCCGGACGAGTGGAAATCCAGCCACGGCCTACGTGGCTAATCTTCCACTCGTTGACGTAGCGACCGCGGCTACCCGTCAGTAACCTCAGGCCATGACCGCTACGGCGCCCCCCACAGCGAGCTTCGACTCGGTCAACCCGGCGACCGGCGCGCTGGTCGGCAGCTTTCCACTCCACACCGAAGAAGACGTCCGGGCCGCGGTAGCGCGAGCGAGGCCGGCCGCCAGCTGGTGGGCTGAGCTCGGCGAGCCGAAACGGCGGGAGAGGCTCAAAGCCTGGCGCCGGCTGCTGGTCGAGCGCGCCGATGAGCTGTGTGCGCTGATCACCGAGGAGAACGGCAAGCCGTCCGCCGACGCGGTCATCGAGGTCACCATCGCGACCAGCCACCTGGCCTGGGCAGCCGGCCACGCCCGCCGGGTGCTCGGGCGCCGATCGGTGTATCCGGGGCTGCTGGCGATCAATTACGCCGCCGGCTATGAGTACCTGCCGTTCGGCGTGGTGGGCGTGATCGGGCCGTGGAACTACCCGGTGCACACGCCGCTGGGTTCGATCTCCTACGCGCTGGCGGCCGGCAACGCGGTGGTCTTCAAGCCCAGCGAGTACACCCCGGCGACCGGCCGGTGGCTGGTGGAATCCTTCGCCGAAGTGGTGCCGGAGCAGCCGGTGCTTCAGCTGGTCACCGGGGACGGCCTGACCGGCGCGGCACTGTGCGCGGCCGGGGTGGACAAGCTCGCCTTCACCGGTTCGGCCGCCACCGGACGCAAGGTGCTGGCAGCCTGCGCCGGCACACTCACCCCGTGCGTGGTCGAGTGCGGTGGCAAGGACGCGATGATCGTGGCCGCCGACGCCGACCTCGACCAAGCAGCCGACCAGGCGGTCTGGGGCGCGATGTCCAACGCCGGCCAGACCTGCGCCGGCGTCGAGCGGATCTACGTCGAGCAGGCGGTCTACCAGCGCTTCGCCGACAAGGTGGTGCAGCGGGCGCAACAGCTGCGCCAGGATGAGCACTACGGCCCGATCACCATGCCCAGCCAGCTCGAGGTGATCAGCCGGCATCTGGACGAGGCGTTACAGCGAGGCGCGCAAACGCTGATCGGTGGCCGGGACTCGATCCGGCCGCCGTACGTCGAGCCGGTGGTACTGGTCGACGTCCCGGCCGACTGCGCGGCGGCCACCGAGGAGACATTCGGACCGACCGTGACGCTGGCCGCGGTGGCCGACCTGGACGAAGCCATCCGGCTGGCGAACACGGGGGAGTACGGCCTCGGCGCCTCGGTGTTCAGCCGGCGGCACGGCCAGGCCATCGCCCGCCGGCTGACCGCGGGCATGGTGAGCATCAACTCGGTGCTCACCTACGCCTCGATCCCCGGCCTGCCCTGGGGCGGCAGCAAAGAGTCCGGGTTCGGGCGAATCCACGGTCCGGACGGCCTGCGAGAGTTTGCCCGCTCCCGGGCGATCACCTCCCGGCGTTTCTCGATTCCGCTGAAAGTGGGGACTTTCGCCCGTCCGGATAACGCAATCGGTAACTTGCAGCGGCTGGCCAAGCTGCGCTGGGGCGGCCGCTGATCGCGCCGGTACGCGCCGGTGGCCAACCGACCAGGCCTACCGGGTCGGTGCGACCGGCTCAGCGGCGATACCGTCGTGGTCAGCGCGGGGATAACAGCTAACGCCTGAGGGGAGTTCGAGGATGGCGCGCGAAATCAGCCGGGTCGGCGTGGTGGGTCTCGGCACGATGGGGGCCGGCATTGCGGAGGTGTTCGCCCGCAATGGGTTGGCCGTGGTCGCCATCGATCGGGACGAGGCCGCGGTCGCCCACGGCCGCGGGCACATCGAGCAGTCCACCGGTCGGGCGGTCGCCCGCGGCAAGCTGACCGAGGCCGAACAGGCCGACCTGCTGGCCCGGATCAGCTTCGACACCGAGCTCAAGGCGCTGGCCGATGTCGACCTGGTGGTCGAGGCGGTGCCCGAGCACCTGGACCTGAAGCGCTCGATCTTCACCGCGCTGGACGAGATCTGTCGGCCCGACACCATCCTGGCGACCAACACCTCGTCGTTGTCGGTGACCGAGATCGCGGTGGCCACCTCACGTCCGGACAAGGTGGTCGGGATGCACTTCTTCAACCCGGCACCGGTGATGAAGCTGGTCGAAGTGGTGCGCAGCGTGGTGACCGACCCGGACGTGGTGATCGACATCGAGGCCTTCGTCGCCTCACTGGGCAAGACCGATGTGACCATCGGGGACCGGGCCGGTTTCATCGCCAACGCCCTGCTGTTCGGCTACCTCAACCACTCGGCGGCGATGTACTCCGAGCGCTACGCCAGCCGGGAGGACATCGACGCGGCGATGAAACTGGGCTGCGGGCTGCCGATGGGGCCGCTGGCCCTGCTGGATCTGATCGGGCTGGACACCGCCTACGAGATCCTGGACACCATGTACCGGCAGTCCCGCGACCGGCTGCACGCGCCCACCCCCATCTTCAAGCAGATGATCACGGCCGGCCTGCTCGGTCGCAAGGTCGGTCGTGGCTTCTACAACTACGACAGTCCCGACTCGCCGACCGTGGTCGCCGATCCGATCGGTCACCAGGTGGCGCCGGTGCACGCCGAGCCTCGGCCGGTGCGGACGGTGGGCGTGGTCGGCTCCGGCACTATGGCCACCGGCATCGTCGAGGTGTTCGCCAAGGGCGGCTTCGACGTGCATTTCGTGGTGCGCTCGACCGACAAGGTCGACTCGGTGCTGGCCGGCATCGACCGCTCGCTGGAAAAGGCGGTCCAGCGCGGCAAGCTGACCGACCCCGAGCGGGACGCCGCCCGGGCCCGGATCACCGGCTCGACCCGGCTAGAAGACCTCGGCACGGTAGACCTGGTCGTCGAGGCGGTGGTCGAACAGCTATCGGTCAAGCAGGCGCTGTTCGCCAACCTGGACGAGATCTGCAAGCCGGGTGCGGTGCTGGCCACCACCACGTCCTCGTTGCCGGTGATCGAGTGCGCGGCCGCGACCACTCGACAGGCCGATGTGGTCGGCATGCACTTCTTCAACCCGGCGCCGGTGATGGGGCTGGTCGAGGTGGTCAGCACGGTGGCCACCGCGCCGGAGGCCGCGGCGACCGCCACCGCGGTCTGCCAGCAGCTCGGCAAGCACCCGGTCAGCTGCGGGGACCGGGCCGGTTTCATCGTCAACGCGCTGCTGTTCCCGTACCTCAACGACGCGGTAAAGATGCTGGAGGCGCACTACGCGACCAGCGAGGACATCGACTCGGCGATGAAGGTCGGTTGCGGGTACCCGATGGGCCCGTTCGAGCTGCTGGACGTGATCGGCCTGGACGTCTCGCTGGCCATCCAGCGGGTGCTGTACCTGGAGTTCCGCGAGCCCGGCTTCGCCCCGGCCCCCCTGCTGGAACACCTGGTGCGGGCCGGCCGGCTGGGCCGCAAGACCGGCAAGGGTTTTCGCGAATACGCTTGAGTGGTAACTCGATAGGAGGGACGCGCGGATGGTCGCCGGTGGGCTGCCCGACGTGGTGTCGCTGACCGGTTTGCCCCAACGGGTCACCATCTGCGAGGTCGGCCCGCGGGACGGATTGCAGAACGAGTCCGCGATCGTGCCGGTCGAGGTCAAGCTGGAGTTCATCCAGCGGCTGGTGGCAGCCGGGCACACCGTGGTCGAGGCCACCAGCTTCGTGCACCCCAAGTGGGTACCGCAGTTGGCGGACGCCGAGGAGCTGATGCGGTTGTTGCCGCGCCAGGCCGGCGTGCGTTACCCGGTGCTGGTGCCGAACGAGAAGGGGTTGGCTCGGGCGATGGAGGCCGGCGCCGGCGAAGTCGCCATCTTCGCCAGCGCCACCGAAACCTTCGCCCGCCGCAACCTGAACCGGACGGTGGCCGAGTCGCTGGGCATGTTCGCACCGGTGGTGGCCACCGCCCGGCAAGCCGGCCTGCCGGTCCGGGGCTACCTGTCGATGTGCTTCGGCGACCCGTGGGAGGGGCCCGTCCCGTTGCGGCAGGTGGTGCAGGTGGCGGCCGAACTGATCGCGCTGGGCTGCACCGAGCTGAGCCTGGGCGACACCATCGGGGTCGCCACCCCGGGGCAGGTGCGCGCGCTGCTTGCGTTGCTGGTCGAGGCGGGCGTGCCGGTGAACCGGCTCGCGGTGCATTTCCACGACACCTACGGGCAGGCGCTGGCCAACACGCTGGCGGCCTTGCAAGCCGGGGTGTCGATCGTGGACGCGTCGGCCGGTGGGCTCGGCGGCTGCCCGTATGCCGAGAGCGCCACCGGCAACCTGGCCACCGAGGATCTGGTCTGGCAGTTGACCGGGCTCGGCATCGAGACCGGGATCGACCTGCCGGCCCTGGTGGAAACCAGCGTGTGGATGGCCGAGCAGTTGGGCCGGCCCAGCCCGTCCCGGGTCGTCCAAGCGCTGGCGGGCTGAACGGTGCCCAGCAGGCGGCAATCGAAGTGGAACCGGCCGGCGCGCGAGCTGTCCGCCGGGGCGGCGGCCGAGCGTGCCGACAGCTGGCAGGGCGTGCAGTACCGGGTCCGCTCGGTCACCGGCTCGGGCGCCTCCGGCAGCTACCGTTGCCCGGGCTGCGACCAACTGTTGGCGCCCGGCACCCCACACCTGGCGGCCTGGCCGGCCGATGATCTGGACGCCGACAATCGCCGGCATTGGCACACCGGCTGCTGGGCGGCTCGGGATCGGCGTGGCCCCGGCATTCAGCGCAGCCGCAATGCGCCCCGGTACGGCTGAGCGGTGCCGGCCGAACTGCGCTGGCTGACCGCCTCCGATGCCGGCGCGGTCGAGGCGATCATCGCCGCTGGTGAATTGTTCGACAATCCGGTTGCAGCCGACCAAGCGCGGGAGTTCCTCAGCCGGGACGGTCACCACCTGTGCATCGGATACCTAGCCGGCGAGCCGGTCGGCTTCGTAAGCGGCGTCGAGCTGAACCATCCGGACAAGGGCAGCGAGATGCTGCTGTACGAACTGGGCGTCGATCCACGCCGGCGGGGCCGCGGGATCGGCCGGCAACTCGTGCTGGCGCTGGTCGAACTCGCCCGAGAGCGCGGTTGCTACGGCATCTGGACGCTCACCGAACTGGACAACGAGGCGGCCATCGCCAGCTACCGGTCGGCCGGGTTATCCAGCCGGGGCAGCTACCTGATGCTGGATCACGAATTCGGCTAGCGGTTACCGTGCCGCCTGCCGGGGAAGTACCACCTCGCGCAGGATCAGGGTCAGTACCGCCACCAGCGGGATCGAGATCAAGAACCCGATCACGCCGAGCATGGTGTAGCCGGCCAGCGCGCCGATGACCGCCGCGGCCGGGCTGATCCGCACCGACTTGTCTAGCAGCCGCGGTATGAAGACCAGCCGGGCCAGCACCTCGTAGCCGATGAAGAAGCAGATCACCGCGATCCCGGTGGGCACCGACTCCAGCAACACCACCGTGCAGACCACCAGTGCGGCCAGCGCGGTCCCGACTAGCGGCGCGATGTCGAGCGCGGCGGCGATGAAGGCCAGCGCGAATGGGTACGGCACTCCGACCAGCCACAGGAAGATCAGCGTGAACAGCCCGCGCAGCAGCGCCAGCGCGACCGTCCCGATCAGGTAATGCCCGATCTGGTTGACGATCTGGTCGCCGATCCGGCTGACCTGGGGCCGGCGGCTAGCCGGGGTTAGCCGGTAGGCGAAGCCGGTGATGTCGGAGAAGTAGGTCAGGAAGTACAGGGTCAGGATGAACAGCGTGAAAACCTGGAAGATGGTCGAGGCGACAGCCGATCCAACGCTGACCAGGTTGCCGGCCGCGTGCTTGAGCAGCGAGGAGTCCTTCAGGTACCGCTGCACCGAATTGAGCACGCCGAACCGCCGGTCCAGGTCGGCGACCCGTCGGTTGCGCTGGAGTTCGTCCACGTAGCCCGGCAGGTTGTGCACGAAGGTCGAGGTCTGCTGGACCAGCGGTGGTACCACCGCCACCGCCAGGCCGGCGATCAGCAGCAGCGCGCTGACGAAGACCAGCGCCACCGCCGGAGCGCGGCTCAGCCCGAAGCTCTCCAGCTTGCGCACCGCCGGATCCAGGCCGGCTGCCAGGAACAGCGCCAGCAATAACAGCAGCAGCGAATCCCGGCCCTGTTGGACCGCGCGGAACAGCAGGTAGGCCAGCCCGAAGCCGATCGCGGCGGTCAGGCCGAGCCGGAACGGGGAGTAGGTGGCGAAGGTCCGGCGCCGTCCCAGGCCGGCGGCTTCCAGCTCGACCGCACCGGGCTTGTCCAGCAGCGCCTCGGCGGCGGGCTCGGCCTCGGGTCGGGACGGTTCGGTCACGCCGGAGCCGTTAGCGTTTTCCGGACGGCGGTACGGCTGGCGAGTCGACGATGTCGCCCAGCACCGTGCCGAGCCGGGCGTGTAGCTCGCGCAGTGCCTGATGGGTGCGCTCGCGCTCGGTAGCCAACTCGGCGGCCCGCTGGTGGGCGTCGTCGACCAGCTGCCGAGCTTCGGCTTCGGCTGCTGCCCGGCGTGCCGCGTCCTCCCGCTGGGCAGCGGTCCGGCGCTGTCGCAGGGTGATCTCGAAGTCCTCCTCCGCCGTCCGGATCCGGCGGGCCGACTCCTGCTCGGCGGCGGTCCGCGCGGCTAGCGATTCGGCATCCAGCTGTTCCCGCTTGAACCGGGCCTCGGCCAGCAATTGTTCTACCTGCGTCCGGACTTGGGCGAGCTGCTGGTCTACCTCGGCCGAGCGTTGGGCGGCGGTGGTGGTGAGCCGCTGCTGCTCGGCGACCGCCTCGTTCCGGATCCGTTCGGCGTCGGCCCGGGCGGCGGCCAGCACCCGTTCGGCCTCCAGCTCAGCGGCATGCCGGGTCTGGGTGGCCTCTTCGGTGGCTAGCTGGAGCATCTCCCGGATCCGGTCGGACACCGTCGCCGGATCCGGCGGTCGATTGCTGTTGGCCACTCGCTGGTTGAGCGCTTCGATCTGGCCCTGTTGGCTGGCCAGTAGAGCCGCGCGTTCGGCGCTGAGAGCCAGGGCGGCGTCCCGCGCGGCCGTCAGCTCGGCGATCTGAGCGACCGCCCGGGCGACGTAATCGTCCACCTGCCGTTTGTCGTATCCGCGCAGACCGACATCGAAGAACGGATCATCGCTATCGAGTATCGGCAGGAGCTCGGTGTTCTGATCGTCAGCTGCCATGCGTCCATCGTCGCATGGCGAAGGCGCACAACGAGGTGGCCGGGCCGGCAGAGTTTACTGAGTACGGAACCGGTTTATCTTGCTCAGGTGGCGTTCGCGGGTCTGCGGATCGGTCACCCCGGCGCCTTCGGCATCGGCCAGGCACAGCACGCCGACCTTGCCCTGATGTAGGTTGCGATGCACCTCGTAGGCGGCCAGGCCGGTGTCGGCCAACGGGTATACCCGAGACAGCGTCGGATGGATAGCGCCCCGGGCGATCAGCCGGTTGGCCTCCCAAGACTCGCGGTAGTTCGCGAAGTGCGAGCCGATGATCCGTTTCAGGCTCATCCATAGATACCGGTTGTCGTACTCGTGCAGGAACCCCGAGGTGGACGCGCAGGTCACGATGGTGCCGCCGCGGCGGGCCACGAACACCGAGGCACCGAAGGTCTCCCGACCCGGATGCTCCAGCACGATGTCGGGGTCCTCGCCGCCGGTCAGCTCGCGGATCCGGGCGCCGAACCGCTTCCACTCGTTCGGATCCGGGGTGGTTTCGTCCCGCCAGAACTGGTAACCCTCTTCCGCGCGGTCGATGATCAGCTCGGCGCCCATCCGCCGGCACAGCTCCGCCTTGTCGGGGGAGGAGACCACGCAGACCGGGATCGCACCGCCGTTGAGGGCGAACTGGGTGGCATAACTGCCCAGGCCGCCGGTTGCGCCCCAGATCAGCACCACATCGCCCTGCTTCATGCCGGCGCCGTTGTGGCTGACCAGCTGACGGTAGGCGGTGGAGTTCACCAGGCCGGGTGCGGCGGCCTCCTCCCAGCTCAGGTGGGCCGGCTTCGGCATCAGCTGGTTGGCCTTCACCAGGGCCAGCTCGGCCAGGCCGCCGAAGTTCGTCTCGAAGCCCCAGATCCGCTGCTCCGGATCCATCATGCTGTCGTCGTGGCCGCGCGGGTCTTCCAGCTCGACCGAGAGGCAGTGCGCCACCACCAGGTCACCCGGCCGCCAACGGGTCACCCCCGGCCCGACCCGGAGCACCACGCCGGCCAGGTCCGAACCGACCACGTGGTAGGGCTGATCGTGCTTGGCGGCCAACGGCGAGCTCCGGCCGTAGCGCTTCAGGAAGCCGAAGGTGGACATCGGCTCGAAGATGGCCGTCCACACGGTGTTGTAGTTGATCGCGCTGGCCAGCACCGCGATCAGTGCCTCGCCCGGTCCGACCTCCGGCGTCGGCACCTGCTGGAGGTGCAGCGACTTGCGCGGATCCTTATCCGCGGTGGTCTGGCTGGCGAACATGTCGACCTCATCGGCGAGCACCACTACCCCGGCATAGCTGTCGGGCACCGGCAGATCGCCGACAGCCGACCAATCCGCCGGGTCTGCGGAGTTCACGGCCGCGCGAATCTGGTCCATGACTGTCCCCTCCAGGTGAGGCAGGTAACCAGCTACCGACGATGTTACCGGCGGGTAGCGGTTTCGGCAGCGGCTCGTGACCAGCTACATAGCGTGGCTACGGCGCGGCCGGTTCGACCAGCTCCACCAGCACCCCTCCGGTGTCCTTCGGGTGTACGAAGTTCACCCGGGAACCGAAGGTGCCGCCCTTGGCCTGCTCGTAAACCATCCGCATGCCACGAGCCCGTAGCTGGGCCGAGGTCGCGTCGATATCGTCGACGGTGTAAGCGAGCTGTTGCAATCCTGGACCGTGCTTTGTCAGAAACTTGGCCAGTGTGGTCTCGGAGTTCAGCGGCGCCAACAACTGGATCATGGTGCTGCCGTCACCGACCGCGAGCATTGCCTCCCGCACGCCGAGCTCGTCGTTGACCTCCTCGTGCACGCTGTGGATCCCGAAGCAGTCTCGGTAGCGGGCGATCGCCTCGTCCAGATCCGGCACGGCGATGCCGACGTGGTCCACTCGCAAGATAGCCATGACTCTCCATCCTGGACGCTCGCGCGTAATCCCGCGCGGCGGGGTGGCCGGAGTCATATCCGTGCCGGATCCCACCGGTCGGCGCGCTCTATAGTCTGGAAGGACTGCCCTGAAATCAGTCTGGATGGGCTGCATTGGAGGTTCACCCATGTCAGCAACCACGTCCGTGATCGTCGGTGGCGCCCGTACCCCGATGGGCCGGCTGCTCGGATCGTTGAAGGACTTCTCCGCGACCGACCTCGGTGGCCTGGCCATCAAGGCCGCGCTGGAGCGCGCCGGGGTGGCGCCCGAGCAGGTCCAGTACGTGATCATGGGCCAGGTGCTGACCGCCGGGGTCGGCCAGATCCCGGCTCGGCAGGCCGCCTACAAGGCCGGCATCCCGCTGACCGTGCCGGCGCTGACCGTCAACAAGGTGTGCCTGTCCGGCATCGACGCCATCGCGCTGGCCGATCAGCTGATCCGGGCCGGCGAGTTCGAGATCGTGGTGGCCGGCGGCCAGGAGTCGATGAGCCAGGCGCCGCACCTGCTGCCGAAGTCCCGCGAGGGCTTCAAATACGGCTCGGTGGAGTTGGCCGACCACATGGCCCTGGACGGGCTGTGGGATGTGCTGACCGATCAGGCGATGGGCTCGCTGACCGAGTCCGCCAACGTCGGTGAGCAGGAGTTCAGCCGCGCCGAGCAGGACGCGTTCGCCGCGCGCAGCCACCAGCTTGCCGCCGAGGCGTGGAAGAACGGCCTGTTCGACGACGAGGTCATCTCGGTGCAGATCCCGCAGCGCAGGGGCGAGCCGATCGAGTTCCGGATGGACGAGGGCATCCGCGCCGACACCAGCGTGGAGTCGCTGGCCAAGCTGCGGCCGGCCTTCCGTCCGGACGGAACCATTACCGCGGGCTCGGCATCTCCGATCTCCGACGGTGCGGCCGCGGTGGTGGTGATGAGCAAGGCCAAGGCCGAGGAGCTCGGGCTCAGCTGGCTGGCCGAGATCGGGGCGCACGGCGTGGTCGCCGGCCCGGATTCGTCGCTGCAATCCCAGCCGGCCAATGCCATCCGGGCCGCGGTGGCCAAGGAGGGCATCTCCGTCGCCGACCTGGATTTGATCGAGATCAACGAGGCATTCGCCGCGGTCGGGCTGGCTTCGATGGCCGAGCTGGGGGTCAGCGAGGACCGGGTCAATGTCAACGGCGGGGCGATCGCGGTCGGCCATCCGATCGGCATGTCCGGCGCCCGGATCACCCTGCACCTGGCGCTGGAGCTGAAGCGGCGCGGCGGTGGCATCGGGGTGGCCGCGCTGTGCGGCGGCGGCGGTCAGGGCGATGCGTTGATCGTGCGGGTACCGACCAGCTGACGACTGACGTCGGTGACCGCCGGGCGGCTCGGCGCCGACCGTGCCGACCTGGCCGCGCTGGTGCAGCAGGCGGCGGATGGCCAGGCTCGTGCGGTGGCCCGGCTGATCTCGCTCATTGAAAGCGGTGCTCCCGAGCTGCCCGAGCTGGCGCAGCTGCTCGCGCCGCTGACCGGCCGGGCGCAGGTGGTCGGTCTGACCGGCCCGCCGGGAGTGGGCAAGTCGAGCTCCACCTCGGCGCTGATCGGTGTGCTACGGGCGGCCGGTGCCAAGGTCGGAGTGCTGGCGGTCGACCCATCCTCGCCGCTGTCCGGCGGCGCTCTGCTCGGTGACCGGATCCGGATGACCGAGCATGCCACCGATCCCGGGGTGTTCGTGCGGTCGATGGCCACCCGGGGTCAGCTGGGTGGGTTGGCGGCGGCGGTCCCGCAGGCGTTGCGGGTGCTGGACGCTGCCGGCTGTGACGTGGTGCTGTTGGAGACCGTCGGCGTCGGCCAGTCCGAGGTCGAGGTGGTTCGGCTGGCCGACACCACCGTGGTGCTATTGGCCCCGGGGATGGGGGATAGCGTGCAGGCGGCCAAGGCCGGCATCCTGGAGATCGCCGACATCTTCGTGATCAACAAGGCCGACACCGCCGATGCCGGGACGGTCAGCGGGCAGTTGCGGCAGGTCCGGTCGATGGCCGGTGCCCGGCCCGGCTGGGAAGCGCCGATCCTGCACACGGTGGCTACTCGAGGGGATGGGATCGCCGAACTGGTGGCCGCCATCGAGCAGCACCGCGGCTGGCTGACCAGTTCCGGGGAACTGGCCCGGCGGCGTAACGACCGGGCCCGCGGTGAGATCGAGGCGATCGCGCTGGCGGCGGTCCGGCGCCGGTTCGCCGCGGTGACCGGTGCGCCGGCCCTTACCGGACTGGCCGATCGGGTGGCAGCCGGTGACCTGGACGCCTATGCCGCCGCCGACACCCTGCTGGCATCGTTGCCCGGACTGCTGCCGGACCGCTCAGGCCGGGATGATCCGAAAGACCGGAAAGCCCGCGGCGACCGCCAGTAACTGCTCGTCTGAGGCGTCGGCGTCGAGGTTGTCGAAGAACTGGCCGACCTCCCACTTCCACCGGCGCAGGTACTCGCGCAGCACCCGGCCCTTGTCCTGATCGGCCAGCTCGGTCGCCCGGAACGCCTCGACCCGCCGGCCCTTCGCCAACTCGCCGCCGCCGGCAGCCCGCAGGTTGCGTACCCACTGGGTGGTGCCGCGAGGTGCCACCAGGTACCGCTCACCGTCCACCACCAGCGGGTTGACCGGGGTGCTGCGCCACTGGCCACTCTGCCGACCGCGCACCCGCAGCTCGCGCGAGCCGGCCATGCTGAGCCCGGCCCGGCTCAGCCCGCGGACGGCGCGGTTGAACACCTGGCGGGTGAACCAGCCGGGTGCCAGGTAACGCTGCTCGATCGCCATCGCTGTCTCCGTCCATCATCTTCGAGAGCGGTGCTCTCGGGTTAATGCAATGATGCGTGGGAGTCTGGCTCTTTGTCAAGAGCACTGCTCTCGTTTGTTGTCGTTGCTCTGTGTGGCGGGCATACTAGGCCGATGACAACCAGTGCACCCCGTACCGTCCGAGCCCGCGCTCGGGACGAACTGACCCGCGAGATTCGTGAAGTTGCCCGTCGACAACTGGCCGAACACGGCTCGGACGGCCTGTCGCTGCGCGCTGTCGCCCGCGAGCTGGGCATGGTGTCCTCGGCGGTCTATCGGTATTACCCGAGCCGGGACGAGCTGCTCACCGCGTTGATCATCGAGGCTTACGACGCGGTCGGCGAGGCCGCCGAGCAGGCCGAGGCGGCGGTGCGTCGATCCGATCACGCCGGCCGGTGGCTGGCGATGGCGCGCGCGGTGCGCGGCTGGGCCAGCCAGCACCCCCAGCAGTACGCGCTGATCTTCGGCAGCCCGGTGCCGGGCTACCAGGCGCCACCCGACACCGTTGACCCGGCGACTCGAATACCCCTGCTATTACTGGTAATTCTCGACGATGCCAGCGCCGCCGGCCGGGCCGCACCGCCCGCTGACCGGCCGATCCCGCGGTCGGTGCGCCGGGATCTGAAGGCGCTGCGGACGCTTGTCGGATCCGACTTGCCCGAACACCAACTGGGCCGGGCGGTAATGGCTTGGACGCAACTGATCGGCAGCATCAGCTTCGAGCTGTTCGGTCACCTGAAGGGCGCGGTCGTGGACTACCAGGCTTACTTCGACTACCAGATGGGCCGGATCGGTCACGGCCTCGGGCTGGCTGCCTGACCTTCAGCGGTAGGCGCTGATCCCGGTCAGCTGCTGGCCGAGCACCAGGGTATGCACCTCGTGGGTGCCCTCATAGGTGAATACCGTCTCCAGGTTCACCGCATGCCGTAGCGGCGAATACTCGGTGGTGATGCCGGAGCCGCCGAGGATGCTGCGGGCCTCCCGGCACACCGCCAGGGCCGACTGCACATTGGCGAACTTGCCGTAGCTGATCTGGTACGGCTGGATCTGCCCGGCGTCCTTCAGCTCAGCTAACCGGCGGGCCACCAGTTGCATGTTCGATACCGCCACCGCCAGTTCGGCGAGCTTGCGCTGGGTGAGCTGGAAGGATGCGATCGGCTTGTCGAACTGCACCCGACTGTCGGCGTAGCGCAATGCGGCGGCCAACGCGTCCCGAGCGGCACCGACCACGCCGCAGACGATGCCGAACCGGGCCTCGGTCAGGCAGCCCAGCGGGGCACGCAGGCCGGCGGCAACCGGCAGCTGGGCGGACGCCGGCAGCCGAACCTCGTCCAAGCTCAGCTCGGAAGTGATCGAGGCGCGCAGTGAGATCTTGTGGTGCACATCGCTCGCGGTATAGCCGGCGGTACCGCGTTCCACCAGGAAGCCCCGGACGCCGTCGTCGGTCTTGGCCCAGACCACCGCCACATCGGCGATCGAGCCGTTGGTGATCCACATCTTCGAACCGTGCAGGATCCAGTCGGCGTCTTCGCCGGAGCCGTCCCGCCGGGCGTAGGTCCGCATCGAGGCGGGATCCGAACCGGCGTCGGACTCGGTCAGCCCGAAGCAGCCGATTGCCTCGCCGCGGCTCATCGGCGGCAGCCAGCGCTGCTTCTGCTCCTCGCTGCCGTAAGCGTGAATCGCATACATCGCCAGCGAGCCCTGCACGCTGACCAGCGAACGCAGGCCGGAGTCGACCGCCTCGATCTCGGTGCAGGCCAGCCCGTACTGGCTGGCGCTTGCACCGGGGCACTCGTAGCCGTGCAGGTGCATGCCGAGCACGCCGAGCTTGCCGAACTCCAGCGCGAGCTCGCGGGCCGGCAGCGTCCCGTCCTCGAACCACTGCGCGATGTGCGGGCGGAGCTGTTCGGTGGCAAAACGCCGAATGGTGTCGCGCAGCAGCCGGTCCTCACCGCTGAGCGCATCATCGAGCCCGAGCAGATCCAGGCGGGCCAGGGTGTCCGAGCCGGCTTGCGAGGTCGTCATGCCCGTCACGATACGTCCTCGCGCGCCTACCGCCGCCGCCCGTCACGGTCGCGCCGGGTGACCGGCATCGGTGAATGGGTCGTTAAGCTGCAATCATGTCGGTGCCGCTGCCCTTCGACCCGATCGAACGGGCTGCCGAGTCCTGGGCCAAGCATTACCCGGAGGCCGGCGAGGGCGTCTACACCGCGATGCGCGCGGTCACCTCGATCATGCGCGCTCAGCAGATCCTGATCGCCGGCTTGGACGCCGCACTCCGCCCGTTCGGCCTGACCTTCTCGCGGTACGAGGCGTTGGTGCTGCTCACCTTCTCCTCCACCGGTGCGCTGCCGCTGTCCAAGATCGGCGAGCGGTTACAGGTGCATGCCACCAGCGTGACAAACGTCGTCGACCGGCTGGAGACTGCCGGCCTGGTGCAGCGCGAGCCGAACCCGCGGGACGGCCGGGGCACGCTGGCCGTGATCACCGCCGAGGGCCGCGAGGTGGTCGACCGGGCGACCCGGGAGTTGCACCTGGACCGGTTCGGGCTGGCCGGCGTTGCCGAGGACGACCTGCGCCGGCTGTTCACCATCCTGCGCCGGCTGCGGGTGGATGCCGGCGACTTCGCCGACTGACCGGCGTCAGCTAACCGCCGGCTCGTCGATCGAGATCCGCCGCCCGATCGGATCCACCGTCATCCGGACGCCGAGCGGCAGCAGGCCCATCGGGCAGGAGTGGCCGAAGTCCAGGTTGGCCACGAACGGCAGATCCGGCCGGCCGGCGTCGATCAACTCCTCGCGGACCGCGGCATAGAGCAGCAGCGTCTCGCGCAGGCTGCGGTCCTCCGGCCGGGAGAACAGCAGCGCGGCGATCCGCTCGGTGATGCCGGCAGCGGTAAAGCCGCGCAGCCAGTCGGCGATCTGGCTGACCGGCGGCCGCTCCTCCGACACCTCCAGGTGCAGCACGGCTCCCTCGAACGCCTCCAGCGGCGGGAAGATCGAGGTGCCCAGGGCCATCGCCAGGATCTCCAGGCAGCCGCCGATGATCGGCCCGGTCACCGGCCGCTCGCCCTGCAGCCACAGCCAGCCGTAGTTCGGCACCCAGCGCCGGCGCTGATCCTGCAACCCGGGGTCACGCCAATCCAGCCGCTCCTCGGTCCAGTCCGGCGACGGGGCGAGCTCGCCGACCGGCTCTCCTGACATCACGGTCCGGCGGAAGGAGTCGACGGTGAACGGGTGCATGCCGCCGTTCTCGGCCGCCGTTGCCAGCAGGCTCATGCCGTAAAACGAGGCAACGCCGGCTTGCCGGTGCACCAGGTGCTGCACGGTGGTGTCGGAGTAACCGGTGAACACCTTGGGATGCCGGCGGATCAGGTCGAGATCGAGGTGGCGGACCAGCCGGATCGAGTCGTTGCCGCCGATCGCGGTGATGATACCGGCCACTTCCGGGTTCTCCAGCGCCCAGTGCAGGTCGGCGGCCCGGGCCTCCGGATGGTCGTGCAGCCAGCCCGGTTCGGCGGTTGCCTGCGGCGCGTCGATCACGGTCAGGCCGAAGGTCTCGGCGAGCTGCCGCTTGCCGGCCGCGTACCGGTGCGGTAGCAGGTGGGCCAAGCCGGCGGATAGCGACACCACCGCGACGGTGTCGCCAGGTTTCAGGGCGGGCGGCGCGATCAGGTCCATGCCCTGATCCTGCCCGGCGGCGCAACACGATTCCGCTGCGGAGTAGACATGTAAGTACACCGTCTTGAAGGAGTCTTTGTGTCCGAGAGCACGCTCAACGCCGCCGCGTCCGGCACCTTCGAGATCGGCGGACGGACCGTCAACCGGCTCGGCTTCGGCGCTATGCGGATAACCGGCCCGGGAGCCTGGGGCGAGCCGGCCGATCGGGCGGAGGCGATCGCGGTGCTACGCCGGGCGGTCGAGCTGGAGGTGAACTTCATCGACACCGCCGACTCCTACGGTCCGGGCACCAGCGAGGAGATCATCGCCGAGGCGCTGCACCCCTACCCGGAGGAGCTGCTGATCGCCACCAAGGTGGGGTTCGTCAGGACCGGGCCGGACGAGTGGTACCCGGTGGGCCGGCCGGCCTACCTGCGCCAACAGGCCGAGCTGTCGCTGCGCCGGCTCAAGCAAGACCGGTTGGATTTGCTCCAGCTGCACCGGATCGACCCCGAGGTACCGCTGGCCGACCAGGTCGGTGAGCTGAAGGCATTGCAGGACGAAGGCAAGGTCGCCGCGATCGGGTTGTCCGAGGTGGGCGTGGACCAGCTGCGGGCCGCCGCCGAGATCGTCGAGATCGCCACCGTGCAGAACCTGTACAACCTGACCAACCGAAAGTCCGAGGCGGTGCTGGGCTACGCCGAGGACCAGGGCATCGGGTTCATCCCGTGGTTCCCGATCGCCGCCGGCGAGCTGGCCCGGTCGGGTGGTCCGGTGGATCAGGTGGCCAAGGCGACCGGTGCCACGCCCAGCCAGGTGGCACTGGCTTGGCTGCTGGCGAAGTCGCCGGTGATGTTGCCGATTCCGGGCACTTCGAAGGTGGCGCACCTGACCGAGAACGTGGCGGCGGCCGGCGTCCGGTTGACCGAGGAGCAGGTACAGGAACTGTCCGTCGCGGCCGGCTGAGTCGGGGCGTTGTGGTGGGCCATCGGCTGACCTGGAAAAATGGCGATCATGCGTCCTGGTGGATCACGTTCTCGCACCCCCGCTCCCTCGCCTGCGGCGATCGCCGCCATGTCCGGCGCCGTCGACCTGGCGGCGGTCAAGGCCCGCTCGGAGGCGGCGGCCCGCGCTGCCTCGGCGCCGGCGGCCGGCCAGTACGTGGTCAACGCCACCGAGGCGAACTTCCAGACCGAGGTGCTCGACCGGTCGTTTCAGGTGCCGGTGCTGTTGGATCTGTGGGCGGACTGGTGCGAGCCGTGCAAGACGCTGTCGCCGATCTTGGAGCGGCTGGCCGCCGAGGGTGCCGGCAGCTGGATCCTGGCCAAGGTGGACGTCGAGGCCAACCAGCGAATCCCGCAGATGCTTCAGGTGCAGAGCATCCCCACCGTGTTCGCGGTGATCGGCGGACAGCTGGTGCCGGGCTTTCAGGGGGCGCTGCCGGAGGCGCAGGTGCGCGAGTTCATCCGGGCGCTGTTGCACGCCGCGGAGCAGGCCAACCTGACCGGTCAGGCGGGGGCAGCGGCGGCGGCGAACGGGAAGCCGGCCGGGCCACCGGCGCCGCCCGAGGACGAGCGGTTCACACTGGCCGAGGCCGCGCTGGAGGCCGGTGACTTCGACCTGGCCGCCGAGCGCTACAACGCCATCCTGTCGGCCGAACCGGCTAACGCCGACGCGCAGCTGGCGCTGCTTCAGGTTGGCCTGCTCAAGCGACTGTCCCGGCTGCCGGCCGACGCGGTGGCCCGGGCGGCGACCGCGCCGGACGACGTGCCGGCCCAGCTCGCGGCCGCCGACGCCGAGATCGCGGCGAACCAGGTGGAGGCGGCCTTCGCCAGGCTGATCGACCTGGTCCGGCGGCTACGCGGGGACGACCGGACCCCGGTGCGGGATCGGCTGGTGGAGTACTTCGACCTGCTCGGCCCGGACGATCCGCGAGTGATCCCGGCTCGCCGCAACCTGGCCAATGCCCTGTTCTGAGGCGCTCGCAGGCGGCCGACCCTGGCACCGTCCGCTATGTGTCCCCAGTTTTATGGGGTATGGCGCACAAATCCGGGGACACATGGGCCGGCGGGACGGTGGGCGTTAAGCCGCTCAGTTCTCCAGTGGGCTGCGCTGGCCGCGCGGGACGTGCGGCATGATCGCGTCCGGCGGTATCACGCCGAGCCGGCCGGACTGGTAGTCCACCAGGGCCTGCTGTAGCTCGTCCCGGGTGTTCATCACGAACGGGCCGTAGTGCACCATCGGCTCCCGGATCGGCTCACCGCCGAGCAGGATGACCTCCAGTGCGGCGGTCCGGCTGTCCTGCCGGGCGTCCGCCGCGATGGTCAACCGGTCGCCGGAGCCGAACACCGCGAGCTGACCGGCGTGGATCGGCTGGGCGTCCGGGCCGACGGTGCCGGAACCGGCCATCACGTAGGCCAGTGCGTTGTAGCTCGGCTGCCACGGCAGCGACAGCTGGGAACCCGGCGCGACCGAAGCATGCAGCAGTGTGATCGGGGTGTGCGTCGAGCCGGGACCGCGATGGCCGTCCACCTCGCCGGCGATCACCCGCAGCAGCGAGCCGCCATCGGCGCTGGCCAGCAGGGTGATCTGGCCGGACTCGATGCCCTGGTAGCGCGGCTTGAGGAACTTGTCCTTGGCCGGCAGGTTCACCCATAGCTGGAAGCCGTGGAATAGTCCGCCTTGTTCGACCAGTTGCTCCGGCGGCGTCTCGATGTGCAGCAGGCCGGCGCCGGCGGTCATCCACTGGGTGGCGCCCTCGGTGATGACACCACCGCCACCGTGGGTGTCCTGGTGGACGAACTGGCCCTCGATCAGGTAGGTGACGGTTTCGAAGCCCCGATGCGGGTGCCAGTTGGTGCCCTTGGGCTCACCGGCGGCGTAGTCCACCTCGCCCATGTGGTCCATCATGATGAACGGGTCGAGGTACTCGTAGCGAATACCGGCCATCGTCCGGCGGACCGGGAAACCCTCGCCCTCGAGGCCGGCCGGCGCGGTTGATACGGCGAGCACCGGACGCTCGGTGTCACCGAGCGCGGCGCCGGTCACCCGCGGCAGGGTCATCGTGTCGGCTGTAACGGCAGCCATGGCTGTTCCTCCTCATGTGGTTGCGTTCGCAACTATAGGCAGAACTGCCAGAACGGATCGGCTATTCCCGGCCCTGCGGCAGCTCAATCGCCGACGTGCCGGAGCCAGATCGTGCCTAGCGGCGGCACTCGTACGGTCGCCGAACTCGGCTGACCGTGCCAGCTGGTATCGGTCGCCGTCACCATGCCCAGGTTGCCCACCCCGGAGCCGCCGTACAGCTCCGCGTCGGTGTTGATGATCTCTTCCCAGCGGCCGGCCAGCGGCAGCCCGAGCCGGTAGTGCTCGTGCGGCAGCGCCGAGAAGTTAGCCACACAGGCCACCACCGACCCATCGTCGCCCCGGCGCAGGAAGGACAGCACGTTGCCGGCGGCGTCGTTCGCGTCGATCCAGTTGAACCCCTGCGGCCTGGTGTCCTGCGACCACAACGCTCGGCTCTGCCGGTAGTGATGGTTGAGATCGACCACCGTCTGGCGCAGGCCGGCGTGGTCGGCGGCATCCAGCAGCCACCAGTCCAACGACCTGCCCTCGCTCCATTCGGCGCCCTGCCCGAACTCGCAGCCCTGGAACAGCAGTTGCTTGCCGGGGTGCGCCCACATGTAGGCATACAGCGCGCGCAGGGTGGCCATTTGTCGCCACCGATCGCCAGGCACCTTGTGCAGCATCGAACCCTTGCCGTGCACCACCTCGTCATGGCTGAACGGCAGCACGAAGTTCTCCGAATAGGCATAGACCATCGAGAACGTCATCTCGTGGTGGTGGTATTGCCGGTGCACCGGGTCGTGCCGGATGTAGCCGAGGGTGTCGTGCATCCAGCCCATGTTCCACTTGAACCCGAAGCCCAGGCCGCCGAGATGGGTCGGCCGGGTGACGCCGGGCCACGAGGTGGACTCCTCGGCGATGGTGATTGCCCCCGGCACCCGCTTGTACACGGTGGCGTTCATCTCCTGGAGGAAGGCGACCGCTTCCAGGTTCTCCCGCCCACCGTGCCGGTTCGGCAGCCACTCACCGGCCTTGCGCGAGTAGTCCAGGTACAGCATGGAGGCCACCGCGTCCACCCGCAGGCCGTCGATGTGGTACTCCTCGAACCAGTACAGCGCGTTCGCCACCAGGAAGTTGCGAACCTCCCGCCGGCCGAAATCGAAGACGTAGGTTCCCCAGTCCGGTTGCTCGCCGCGGCGTGGATCGGCGTGCTCGTACAACGGTGTTCCGTCGAAGCGGGCCAGCGCGAACGCGTCCTTCGGGAAGTGTGCCGGCACCCAGTCCATGATCACGCCGATGCCAGCTTGGTGCAGCGCGTCGATCAGGTGCCGGAACTCGTCCGGGTTGCCGAAGCGCGCGGTGGGTGCGAAGTAGGAGGTCACCTGGTAGCCCCACGAGCCGCCGAACGGATGCTCGGCCACCGGCAGGAACTCGACATGGGTGAAACCGGTGTCCCGGACGTAGTCCACCAGCTGCTTGGCCAGGTCCCGGTAGTTCAGACCCATCCGCCAGGAACCCAGGTGCACCTCGTAGATCGACATCGGCGCCTCATGCCAGGACGTCCCCGCCCGAGCCCGCAGCCAATCGGCGTCACCCCAGTCGTAGTCGGAGGTGAACACCACCGACGCGGTGGCCGGCGGTACCTCGGCGGCGAAGGCCATCGGATCGGCCTTCTCCCGCCACTGCGAGTCGGCGCCGAGGATCTGGAACTTGTACTGGGCGCCGTCCCCCACGCCCGGCACGAACAATTCCCAGACCCCGGACGAACCGAGCGAGCGCATCGGGAAGGCGGTGCCGGTCCAGAAGTCGAAGTCACCGATCACCCGCACGCCGCGGGCATTCGGCGCCCACACCGCGAACGAGGTGCCGATGGTGGTGCCCTGCGGCGTGTCGTAGCTGCGCACGTGCGCGCCGAGCACGTCCCAGAGCTGTTCGTGCCGGCCTTCGCCGATCAGGTGCAGGTCGAGCTCGCCCAAGGTCGGCAACCACCGGTACGGGTCGTCGACGATCACGGTGTGCTCGCCGTAGCTGACCTCGAGCCGGTAGTCGGTCGGATCGACCTCGATCACACAGCCGAACACGCCGTTCGGGTGCAGCCGATCCAGCGGGTACCGGTTGCCACCGATCACCACGCTGACCGCGTCGGCTCCCGGTCGCAGCGCCCGGATGGCGGTACGTCCCGGGCCGGCCGGATGCGCGCCCAGCACCGAGTGCGGCTGGGCATGGTCGCCGCCGATCAGGTGGTCGAGCTCGCCCCGGCTGGGGTGCTGGGCCTCGGTCGTCTCTGCCGGGGTCTTTTCGGGGGGCTGCTTTTCGGCTGCGGCCTTGCTGGGCGTCGTCTTTCCGGGCGTCGTCTTCCCGGTCGTCTTGTTTCCGGTCTGGTTCTTTCCAGTCGTGTCCATGGGGGTGCCTCCGGTCGCTGGATGCGGGCTGGTCGCCGGCTGCTCGCTGCTCGGGCGGCTGCGTCCCTCGGTCATATGCTTATCTGCCCTTCGCGCGAGCGCTCATGCCGACATCGCCAGCCGATGCAGCGAGGCCAGCGGGATGGGCAGCCAATGCGGGCGGTTGCGGGCCTCGTAGACCGATTCGTATACCGCCTTGTCGGCCTCGAATGCCCTGATCAGCGCGCTGGATTCGCTCGGGTCGATGCCACCGCCCTCGGCATACCCGGTGCAGAACGCGCTGCGGTTGCGCTCGGCCCATTCGGTCGCCCGGAACTCCGATTGCGGGGTGCCGCCCACGTCGATCAGCTGATGTCGAGCGGCGTAATCGAAGCTGCGCAGCATGCCGGCGACGTCGCGCATCGGGGAGTCCTCGGCCTGCCGATCGGCGATGGACTTGGCCGGCTCACCCTCGAAGTCCAGCATCACCCACCGGTGGGACGTGCGCAGCACCTGGCCCAGGTGCAGGTCACCGTGGATCCGCTGGGCGAGCACCGTGCTTCGCAGGTCGGCGAACTCCGCATAGGCCTGTCGCAACCCGGCCTCCACCTCGGACAGCTCCGGCACCTCGACCAGTGCGGCGTCCAGCCGGCTGTTCATTGCCGCGGCCCGGTCGGCCAGCTCGGTGGGGCTGAGCGTGGTGGTGCCGAACGCGACCGCCAGGTCGGCGTGCACCTCGGCGGTGGACACTCCCAGCCGGTACGCCTCGCCGGCGAAGTCACCGCCGGCCTCCTCGGCATGCAGGTCGGCCTCGGCCATCAGATCCCGCACGCTGTTGGTGGCGAGCAGCCAGCCGTCGCTGGCCGTCGTCATGAACTCCTGAAGCATCGCCAGGCTCCACGGCTGGTCGTCGATGTCGGCGGTCACATGACCGAGCAACCTAGCCACGTGCCGGCCACCGATC
The DNA here is from genome assembly GCA_035248685.1 of Jatrophihabitans sp. Classification (GTDB taxonomy): domain Bacteria; phylum Actinomycetota; class Actinomycetes; order Mycobacteriales; family Jatrophihabitantaceae; genus Jatrophihabitans_A. Next base: position 54,977 of record DATFHF010000050.1, read on the forward strand.
CGACCGAGGGCGGCGTGGATTTCGATGTCCGGGTTCAGGCCCGGCTCCAGCCGGCGGAACACCTTCATGATCGCCGCGTCGCCGAACACCAGCGAGGTGTTGGACTGTTCGCCGGTCAGCGCCAGGCTGGATTGGCCGACCGGAATGTCAGCGGCCTCGGCATCCAGCGCGAAGCTGACGCCGTCGACGGTGAGCTGCTCGGCGATCGCCTCCAGCCACCGTCCGGTCACCTCCTTGTCGTGCAGCGCGTCGTAGAGCTCGATCGGCGCGCCGCCGTCCAGGTCGACAACCGATCCGACGAAGGCGTGGGCGAGGTGCTCGGCCGCCTCGCTGCGCAGGACCAGCGGCACCTGGTAGTGCTCCACGGTGGCCGGCTGAGCAGCGGCCGGGTAGCTCAGGTCGGCGACCCAGATCTGGACCGGGTGCGGTTGGTCGGACACGGTGGCCAGCAACCGTGCGCTCACCGTCCCGGACCTGGATTTGCCGGCGAACCAGCGCTGTGCACCGATCCAGTCCGCGAGCACCTTTCCGACGTCAGCGGCGGCTACCCTCACCAGCGGACCTCCTCACTCGCCCCACCGGGCTGCTCCGGCGACAGTTGCTCGGCGCCCAGCCGGTCGCTGCCCTCACTGGCCGGCAGCCCGGTGCCGGCGCCGGGGTGCCGGACCGGGATGCGCAGCCAGTAGAAGCCGTGGCCGGCGACGGTCAGCAGGTAGGGCAGTTCGCCGATCGCCGGGAAGTGGCTGCCCCCGGTCATCTCGACCGGCTCGGCGCCCTGCCAGTTGCGCAGGTCCAACTCCACCGCCTGCGGGAACCGGGACAGGTTGTTGACGCATAACACCACGTCGTCCCCGAACGACCTGACGAAGGACAGCACGCACGGGTTCGAGCCGCCCAAGTCGATGAACTCGCCCAGCCCGAACGCCGGATTCGCCTTACGCAGCATGATCATTCGGCGAGTCCAGTGCAGCAGCGAGGAGGTGTTGCGGGTCTGCGACTCGACGTTGGTGACCTGGTAGCCGTAGAGCGAATCCAGGTTGACCGGCAGGTAGAGCCGGCCCGGATCGCAGTTGGAGAAGCCGGCGTTGCGGTCCGGAGTCCACTGCATCGGGGTGCGCACGCCGTCGCGGTCACCCAGCCAGATGTTGTCGCCCATGCCGATCTCGTCGCCGTAGTACAGCACCGGCGAGCCGGGCAGCGAGAGCAGCAGTGCGGTAAACAGCTCGATCCGGTTCAGGTCGTTGTCCAGCAGCGGGGCCAGCCGGCGACGGATCCCGATGTTGGCCTTCATCCGGGGGTCCTGCGCGTACTCACTCCACATGTAGTCGCGCTCCTCGTCGGTGACCATCTCCAGGGTCAGCTCGTCGTGGTTGCGCAGGAAGATGCCCCACTGGCAGTTCGCCGGGATGGCCGGCGTCTGCGCCAGGATCTCCGAGATCGGGTATCGGCTCTCTCGCCGTACCGCCATGAAGATCCGGGGCATCACCGGAAAGTGGAAGGCCATGTGGCACTCGTCGCCGCCGACCGAGAAGTCGCCGAAGTACTCGACCACGTCGTCCGGCCACTGGTTGGCCTCGCACAGCAGTATTCGATCCGGGTAGTTGGCGTCGACCTCCTTGCGGATCTTCTTCAACACGTCGTGCGTCTCGGGCAGGTTCTCGCCGTTGGTGCCCTCGCGGACGAACAGGTAGGGCACCGCGTCCAGCCGGAATCCGTCGACGCCCAGGTCGAGCCAGAACCGCAGCGCGTCCATGACGGCGTCGAGCACCGCCGGGTTCTCGAAGTTGAGGTCGGGCTGGTGGGAGAAGAACCGGTGCCAGAAGTACTGCTTGCGGATCGGATCGAAGGTCCAGTTGGACGGCTCGGTGTCCACGAAGATGATCCGGGCGTCCGGAAACTGGGTGTCGTCGTCGGCCCAGACGTAGAAGTCGCCGAACGGGCCGTCCGGGTCGCTGCGGGACGCCTGGAACCACGGATGCTGGTCGGAGGTGTGGTTCATCACCACGTCGATGATCACCCGGATGCCCCGCTCGTGTGCGGCGTCGAGGAAGTCGCGGAAATCTTCGACAGTGCCGAACTCCGGGAGGACGTCGGTGTAGTTGGACACGTCGTAGCCGCCGTCGCGCAACGGCGACGGGTAGAACGGCGGCAGCCACAGGCAGTCGACGCCGAGCCATTGCAGGTAGTCCAGCCGGCTGCGCAGCCCGACCAGGTCGCCGGTGCCGTCCCCGTTGGAATCGGCGAAGCCCCGCACCAGCACTTCGTAGAACACGGCACGTTTGAACCACTGTGGATCAGGGTTGCTCGACACCGGGGTAGTTAGCTCACTATCCAAGAATCCGACGCTCCTCGCTCTGCTCATTCAGGTGCGGGCAGTCGCTACTACGCCACCGAGTCTGCCACGTGCCACCGGCGCTCACCTCAGCCTCACATCCGGCTCAGCCGGTCCGGACGATGGCGGCCGATTCGGCGTCCAGCACCAGCTCGCCGTCCTGCCGGGACGCACCGGCGGTGGCCAGCACCAGCTCGGCGGAGCCGGCTACCGGAACCGGTTGCGGGTGGCCGGCCAGGTTGGCCAGCACGCTGAACCGGCCGCGGGTAATCCGCAGCCACCTGCGTTGCTCGTCGAAGTCCACCGCCACCCGGTCCAACCACGGGTCGGCGAGGTCGGCCTCGGTGTGCCGGAGCCGGATCAGCTCCCGATAGAGCTCCAGCAACTCGGCGTGCCCGGGGCGGCCGGGCTCGGACCAGTCCAGCACGGCGCCGTGGTAGGCGGCCGGATCCTGCGGGTCGAGCATGGTTGAGCTATCCCAGCCGTGGTCGGCGAACTCGGCCAGCCGGCCTTGGCTGACCGCGGTGGCCAGCTCCGGCTCCGGGTGTGAGGTGAAGAACGGCCAGCGGGTAGCCGCGCCCCACTCCTCGCCCATGAACAGCATCGGCGTGAACGGCGAGGTCAGCAGCAGCACCGCGCCGACCCGAAGCAGGCCCGCGGACAGCGTCTCTGTCAGCCGGTCACCGGCGGCCCGGTTGCCGACCTGGTCATGGTTCTGTAGGCACACCACGAAGCGCCAGCCCGGGGTGTGCGCGGTGTCCACCGGCTTGCCGTGCGGCCGGCCCCGGAAGCTCGAGTACGTTCCGTCGTGAAAGAACGCGCCGCCGAACACCTTGGCCAGGCTCGGCAGCTCACCGAAGTCGGCGTAGTAGCCGTGCCGCTCACCGGTCAGCATCGCGTGCAGCACGTGATGGACGTCGTCGTCCCACTGCCCGTCCAGGCCGTAACCACCTTGTTCGCGTGGGGTAAACATTACCGGGTCGTTCAGATCGGACTCGGCGATCAACGGCAGCGGCCGGCCCAGTTGCTCGCTCAGCCCGGCCACCTCGGCGCCCAGCTGGGCCAGTAGGTGCGGCCGGGACTCGTCGGCCAGCGCGTGCACGGCATCCAGCCGCAGGCCGTCCAGGTGGAAGTCGCGCAGCCACATCAGCGCGTTGTCCAGGATGTACCGGCGCACCTCGACGCTGCCCGGGCCGTCCAGGTTGACCAGATCCCCCCAGGTGTTGCGCCCGGATTTCAGGTACGGCCCGAACCTGGGCAGGTAGTTGCCGCTGGCGCCGAGATGGTTGTAGACCACGTCCAGCAGGACGGCCAACCCGCGCTGGTGGCAGGCCTGCACGAACCGCTTCAGTGCGTCCGGACCGCCGTAGGGCTGGTGCACCGCGTACCAGGCGACGCCGTCGTAGCCCCAGTTCCAGACCCCGTTGACCGCATTGACCGGCAGCAGTTCCACGTGGGTAATGCCCAGCGCTACCAGGTGATCGAGCCGCTCGATCGCCGAATCCAGTGTCGCGCCCGGGGTAAACGTGCCGGCGTGCAGCTCATAGATCACCGAGCCGGCAAGTTCTCGACCGGTCCAATCCTGATCGGTCCAGCGGTGCGCATCGCCGTCGTAAACCTCGGTCAGGCCGTGCACGCCGTCCGGCAACGATTGCGAGCGGGGATCCGGGATCGGTTGGTCGTCGGAATCCAGCAGGTAGCCGTACCGGGTGCCGGGCGGCAGATCTTCGGCCAGCTGCCACCAGCCATCCCGGTCGGGATCCGGCGTCAGCGCAACCAGCCGACCGTCGACAACCGAACGGACCTGCTTGCAATCGGGTGCCCATACTGAGGGACGCATGTCGCTGCCTGCTCTCGGGGTCTGGTCAGTTTCCCAGGACCTGGATGCTCAGGCCGACTGCAACAAAGCTACCGGGTAATCGTCCAGCAGGCCGTGCACCGGATGGCTGCCGCGGTAGGACCGGCCGGTCAGCAGGTCACGGTAGGTGCCGGCCGGCAGCGCCAGCTCGGTATCCTGCCAGCCGCCGGCCCGATGCAGGGTGAGCGGTAGCCGGGTGGCCAACGCGATCAGGCCGCCGCGGTCGAAGGCCACCAGATGTTCTGCTGCCGGGCCGGTGGCGATGAGCGGTTGGTAGTCGGTCAGCAGGTCCGGACGATCCCGGCGCAGGGTCAGCGCCTGACTGGTCAGCCAGAGCTTGGCGGCGCCGGTGCCGTCCACCGGTGGCGGCTCGCCCGAACGCAGCGCGGCCAGCAGCCGAGCGCGCAGCTCGAAGTCGACCGGGCGGCGATTATCCGGATCCACCAGGGAATAGTCGAACAGCTCGGTGCCCTGGTAGACATCCGGAATACCCGGCATGGTCAGCTGAAGCAGCTTCTGGGAGAGGCTGTTCGACCAGCCGTACGGCGTGATCTCGGTGATCAGCCGGTCGAGCAGCTCGCGTACCGGCGGGTCGTCATAGGCCCGGTCAACCGCCTGGTGCACGCTCGCCTCGGAGGCCGAGTCCGGATCTCGCCAGCTGGTGCCCTCGCTCGCCTCCCGCATTGCCTTCTCGGCATAGGCGTGCATCCGCTCCCGCTCGATCCAGCCGGCACCGACGAAGCTCTGCCAGAGCAGGTAACCGAACGCCCGGTTATCGATCGGAGCGTGGTGCATCAGCTCGGCTGCCGTGGCGTACCACGGTTCGCCGAGCTCGGGCAGCACCGCCAACCGGGCCCGGACGTCCTCGGATCGCTTGGTGTCATGGGTGGACAGCGTGGTCATGGTGTTCGGCCAGTGCCGTTGCCGGTGCTGTTGGGCGGCGTGGAACGCGGCCGGCGTGCTGCCGAACCGGCCGGGATCACCGCCCACCTCGTTCAACCCGATCGCCCGGTTGTACCGGTAGTAGGCGGTGTCCTCGACGCCCTTGGCCATGATGGCGCCGGTGGCCTGCTCGAACCGGACGGTGACTTCGCGGTCGCCGCCGGCCAGCAGCGGCAGGATTTCGGTGATGGTGTCGGCCAGTTCCGGCTTGCGAGAGCCGGCCAGGCCGGCCGCGGTGCTGAGCAGCTCGGCGCCGACCGGGTGGTAGGAGCGGTAGACCGGCATCGCCACCGCAAGCTCGGTCAGCGCGGCTCGAACGGCCGGGTCGTCGGCGGCCAAGGCCGGCGCGGCAGCCCGCACCCCACGTCCGATCCGGGCGATCTCGGCCGCCAGGATGGTGCTGGCCACCAGTCGCTTGCCCTGCTCGACATGGTGGTTCCAGTCCCGGGTGTCTCCGGTCAGCTCGGCGTAGCGGCTGCTGACCGCCGGCTCGGCGGCCGGGTCGTAGAGCAGGGAGTTCAGCTCGGCCAGCGCGTCATAGCCGGTGGTGCCGGCCACCGGCCAATCCGCCGGCAGTTGCTCGCCCGGCTCGGTGATCTTCTCCACCGTGATCCAGGCCTGCGGTGCCCGTTGGGCCAGCCGGCGCAGGTAGCCGGCCGGATCGGCCAGCCCGTCCGGATGATCGATCCGGATGCCGTCTACCTCGCCGAGTTCCACCCAGCGCAGGATCTCGGCATGGGTCCGGTCGAACACCTCCGGATCCTCGACCCGGATGCCGGCCAGCTCGCTCACCGCGAAGAACCGGCGATAGTTCTGCTCGGAATCGGCGCGCCGGTAGTTGACCAGCTCGTAGTGCTGTCGGTCATGCACGGTGGCCGGGTCGGCAGCCTCTTCAGTACCTGGCGCCAGCGGGAATCGGTGTTCGAAATAACGTAATTCACCATCGGCCAGGCTCAGCTGGCCGGGCTCGAAGTTGTCGCCGAGCACCGGCAGCCGAACCCGACCGGCACCGGCCTGCCAGTCGATGTCGAACCACCGTGCGTACGGCCCGTCCGGGCCGAGCCGCAGCAGCTGCCACCAGGCCTCGTTCTGGGCCGGATCGGCGACACCCATGTGGTTAGGCACGATGTCGACCACGATCCGCAGCTCGTGGGCCCGGGCGGCCGTGGCCAGCGCGGCGCGGCCCGGTTCGCCGCCGCGTTCCGGATCCACCCGATCATGGCTGGTGATGTCGTAGCCGTGATCGGATCCGGACGTTGCCTGCAGGATGGGGGACAGGTAGATCGCGTCGGCCCCCAGTGCGCGCAGGTAGCCGGCCAGCGCACCGGCCGCCGCAAGGTTGAACTGTCGCCGGATTTGAAGCCGGTAGGTCGAACGCGGCGTGCCATGCTCGCTCACGGCAGGCTCTTCGCGCGAGCGCTCATCGCTGAGATGAGCTCCGTTCCTCGCTCGTTCCTCGCTGCGATGCTCGCTCATCAGCCGATCCGGCGCAGGACCACCAGGGTCCGGGGCAGCACCGTGACCGTGTCCCCCGCCTGCACCGGTTTCCCATCGGTGATCGCTGCCTGCGCGGTGTCCAGCACCACTTCCCACTCATTCGCCACGCTGCCGTCCGGCACCCGGAACTCCAGGTCGTTGTCGTCGGCCGAGAAGCAGAGCAGGAACGAGTCGTCGACCACCCGTTCGCCTCGCGCGTCGGTGTCCGGGATGCCGGCGCCGTTGAGGAACACCGCTACCGTCCGTCCGAACCCGGAGCCCCAGTCGTCCTCGCTCATCACGCTGCCGTCCGGGCGGAGCCAGGCGATGTCGGGTAATGCGGCGCCGTCCTTGCCGCGGACCGGGCGGCCCTCGAAGAACCGTCGGCGGCGGAAGGTCGGATGCTCCCGGCGCAGCGCGGACACCGTGCGGGTGAAGGCGATCAGCTCGGCGTCGGCGTGCTTCCAGTCGATCCAGGTCAGCTTGTTGTCCTGGCAGTAACCGTTGTTGTTGCCGAGCTGGGTGCGACCGAGCTCGTCACCGTGGCACAGCATCGGCACGCCCTGGGACAGGAACAGGGTCGCGATGAAGTTGCGCTGCTGGCGGGCACGCAGTTCGAGAACGTCCGGGTCGTCGGTGGGGCCCTCCGTGCCACAGTTCCAGGACCGGTTGTGGCTCTCGCCGTCGTTGTTGCCCTCGCCGTTGCCCTCGTTGTGCTTTTCGTTGTAGGAAACCAGGTCGCGCAACGTGAACCCGTCGTGCGCGGTGACGAAGTTGATGCTGGCCACCGGTCGTCGGGCACTGTGCTCGTACAGGTCGGCCGAGCCGGTCAGCCGTGCCGCGAATTCGCCTATGGTGCCGGGCTCACCCCGCCAGAAGTCGCGGACGGTGTCGCGGTACTTGCCGTTCCATTCCGTCCACTGCGGGGGGAAGTTGCCCACCTGGTAGCCGCCGGGTCCGATGTCCCACGGCTCGGCGATCAACTTCACCTGGCTGACCGTCGGATCCTGCTGGACGAGTTCGAAGAAGCTGGACAACCGGTCGACGTCATAGAACTCCCGGGCCAGGGTGGCGGCCAGGTCGAACCGGAAGCCGTCGACATGCATCTCGGTTACCCAGTACCGCAACGAGTCCATGATCAGCTGCAATGCATGGGGATTCCGGACGTTGAAGCTATTGCCGGTGCCGGTGTAGTCCATGTAGTAGCGCAGGTCATCGTCCACCAGTCGGTAGTAGGAGGCGTTGTCGATGCCCTTGAAGCTCACCGTCGGCCCGAGGTGGTTGCCCTCGGCGGTGTGGTTGTAGACGACGTCCAGGATCACCTCGATGTCGGCGGCATGCAGCGCGCGGACCATCGCCTTGAACTCCTGCACCTGCCCGCCCGGGTTGGTGGATGAGCTGTATTTGGAGTCCGGCGCCAGGAAGCCGATGGTGTTGTAACCCCAGTAGTTGGTCAGCCCGCGGTCCTGCAGGATCGAGTCGTTGGCGAAGTGGTGCACCGGCATCAGCTCAATGGCGGTCGCGCCGATCGACTGGAGATGCTCGGTGATCGCCGGGTGCGCGACCCCGGCGTAGGTGCCGCGCAACTCCGCCGGCAAGTCGGGGTGCAGCTCGGTGAGGCCCTTGACGTGCGCCTCGTAGATGACGGTGTCGGCGTACTGCCGCTTGGGCGGACGGTCCACCCCCCAGTCGAAGTACGGGTTGATCACCACCGACTTCGGCATGTACGGCGCGGAGTCCTCGTCGTTGCGGCTGTCCTCGTCGCCGAAGTTGTAGCCGAACAGCGACTGGTCCCACTCGAAATGGCTGTCGATGGCCTTGGCGTACGGGTCCAGCAGCAGCTTGTTGGGGTTGCAGCGGTGCCCGGCCGCCGGGTCGTACGGACCGTGCACGCGGTAGCCGTAGCGCTGGCCCGGCTCGATGCCCGGCAGGAAGGCGTGCCACACCAGGCCGTCCACTTCGGGCAGGTCGATGCGAATCTCCGTCCCGGACTCGTCGAACAGGCAAAGCTCGACCCGGTCGGCCACCTCGCTGTACAGCGTGAAGTTGGTTCCGGAGCCGTCATAGGTGGCGCCCAGCGGATAGGCGGTGCCCGGCCAGATCTGCATGTGTCTCCTCAGCCGGCACAGCCGGTCAGAACGCCGGCACGTCCGGGCGCTCGGGTGCTCGCAACTGATCGGACGAGCAGGGGTCTGCCTGTCAGGTTACTGGGTCGCCAGCATGCAGCGTGCCGGGCTGCCGCGCGGCCGATCTTCATAGCCGCCGGTCGCTATGACGACCAAAAGTTCTGAAGATCGACTGGCCGGGGCCGGGGCCGGGATCGGCTAGGCGTCCGGATCGGGCCGCAGCTCGCTGGGCTTGGGCAGCGGCGGGATGCTGGGTAGCGGCGGCACCGCCGGCGGCTTGCTCGGGTCGATGGCGGCGGTGGCCTCGGGCATGCCCTCATGCGCGGCCCGGCTGTCCGGGTCGTCATCGGAGGCCCGCAGGTTGCCGGCCTCCAGCTGCTCGGCGGCCGGTTGGAGGTTCGAGTCGAACCAGCCCTCAGTGGAGATCTTCTCGCCCGGTTCACCGTCGGACCGGCCGCCGTTGCTGGTGGCGGCCAGCCAGGACGGCGCCCCGGGCAGTCCGGGCGTGCCGGCATCCGAACCGCCACCGGCCAACCCGGCCAAACCCTCCAATGCCTTGGAGAACTCGCTCGGCACGATCCACATCTTGTTGGCATCGCCTTGGGCGATCTGGGGCAGCGTTTGCAGGTACTGATAGGCCAGCAGCGCCGGGTCGGGCTTGGCGGCGTGGATGGCGTTGAAGGTGGTCTCGATGGCCTTGGCCTGGCCTTGCGCGCTCAGGTAGCGAGCGGCCCGTTCACCCTCAGCCCGCAGGATCCGGGACTGCCGATCGGCCTCGGCGGCTAGGATCGCCGAGGTCTTGGCACCCTCGGCGGCCAGGATCTGGGCGGCCTTCTGGCCTTCGGCGGTTTTGATCGCCGATTCTCGTTGCCCTTCGGCGGCAAGGATGATCGCCCGCTTGTCCCGATCGGCGCGCATCTGCTTTTCCATCGCGTCCCGGATCGACGGCGGCGGCTCGATGGCCTTGATCTCCACCCGGGCCACCCGCATGCCCCACGGTCCGGTCGCCTCGTCCAGCACTCCGCGCAGCTGGCTGTTGATGTTGTCCCGGCTGGTCAGCGTCTGTTCCAGGTTGAGCGCGCCGACCACATTGCGCAGCGTGGTGATGGTCAGCTGCTCCACCGCCTGGATGTAGTTCTGGATCTCATAGGTGGCCGCCCGCGGATCGGTGACCTGGAAGTAGATGACCGAGTCGATGGCCACCGTCAGGTTGTCCGAGGTGATCACCGGCTGCGGTGGAAAGCTGACCACCTGCTCGCGCAAGTCGATCATCGGTCGCATCCGGTCAACAAAGGGTACGAGCACGGCAACCCCAGGTCCCTGGGTGCGGGTGTAGCGGCCTAGTCGTTCCACCACCGCGGCGCGGGCCTGCGGCACGATCCGCACACTGCGCGCGACGGTGGCGATCACCAGCACGGCCAGGATGATCACCAGGATGAGGACTGGATCCATGACTTCTTCCTCTCGGTTCGGCCGGTTCGCGGGCAGCCGCGGTCACCGGCCAGGTCACTGCTTGTGGTCCCAGACCAGCGCGGTGGCGCCGCTGATTTCGATGACCTGCACCGAGGCACCGACCTCGATGACCTGCTGCTCGTTCAGCGCCCGGGCCGACCATTCCGATCCGTTTAACCGGATCCGGCCACCGGTGGCGTCCACCCGGGACAGCACGATCGCCTCGCAGCCGATCAGCGCATCGGTGCCGGTCGGCGTCGTGCTGCCCTCAGTCAGGTGGCGTTTGGCTACCGGCCGTACCAGGAACAGCAGGGCCAGGCTGCCGACGATGGCGAGCACGATCTGCAAGGCCGCCGGCAGGCCGACCAGGGCGGAGGCCGACCCCACCAACGCGCCGCCCGCGAACATGATCAACACCAGGTTGAGGGAGGCCGCCTCGGCACCGGCCAACACGACCGCGAGGATCAACCAGATCAGCCAGGCATCCACCCCTCCATCGAACCACGAAGTTGTGAGTTGGTGAGCTGCTCTACTGCCGAATAGGCGGTTTCGTGATCCGGCCGACGCACTATAGAGCGGTGTTCGCCTCGCTCGCGCCGGCCCGCCGCCGGCTGGTGCTGCTCGGCGCCGCCGTGCTGGCACTGGTGGTGGCCGTGACAACGGCGGTGATCGCCGGCCGGGCCGGTGCTGACCGATCGGCCGGCCGGCAGGTCAGCCAGCAGGTGGCCGGCCCGGTGCTGGTGCTACCCGGCTACGGCGGCTCGATCACCGGGATCAGCGTGCTGGCCCATCGGTTGCGGACGGCCGGCAAGGACGTGACGGTGGTGAACCTGCCCGACAATGCCCAGGGTGATCTGGCCGGGCAGGCGGAGGTGCTGGCGGCAGCGGCCAAGGCCGCGATCGGCCGCACCGGCGCGCCGTCGGTCGACGTGGTCGGCTACTCGGCCGGCGGTGTGGTCGCCCGGCTATGGGCCAAGCAGTACGGCGGTGCTCGGCTGGCGCGCCGGATCGTCACGCTGGGTTCGCCGCAGCACGGCACCGCGCTGGCCTCACTCGGCTCGTTGCTCGCGGGGGAGTGCCCGCCTGCCTGCCAGCAGCTGATACCGACCAGCCCCATCCTGAGCCGGCTCAACACCCGACCGGAGGTGCCGGCCGGCCCGGTGTTCGTCTCGTTGTGGACCAGCAAGGACGAGGTGGTGCTGCCACCGCAGTCGGCCGAGCTGGCCGGGGCGGTGAACATCGAAATCCAGAGCGTCTGCCCGACCTCGACGGTGGATCATTCGCAGCTGCCGACCGATCCGCTGGTGGGCAGAATGGTGGCCGCCGAACTGGGTTCCGGGGCCGCTGTCCCGCTCGGAGCGGGCGACTGCGCGCGGCTTAGCTCGTGATGTCCTTGGTGGTGAAGTTGGCCCAGGCGGCACCGAGCGCGACCACGACGTAGACGGCTTGCAGGCCGACCCCGCGGACCAGGTTGTGCCACAGGATCGGATCCCGGAACAGGTCGATGAACGACAGCCAGTAGCGGGTCGGCAGGTACGGCTGCAACGCCCGGGCGGCGTCCAGCGTCAGCAGCAGCGTCGAGCCGATCAGGACCGCCAGCGCACCCAGGCTGGCGCCCAGCGAGGAGTCGGTAACGGTGGACAGGAACAGCGCGATCGCGGCGACCCCGAGCATCGAGAACGCGACGTAGCAGATGGCCAGGACGGTACGAGCCGCGATCTGGCCGGGCGTCAGCGTGCTGCCGGAAACGCTGGTCACCGCCGCCGACAACGGCTGGTGGCCGAGCAGCAGCCGTCCCACCAGGAAACCGGTGCCGGCAACCACCACCACCGACACCCCGACGAAGGCGAACACCGCCGACAGTTTGGCGAACAGCAACCGGGTACGGCCGACCGGGCGGACCAGCAGGTAGCGCAGGGTGGCGGCCTGCGCCTCACCGGCGATCGAATCCCCGGCGACCACCGCGACCGCGATCGGCAGGAACAGCGGCAGCACGATGGCCAGTGCTGCCACCGCGAACAGCGACCCGTTGGACAGCACCGCGGACAGGAAGGCCGGCCCTTGACCGGGTCGCGGTCCCAGGTGGGTGACGGCGAGCAGGATCGCCACCAGGGTCGGCAGCGCGTCCAGCAGGGCGATGGTCAGCCAGGTGCGTGGTCGGCGGAACAGCTTGAAGATCTCAATGCCGATCATTGATTTACCTGCTCTTCGCGCGAGCGCTCATCGCTGGGATTCGCTCCGCTCCTCATCGCCAGCGCTTGCGCGGAGGGGATCGGCTGCTCACTCATCGGATTTGCCGATCTACCCGGTCGGGGCTCGGACCGGTGAGCTCCAGCACGGATTCCTCCAGCGTTCGGCGCTGGATTCGCAACTCGGTGACCCGCACGCCCTGGCCGACCAGCAGGGCGTTCAACGCCGCCGGGTCATCACCGACCACCAGCAGTTGGTCGCCGTCCCGATGCGCCACCCGGCCGTCGAGCAGGCTGGCCGCCAGCGCCGGATCCGGTGTACGCAGCACGATCCGTCCGGTCGGCGCCTGTAACGCGGCAAGCTCGGACTGCACGATCAGGCGGCCCCGGTCCAGCACGCCGACCTTGCTGCACAGCTGTTCCACCTCGGCGAGCAGGTGGCTGGACAGGAAGATCGTCGTCCCGGCGGCATGCAGCTTGAGCAACAGTTGGCGAATCTCGCCGATGCCCTGCGGATCCAGGCCGTTGGTCGGCTCGTCCAGGATCAGCAGTTCCGGCTCGCGTAGCAGCGCCGCCGCCAGGCCGAGCCGCTGCCGCATGCCGAGCGAGTACGCCTTCACCGGACGCCGACCGATGCCACCCAGGCCGACCTCGTCCAGTACCTCGGCCACCCGACCGGCCCGGCTGGAGCGAATACCGCGAACCCGGGCGTTGCCACTGGCATCCAGCAACATCAGGTTGGCCCGTCCGGACAGATGACCGTAGGCGCCGGGACCCTCGACCAGCGAGCCGATCCGACCGAGCACCCGGGAGCCGGCCTTGGGCATCGGTTGGCCGAGCAGTTCGATCCGTCCGGACGTGGCGAGCACCAGGCCGAGCAGCATCCGCAGCGTGGTGGTCTTGCCGGAGCCGTTGGCGCCGAGGAAGCCGTAGATGTCGCCGGCCCGGACGTCGAGGTCGACGGCGTCGACGGCCACAAGTTGGCCGAACCGCTTGGTCAGCTCTCGGGTCCGGATCATCGGGCTACCTCGGGTGGACGAGCAGTTCGGCGGCGGCCGTGGCCAGGGTTTGTGCGTTGACGGTACCGATCAGCAGCCATGTACCGCCGGGAGAATTGGCCGGCGTGAGCACCAGGTTCAGCGGCCCCGAACCGATGGTCAACTGCATCGAGTCGCCGTCCGGATCGGGCTGGCTGCCGGGGACGGCCTGGGTGCTGGCGGCTGGCGCCAGCTGGCTGTGCAGCGAATAGCCGATCCGCACCGGGAGCGGAATCGCGACGAACTCGGTGACGCCGCGGCCGTAGACGCCGACGCTGCCGACATTCGGAAGGCGGGCGTTGAGTGCGACACCGGCCAGACTGGCCGGCGGCGTGGGACCGCCCAATCGGTCAATGGTGGTGGCCAGATCCTGGTTGGTGCCACTGCGCAAATCGGCACCGTTCGGGATCCGGAAGGTGGTGAGTTCGTCCGGCGGCGCGCCCAGGTGCACGTCCAGGAAGGTCGAGTACATGGCCGAGCCGCCGCCGTCCTTGCCGACCGCACGTACCCGCAGCGGCAGTCCGGTGCCGGGGTCGGCCCAGACATCGATGTGGTCGATGGTGGAAATCCCCTGTGCCGGGACGATCCGTAGGCCGGCGGCCCGGCGGCCGGCGATCCGTGCCGTCGGCAGCCGGCTGGCTTCGGTGGCGGGGGCCTCGCTCAATAGCCGGCGGGCCAGTTGCGGCGGTAGCAGGTCGGCGTCGGTGGGCAGCCGGATGGCCGGCGTGATGGGCTGCTCGGTGAAGGTGGCGGTGTTGGACTCGTAGTTCCAGCTCCAGGTGCCGAGATCTTCGGCGTGCAGGTCGGTTTCGCCGGCGAAGCCGATCGAATCCACCCGCCAGTCGCGATCCGAGCGCCACCAGACCCGCAGCTGGGTGTTACCGCCGAACAGGTCGCTGAGCGCGGAGAACTGGCTGGTGACCGGCAACGCCAGGCCGCCGGACGACTCGGCGTAGCCGCTGTAGCCGACCGGCTGGGAGTGCTGGATCCTGGCCAGCAGCGCCGCCGCCGACAGGTTGCTCCGACCGGCCGGCAGGGCCGATACCACCGACGGCAGCGCCACCAGCAGCGCGATGCCGGCCAGCACCACCAGCCACCGGCGAATCGGAGTCATTCCTCACCGTACGTCAGCCGGTACCGACCGGTTCAGTGCCGATCGGACGTCCCATCCGGCATAGTGCAGACATGGCGTACCCGATGACAGACGAACAGGTCCGCGACTTTCTCACGCATGGCTACCGGACCGGCAAACTGGCCACGGCACGGGCTGATGGCCGGCCACATGTCGCGCCGGTTTGGTTCGTCCTGGACGGCACCGACCTGATTTTCATGACCGGCGCGGGCACCGTGAAGGGTAAGGCACTTCGGCGCGATCCCCGGGCGGCGATCTCGGTGGATCTCGAGGAGCCGCCGTATGCCTTTGTGCTGGTAGAAGGCACCGTCGAGTTGTCGGAGGACCTGACCGAGATGCTGCCCTGGTCGATCGCGATCGCCGAGCGGTACATGGGCGCCGAGCAGGCCGAACAGTTCGGCCGGCGCAATGCGGTCGAAGGCGAGATGCTGGTGCGGTTGCGTCCCAGCCGGGTCGTCGCCGTGGCCGACCTGGCCGACTGACACTCGCTGGTCCACCGTGCCGGCGAAGCGGATTTACCGCAACGCCAGCCACCAGATCAGGAATACGATCGCGCCAATTACCGCCACTATCGCACCGATCTTCAGCTCTGGAATCGCCAGTCGCTCCGCGGACCGGTAACCGGCGTTCCGGGCGTCAGTGCCGCGCGATCGGCGGGCGGCGAGCGATGCTACGGCTGAGAGGACGAGCACCAGTCCGATCGCCACGCAATACAGGCCTGCCAGTCCCAGCCCATGGACAGCATGGTGCTGAGCTATCGGCATCCGTAAGTCACCAACGTCTACTCACCCACACGCACCGCCATCCGAAGGCAAGCCATCCAAGAATTCGCGTATGTCGTTCAGCAGAGTCAGACGGTTGTTGTCCTGATCCTCAACGTATTTGCCAATCTTGTAGTTTGCCGCGAACTCAGCCATGGCCAGATAACACTCGGAGGTGAAGCCGTCGCGGCATTGGTTGACGACGTTGATGCCTCCGACCACCTGGCCGGCTAGTGAAGCGATCCGCTCTGCCTGCGCCGCTGTCGCGGCGGCTTCAGTCGGTACGGTCACCTCGGCCAGCGCCGCTGTGGTTTCGGTGACCGCCACTTCGGTGGTTTCAGTCGCGACGACGGCTGTGGTCTCTTCCACCGCAATGACCGGGATCGTTACCTCCGGTAGCGCTAGGGTCGCTGCCACCACCGCGGCTCCGCCGAGCACTGTTCCTACCACGCAGAAGAAGCCGCATAACCCGAGCGGATCATTGCCGTTGAGTGGGCTGTCGGCGGCATAACCGTAGGCAGAACCGGTGAGTGCGACCAGCGGATCGCGGCTGACGAACTGCGCGGTAACTGGGTCGTAGTAGCGAGCGCGCAGGTAGTACAGGCCGCTTTCGCTGTCCTGATACTGCCCGTTCCAGCGCAGTGCGGTATCCACCGTCCCGGTCTGGGCCTTGAGGTTGCCATACGGGTCATAGGTGTAGCTGGCCACCACGGCGCCCGTGCTGTTGGTAAGCAGCCGGGTGGATCCATAGCTGTCCTGGTGGAAGTACTGTGTGCCGCTGCTGGTGATCTGCTCGATCGGAGCGCCGCCGGGCCCATAGACGTAGTACGTGGAGCCAGCGGCCAGCAGCAGTGGCACGCCTTCAGCCGCGTCCCACGCAAAGGCGGTAGCGGTGCCGGATACCGTCTTCGATACCCGTTGGCCATCGCCGTTGTACTGGTAGCTGGCGGTGCTGCCATAGCTGGTGAGCCGGTTTGCCTGGTCGTAGCCGAGCGTGCTGGCGGCGCCGGTTGGCGGAGTGTTGCTGATGCGGTTGCCCTGGGCGTCATAGCCATAGTTGGTCTGGTTCGCCTTCAACGTCACCATCGCGCCCACCAGTTGGGTGGAGCTACCACTGTGGCTGGCCGTGCGGGCACCGGTTGCGGTCAGGCCGGTGAGGGCCTGGTCGGCGATACCCACATCCGTGGTGCCACCGGTCTTCTGTACCCGGTTGGTCATGCCGGTCGGTGCGGTCCAGGTACCGGCCACGCCGTCGGCGCCGGTGATCAGCAGCAGCCGGTCGTTGACTGCGGTCGGGGTGACCGAGGGCGCGGTGACCGAGGTGCCGGGCGCCGCCAAGCCGGATGCGGTGACGTCGATCGGCGTGCTCGGATGCACGCTGCGGTAGGTGGTGAGCGCGACGCTCTTGGCGAACTTGGCCGAGAAGGTCACGGTGACCGAGGTCTCGCCGCTGGCCACGGTGTGGTCGTAGACGAGCACCTTGGCCGAGCTGTTAGCGGTGCCTGAGGTGAAGCTGCCCACGCTGTTCCAGCCGGTCGGCAGGGTAGCGCTCTTGTTGTTGTCCAGCGTGATCGCGGAGATCACCGTGTCGCCGGCCGCGGTGCCGGTGGGCAGGGTCAGCGTCAATGTCTTGTTGGTGGCGTCGCCCGCGCTGGCTGCTCCGATGTAGGAGATGGCCGGGCTGGTGGTGCTGGCCAGCAACTCGTCGGCCGGGTCGAAGATCTGGCTGACGCTGGTGGGACGAGTGGTCGGGTTGTCGCCGGCGTCGTAGCCGTAGGCGGTGGATTGGTCGACGGTGGTGAGCCGGTCGACCGGGTCGTAGCCGTAACTGTGGCTGTCGCTGGGCACGCCCGTCGAGGCGACCGAGGTAAGTAGGTCGGCGCCGTCCAGGCCATAGCCGAAGCTCGCGAACGGCGAACTCGGGTTGGCGGTCGGCGCGTCGCTGATGCCGGTATGCCGGTCGGCATTGTCGAAGCTGCCGTTGGCGGTGGTGCCGTTCGGGTAGATCTCGGCGGTCAGGTTGGAATTGGCGTCGTAGTTGAAGGTGGTGGTCTGGCTGTTCCAGTCGGTGACGGTGTGCAGCCGGTTCGCCGCGTCGAAGCCCCGGTTGACGGTGCCGGCCCCGGACGGGTAGCCGACCGAGGTGAGCCGGCCGCCGATGTCATAGCCGTAGCTGACCGAGTGCCCGGCGCCGTCAGTGGTGCCGGTCAGCCGGTGCAGCGAGTCGTAGATCCAGCTGGAAGTACCGGTGCCGTCGGTCATCGAGGTCCGCTGCCCGTCGGCGTCGTAGCCGAAGGTTACGTTGGCCGGGACGCCGGTGGAGTATTGGACGCTCACCAACTCGCCGGCCGCGTCGTAGCCGTTGGTGGTAATCCGGCCACTTGGATCGGTCTTCTTGATCAGCTGGCCGGCCAGGTCGTAGCTGTAGGAGGTGGTCCGGTTCAGCGGGTCGGTCACCGACGTCTGGTCACCGCGCGAGTCGTACTGGTAGCTGGTGGCCTGGTTGTTCCCGTCGTACTGGTCGTGCACCGAACCGTCCGGCCAATAGTCGGTGCGCAGCGTGCTGCCGTCCGGCCGATGCACCGAGGTTTGCTCGCCGGCCGCGTCGTAGCTGTAGCTGGTGAGGTGGTTGTCCCCGTCGGTGGACGAATCCAGATTGCCGTCGGCGTCGTAGTGCCACACGGTCTGATGTTGGGTGGGATTTGCCGAGTTCCACAGCGGATCCCGGGTGGTGGTCAGTCGACCGTAGGCATCGTAGGCATACGTTGTGGTGTACGCGGCGGGGTTGCCGCCGGCCACGTTCCCCTTCGGCGACACCATCGAAGTGCGCAGCCCACGGCCGGTGTTGTACCCGTAGGTGGTCTTGTCGCCGGCGGCATCGGTGGTCGAGATCAGGTCCCCATAGCTGTCATAGGTATTGACCATGGTGTTGTTGTTCGGATCGGTGACCGAGGTGACATCGCCGGGGTGAGCCGGATCGTCGTGATGATAGGTGGTCGTCGAGGTAGCCGTGGTTGCGCCGGTGCTGTCCAGCAGCGGGGCCGACTTGGTGAGTAGGTTGCCGGCGGCGTCATAGGTCATGTTCGTGGTAACCCTGGTGCTACCGATCACCAGCGGCTCATAGATCGTGGTGACCTCGTTGAGCGCGTTGTAGCCGTAATTCGTTGTTCGGTTCAGCGCGTCGGTTCGGGAGGTCAGGTTCCCGTTCGAGTCGTACTGGCTTTGGGTGATGTTGCCGTCCGGGTCGATCACCATGGTCTGGCCGAGGGTGGCCGGGTCGTACCGGTAGTAGGTGGTGGCGGCTTGCGCGGTGCCGTAGCCCTTGGTTACGGCGGTGAGCAGTCCGCTGGTGTATTCGTCCACCCGTACGTTGCCCTTCGGATCGGTCACCATCGTCGAACCCGGAGTCGTGGTGTAGTCGAAGGACGTCTTGCGTCCGAGCTGGTCGGTCTGCCAGTCGATCCGGCCGGCCGAGTCGTAATGGTTGGTCACCACTGGGGACGGGCTAGTCGTGGTGTCGCCGTAGTACCTCGGCGACCGCATGGTCAGCATGCGGTGCGAACCGTCGTAGCTGAACTGCCAATGTCCACCGCCGACGTCGATCACGTCGGTCAGGTTGCCTGAGGCGTCATAGCTGTAAGTCAGCGTCCGTGCTGGTGTGGAGGAATCGCTGACCGAGGTGATGTGGTTGCCGGTCAGCGCGAAGGTCAAGGTACGGCCGGCCGGGTCGGTCACCACGATCTGCGAGCCGGACGGGTAACTGACGCTAGTGGTGTAGCCGTTCAGGTCGGTGATTGCGGTCAATCGGCCGGTGGAGTCGAATCGGTAAGTTTTTTGGGCATGTTTGACTAGCGTCCAGCTGCCATCGGCGTTGTGGGTCAGGGTGGCTAGCACTCGGGGTGGCGGAGTCCAACTGGAGCCGTTGGCGGTGAAGGTCATGGTGGCGTTGCCTTCGCAGTGCGCCACCACGGTGCTGGCACCGATGGAGAGGAACAGCGCGTAGGAGTCGATCCAGCCGTAACCGAACGGGCCATCGGTACCGGCCGTCAGCGAGTTGTAGGTACGGGTCAGATTCAGCGCCGGTCCGCGGCCAGGTGTCGACAGGTCGGTAAAGGTGTGCCAGAAGTCGCCCGATGCGGTGTCGACCGGGTTGCCGGTCACTGAATCATGCACCGGGTAGCCGCTGTTGCAGTTGCCGTACTGTTCGGACGGGTCTACCGGACCCCCCACCGGAGAGGACTGCGGATACTGCGCGGCCTCGGCCGCCGACAGCGACGGATACACGCCGAAGGTGCCGGTGGACGTCTCGGATAGGGTCTGGCTGTCATTGAAGGTCTGCGAGAAGGTGAATACCACCGACCAGGTGCCCCAGCACACCCCGGTCGTCGGCACCGTGGTCGGGATGCTGCCGATGTACCCACTAGCCAGATGGCTGGGGTCGACAACTTCCTGCCAACCATAGGTCGACTGCTGGTCGATCAACCGATGGCACCCGTCGTAGATGGCATCGGTCTGGCTGTTGTTGGTGTCCGTGGTACTACCGGTCGCCGAGTCGTACAGCTGCACGTAGGCACAGAACGGCAGCTGAGTACCGCCGTAACCAAGTGCTGGGGTCAGGCAGTTCTCGTACCACCAACCACCCCCGAAGCTTTGCTGGACCGCGGCCTGCCAGTAGCTGGAGTTGAAGCTACCTACCGTCGCACCGCTCACCGAGAGGCTGTCACCCTGCGGGTCGGTCACCGTATCCGGTGTCTTCACCGAGGGTTTCGTGGCGGGTGCCTTATGCACGCCGGGGTATCCAGCCGGCGGTGTGCCATGGCCGGTCGGCCGGAGCTGTGGCGAAGCGGCGGCCAACGGTGCATCACCTCCCGGTGGCGCAGCGAGAATTGGCTGTGCTGCAACGGCGAAAACCGTGCAGACAATGCTCAGGACGGTGATCACACGGCGCGCCAAAAGCGAGTTGCTAGCCATCAGGACCCCTTGGGGGGAGGGGAGTGCGCAACAAGACGGCCGAGAACTTAATCCTAAACGATCATCCTGAATAGAGCCTTAACAAACTTGTTATATCAGGGCGCAGCACATAGGAAACACAAATGTTTGAAGCCACTATTGGCCGACAGAGGCGACGTTTCGTCTATGGCATCGCCGGGTTGTCGGCGGCCAAGGCGTGCGTTCAATGCTGCGGTTACTCGCGCCGGATTCGTTGGTTCAACTGTGGTTTTTGTTCGGGGTCGATCCAGGTGGGTGGGGTGAACCAGGGCAGCCCGTCGTGCATGGTGATTCGCCAGCCGCCGGTGTCGATGCGGTCGTGGTGGTAGTCGCACA
>DATFHF010000051.1:0-16476 GCA_035248685.1 Jatrophihabitans sp.
CCTTGGGAGTACGCAGCGGTGACCGTGTTGATCAGGTCGTCGTGGCTGACCATCTTGTTGATCACCCGGCGCAGCCGCTCGGACCCGCCCTCGGGCGCGAAGGTGAGCCCCGATCGCCTGCCGTTGCGGGAGAACTCGTTGGCCAGGTCGATGTTGAAGGCGTCCACCCGGGTCGACGGCAGCGACAGCGACACCCTGGACTGCTCGTACCGGTCGGCTAACTGCTTGGCCAGCGGGCCGATCTCGGAATGGTCGGCCGAGGACAGCGACAGCAGGCCGACCTCCTCGAAGCCGGTGGCGTTCAGGCCCGCCTCGACCATCTCGCCGATGCCCTGCAACGAGCGTTCCCGGACCGGGCGGGTGATCATCCCGGCCTGGCAGAACCGGCAACCCCGGGTACAGCCGCGGAAAATCTCCACCGACATCCGCTCGTGCACCGACTCGGCCAGCGGAACCAGCGGGGTCTTCGGGTAAGGCCAGGCGTCCAAGTCCAGCACGGTGTGCTTGCGCACCCGGTCCGGCACCCGGTCCCGGTTCGGCCGCACCGACGCCAGCTGGCCGGCGTTCGGTCCACCGGCGGCGAAGTAGCTGACGTCGAAGAAGCGCGGCACGTAAACGCCGCCGGTTTCGGCCAGCCTGGTCAGCAGCTCGTCCCGGCCACCCGGAGATCCCTCAGCCTTGAACTCGGCGATCAGCGCGGTGATCGCGCCGACGATCTGCTCGCCATCACCCAACACCGCGGCGTCCAGGAAATCCGCGATCGGCTCCGGGTTGAAGGCGGCATGCCCGCCGGCCAGCACAATCGGGTGCCGTTCGTCCCGGTCGGTGGCGTGCAACGGGATGCCGGCTAGATCGAGCGCGGTGAGCAGGTTGGTGTAGCCGAGTTCGGTCGACAGCGAGATGCCGAACACATCGAAGGCGCCGACCGGACGATGGCCATCGACGGTGAACTGCGGCACGCCGTGCTGGCGCATCAGCCGCTCCAGGTCCGGCCAGACCGCGTAGCTGCGCTCGGCGAGGGCGTCGGCGCGCTCGTTGAGCACCTCGTAGAGGATCTGCACGCCCTGGTTGGGCAGACCGACCTCGTACGCGTCCGGGTACATCAGCGCCCACCGGACGCTCACCGAGTCCCAGTCCTTGCTCCGCGCGTTCAGCTCGCCGCCGACGTACTGGATGGGTTTGCTGACCTGGCTGAGCAACGGTTCGAGCCGCGCGAACAAGCTTTCGGGACCAGCACTCACGATTTTCATGGTACGGGCCGGGTGAGGCCGCCCGAACCGACATACTTGGCAGGTGCGACCAGCCTCGCGATCGCGAACGGTGGCCGGCAGCCTCGCGATGGCGGTGCTGGCCACTTCGGCCGCGGCCTGCACCGCCGGTGTCGGAGCGGCGACGGCCGGCACCGTGCATCCGGTGGACCGACCGGCGCCGGTGCGGATCACCCGGATACCGCTATCGCCGCCCAGGCCGCCCTTCGGCTGGGCCGGCATCGCCGGCTGCCAGCTGTTTCCGGTCGACAACCCATGGCGCCAGGACATCTCGCACACCCCGGTCAATCCCCGTTCGGCGGCCTGGGTGGCCAGCATCGGCACTGGCCGGTTCCTGCACCCGGACTTCGGCTCCAACCCGTCCTACGGCATCCCGTACAGCGTGGTGCCGGCGAGCCAGCCGAAAGTCGCCGTCCGGTTCACCGCCTACGGCGACGAGAGCGACCCCGGGCCCTATCCGATCCCCACCAGCGCCCGAATCGAGGCCGGCGGTGACGCGCACGTGCTGGTGGCCTCCGGCGACTGCCACCTGTACGAGCTGTACGGAGCGGCCCGCAGCGGTAGCGGCTGGACCGCCCAATCCGGCGCGATCTTCGACCTCAGGTCGAACGCGCTACGCCCGGCCGGCTGGACCTCGGCCGACGCCGCCGGCCTGCCGATCCTGCCCGGCCTGGTCCGCCGGGACGAGGTGCTGACCGGGCACATCAACCACGCCCTGCGGTTCACGGTGGCCACCACCCAGCGCGGTTATATCAGCCCGGCCACCCACCAGGCCGGCTCGACCACCGACCCGAACGTCCCGCCGATGGGCGCCAGGTTCCGGTTGAAGGCGTCCTTCGACCTGAGCGGCTACCACGGCGCGGCCCTGGTCGTCCTGCAATGCCTCAAGACCTACGGCATGTTCGTCGCCGACAACGGCTCGAACTGGTTCCTGTCCGGGGCCACCGACAGCCAATGGGACGACGCGGATCTCGACCAGCTCAAGTCGGTGCCCGGCTCGGCCTTCGAGGCAGTGGACACCGGGCCGGTGCATTCCTGACCGACGGGATCAGCGGCGGCGCGCCCGGTAGGCAGCCACATTGGCTCGGTTGCCGCAGGACGTGCCGCAGAACCGGCGGGAGCGGTTTTTCGATAGGTCGATGTAGACGTCCTGGCAGTCCTCACCACCACAGATCCGAAGCCGGCTGAGCTCGTCGCTGCGGATAACGTCGGCCATCGCCATCGCGGCCTCCACCGCCATCCGCTCGGCCAGCGGCGCATCCATCGGGACGGCATGGATGTGATAGTCCAGCTGATCGTGTTTTACCAGCTGCGGTAGCGCATGGGCGCCCTGAAGTACCCGGTTGACGATCTCCACCGCGGTGTCCTTGTCGACCGCCCAGAACTGTTCCAGGGTGGGCCGCAGGTCCCGCACCGCGGCCAGCTCCTCGGCCGAGTCACTACGGATGCCGGTCCACTGCCAGGTCCGGGCGAACTCGTCCAACTGCGCGCCGGTGGTGAGCTCGTCTTCCTCGCCACGACAGGTGTTTACCAGGGCCGCGGCAGCGGCCAACGCCAGTTCGGTGTCAGGAGCAAAAACCATGTTGACTCCTTACGCGGCATGGTCTAGCGTCCCAAGTATGTAATGAGCATAGCTCAGAACAGTCATTACACAATGAACGGACTTCACCATGCAGACTACGTACCGGCAGCGTTCCGGCCTCGGCACCGCGGTGCTGTCGGCGGCCGCGTTCGGCACCTCCGGCTCGTTCGCCACTGCCCTGATCGGCTCCGGCTGGTCCCCGGCCGCGGCGGTGACGGCCCGGCTGCTGATTGCGGCCACCGTCTTGACCCTGCCGGCGCTGATGCTGCTGCGTGGCCGGTTCGCGATGCTGGTTCGGCAGGCCAGCGCGATCACCGGCTTCGGCGTGATAGCCATCGCCGCCGCCCAGCTGTGCTACTTCAACGCTGTCGCGCGGCTGTCGGTCGGGGTCGCGCTATTGCTGAAATACCTCGGCATCCTGCTGGTGGTCGGTTGGCTCTGGCTACGGCACGGGCATCGGCCACGCCGGCTGACCGTGACCGGCGCGGTCGCGGCGATCATCGGGCTCGGGCTGGTGCTGGACGTGACCGGCAGCCATCACCTCGATCCGATCGGGGTGCTCTGGGGGCTCGGTGCGGCGGTAGGGCTGGCGGTGTACTTCGTGGTTTCGGCAAAGGCCGAGGACACGCTGCCGTCGATCCCGATGGCCTGGGCCGGCATGGCGGTCGGCTGCATCAGCCTGTTGGCCGCTGGCCTGGCCGGCGTGGTCCCGTTGCGGTTCAGCTCGCAGGATGTGGTGTTCCTGCACCACCACACCAGCTGGCTGGTGCCGATGCTCGGCATCGCACTGATCGCGGCGGTATTCGCCTACACCGCCGGTATCTCGGCGGCCCGCTCGCTGGGCGCCAAGTTCGCCTCATTCGTCGGGCTGAGCGAGGTGTTGTTCGCGGTGCTGTTCGCCTGGTTACTGCTCGGCCAACTGCCGGGTCCCTTGCAGATCCTCGGTGGCGCGTTCATCGTCGCCGGGGTGGCGCTGGTGCACCTCGACGAGCTCAGCGCCGATCGTGCACCTTCTGCCGGCTCTGAACCGGAAGAAATTGCACAATCGAGGATTGGCGCGGCAGCTAGGTAGGTGTCCGACGATGGATCGCCTGGAGCAGGCCGAGCGCCAGCCCCTGGGCGAACATCGAGGAGCCGCCGTAGGACACGAACGGCAGCGGCAGCCCGGTGACCGGGGTCAGCCCCAGGTTCATGCCGATGTTCTGGAACGCCTGGAAGCCGATCCAGCACACGATGCCGGCCGCCACCAGTCGTTGCGCCCCGCTCGCCTGGGCGGCGATCCGCAGCCCGCGCCAGAGCACCACCGCGAACAGTCCGATAATGGCCGCCGAACCGAGGAATCCTAGCTCCTCACCGGCCACCGAGAACACGAAGTCGGTTTGCTGCTCCGGGACGAACGCCCCTCGGGTCTGCGCGCCGTGGAACAGCCCCTGGCCGAACAGCCCCCCGTGCGCGATCGCGATGTGGGCCTGGGTGATGTTGTAGGCCACGCCCTGCGGATCTCGGCCGGGGTGGGCGAAGGCGGCGAACCTGGCCAGCTGGTAGTCGGCCAGCACGCCGGCCCGAATGGCGAGGATGGAGCCGAGCACCCCGAGCAGCAGCAAGGCCGCGATCCACAACGCCCGGACGCCGGCGGCGATCAGCACGCCGAGGGTGGCGGCCAGCAGCACCAGCGCCGAGCCGAGATCCGGTTGCAGCATGATCAAACCCAGCGGCGGCAGCACCAGCAGCCCGGCCGCGACCAACTCCCGACCGGACGGCGCGACACCGGCCCGTCGTTCGGCTGCTCGCTGGGCGAACAGCACCGCCAGCGCGGTGATCAGCCCGAGCTTGGCGAACTCGGCCGGCTGGATCTCGAAGCCGCCGCCGAGCACGATCCAGGCGTGCGCGCCGTTGATGGTGGAGCCGATCACGAAGACCGCCAGCAGCCCGACCAGGCTGGCCAGGTAGAGCAGCGGTGCGATCAGCCGCAGCATCCTGGCATCGATGCGCGCCGCGCCGAGTAGCAGGACGGCACCGAGCGCGGTGTTCAACAGGTGCTTGGCCAGGTAGGTCTGCGGATTGCCGCCGGTTTCGGCCAGCCTGGTCCGGGTCGCCGACCAGACCAGCAGCGCGCCGATCAGGCAGAGCGCCAGCGCGGCGCCGAGCAGCAGCAGGTCGTAGGACCGCAACCGGCGGGAGTCGGCGACCGCGCCCAGCCGGGGCCGGGCCAATGCCAGCGTCACTGGGATGCCGCCCGGACGATGCCGGCCGGCGGCAACGATCGGGCCGGCCGCGCGCCGGGCAGTACCGAAGCGCCGGTAGCACCGAGCAGGCCCTCCCAGATCTTGCGGGACATCGGGGCCGCGGCCGACGCGCCGGTGCCGGCCTGCTCAACCATGCCGACCACCACGAACCGGGCGGTGCTCGGCGCGGCCCCAGGCTGCACCGGGCCCCAGGACGCCAACCACGAGGTGTCCTGCTTGCCGTACACCTCAGCGGTGCCGGTCTTGCCGCCGATCAGCGTCTGGATCGGCGAACCGTCGAAGGCCAGCGCGCCGGAGACCACGTGATTGGCCTGAAAATGCAGGGAATCACCGAAGTAGCGCAGGTAGCTGGCAGGCACCGGCACCTTGCGCGCCACCGCCGGGGTGATGGTGCGGATCAGCTTGCCGGTGCTGTCATACACCCCCCAGCCGATGGTCGGCCGGTACAGCGTGCCGCCGTTGACCATCGCGGAGTACGCCAGCGCGAGCTGCAACGGCGACAGCGTGGTGTCGCCTTGACCGATCGCGGTGTCGGCATTGTTGCCGGCGAAGAACCGCCAGCCGTCGGTGCAGTTCTCCGACGCCAGCTGGCTGAGGTAAGCCCGCTCGGCGCGGTTTGCCACGTCCGGATAACCCTTCTTGGCCGCGGCGCAGTAGTCGGACTTGTTGGCCTGCCACAGCGCCAACCGGTTCTCCCGGTCGCCGATCGAACCGCTGGCCTGCTCATCGGCGGGCAGGTCCACGCCCGGAGCGGTGGCCACCCCGAAGGCGGCGGCCATCCGCTGCAAGGTCTCGCGCGGCTTCTGCCCGGCTTCGATCCTGGCCTGGTCGGCGTCCCACTCGGCCACCGCCGGGGCGTAGAAGAACGTGTCGCAGGAGACTTGCAGTGCCGTTCTCAGGTCGATCGGGCCGCCGAAGGACTCCGAGTCGAAGTTGGTCTTGGTCCGGCCGTCCACGTTCAGCGAGCCGGGGCACGGGTAGCTGCCGTCAGTGCTGATGGCTCCGCTGGTCAGGTCGTCGGACGTGCTGATCAGCTTGAAGGTCGAACCCGGGGCGTAGGCGCCGGCGATGGCGCGCCCGACCAGCGGGTCGTCGGCCTGAGGAGCGGTCAGCTTCTGATAGTCGGCTGCCGAGATGCCCCCGGTGAAAAGCGCCGGGTCGTAGCTCGGGTAGCTGGCCGCGGCGAGGATCCGGCCGGTGTGCGGATCCATCACCACCACCGCGCCGGAGCTGGCCGGCTTGCCCTTGGCCCGAGACGCCTGGATCTGCTCAGCCAGCGCCTGCTCGGCCAGCCGCTGCACGTTCGTGTCGATGCTGGTCACCAAGGTGTCACCAGGCTGGGCGGGCACCGCGGTGGCATCGCCGACCGGCTCGCCGCGGGCATCGAGTTCAACCTGCTGCTGGCCGTCCACGCCGCGCAGCACCGAGTCGTAGAACTCCTCCAGTCCGCTGCGGCCGATGGTGTCCGCGTCCAGCAGGGCCCGGTTCGCCTGCTGGTCGGCCGCGCTAACCGCGCCGGTGTAGCCGAGCAGGTGGGCGGCCAGCATGCCGCCCGGGTAGCTCAGCACGGTCTGCTCCTGGATGGAGACGCCGGGGAACTGCTCGGCGTGTTCGGAGATGGCCAGCACCACGGCCGGATCCACCGCCAGCGCTACCGGGACCGGTTGGTACGGCTCGCCGGTCCAGCACGGGGCCGGCACCTGCACCCCGCACGGGGTGATTTCCCGGCGCAGGTCGGCCGCGCTGATATGCAGGATCGGCGCGAGCCGGGCCAGCACCGACGCGCCCTGGTCGTCCTGCGCTTGCAGCGCCGACCGGTCGACGATGACCACATGGGTGTCCTGGTTGCCGACCAGCACCCGGCCGCGGGAGTCCAGGATCGCCCCGCGCGGCGCCGGCACCGGGTAGCTCGCCAAGTGGGTGAGACCGGCCGACTGCTGCGGCTTGTGCGGGTCGATCAGTTGGACGAACGCCAGCCGGGCAACCAAGGTCAGCAGCAATGAGCCGAGCAGCAGCCGCAGCACCGAAAGCCGGCGGCGCTGTTCAGCCTTTCGCCGGAGCGGTGCGGCCTGGCGGCGGAAACCGGACGACGACATCAGCGGCCCCCGACCGGCAGGCTGACCGGTCGCGGCGCCCGGATGCCCTGGGTCCGCAGCAGGCCCCGCACCACCGGCACCAGCACCAGGCCGAGCAACGCATCGGCCAGGCCGACCGGCACCATCGTCCGGACAGCGACCGCGACGGTGGCTGCATGCGAACCGAGGATCGCCAACAGGGTGCCGAGCGCCACCGAGCTGAGCGCGGCCAGCAGTGCGGCCAGCGCTGCCACCGCCCGGGTGCGATAGCCGCGCTGGGTGGCCATACCGCCCAACACCCCGGCCAGCAGGCCGGCGGCCAGCCAGCACAGCGCCTGCGCGCCGGCCGGGTGGTCCGAGCCCAGGTCGGCCAGCAGGCCGGTCGCGAACCCGAAGCCCATGCCGATGCCGGGTCCGGCGTAGATGCCCACCACGATCACCAGCAGCGCCGGCAGTGAGACCGGCACCGGAAAGGTCAGCGGTCCGATCAGGGTGGCCTGCAGCAGCAGCGCGGTGAGCATGCCGGCGACCGCGGCGGCCAGCCGGGACACCGTCATCGACCGCCACCCGGTGCCAGCAGTGGCCGGGCGTCGACCCGCGGCGGCACCGTCACTATGCCCACCAGATCCAGGCCGGTCTGGCTGGCACTGGGCCGCACGGTCACCGTGACGGCGCCGCCGGCTCCGGTATTCACCGCGGTTACCACTCCGACCTCCAGGCCGGCGGCGTAGGTGGTCTTGCCGGCCGGCCCGGTGACCAGTCGGTCGCCGGGTCGCACGTCGACCCGGTCGGCCAGTGGGCTGGCGGTCATGCTGTCACTCCCCCGGCCGCTGGCCAGCAGCAACTGGCCGGACCGGACGTCACGCACGCCCACCCCGCTGGTCGGATCGGCGGCCAGCAACACCACCGAGGTGGTCGGGTACACCGCCACCACCCGGCCGACCAGGCCGACGCCGTCGGTCACGCTCTGACCGGCCTGCACATGCTCCCGGCTGCCGGTATCCAGCGTGACCGTCCACTGGAATCCGGCGCCCGGACCGGTGGCAATCACCCGAGCCGGCATGATGTGCCACTGCTCGGAGTCGGCCTGAAGCTGGAGCGCGGACAGTCGACGGGCGGTGGCCGCGTCCGTCCCGGCCGCCGCCAACTGCCGCTGGAGATCCCGATTGCTCTGCTGGAGCCGGGCGATCTCGCGCCGGTTGCGTCCGACATCCGGGATGCCTTGGACGAACCGGCGAACCGGGCCGATCACCGAGTCGGTGCCTCGGTACAGCGAGCCGAGGGCGCCGGTGGCGCCGCCGCGGGCTTCGGCCAGCGAGCCACCGGTGAAGTCCAGGCTCAGGAAGAGCAGTGCCAGCACCGTCAGGGCCAGGGCCGACAGTTGCTGCCGGCGGGTGAGCCTGCGCATGAGCTACCGACCTGACCAGCCGCCGCGCCGGTTAGCGGCGGTGTCCATCGACGACGACCTTGTGCAGCGATTCGAACTGCTCGACGACGGTTGCGGTGCCCAACACCACCGAGTCCAACGGCCGTTCGGCCACCAGCACCGGAATGCCGATCTCGTGGTGCAGCCGCGCGTCCAAGCCACGCAACAGTGCGCCGCCGCCGGTGAGCACGATGCCCCGGCTCACCAGATCCCCGGCCAGCTCCGGCGGGCAGCGGTCCAGCGTGCTGCGAACCGCGGAGATGATCCGTCCGATCGGACCGCCCATCGCGTGCCGCAACTCGTCGGCCGACACCGCGACGTTGCGGGGCAGCCCGGTAGCCAGGTCCCGGCCGCGGATCTCCGCGCGCATCGGGCCGGCGATCGGAAAGGCCGACCCGATCGAGATCTTGAGCTCCTCGGCGGTGCGTTCCCCGATCAGCAGCGAGAACTCGGTGCGGATGTGTTCGACGATCGCGCGGTCCAGCGCATCCCCGGCCACCCGCAGGCTGGTGCTGGCCACGATGCCGGCCAGTGCGATCACCGCGACCTCGGTGGTGCCGCCGCCGATATCGACCACCATGGAGCCGGCCGCCTGGCTGACCGGTAGGCCGGCGCCGATCGCGGCGGCCATCGGCTCGGAGATGATGTGCACCCGCCGGGCGCCGGCGGCGTAGGCCGACTCGCTGACCGCCCGTTGCTCGACCGAGGTAATCCCGCTCGGCACGCACACCACGACCCGCGGTCCGGCGAAGGCACGCCGGCCGATCACCTTGCGGACGAAGTAGCGCAGCATCTCGGCGGTGGTGTCGTAATCTGCGATCACCCCGTCCTGCAAAGGACGAACCGCGCGGATGTGGCCGGGCGTGCGGCCGATCATCCGCTTGGCCTCGGCACCTACCGCCACCACGCCGCGGGTGGTGGTGTCGATGGCTACCACCGACGGCTCGTTCAGCATGATGCCCCGACCGCGGGCGTAAACCAGGGTGTTCGCGGTACCCAGATCCACCGCCAGGTCACCACCGAGCAGGTCGCCGCCGAGCAGCGACATCGGGGTGAATGCCATCGGAAACCGGCTACCTCTGCTCGCGAATGGACTGTCCTGAGACCGGCTGTTACCAGTGCGACTGATGTGACCGGGCACCATGATCGTAGAGGCGATGATGGCCAAAACCCGGTTGCGACTCACGTAAATCCGCCACCGCGAGTGGGCAGTTCTGGGACGAGTGGGCGGTTGCAAGTGACCACTCGTGCGCGAATCGCCCACTCGTGCCGGGCAGAGCTTTGGGTTGCCGGATTACAAGTTCGGGAACCAGAGCCCGATCTCGCGCTCGGCCGAGGACAGCGAGTCCGAGCCGTGCACCAGGTTCTGCTGCACTGGCAGGCCCCAGTCCCGCCCGAAGTCGCCGCGGACGCTGCCGGGCAGCGCCGTGGTCGGATCGGTCGCTCCGATCAGCACCCGGAATCCCTCGACCACCCGGTGTCCCTCGATCACCGCGGCCACCACCGGGCCGGAGGACATGAAGTCCACCAGTGGCTGGTAAAACGGCTTGCCGACGTGCTCGGCATAATGCCGGGCCAGCAGGTCTGCGTCGGCCAGCCGCTGCACGAGCGCCACGATCCGGTAGCCCTTGGCTTCAACCCGGGCCAGGATCTGCCCGGTCAGCCCCCGGGTCACCGCGTCCGGCTTGACCAGGATCAGAGTGCGTTCCACGGCTGCGTCAGTCACCGCGCCAGCCTAACGGCAGCCCGCGAGCCGCCGAGACCGGACGAGCCAGGTCAGGAGATCAGCATCCGCCAGCCGGCCGGAGTGGCGAGCAACTGGTGCCTGGTGCGCAGCAGATACCACCAGAGCAGCAGGAAGAACACCACCACGATGGCAATGATCGGGATGAGCAGCACGGTGCCGATCACCAGCAGTTGCAGCACCGAACCGGCTCCGATCCCCCACCGCCGACGGAGCAAGAAGGCACCGGCCAGCAGCAGCACGGCCAGTCCGAGCAGCAGCCCGGTCTTGGTGCCGGACAGCCCGGACGAGGTTTGGGCAATGGCACGCGGAACCAGCAGCACCACGAACGCCTCCAGGCCGAGCAGCCCGGCCAGGCCGCCCCGGGTCGCCCGGTCGGCTCGGCGGATCCGTTCGGCGTCCGACGGCTCGGCCGGCTCCTGCTCGGCCGGCTCGTGCTCGGCCGGCTCCAACCCGGCCGGTTCCGGCTCGGTCATCGCTGCTCCGCCGGCAACAGCAACGTCCTGGCCTCACCGGCGGTTACCACCGAGCCGGTGACCAGCACCCCGGAGCCGGAAAGCACCCCGTCCGCACTGTCCTCGGCCAGCTGCACGGCGGTGGAGATCGCATCGTCCAGCCTGGTCTCCACCACCACCCGGTCCGGCCCGAACACCTGGACGGCCAGCGCGGCCAGCTCGTCGGCGGGCATCGCGCGCGGCGAGCCGTTCTGCGAGACCACCACCTGGTCGAGTACCGGCTCCAGGATCTCCAATACCGACCCGGCGTCCTTGCCGGCCAGCATGGCCAGCACGCCGACCAGCTGCCGGAAGTCGAAGCCGTCCGCCAGCGCCTGGACGGTGGCCGTCATGCCGGCCGGGTTGTGGCTGGCATCGACCAGCACGGTCGGCGCGGAGCGAACAGCCTCCAGCCGGCCCGGCGAGCGGACCGCGGCGAAGGCGGCCCGGACGATGTCGGCATCGATCGGCCCGGTCTGCGCACCGGCGCCGAAGAAGGCTTCCACCGCGGCCAGCGCGCAGGCGGCGTTCTGCGCCTGATAGCCGCCGTGCAGCGGCAGGAAGACCTCCTCGTACCGGCCGCCCAGCCCTTGCAAGGCGAGCAGTTGGCCGCCGACCGCCAGCGCGCGCTCCAGCACCCCGAACTCCAGGCCCTCCCGGGCCACCGCGGCGCCGACCTCCACCGCGCGGCGGGCTAGCTCGGTGGCCGCCTCGGCGGGTTGGGCGGCCAGGATCGCCGAGCAGCCGGGATGGATGATGCCGGCCTTCTCCCGCGCGATCTCGGCGAGCGTGTCGCCCAGGTACTCGGTGTGGTCCAGGCCGATCGGGGTGATCACCGCGACCTCGGCCACCAGCACGTTGGTGGCATCCCAGGCACCACCCATGCCGACTTCGACCACCGCGACGTCCACCGGGGCATCGGCGAAGATCGCCAGTGCCAGGCCGGTCACCGCCTCGAAGAAGGTCAGCGGGATGTCGGAATCACCGTCCACCAGCTCGAAGTACGGCGCGACCTCGGCGTAGCCATCGGCGAAGGCCCGGTCGGTCACCGGCTCGCCGTCGAGCACGATCCGTTCGGTCAGCGAGGACAGGTGCGGGCTGGTGTAGCGGCCGGTGCGCAGCCCGAACCCGCGCAGCAACTCGTCCACCATCCGGGCCGTCGAGGTCTTGCCGTTGGTACCGGTCAGGTGGATCGCCCGATAGCTGCGCTGCGGCTCACCCAGCAGGTCCAGTAACCGCTCGATTCGATGCCGGGACGGGCTGATCTTCGCCTCGCCCCAGCGCGCCAGCAGTGCGGCTTCGGCCGCCCGGCGCCGATCGGCATCCAGTTGCCGGCCGGTGGGACGCCGGTCACCGGCCGGTGGCCGGTCGGTCATGGTGCCGGCGGCAGGGCGGCCAGCGCGGCTTCGATCCGGTTCAGGTCGGCGGCCGCCGCCGCGTTGCGCTCCCGGATCGAGGCCACCACTTCCGGTTTCGCGTTGGCCAGGAACTGGTCGTTGGCCAGCTTTCGGCCGGTCTGGTCGAGCTCCTTTTGGGCAGCCAGCTGGTCCCGGGTCAGCCGGGCCCGCTCGGCCGTCACGTCGATAGCAGTCGACAGATCCAGCTCTATCCGGACACCGGTGCCGGTGGTCAGCTCGGCGGTCGGGCTGAAACCGACGCCCGGTTCAGCCAGCCGCAGCAACGATCGCAGTTCGGTCGCAAACTCCGAGATCCCGCTCAGCCGGGCCGGAATCCGCTGGCTCGGCTTGACTCCCTGGTCGCTGCGGAACCGGCGCACGTCTAGCACCACCGACTGGAGCCGGCTGATCGCCTGCTCGGCCGCCTCGTCAAACCGGCTGGTGTCGGCCTGCGGCCAGGCCGCGATCACTAGCGACTCACCGCCGGTCAGCTCGGTCCAGAGCGTCTCGGTCACGTACGGGGTCAGCGGGTGCAGCAGTCGGAGCAGGCCGTCCAGCACCTCGCCGAGCACCCGCCGGGTGGTCGGCGCGCTGCGCTCGTCGGCCAGCGACACCTTGGCCAGTTCCAGGTACCAGTCGCACACTTCGTCCCACGCGAAGTGGTAGAGCAGGTCGGCGATCTTGGCGAATTCGAACTCGGCGTACAGCCGCTCGACCTCGACGATCACCCGGTTCAGCCGGGACACGATCCAGGCGTCCGCACCGGTCAGCCCGGCCGGTAACTCACCCTCGACGCCGGCGCCGTTCAGCAGCGCGAACCGGGTCGCGTTCCACAGCTTGTTGCAGAAGTTTCGTGAGGCTGCGACGTTCTCTTCCGAGATCGGGACGTCGGCACCGGGATTAGCGCCCCAGGCAAAGGTGAACCGCACCGCGTCGGTGCCGTAGGCATCCATCCAATCCAACGGATCGATGGAATTGCCTTTGGATTTCGACATCTTCTTGCCGTAGCGGTCGCGGAGCATGCCGTGCAGAGCCACCGTCTGGAACGGCACCGCGTCCGCCGGTCCACGATCGGCCATTGCGTACAGGCCGAACATCATCATTCGGACCACCCAGAAGAACAGGATGTCGTAGCCGGTGACCAGCACGGTGGTCGGATAGAACCTCGCCAAATCCACGGTCTGCTCCGGCCAGCCCAGGGTGGCGAACGGCCATAGCCCGGAAGAGAACCAGGTGTCCAGCACGTCCTCGTCCTGGGTCCAGCCGGCCGGCGGCTCTTCGTCCGGTCCGAGGCAGCGCATCTGCCCGTCCGGTGAGTACCAGACCGGGATCCGATGGCCCCACCAAAGCTGCCGGCTGATGCACCAGTCGTGCAGGTTGTCCACCCAGCCGAAGTAGCGACTTTCCATCTCCGGCGGGCTGATTCGCACCCGACCGTCCCGCACCGCGTCGCCGGCCAGCTGGGCCAGCGGTCCGACCTTGACGTACCACTGCAGCGACAGCCGGGGCTCGATCGGCTCACCTGACCGCTCGGAATGCCCGACCGAGTGCAGGTAGGGCCGGCGCTCGGCCACGATCCGGCCCTGTTGGGACAGCCGTTCCCGAACCGCCACCCGAGCCTCGAACCGATCCATGCCGTCGAACTCGGTACCGGTGCCGGTGATCCGACCTTGTTCATCCATGATCGAGATGAACGGCAGGTTGTGCCGCTGCCCGATCTCGAAGTCGTTCGGGTCGTGCGCCGGGGTCACCTTCACCGCCCCGGTGCCGAACTCCGGATCCACGTGGGCATCGGCAATGACCGGGATCCGCCGTCCGGTCAAAGGCAATTCCAGCTCGGAACCGATCAGCTCGCGGTAACGCTCGTCGTCCGGATGCACCGCCACCGCGGTGTCACCCAACATGGTCTCGACCCGGGTAGTGGCCACCACGATGGACGGACCGTCCTCGGACCCGTACCGGATCGAGACCAGCTCGCCGGACACTTCGCGATGGTCGACCTCGGCGTCGGACAGCACCGATTGCAGTTGTGGCGACCAGTTCACCAGCCGCTCAGCCCGGTAGATCAAGCCGTCGTCATAGAGCTTTTTGAACATGGTTCGCACCGCGCGGGACAACCCCTCGTCCATGGTGAACCGCTCGCGGGACCAGTCCACGCTGTCACCGAGCCGGCGCATCTGGGCCAGGATTGCACCGCCGTACTCGGCCTTCCACTGCCAAACCCGGTCGATGAAGGCCTGCCGGCCGAGCTGACGCCGATTGACCCCCTCCGCGGCGAGCTGGCGTTCGACCAGGGCGTGCACGGCGATGCTGGCATGGTCCATGCCGGGCAGCCATAACGTCTCCAGGCCCTGCATCCGGGCGCGCCGGATCAGCGCGTCGATCAGGGTGTGCTCAAAGGCATGGCCGATGTGCAGGCTGCCGGTGACGTTAGGCGGCGGGATGACGATGGTGTATGGCGTCTTGTCCGAGCCGGCCTCGGCGGTGAAGTACCCACGCTCGACCCAACGCTGGTACAGCGGACCCTCTACCGTGCCGGGGGCATAGCTGGTCGGCAGGTCGGTGGCCGCCGGACGGCTCTGGCCGGCGTCGGTGGTGCTGGGCGCGTGGGTCACCCTTCAAATCCTACGGATGCCCACCGCGCGGATTTCCGGCCGGCCGGCGTCGTTTCAGCGACTGGCCGGCGGCTCCGCCGGCTCCAGCGGAATCGGTACCAGGTTTACCGAGATCCGCACCCGGCGGCTGTCCGGCGGCGGAGTGCTGCCGGAGCGCCGGCTGTCGAACGGGCTGAGTAAGTCCGACATCTGCTGGTTGAGCTTGACCGCCTCGTCATGGGTCAGCCAGTAGGTGCCGGTACTGATGGACATCGCCTGGTACCAGTCCGAACCGGCCTCCTGGCTAGCCAGGTAGGCCAGCGTCTCGGCGCGCTGGCGGTCGAGCACTCGGGCCACCAGCATCGCCTCGCCGGCCGCCGAGGCGCGTGGCTCGGCCGAATCCACCGCGAGCTTGTCGCCGGCGGCCTCCCACGGCCGCTGCCGACCGTCCCCGGTGCCCTCGGACCGGCGGATGATCCCCCACTTCTCCAACGCCCGCAGGTGATAGCTCATCGCGCTGGCGCTGAGCCCGGCGATCTCGGCACACTCGGTAGCGGTCAGCCGCCGGCCGGCGAAGAACTCATCGATCACGGCGAGCCGGGCCGGATGGGCCAGTGCCTTGATGGCTCGAGGATCGCGCAGCACCACTCTTTCTGCTCGGGCGGGACTGGCGGCGCTCCTGCTGCCGGGGTTGGCGTCGACCATGGGCTAAGCGTAAAGGCAAGAGGATCGTTGACAGGCAATACCTGAAGCATTAACTTCGAAATATGTCTTTCACAACTCTGCCGTTGTCGCCGACGGCCCGACGCGACCTGCGGACGGTCGTGCTGGCCCGCGCCGTCTCACTGCTAGGGGACGAGATGGCGCTGGTCGCGCTCCTACTGCGCACCCAGGGGAACGGTGGCGGAGCGTGGCGGGTGTCCGCCCTGCTGATCGCGGGCATGCTGGCCGCCGTGCTGCTGGCCCCGGTTGTCGGTCGGCTGGTCGACCGGCACGACAGCCGACGGCTGCTGGTTATCTCGGGACTCGCCCAGTTCGCCTGCTGCTGGGTGCTCGCCTATCAGCAGGGCGATGCGCTGGTGTTGCTGCTGGTCGGACTACTGGGGATCGGACAGGCGGTGAACGCGGCGACCTGGCAAGCTCTGATCCCACGGATCGTCGGTATCGCCAACCTGCCCGCCGCGCTCGGCCGGTCACAGGCCGCCGGCACCGCGGCAGCCATCGCCGCGCCGGTGCTGGCCGGCCTGTTCACCGGTTGGTACGGCGCTCGGGTTCCGTTGCTGCTGGACGCGGCGAGCTTCGCGGTGCTCGCGTTGGCCGGCCTGCTGATCCGCACCAGGCGCGGTGGCGGCGAGCGGCTGCCCGGCACCGTCGTCGACCGCCGGGGCGGCTTGGCGGTGCTGCGCGCCGACCGGACGCTGCTCAGGATGATAGTGATGCTGAGCATCTTCGTGCTGCTGTCCGGCATGGTGAATGTGGTGGAGGTCTTCCTGGTCCGGCAAACCCTGCATGCCAGTGCCGGTTGGTACGGCGTGCTGGGCGGCAGCTTCGGGTTGGGCCTGCTGGCCGGGGCGCTGCTCGCCGGTCGGCTGGCCGGACAGCGGATGCTGCTGCGGACCGCGGTGGGCAGCTGCTTGGGCCTGGGCCTGG
>DATFHF010000052.1:0-44468 GCA_035248685.1 Jatrophihabitans sp.
GCAGTTGCTGACCGGTTTTTTCGGTGATCGGCGCTGCCGGTAAGGTCTGTCGCGGTGGCGTGTCCGAGCGGCCTAAGGAGCACGCCTCGAAAGCGTGTGAGGTGAAAGCCTCCCAGGGTTCGAATCCCTGCGCCACCGCCCCTGCAACTCCGGAAGGCTCAGGCAACGAGGCTTGAGGATCTTCCGTGCGCACTGGGAAAGACATATCGCCACCAGTCTGTCTGCACACCGCCAGCGATCCCCGGATTCCTGGGGAATCGGCCGAGCCACCAGATGAGATAGCCACGCTGGGTGCCGCCCCAGGTATTCGCGTTGACCACCGTCTGCCGACCGGTGAGGTTCGGGAAGTTGGCCCAGTCGTCCGCGTCGGAGAGGACTGGATGGTCGCGGTCGTACTGGTAATGGCAGTACGCGTTAGGTGGGAAGTGCACGTTGCCGGCATGGGTGCTGGTGGCGTCGACCTCCGGATGGCCGGCATCGGGTTGCGCCGGGCATGTGTAGGCGTCAGCGTAACGGGCGCGCTGGCCGTCAAAGCGATCCCAGAGGGTCAGGCCGATGCCGCCCCGGATGAGCTCCTCAGCCCGATGCCCGAGGTCGTGGAGCATCTCCGCGACGGTGCGCTCATA
The DNA here is from genome assembly GCA_035248685.1 of Jatrophihabitans sp. Lineage (GTDB taxonomy): Bacteria > Actinomycetota > Actinomycetes > Mycobacteriales > Jatrophihabitantaceae > Jatrophihabitans_A. Next base: position 627 of record DATFHF010000052.1, read on the forward strand.
GTTGAAGCCCATGACCACGAACCGTCGGGCGACCTGGGGACAGAGCGTGTGCGCCTCGGCGATCCGGTACTCGAGGTAACCGAACCACGGTCCGCCCCAGAGCCATACCTCGTCGACCCGCTTCTTCGCTAAGGCCTCACAGGCGCTTCCGAAGCGTTGGTCGTACCGCGTGTTCAGCACAGCTTCATAGTCGATTAGGGCACCACAGTAGGCGGGCGAGGAGTCTGAGAGGCATCCGAGGTACTGCGCGTTGGTGAAGGTGAACCCGCCTGGCTTGACCGGGTACCCGCGAACGACCGATGTGCGCACGATGCGCTGCGCTGCGACGCCGGCGCTGGCGCTGGCGACATCGGCTCGATACATCTCATCGAGGGCGACCGGGTTGTTATAGCCGCGGTCGGCGGTGAGCGCCACGCCGTCATCCAGCAGCGGGTCGAAATCGAGCACATAGGCCCGAACGCTTAGGTGCCCGCGCGGCACCGCGGCAGCCTTGGCCGGCAGCAGGGTTGACGCGGCGAGTACCGGCGCTAGAAATAGCACGCCCAGCAGGGCTCGTCTGGGCACATCCTTCTCCGCTCATGAGGAGGTAAGGCGGCCAAAATCGAGCAACCATCGTACTGCTCAGGCGCTACAACTAGAAGGCGCTAGGCGTCGAGGAACTTGGTGAGCCCGTCCAGCAGTCGGTCCACGTCCGAGTCGTTGCTGTACGGCGCCAGCCCGATCCGCAGGCCGCCATCGGGCAGCCTCAGCCGGCGCGCCGCCTCGTAGGCGTAGAAGCTGCCGGCCGGCGCGTTGACGTCCAGGTCGGCGAGAAAGCGATAGGCGTCGGCGGCGGCCCGTCCGGTGAAGGTGAGCAGCAAGGTCGGCGTGCGCTCGGCAGCTCGCGAGTGCACGGTGATCGAGTCCAGCTCGGCGAGCCGAAGCTCGATCCGGTGCCGTAACGCGTCCTCGTGCTCGGACACCGCGCGCATCGAGGCGAGAATCCGCCGGCGTCGATCGCCCGCACCGACCGACAGATCGGCGATGAAATCCGCCGCCGCTGTCGTCCCGGCGAGCAGTTCATAAGGCAGCGTGCCGAACTCGAAACGCTCCGGGACGGCGTTGCTGGACGGCACCAGCTTGTCCGGATGCAGCGCGTCTAACAGGGCTGGGTCGGCGGCCAGCACGCCGCAGTGCGGGCCGAAGAACTTGTACGGCGAGCAGGCAAAGAAGTCGGCACCGAGGGCTTGTACGTCGATGCCGGCATGCGCGGTCAGATGCACCCCGTCGACGTAGAGCAGTGCGCCGACCCGGTGCACCTCGGCGGCAATCGCCGGCAGGTCGGGCCGGCTGCCGAGCAGGTTCGACGCGCCGGTGACCGCGACCAGCCGGGTCCGGTCGGTGAGTTGCTCGCCGACATGCTGAACGGTGAGCTCGGTGGACTGCGGGTCGAAGTCGATCCAGCGCACGGTGGCGCCGGCCTGCTCGGCCAGCAGCACCCAGGGCCGCACATTGGCATCGTGATCCAGCCGGCTGACCACGACCTCGTCCCCGGCGGTCCAGGTCTTGGCCAGCGCCCGGGCGACCTCGAAGGTCAATGCGGTCATGCTGCGGCCGAACACGATGCCGCCGGGTTCCGCGCCGAGCAGGTCGGCCATCGCCGTACGCGCAGCCTGCACGATCGCCTCGGCGTTCCGCTCGGCCCGGGTTACCGAGCCGCGATTGGCGATCGGCGACACCAGCGTGTCGTGTACGGCGCGGGCTACCACGTCCGGGGTCTGCGAGCCACCCGGCCCGTCGAAGTGCGCGGCGCCGGCCGCCAGCGCTGGGAAATGCGCACGTACACCGGCTACGTCCAAGCTCATGGCACCCACTCTCGCACGCTGCCGGTAGCGTCTCGCCGGTGACCACGTGCAGCCTGGTGACCGGAGCCAGTCGCGGTATCGGCGCGGCGGTGGCGCATGCATTGGCCGCAAAGGGCCACCGGGTCGCGGTGCATGCCGGACGCGACCGTGCCGCGGCCGAGCGGGTCAGCCGGGAGCTGCCGGGCACCGGCCATGTGGTGGTCACCGGAGACCTCTCCGTACCGCAAACCTGTGCCGAGGTGGTCGCGTCCGCCATCGAACAGCTGGGCGAGCTGGACGTGCTGGTCAACAACGCCGGCATTTACCACGCCCATCCGATCGATGCGACCAGCTACCCGGACTGGCAACAGGCCTGGCGGCAGACCTTGGAGCTGAACCTGCTGGCTCCGGCGAACCTGGCTTGGCTGCTGGTCGAGCACCTGCTGCACCGCGAACGCGGTCCGGCCGGTGGTCGGCTGATCAGTGTCGGCTCGCGGGGCGCCTACCGTGGCGAGCCCAGCACGCCGGCCTACGGTGCCAGCAAGGCCGGGCTGCACGCAATGACGCAGTCGCTGGCCGTCGCGCTGGCCCCGCATGGCATCATCGCGGCGGCGGTCGCGCCCGGCTTCGTCGACACCGAGATGGCTCACGCCATTCTGGACGGTCCGGACGGTCCGGCGGTGCGCGCGCAGAGTCCGTTCGGACGGGTCGCTACTCCGGCCGAGATCGCCGCCACCGTGGCCTGGCTTGCCACCGACGCGCCGGAGTGGGTCAGCGGCACGGTCGTGGACGCCAACGGGGCTTCCTACCTTCGCTGAACCCTCGGCTGCCACGGGTTAGGTATTCGCCTACTGGGCTAACTGCCCCCACTTACGAGCGATGGTGATCAGTGCCTTGCATAAAGGTCGGCTTGGCCATCTATGAAACTTAGAAAAACTAAGCATTCACAATAAATGCCACTCTTGCCAAAAACACTGATCAATGCCAGCATGATGCCAACTGCCACAACTGGGAAGGGCCGCCACGTCGAGACGTCGACGATTTTCCGGCCCCGTGGCCAACTCCGACGTTCGGAGCGCAACACGTCCGGCGTGATCACGCTGACCCTGCATACGTCGAGCTACGACTGGCAGTTTGTACCGGAAAACCGGGCAGACCTGGACCGACAGTGGAAGCACCAACTGCCATTTGAGTCGTAGGGGTGTGCCCAAATGATCACGTTCAAGGTCTGCCTCACCAGCCTCGCCCTGGTCTTCTCCTCGGTCGCCGCAGCGGCGCTGGCTCAACAGCACCCCGCTGTTGCGGCGGCACCCACCACCACGCTCACCGCGCAGACCACCAACAACACCGCGGCCTGCTCGGCCGCGGGCTACGGGCTGGACGGCACGTCCTACTGCGGGGCCGCCTTCGCCGGGTGGACCGACCTCTCCTCGCCGGGCGGCAGTCCCACCCAGCCGCTGACCCAGCCGCACAATCCCGCGGTGAGCGGCACCTGGAACATCTCCAAGGGCCGCGGCACTCAGGCCGGCGACGTGCACTCCCTGCTCTACCCCGGCAGCACGACCAAGGTGCTCGCCGAGACCCAGCTGTGGTTCTGTCACGGCAGCGGCGGCAGCACAGTCACCGTGGACAGTCAGGTGCTCACCCGGTACGAGCAGTCCTGCCCGACGACCGGCGGCACGGTCTCGCACTTCGACATCGGCTACAGCTCCAACGAGGTCGCCAAGGCCAATGCGACCGCTGACGACATGTGGGACCGCGGCATCGACGGCGTGGTCGAGAACTGGGAGGGCGACTCCAACACCTGCAAGGCCGGCACCGGCGCGTACTCGAACAACGCACCATTCGCCTCGTCCTGCGGAACGAGCACCACGAATGTGGACCTGGCATCGAAGAATCTGACGTCGGCGATGAATACCCGTCACCCCGGGATGACGCACCTCGCCCAGTACGACGACGCGGCCTACAAGTTCACCCAATGCAATACCGCGGACGCGTACCAGCCGCAATGCATAGAGAACAAGATGATCGCCGACTTCAATGTGCTGGCCGCCAACTGGTTCACCGATCCCAATTACCTCAAGGTCAACGGCCAGCCCGTGCTGACGTTCTTCGTCACCGAGAGCCAGTTCGGCCAGTGCTCGACGAGCAACGTCTGCCATTTGACCGGCTCGTCCACCTGCACTAGCGCCAGCGGCTGCTGGAATGCGGTATGGGACGGCATCCGCTCGAACTTCCAGAACCACGGCTACAACCCGTACATGATCTTCCGGCACAACCACACCCACCGGCAGTCCGACGGCGGGTTCAGCTGGGTGTCCCCGTCCGGTGGTACCGCCGGTACCGCTGCGGACCAAGACAACTGGGGTAACAAGACCAGCCTGGACAGCTGGCTCAGCACCGAGTCCAGCGCGCTGGCCAGCGGTGTGAAGGGCGCCAACGGGCTGCCGATCACCTTTTTCGCCGGCGCCTGGAAGGGCTTCGATGACCGGATGGCGAACTGGAGCCCGTCCTGGGTGAACGGCACGCCGGTTGCCGCGCCGGTGCCGTCCGGTAACTATCCGCGCGACACGTCGCAGCGCTGCGGCACCAACTGGCTCGACACCTTCGCCGAGACCGGGCACTACTTCAACACCAGCAACCAGGCACCGTTCCTGATGGTCGGTACCTGGGACGACTATGAGGAAGGCACCGAGGTCGAGACCGGCATCGATAACTGCGTGTCTTCGTTCACCAGCAGCCTCAGCGGCAGCACCCTGCAGTGGACGATCGGCCTGTCCGGCGACGGCGCGTCCGAGCGCACGATCGATAACTACACCGTCTGGTACTCCACCGACGGCACCACCGGCCAACAGCTTGCCCAGCTCACCACGGTGGCGCCCACCGGTACCGGTACCAGCGCGAGCTACAGCCTGGACCTGTCGCAGTACTGCGCCAGCCTGCCCGCGACCTCGGTGCTGTACGTACAGGCGGTCGGCAAGCCGTCGATCACCAACCACATGACCGCCGGTGTCACGTACGCCAACGCTTGCGGCGGCGGCGGCACGGCGCTGTCCGGCCAGGTGACCAACCTCAACAGCGGCGTCGTGATCAGCGGCGCCACCGTCAGCCTCAGCGGTCCGACCTCGGCCAGCACCACCAGCGACGCCAACGGCAACTACAGCTTCAGCGGTATCCCGGCCGGAACGTACTCCGTGAGTGCGACCGCCAACGGCTACCTGGCGCGCACCTACAGCGGCGTGGTGGTCACCAGCGGCCAGACCGCCACCCAGAACATTCAGCTCACCACCACCGGCCGGGTCACCGGTACGGTGACCGGAGCCGCCGGCGCGGCGCTGTCCGGGGCGACGATCACCTTGCAGGGCGGCAACCTGCCCACCACCGACACAGTGACCAGCAACTCCACCGGGAATTACACCTCGAACTGGGATCCGGTCGGGACGTACACGGTCACTTGCTCGGCCACCGGATACGCCGACCAGACGGTCACCGGAGTGAGCATCACCACCGGCGGCCTGACCACGGTGAACTGCGCCCTGAGCAACACGGGCACGCTGACCGGGGTGGTGAGCAACCTCAACTCCGGCGTCCTGATCAGCGGCGCCACCGTCACCCTCAGCGGTCCGACCTCGGCCAGCACCACCAGCGACGCCAGCGGCAACTACAGCTTCAGCGGTATCCCGGCCGGCACGTACTCCGTCACCGCGACCGCCTCCGGGTACAAGGCACGCACCTACAGCGGCGTGACGGTCACCGCCGGCGTGACCACCACCCAGAACATCCAGCTCACCACTACCGGCCGGGTCACCGGAACCGTCACCGCTGGCGGCGCGGCGGTTTCCGGCGCGACGATCACCTTGCAGGGCGGCAACCTGGCCACCACCGACACCGTGACCAGCAACTCCACCGGGAATTACACCTCGAACTGGGATCCGGTCGGCACCTACACGGTTACCTGCACTGCGTCGGGCCACGGCACCCAGACGATTACCGGCGTGCAAATCACCACCGGTGGCCTGACTACCGTCAACTGCCAGATCTAATTCACAAGGTTGACCGCCTGGCATCATGGCCTTCGTGCGCATTGTGGTGATGGGCGGTACCGGCACCGCAGGGAGCGTGCTGGTCCGGCAGGCGGTCAGCCAGGGTATGGACGTAGTGGTGCTGTCCCGCCGGCCCGGCAACAACGCCGGCGGGGCGGCACTGGCGGTCGGTGAACTGAGCACCGGGGCCGGCCTGCGCGAGGCGTTCACCGGCGCCGATGCGGTGATCGACTGCAGCAATGTGCGGAAGCTGTCCCGGCGGCCGGTCGAGCAGTTCTTCGTGACCGGCACGCGCAACCTCGTCGAGGCAGCTGCCTCGGCAGACGTCGGACGGCTGGTGCTGCTCTCGATAGTCGGCATCGATCGGGTCCCGATGGGCTACTACCAGGCCAAGCTCGCGCAGGAAGCCGCCCTGATCGAGTTGGCGGGACGCGCCGGGCTGCCGTACACCATTGCCCGAGTCACCCAATTCCACGAGTTTGCCGGGCAGATACTGAACAGATCCCGGCTGGGCCGGTGGGCGCTGGTGCCCCGGATGCGGGTTCAGCCGGTCGATCTGACCGACGTCGCCGAGCACCTGCTAGCGACAGCCGGCAGCCAGCCGACGATCAGCGGTCGGGCACCGGATCTGGCCGGCCCGGCCGAGCAGGATCTGGCTGATATGGCCGCTCGATTGGTGGCCAAGCGCGGTGACCGGGTTCGAGTGGTTCCGATCCGGTTGCCGGGCAGGGCCGGTCGGGCGGTGCAGGCGGGCGGGCTGCTGCCGGCGCCTGGCAGCGTGACCGGCCGACGGACCTTCGAGGAGTGGTTGGCCGAGCGCTGATCACGCGCTGCCACCGGACCGGCTGACTGGTTTAGCCTTCAGTCATGGCGCAGGACGTTCAGATGGCCAACTCGGCCGCCCGTCCGGCTGGACGAACCCGCATTACCCGGCAGTCGTCCGCGATCGAGCAAGCGTTGCGGGAAGCGGACGGCTTCCGCACCGCCCAGGAGCTGTTCGACGCGGTACGCGCCAGCGGCCACAAGATCGGGTTGACCACCGTGTACCGGCACCTGAACCTGCTCGCCGAGCTGGGCAGCGCCGACATCGTGCACCGGGCCGACGGCGAGGCGCAGTTCCGGTTATGCCGAACCCAGGCCGACTCGGACGGCACCGACCCGGCCGCCGAGCCGCACCATCACCACGTGGTGTGCCGAGTGTGCGGGCGCAGCGAGCAGGTCTCCGCCCCCGAGGTGGAGGAGTGGGCTGAACGGGTGGCGGTGGCCGCCGGTTACACCGAGGTCACCCATACCGTCGAGGTCTTCGGGCTGTGCCCGCAACATTCGGTAGCAGGCTGACCAGCGCCGCCACCCCGTACTCCGCGGTCGCCGCCGACATGATCGAGAAGCTGGCCGGCAGCCGTGGAGCCGCATAGCTGATGGCCAGGCCGACCCACACCGCCAGCACTGCCAGCAGCCCGGACAGCGCCAGCGCCCACCACGGCCGGTCGGTGAGCCGCAGCGCGGCGGCCGGTGGTGCCGCCAACAACCCGAACAGCAGCAGCGCCCCGACCGCCTGACTTGCCTCGGCCGCACTGGCACCGGTGACACCGAGGAACAGCGCGCCGAGCAGCCGCACCGGGATGCCTCGGGCGGCCGCCACCGCCGGATCCACGCTGGCGAACAGCAGTGGACGGGCGATCGCCAACAGCACCGCGATCAACCCCAGCGCTACCAGGACGGCGACCAGCCCGGCCGAGGAGCTGATCCCGAAGATCGACCCGAACAGCACCGTGACGCTAGCGGTGCCGTTGCCGGCACTGGCATGGCGGGTGTAGTAGGCCAAGAAGAACACCCCGAGCCCGAGCACCCAGGCGAAGGTGGTGCCGATGACTACGTCGTCGGCGCCGGTCCGCCCGCCCACCAGGCCCAGCCCGACCCCGACCGCCACCGTCGCGGCGAACAGGCCGAACCGCAGGTCGACGCCAGCTGCCAATGCGGCCAACGCTCCGGCGTAGGCCACGTGCGAGAGCGCATCGCCGGCGAAGACCTGGCTGCGCAGAACCATGAAGTAACCGACCAGGCCGGATACCAGCGCGATCGCGGTACCGGCCACCAGCGCGTGCTGGATGAACGGCTGCTCGAGCATATGAACCAGGCCGGTCAGCGCGCTCATCGTCGGTCCAGCAGCAAGCGATAGCCAGCAGCGAGCAGGTATCCGGCGAAGGCTAGGCTGGTGACCCAGAATCCGATCGGATACGGCGAGTAGAACGCGATCGCCTCCCCCAGCCAGCTGACCAGCACCGCCAGCACTATCGAGAGCAACAATCCCACCGCCGGACGAGCGGTCAGCCGGGCCGCGGTGGCCGCCGGTGCCACCAGCAGCGCGAACACCAGCAAGCTGCCGGTGATCTGGCTGGTGCCGGCCACCGCCACCCCGAGCAGCAGCAGGTACACCACCGACAGCAGCCGTATCCGCACCCCGCGACCCCGGGCCACCGCGGGATCCACGCTCGCGAACAGCAACGGCCGGCCGATCACCGCCAGCATGGCCAGGCAACCCAGTCCGGCAACCAGCAGCACGAGCACCTGGTCGTCGCTGATGCCGGTGATGGTGCCGAAGAGCAGGCTGTTCAGGCCGGACAGGAACCCCTGGTACAGGCTGATGAAAAGGAACCCGCAGGCCAGCGCGAACGCCTGCAGCGTCCCGATCGCCGCCGATTCCTCCCCGTGGCCGGGGCTGGCGGCTCGTCCGCTACCCGGCAAGGTCGCGATCAACAGCGCACCCGCCGCACAGAAACCGAAGTATCCGGCGATCGGGCTGATCCCCAGCCAAGTCGCCCCGGCCGCGCCGGGAAAGCCCACCACCGCCAACGTGTGCCCGGCGAAGGCCTGCCGCCGCAGCACCATGAAGTACCCGATCGCGCCGGCCAATACCGCAACGATGGTGCCGGCCCGCAGTGCATTGAGCATGAAGTGGTAGCTGAGCAGCTGGCGGACGTCCTCGACCAGGTTCAGGCTCAGGCCGCCGTACATCACGGGTGCCTGGGGTGGCTGTCCGGCTGGCCCACCACGACCAGCCGGCCGGCCCGGTCGTGCAGCACGTCGACCGGGGTGTCATAGAGCCGGCTCAGCGTCTGGGAGGTGATCACCTCGGCCGGCGCACCGATCAGGGCTCCACCACGGGCCAGGTAGATCACCTTGTCCAAGTACGGCAGGATCGGGTTCACGTCGTGGGCGACCAGCAGCACCGCGACGCCGTGCTCCCGGCATACCCGCTGGATCAACGCGCTGACCGACGCCTGGTTGGTGACATCCAGACTGTCCAGCGGCTCGTCCAACACCAGCAGTTCCGGCCGCCGGACGAGCGCCTGCGCGATCAGCAGTCGTTGCTGCTCGCCGCCGGAGCATTGACCGATCGGCCGGTGGGCGTAACCGTGCGCACCGACCAACTCGATGACCTCGGCGACCCGCTCGGCGGCCCGGCGCCCCCGACTGCCGGCTAGCCGGCCGGGTAGCGGGACGCCCCAGTGGTCGCCGTCCCAACCGAGCCGGACCAGGTCGACGCCGCGAATCCGCATGGACGGGTCGAACGCCCGCCGCTGCGGTAGGTAGCCGATTCGCGCGTTGCGCCGGCCGGGGCTGGCGCCCAGCACCTCAATGGTGCCGGCGGCCAGTTGCCGCAGTCCGAGCAGCGCCGCCAGCAGGGTGGACTTGCCTGCTCCGTTCGGACCGAGCACCGCGACGAACTCGCCGGCGTGCACCTGCAGGCTCACCTCGGACCAGATGGTTCGACCACCGATCCGGATCTCGGCCTGATCCAGCCGGACCACGGTGGCCGCGGACGACGGGTTCATCGGCCGGTGGCCTGGCTCAGCGCCGACTGCAACCGGCGTAGTTGGGTCGACTGCCAATCCTGGAACGAGGCGTCGGGCGGCGTCAGGGTTTCGGTTACCTCGACCACCGGGATGCCGGCCCGGCGGGCGGCGGACACCTGCGCCGACACGTCCGGGGTGGAGTTCTGGCTGTTGTAGACGAACACCTTCACCTGCTTGCGATCCAGCTGCCGGTCGACCACCGCCTTGTCGGCAGCGGACGGGTCGGTGCCCTCGCTGACCGCGCGCAACAGGCCGGCCGGAGTCAGCAGGTCCAGCCCGAGGGCTTGGGCGAGCGGGACGAACACGCTCTCGCTGGCACCGACCGGCGTGCCGGCGTACCGGCCGCGGATGGTGCTGAGCAGTTGCCGGTAGCCGGCCGTGGCGGCGCCGGTCCAGCTGGCATGCCGGCTATCGAAGTATCCGGCGTCGGCCGGGTCGGCCCGGCGGAGCGCCGCGGTGATCGCGTCGGCCACCGCGCTGACGTCGGCCGGGTCGTACCAGCGATGTGGGTTGCCGTCGGTTGGGGTGCCGGTCAGCCGACCGATGTCGATCACCTGGCGGGTCGGCTCCGGGTCGGCTCGGACCGCCCGCTCGGCCCAGCTGTCGTAGCCGACACCGTTGTAGACGAACACCGCGGCGTCCGCGATCAGCCGGGCGTCGGCCGGGGTGGGTTCGTAGTCGTGCGGGTCGGAGGCCGGGCTGGTGATGATCGAGCTGGCGCGCACCCGGGTCCCGCCGAGCTGGGCCAGGATGCTGCCCCAGGTGTCGATGCTCGCGGCCACCACGATCGGAGCGCCCGGCTCGGCGGCCGGTCGGGAGATGGCGCAGCCGGTAAGCAGCACAGCCGACATCAGCGCGGCTACACCGGCGAGTGCCGAGCGGCGGGGCATAGCGCAGAGCTAACGCTTAATGAAAGTCGTTGTCAACTTCGATAGTGATCAGCAGCGAACACCCTGATAGCCAACACCGCGACTTTCTATGTATAACCTCTGGGCACAACACCACGATTTCGGAATAAAGCCTCTGACCGACTCGCTATTTGCGGTAATTGCCAGAAAGAGCAGCAGGCCCCGGCTAGCTGCCGAGGCCTGCTGTACGTTGGCGCGGCGCTGCAGGAGTTGACCTGACTCCGCGCGCCGCTGGGGATAGGCTAGCGCCTATGGTTGGAAAAGTAAACCGACCGCGCGGTCTTTTTTTTACCAGGATGACTAGCCCTAAAAGGGTCAATCTTCTCGTCAGGCGCTTGATGCCGGCCTACCGCTAGACTTTTCCAATCCGCGGGGAGAGGCGACATCGGTGGCAATGCAGCAGCGCGCGATAGTGACGCGAGGGCGGGTCCTCAGCGCTGCCGCGGAGGTGTTCGCACGTACCGGTTTCCTGGCAGCGAGCATGAATGACATCGTCGACGCGGCCGGAGTGACCAAGGGCGCGGTGTACTTCCACTTTCCGAGCAAAGAGGCGTTGGCGGTGGCCATCGTCGAGGAGCAATTCGCGCAATGGCCAGCCATGGTCGAGGCCATCGTCCGTAATTCTCCGGATTCGCTGGTCAGCATCGTCGCGCTCACCTATGAGGTGGGCGCTCGTTTCCGCGACGACGTGCTGATCACCGCGGGCGTCCGACTGTCCTTCGAGCGCGGCCTGGTCAACGCCGATATGCCGACGCCGTTCGTGGGGTGGATCGGCGAACTCCAGAACATGTTTGCCCGGGCCCGTCGGGACGGCCTGCTGCTACCCGGCGTGCTGCCGGCCGCAGCCGCCCGGGCGTTGGTCGGCGGATTCTTCGGCGTGCAGCATGTCTCGGAAATGCTGACCACCCGGCAGGATCTGGAGTCCCGGCTGGACGAGTTCTGGCGGATTTTCTTGGTCGGTCTGACGCCGGCACCGGACTGGCAGGCAACCCAGCGCGCGGTTCGGCGGGTGCGCACCGCGGTTCGCCGGGAGTTCAGCCGCAACGATAAGCTCGCCCTGAACGGCTCCGGCGAATAGCTAGCGCCAGACCCGCAGCGTTCCGGATGCGGTTTGCCGACCGGCCTGTTCCACCGAGAACTGCGTGGTGTCCGACGAGGTGGCCGCCAGTTCGATGCTGGTGGTCAGCCCGAGCTCGGTGAAGGACGGACACTGCATCAGGCATTGCACCAGCCGGGCGCCGTCGCCGCGCATGGCGGCCACCGCCTGCCAGGCGGCATCGATCAGCATCATTCCAGGCGCGTGATCCAGCGGATGGTCGAAGTAGACCGGATGATGCACCGGCACCACCAGCAGCCGGCGGGAATCCGAACCGTCCGGCTGGTTTGCGATCAGCGAGTCGTCGGCTGCTCGCAGCGGGGACGCTGCTACCGGTCGCAGGTTGGTCACCGGCTGCTCTGGATCGGTGATCCGGGCGCCGGCTCGGGCCCGCAGCGCGGTGTAGGTGCGCCGGGACAGCCAGCTGATCATGCCGGTGCCGATCGCGAATTTCTGCCCGTCCGCCACGAAGCGCAGCTCTACGGTCATGCTCCGCAAGGACGGCCCGCGATAAACGACGTTGCGACAGTGCACGCCGATGGTCAGGTTGGTGGCCGAATGCAATGCCCGCGGTTCGGTGTCCGGGTTCAGGGTGAATCCGACGTTATGCATTACCGATTGCTGATCTGCGCCGACACTGAAGCCGATATGGGACAACGCCAGCCCCGCTTGCCGGACAGTTTCCAAAATCAGCATTGGGTCGTGCCGACCGTCGGTATCCGGTCGGTACACCCGATGCGATCGAGGCCATTGTGCGGCGATGACGAATTCCGTCTCGCCGAGCTGGATCACATCGGTGAGCAGCACTTCCGCGATGGCGTCGCGATGCACCAGTGCCCGGTCGATGGTGCGCGTCCAAGTCAGTAGACCGGCGGCATCAGACTCGGTCAGACAGGTACCCAACGAACCTCCTGCGCTGGACGGGCTGGCCGGAACGGTAGCGGTTGCCAGACACTTATCGGAAGACTTTACATGTACTTAACGTCATGTCGTGCCAAAAATGCAGTCACTTCGAACTATTTGGCAACCTGTCCGGCCATTGTTCGACGTACCGACCAAAGCATGGAATATCACTATGAGTGACTACGGCATTACTGGCCGATCATCCGAGCGGTTTTCGCACCGGGGTTTATACGAAGGTATAGCGCAGGATCAGGTGTGCTGGTCGAGGTATTCCTGGGGATCTACGTCGGCGGCTGAGATGGACCGAGCATCTGGATGGGAAGCATAGGACTGTTGCCACAGTTCGCCGAGTCGATGCCGTAATTCCATGCCGGCGTGTTTACGAAAATCGGGCAGGCCCTCGTCCTCTTCCTCGGTCAAATGCTCGCTGTTCTCCGACCGGGCCCGGCCCACCGCGGTGAACCAGGCCGGGCTGCCGACCGAGTGTCGGCCGGCCTCGGCGATCGCGTCCCGAATCTTGTTGTGATCGGAGATGGCGTCCTTGGTCTCGTCGGTCGCCTCGCCGTCCGGGTCACCGGTGCGAAGCAAAGCCGGGTAGAAGATGGTTTCCTCGGCCTGCGCGTGGATTTCCAACCGCTCGGCCAGTGATTGCCAGACCGTGGCCAGCGCCTCGGCGGTGCCGGCGTCGTCCAGCCTGGCGAACTGGCGGCGGAACCACTCGTGGTCGTCCATGATCAGCGCCGTTACGTCTGGCATGCCGCCCACTCTGCCAGCCGTTGGGCGGTGTCGCCTGTTGCCGAAGCCGCGCGGGTCAGGCCGGCCCGACCGTTTCGATGTGGACGACCGGTTCGCCGCACTCGTCGCTGGCTGCCAAATCGACCCATGCCGTAATGGCCCAGTCCCGGTCCTCGGCCGGATCGTCGAGGATCTGGCGGATCAGCCAACGGTCGGCCTCGACGGTCAGTACGAACAGCCCGGGTCCGCGAGCGTTCGCTCCGATGCCGATCCGGTCGTACTCGGAGAAGTAGCCGGCCAGCGCATCCTGCCAGGCCTCGGCGTCCCAGCCGTCGGCCCCGTCGAGCGCCCCGAGTTCGACGTACCGGTGCTGGGCCGCCAGCTCGACCCGCCGGAACAGCGCGTTGCGCACCAGCACCGTGAACGCCCTGCCGTTTGCGGTCACCGGCCTGGTGGTGGCAACCGGGGACCGCGGGGCAAGCGGCTGCGGGCCGGTCAGCTGCTCCCACTCGTCCAGCAGGCTGGAGTCCACCTGATGTACCAGCTCGCCCAGCCAGGCCGTCAAATCCTGTACTGCCTCGGTGCGGGCCGCCGTCGGCACGCTTGCCCGCAGCGCCCGGTAGGCGTCGCTGAGGTAGCGCAACACCAGCCCCTCAGTGCGGTTCAGGCCGTAGTAGGAGACGTACTCGGCGAACGACATCGCGCGTTCCCATAGCTCCCGCACTACCGACTTGGGTGCTAGCTGATGTCCGATCAGCCAGGGATGGCCCTTGCAGTACATGGCAAACGCGCCATCGAGCAGGTCGGCCAGCGGCTTGGGGTGGCTGACCTCGGCCAGCAGCTCCATCCGCTCCTCGTAGTCGACGCCGTCCGCCTTGAGCTGCGCGATAACCTCGCCGCGGGCCTTGGACTGCTGGGCGGACAGGATCTGGCGCGGATCCTCCAGCGTCGCCTCGATCACAGACAGCACGTCCAGTGCAAAGGTCTCCGACTGCGGGTCGAGCAGTTCGATGGCGGCCAGCGCGAACGTCGAAAGCGGCTGGTTCAAGGCAAAGTTCGCCGGCAAGTCCACGGTCAACCGAACGGTCCGGCCGTCGGCGTCCGGCTGATCCAGTCGTTGCACCACGCCGGCGGTCAGCAGCGAACGGTAGACCTGGATCGCGGTCCGGACGTGCCGGCGCCGGGCGGCGGGCGGCTCGTGATTGTCGGTCAGCAGCGAACGCATCGCCTGGAACGGATCACCCGGCCGGGCCAGCACATTGAGCAGCATCGCGTGCGTCACCTTCAAATGTGAGGCCAGCGGTTCGGGGGCGGCAGCCAGCAGCCGGTCGTGGGTGGCCTTGGTCCAGGACACGAAACCTTCCGGCGGTTTCTTGCGCTGCACCCGGCGGCGTTTCTTCTCGTCGTCGCCGGCCCGGGCCAGCAGCCGCAGGTTTTCCACCTCGTGCTCAGGGGCCTGCACCACCACGGTGCCGGCCGAGTCGTAACCGGCCCGGCCGGCTCGACCGGCGATCTGATGGAACTCGCGCGCCTGCAAGTGCCGGACGCGCTGCCCGTCGTACTTGCTCAGCGAGGTCAGCAGCACCGTCCGGATCGGTACGTTGATGCCGACGCCCAGGGTGTCGGTGCCGCAGATGACCTTCAACAATCCGGCCTGCGCCAGCTGCTCCACCAGCCGCCGGTACTTGGGCAGCATGCCGGCGTGATGTACCCCGATGCCGTGCCGCACCAGCCGAGACAGCGTCCGGCCGAAGCCGACGGCGAACCGGAAACCGCCGATCAGAGCGGCAATTTCGTCCTTCTCGGCCCGGGTGCAGACATTGATGCTGGTCAGCGCCTGCGCCTGCTCGACGGCAGCCGCCTGGGTGAAGTGCACGATGTAAACCGGCGACTGCCCGGTCTGCAACAGCTCGCTGACCGTCTCGTGCAGCGGCGTGGTCGCGTAGTAGTGGAACAGCGGCACCGGACGTTCGGCGGAGCTGACCACCGCGGTGGTGCGACCGGTGCGCCGGGTCAAATCACCGCGGAAGAAGTCGACGTCGCCGAGCGTGGCCGACATCAGCAGGAACTGCGCCCGCGGCAGTTCCAGCAGCGGCACCTGCCAGGCCCAGCCCCGGTCCGGGTCGCCGTAGTAGTGGAACTCGTCCATCACCACCAGCCCGATGTCGGCACCGGCACCCTCGCGCAGCGCCAGGTTGGCCAGCACCTCGGCAGTGCAACAGATGATCTGCGCGCCCGGGTTCACACTCGCGTCCCCGGTCAGCATGCCCACCCGGGACGAGCCGAAGATCCCGCACAGCGCAAAGAATCGCTCGCTGACCAGCGCCTTGATCGGTGCGGTGTAAAAGCTGCGGTGTGCTCTTGTCTCACTCGCAGGCCGGCCCGGCCCGGTGGCGAGCGCGGCGAAGATGGCGCCGGTGGCCACCAGCGACTTACCGGATCCGGTGGGGGTGGCCAGGATGACGTTCGAACCGGTGACCAGCTCGATCAGCGCCTCGGACTGCGCCGGGTACAACCGCAGGCCGCCGGCCTGCGCCCAGTCGGCGAAGGCGTCGTAGACCGCGTCCGGGTCGTCCCGGCCGAGGTCGATCGCCAGGTCGCCGAGGTTGCTCACCTCAGCAGGCGGGTCGGCAGCCGCTGCTCGTCCACCCCGCCGTCGGCGGTTCGGCACACCGAGTAGGCGGCCTTGTCCGGCTGCTCACTGATCGCCTCGACGAATCGCGAGCCGCAGTAGAGCAGCCCGGTGCCATCGTCGGTCGCGTAACCGTCGGGCAGCGTGCCATCGGCCACCAGCCGTTGGTACAGCGGCCGGCGCTGCTCTTCGGAGTCGTAGTGCACCCCGTTCGAGTACCGCACCAGGCCGAGGCCGTTGGTCACCGGGCGCAGGTCCGGTCCGAAGGAGTCGGTGGTGCCGCCGAGATGCCAGCACAATGAGCCGGCCGATACCCCGGTCAGCACCACGCCGGCCTGCCAGGCCTCGCGCAGCAGTTCGTCCAGGCCGTGCAGTCGCCACATCGCCAGCAGGCCGGCTACGCTGCCGCCGCCGACCCAGATCACGTCCTGACCCAGCAGCAGTTCACGCGGATCGGGCACGTTCGGCATCGGGAACAGCGCCAGGTGGCTGGGCGCGAAGCCCTGAAGCAGCGCCGCGTCATAGAAGGTGCGCAGCACGTCGGACGCGTCGCCGCAGGCGGTCGCCAGGAAGCACACCCGGGGTGCCCGGCCGGTGACTCCGGCCAGCTCGACGGCATAGTCGGTAAGCGGTCCCACCTGCCACCGGATGCGGTTACTCATTACCGCGCCGCCAGAGGTGGCCAGGATGGTCGGTTCATCAGCGGTCATAGCCGTCAAATCTAGGGTGTTGGTCGCCGACTCCGATCGTCCGGCCATCCGGCGTGGTCGATCGCCCCGCATGCTGCGGATGGACGAAGGGGTGCTGGCGATCATCCGCGACGACCGGCTCGGCTAGCTCGGGCAACCGGCTCGGCTAGATTGGTGATGATGAGTACCGGCCCGGACGGCCCTGGCGAAGGCACGTCCTTCGCCGATCTCGGCGTCAGCGATCCGATCCTGCGGGCGCTCGGCGAGGTTGGTTACGAGAGCCCGTCGCCGATCCAGGCGGCCACCATCCCGCCCTTGCTGGCCGGTCGGCATGTCGTCGGGCTAGCCCAGACCGGCACCGGCAAGACGGCGGCGTTCGCGGTGCCGATCCTGTCCCGGATCGACGCGCAGCTGCCGATCACCCAGGCCCTGGTCCTAACGCCGACCCGGGAGCTCGCACTCCAGGTGGCCGAAGCCATCGGCAAGTACGGCCATCACCTGCCCGGCCTGAACGTGCTGCCGATCTACGGCGGTCAGAGCTACCAGGTGCAGCTGGCCGGCCTGCGCCGCGGTGCGCACATCGTGGTCGGCACCCCGGGGCGGATCATCGACCACCTGACCAAGGGCACCCTCGACCTGACCCGACTGCGGTATCTGGTGCTCGACGAGGCCGACGAGATGCTGCGGATGGGGTTCGTGGAGGACGTCGAGACCATCCTGGCCGACACCCCGGCCGGTAAGCAGGTGGCGTTGTTCTCGGCCACCATGCCTTCGGCGATCAGGCGAATCTCGAAGAAGTATCTGACCGACGCGGTCGAAATCACGGTCCGGGCCAAGACCGTCACCGCCGCCAACACCCGCCAGCTTTACCTCCAGGTCGCCAACGCGCAGAAGATGGACGCGCTGACCAGGATTCTCGAGGTCGAGCAGTTCGACGGGATGATCGTGTTCGTCCGAACCAAGCAGGCCACCGAGGAGCTGGCCGAGCGGTTGCGGGCCCGCGGGTTCTCGGCTGCGGCGATAAACGGCGATCTGGTGCAGGCGCAGCGAGAACGCACTATCGCCCAGCTCAAGAGCGGGGCGTTGGACATCCTGGTGGCCACCGACGTGGCGGCCCGTGGCCTGGACGTGGACCGGATCAGCCACGTGGTGAACTACGACATCCCGACCGACCCCGAGTCCTACGTCCACCGGATCGGGCGCACCGGCCGGGCCGGTCGGACCGGTGCGGCGCTGCTGTTCGTGACACCGCGGGAACGACACCTGCTGGCTGCCATCGAGAAGGCCACCCGGCAGCCGCTGACCGAGATGGCGCTGCCCACCGTGGCGGACGTGAACGCCACCCGGAGGGCCAAGTTCGCCGATTCCATCACCGCCCGGCTGGAGGCGCCGGAGCTGCCGCTGTTCCGCGACCTGATCAACGCCTACGCCGCCGAGCAGCAGGTGCCGCTGGCCGACATCGCGGCGGCCCTGGCGGTGCAGGCCCAGGACGACGCCGCGGCGTTCCTGCTGCCGCCGGATCCGCCTGCCAAACGGCCGCGCCAGCATGATCCGGATCGAGTTAGGGAACACCCGCCGGCCCGGGTGGCCGGCCGGCGAAGGTCGCGCCCGGATTCGCCGATGGCCACCTACCGGATCCGGGTGGGCAGGCGGCACAAGGTGCAACCGGCCGCGATCGTCGGCGCCATCGCGAACGAGGGTGGCCTGACCCGGCAGGACTTCGGGCACATCGACATCAAGGTCGACCACAGCCTGGTCGAGTTGCCGGCCGACCTACCGCCGGCAACGCTGGCGGCCTTGAAACGCACCAGGATCTCCGGCCAGCTGATCGAGTTGACCCCGGAGCGCGGCGGGCCGCGCCGGCCCGGCCGGTTCGGATCGTCCCGCGGCTGAAACTGTTGGCCGATCCGGCTTGTTGTAATCGAGTCATTACCCGCGGTGTGGAGTAACGTCAAAGGGTCCGACCTAATAGAGGTGGACTCCGCCGATGCGGGAGGCCCGGTACCGAGGAGCCGAAAAGGCCAGGTACCGAGAGCGGAGCAGTCGCTATGCCTGAGCGAGCACGAGCCGACAAGTTCGCCGAGATAGCCCGAGAACTGGCTACCCAGCCGGACCTGGTCGCGACCCTGCAGGCGGTGGTCGAATATGCGGTGCGCACGATCGACGGAGCCGAATACGCGGCGATCACCATCAAGCGCGGGGAGCAGAGCTACCGCACGGTGGCTGCTACCGGCAAGCTGCCGCTAATGGTGGACGCCATTCAGTACGAGGCCGGAACCGGCCCGTGCGTGGAAGCGCTGGAGGACCATCACGTCGTTCGGGTCGACAACCTGGCCACCGACGACCGCTGGCCGGGCATGTCCGACCGAACGGCAGCCAGTACCGATGCGGTCAGCATGATGTCGCATCGGCTGTTCCTGGAGGACGACGACACCCTTGGTGCGCTGAACCTCTACTCGAGCAAGGAGGGTGCCTTCTCCGACGTGGACCTGTCGATACTCGACATCCTGTCCACGCACTGCGCGATCGCGCTCGCCAAGGCCTCCGAGCACGACCAGAACGAGCACCTGCGCACCGCGCTGGAAACCAACCGGGACATCGGCATCGCCATCGGCGTGCTGATGACCCGCTTGTTGATCACCAAGGTACAGGCCTTCGACCTGCTCCGGATCGCCAGTCAACACGGCCACCGCAAGCTGCGTGACGTTGCCCTCGACGTCATCGACACCGGCATGCTGCCGCAGACCGGCACACTCGCACACCCGGTTAACCAGCGAACGACCCGGGTGCGGCCGAACGGCATCAGCGGAGCGCAACCGGTTCAGCCGACCTGAGCCGTCTCCGGCGCTGAGCGTTCCAGGGCTTGCCAGCCGGTGTCACGTTCCCGCTCGGCCCGGTAGGCGCGCTCACCGCCGCGGACGCCGAATAGCCGGTGCGCCACCAACAGGTACGCGACGACGGCCAGGTTGAGCAGCAGGGTGAGGATCTTCAACGGGCTGAGCCTGACGACGAGTTCGTGGATCTCGACCGGGATCAACACGACCACCTCGACCAGGGTCAGGTATTCCGCCCAACGTCGGGACGACCACAGCCCGACCGCCTCGATGAGGTTGATCAGGGCATAGCCGGCCAGCAGTAAGCCGTAGAGCACCAGCTTGCCGGACGAGATGGTGAACAGCCGGTCCAGATCGTGCAGTAATCCGCGATGGGTGTCGGTCAGTGGGCCACCGGTGGCTCCTTGCAGCCGGTTGACGATCCTGGTCCACGATCCGCGCAGCCGTTCCCGGTCGTGGGCGAAGATCAGCAGGGCCACCGCCAGCAGGCCGATCAGCAGGAAGTGGACGACCCGATCCACCGCGATGAGCCGCAGCACGAAGCGATCCCGCAGCGGACGTCCGCGCAGCGGAAGCTCGATGTTCTCCCGTGGGGGCAATCGGTCCCGGCTCGGGTTGACCGGCGGCGGCAGCGGTGACCAGCTGTCGCAGCGCAGGCAGCGATACCACCGCAGGCCGTCCCGATCCCGAGCGATCAGCGCGTCCTCGGGCTCCAGTCGGGCGACGTCGGTGCCGATCAGTTCGTGGCCTTGCAAGCCGCAGCTGAGCAGCTCCCAGGCGAACCGGGGACGGAACCGGGAAGGCTTCTCGATGCCGGGCGCTAGCTTCTCGGTCATTCCTACGAGTGAACCACGGCCTCAGCTATGCGACGCGTGTTCCCGCTGAGCGCGTGTTTATGTAGAACATGGCTATTAATCAGATTTTGATGAGGATGGTCATGCATATCTTTCGAAAGATCACCGCAGCAGCATCGCTGATCGGACTGACGACCGCGGGTTTCATAGCGCTGGCGTTGCCCGCTGAGGCGGATGCAACCCTGCAGTGCCAAGGCAGCGACCGCGACATCTTCTGCAGTCTCGTGGGTTCTGGCATCAGCAACGAGCGTTGGTATTTCGCCAATGTCTACTACGCCATCGACGACAACCGTACTTCGGTCAGTTACCGCTGCTCGACCGGTACCTCGGTCGGGGTTCGCGTTACCTACACCGACAGCGCCGGATACGAGTCGGCGTCCGACTTGGCCTACTGTGGAAATCCTCCGCAGTAACGCACCGAGATTGGCAGCGCGGCGCTTGGTGGGCCATTTGCCGTTGTGTAGCTTGTGCAGCGGATAGATTTCGTTGCTACGATTGCGACATGCAATCTGACCGGAATGCCCACGCCGCATTTGACGTCGCGGACCACGCCGGAGGCAGTGTCGAAGTGCGTGGGTATACCTCCGCTGAGGTCATCGATGCGCTCCGCATTCTTTTCCAGGTCCGCCTCGCCCAAGCCGATCAGGTAAGCGCCACGCGTGAGGAACTCGTCCACGCGCTGATGAGCAAAGAGGTATCGCTCGTCCCGCCCAGCTCGCTGCGTCAGGCCCAGCGGCTGGCCTCGCTTCGAGATGCTCTGCTGGCCACACCGGTGTACACCTACGCCACCCTTGCCGAAGTTCGCCGCGAGCAGGAGTCGACCACCCGCACCTGGTTCAGCCGGAAGCGAGCCGAACACCGGGTGTTCGCCGTGCCGCATCGCGGCCGAACCCTCATACCGGCATTCCAGCTCACCGAGTCAGGGGATGTGCGCTCTGACCTCGCGGCGGTGCTGGGGCCGCTGGCCAAGGCAGAGCTGGACGGTTGGGCCGTCTGGTCGTGGCTCACCCGTCCCAGCAGCTTGCTTTCCGGCGGCACGCCGGAAGACGTGGCGCGAAAATCACCTGACCGAGCTGCCAGCGCCGCTCGGCGCTTCGCTCAGCGCCCGGCCGCATAGCCGATTGTGGCCGTCAGCTTCCCACCGCAGGAACTCGACTGCCCGGATCCGGCCGGGTGCCCTGTCCTAGCGACCCTTCCTGCGCTCAACACCGTCGAACTCAGTAGCGGACGTGCGCTGTTCCGGGTGTACGACTCGCGGCGGGGACATGACGAGCACAACCCGGGCTCCGGCGACGCACGCTTCTCGCCATTCGACGATCCGCGGACCGGCGTCCGGATACCTACCATGTACCTCGCCGACGACCCGAAGTCGGCCCTGCTCGAAACGGCCTTCCACGAAGTGCACCATGCGGCGAGCCGCACGGTCTACGAAGCCGATCTGGTCGGCAAGCTGCTCGTCTACCTGCGGGTGCCGGAGGCTGCTTTGCTCGGCGACCTGCGCGATGACGAGCTCCGCCGGCTAGGGATAGCACGGGAACAAGTTGTCTCCTCGGTCGCGGAGCATTACCCGTGCACCAGACGTCTTGCGGCACAAGCGCTCGGCAGAAGCCACCGTGGGGGCGACATCCAGGGTTTGCTCTGGCACTCCCGGCAAGCCGAGCTTGCCGGTGCGCCGTCCGCTGAAGTGCTGGTGCTTTTCGGTTCTCACTATCAGTCGAAGCGGGGCAGCTGGCACCTCGTGGAGCCCGGCATCCGCAATCTCTACGAAGGCCCGGGGCGGCTCCTCATCGATGAGATCGCCGACGACATAGACGCTGTTATCCTCGCCGCGGTCTGACGCTGTCGTGTTGTCGATCAGTTGGCGGAGGATAGGGGATTCGAACCCCTGAGGGCTTGCACCCAACACGCTTTCCAAGCGTGCGCACTAGGCCACTATGCGAATCCTCCGTCGAAGAGGATACGGGTCCGCCGGGGCGACACCGCCCGCCGGGGTCAGCCCAACTCGCCACCGTGGCGGCGCCGGCGCAGCAGCAGCACGATCCGCTGCTCGGCAAACTCCTGGCTGTGCCAGGCCAGCCAGAAACAGATGACCGCCAGCGGCAGCTCGGCCAGCAGCGACATGGCGATGGCCTGTGCCAGGCCCCAGCCGGCCGGCGTGGTCAGCACGTCGAACCAGGCATCGGCGGTCAGCAGCGCCCCGGTGGCGGACGCGGCGATCGGCAACCGGCGCGAGCGGCGCAGCGCGGTGACCGCGGTACAGATCAGCCCGACCAGCAGGATCACGTCATAGCCGGCCCAAGCCACGTCGAAGTTCCGAGCCAGCTGCCGCTGCGGCAGGGTCAGGCCCGCGATCACGATCCACGGCAACAGCACCACCGCGCACCCGACGAACAGCGGCGCCGCCCAGCGCACCAGCCGCGCGTTGTCGGTCAGCACCCGGTTGCCGGCCTCGTCGCTGATCGGCACCATCGAGTCGAGCTGGTCGGCCAGCCGCTCGGCGGCCTGCACCGCCGTCGGCGCATCGTCCTCGCCGGCAGAATGCGCGTCGGTCGGGTGCTCTCCGGAAAAGCTCATTACGATCTCCCTACCACCAATGCTGAACCAGCAGCATGGATACCTGTAGTCTGCGCCGGACATTGGGGGTGCTGATTGACCAGCATGACCGCACGTCGCGCCGGGCGCAGCGAACCGGTAAAGCTGCTGGGCCGGTTCGGCCTGGCCGCCCGCGGAATCATCTACCTGCTGCTCGGCTGGGTGGCGCTACTGCTGGCGACCGGCAAGCGGCATCCAGAAGCCGACCAGCGCGGCGCCATGCAGGAGCTGATCCGGCATACCGGCGGGTTCCTGCTGCTGTGGGCGATCGCCATCGGACTCTCCGGCTATGCGCTGTGGCGTTGGTCGGAGGCCGCGTTCGGCGTGGTCGGCGAGGGACGGGATTGGAAACCCCGGGTGCAGTCGCTGATCCGGGGCATTATCTACGCCTTCTTCGCCGCCAGCGCGTTCCACCTGCTGGCACACCACAACACCCAGAGCCAGGCCGGGCAGAGCGAGCTGTTCACCGCCAAGGCGATGACGCACCGGGGCGGACGGGTCCTGGTCGGCATCGTCGGCGCGATCATCATCGTGGTCGGCCTGGCACTGGTGTACGAGGGTGTCACTCGCAAGTTCAAGAAGTACTTCAACCTGGCCGAGATGCCACCGTTCAGCCGCCGAGTGGTGTGGTTCCTCGGCACCGTCGGCACCACCGCGCGCGGCCTGGTATTCGCGCTGGCCGGCTACTTCGTGCTGCAGGCGGCCTGGAAGTACCAGCCGCAGAAGGCGCGCGGCCTGGACGGCGCGCTCCAGACGGTGGCTAATTCCAGCACCGGACGCTGGTTGGTCGGCCTGGTCGCCATCGGCCTGATCTTCTTCGGCCTGTACGGCCTGGCCGAAGCGTTTTGGCGGCGCACATGACCACGGCGAATCGCAGCCGAATGGACGCCGCCGGCGGGTACGGCCGGATACTCGGCTGGTTGCTGCTGTGGGCAGTGCTGATCTGGCTGGCGTTCGTCGGACTCGGCTACCTGCTCGGGCACACTCTGCGACACAGCGGCCTGGTTCACCAGGACGGTGCCGTCGATCGGTGGTTCGCCAGTCACCGTCATCCGTTCTGGAATCACGTGACCAAGGTGGCCACCTTCGGCGCCGAAACCATCACCGTGATCTCGCTCGGCCTGGTCGCGTTCGTCCTGCTGCGCTGGGCGATCGGCCGCTGGCGGGAGTCGTTCTTCCTGGCGATCAGCATCATCGGTGAGGTCGTGATCTTCGTGTCGACCACCCTGCTGGTCGACCGGCACCGACCGTCGGTGCCGCACATGGACGGGGCGCCGCCGACCTCGAGCTTTCCGTCTGGCCACACCGCGGCCGCGGTGTCGCTGTACGGGTCGCTGGCGGTCATCGCCTGGCACAGTGCCAAGGCCGGTTGGCTGCGCACGCTGGCGACGGTGGCAGCGGTGGTGCTGCCGATCGCGGTGGCCACCTCCCGGCTGTATCGCGGGATGCACTACCCGACCGACGTGCTGGCGGGCGCCCTGCTGTCGGTGTGCTGGCTGACGGTGACCTCCCACCTGCTGTTGCCGGATCCGCCGCCGGCTGGGGCCTCCGTTCGGGTACCGCGCGGGGCGGGTGTGCGATGAGCGAGCACCGAGCGTCCCGCGAGTGGGCAGTTGTGGCACGAGTGGGCAGTTGCAACCGCCCACTGGACACACAACTGCCCACTCGCGGTTCGGTGTCGTCCTCGGCAGCTAGGCGGACAAGCCAATGAGCTGCCAGGTGGCCGTGGTGGTCAATCCGGTCAAGGTCAGCGAGCTGGAGCGGCTGCGGAAGGAGGTCGCCGCGCGCTGTGCCGGCGAGGTCGGCTGGTGGGAAACCACCGAGGCCGACCCGGGTGGTGGCCAGGCTCGAGCCGCACTGGCCGCCGGGGCCGAACTAGTCGTGGTCTGCGGTGGGGACGGGACCACCGCCGCCTGCGCGGGCGCCCTGGCCGGCACCGGGGTGCCGATGGCCGTGATCCCGGACGGCACCGGCAACCTGCTGGCCCGCAACCTCGGCATCCCGCGGGAAATGACCGCGTCGCTGGACGTCGCCTTCGGCGAACACCAGCGGCAGATCGATGTGCTGGACACCGGCGAGTTGCGCTACCTGGTGATGGCCGGGCTGGGCTTCGACGCGGCATTGATCCGGGACACCGACGAGCAGCTGAAGGGTCGGATCGGTTGGCCGGCCTATCTCGGCGGCCTGGTACGGGCGATCCGGGGCCGCCGCCGGACCAGCTACCAGATCGAGCTGGACGACCAGCCGGCCATCCGGCAACGGGCGATCGGTGTGCTGGTCGCCAACGTCGGGCAGTTACAGGGCGGTATCACCCTGCTGCCCGATGCCCGACCGGACGACGGCCTGCTGGACGTGATCGCGCTCGCGCCGCACACCGCCCTGGATTGGCCGGTGCTGATCGCGCGGATCCTCGGCAAGCGGCCGGATTCCGGTAGGCAGGCCAACACCTGGCGTGCCGGCCGGGTACGGGTGACGGCGGAGCACCCGATGCCGACCGAGTTCGACGGCGATTTCATCGGTGAACGCGACGAACTCGCCGTCGAGGTGCTGGCCGGCGCGCTGTTGCTGCGGTGCCCGCCGTCATGACCGAGTCACGGCGGGCCCGTGGCCGACGAATATTCGAGGTCCGAGCGGTAGTCGCCTTTGTGGCAGCCGTGCTGTTCGCCGTGCTGGCGGTGCTGGTGCGTGGCTCGTTCGCCCCGATCATCCGGCTGGACCGCCGAACCAGCGCGCGCCTGCACGGTTACGCGCTATCGCACTCGGGCTTCACCTCGATAATGCGCGCGGTCAGCAATGCCGGCACCACACTGGTGTGGACGATAGTGATGCTGCTGGTCGTCTGCTGGCTGCTGTATCGGCGACTGTTTCGGCTGGCGATCTTCGTAGTCGTCACCGACGCCGGCAGCCTGCTGCTGAACAACCTGATCAAGCTGGCCGTCGGACGAGCCCGGCCGCACCTGTCGGATCCGGTAGCGCTGGCCGCCGGCAAGTCGTTCCCGAGCGGGCACAGCCAGGCGGCCATCGTCGGCTTTGCCATCCTGCTGGCGGTGTTCCTGCCGGCGGTGGCGCGCGGTTGGCGGCCGGTGCTGATCGTGGTGGCCGCGTTCCTGGTGCTGCTCATCGGCTTCTCTCGGATCGCGCTCGGCGTGCACTACTTATCCGATGTGGTAGGCGCATTCTTGATCGGCACGGTGTGGTTCATCGGCATGGCATCGGCCTTCGGCGCCTGGCGACAGGCCACCGGCCAACCGGCGCCATCGGTCACCGAGGGTTTGGAGCCGGAACACGGCGACCGGCTGACGCCCTGATTCAGCTGGGGGACGGACGGGCCCGCGGCGCGTCTGGTGCGGGCAACTACACTGGCTGGCAGACCCCTCGCGTGGCGCTCACCTTGTGAACCTCCCCAGGGCCGGAAGGCAGCAAGGATAAGCAAGCTCTGGCGGGTACGCGGGGGGTCCTCTGCTGCCCGAGGTGTCAGCGGAAGGCGGCGGCCAGTCGCTGACGCACCAGCCGGGTCAGCTCGGTCCGGGCAATCTCGCGCTCAGCCACCGGGTCGTTGACATCGGTGCGGGGACGGATGTCCGGCTGGGCTGCGATCGCCGCCGCCAGCTCCGTCCCGTCCAACCGGGCGAGAATGTCGTCCGAGCGGGCGCTGAGCCGGTCGAGCCGGCCGTACGGTCGGCCGCTGAGCAACTGGCTGATCCAACTGCGGCTGGCACAGCAGGGCAGCAGTTCGGCGGCCGCGTCGGCGAGTGGAGCGCGGTCGAACTCCGAGATGGGGATTGGGCTGGAGTCGGCAGGGCGCATCGCGCGACGGCTCCTTCCCAGCCGGTCGGTCGTGAGATAGCTGACAACCTAGCGCGCCGACCTGGTTTCTCCCAGCAGGGAAATCCGCTGTCGCCGGGCTGGGCGGGTTGTCCTGGGCTAGCGATAGGGTGAGCGGGTGGCATTGGCGCTCTATCGAAAGTACCGGTCGGCGACCTTTACCGAAGTGATCGGCCAAGAGCATGTGACCGCTCCGCTGATGCAGGCGCTCCAGGCCGGCCGGATCAATCATGCGTACTTGTTCTCCGGGCCACGCGGCTGCGGCAAAACCTCCAGCGCTCGGATCCTGGCCCGGTCGCTGAACTGCGCGCAGGGTCCGACGCCGACCCCGTGCGGGGTGTGCGACTCGTGCGTCGATCTGGCCCCGAACGGTCCGGGCTCGATCGACGTGATCGAGATCGACGCGGCCAGCCACGGTGGGGTGGACGACGCCCGAGACCTGCGCGAACGGGCCTACTACGCCCCGGTGCGGGACCGGTACAAGGTCTACATCATCGACGAGGCCCACATGGTCACCACCCAGGGCTTCAACGCACTGCTGAAACTGGTCGAGGAACCCCCGGAGTTCTTGATCTTCATCTTCGCCACCACCGAGCCGGACAAGGTGCTGCAGACGATCCGGTCGCGCACCCACCACTACCCGTTCCGGCTGATCCCGCCGTCGGCGCTGCGTGCCCATCTGGAGCGGATCTGCCAGGCGGAGAACGCGATTGTCGAACCGACGGTGTTCCCGCTGGTGGTGCGAGCCGGTGCCGGTTCGGCGCGTGACTCGTTGTCGGTGATGGACCAGTTGCTGGCCGGCGCCGGTCCGGAAGGGGTGACCTATACCCGCGCGGTCGGGCTGCTCGGCGTCACCGATTCGACCCTGCTGGACGACCTGACCGACTCGTTGGCGGCCGGGGACGCGGCCGGGGTGTATGCCACCATCGAACGTGTGGTCGAGGCCGGTCACGATCCGCGCCGGTTCGCCGCGGACCTGCTGGACCGGTTCCGGGACCTGATCGTGCTCGACGTGGTGCCGGATGCGGTGGACAACGGCATGATCGACTACGCCGGTGACCAGGCCGAGCGGATGGCCGACCAGTCCCGCCGGATCGGGCTGGCCACCCTGGTCCGCTATGCCGACATCACGCACACCACGCTCACCGACATGCGGGGCACCACCTCGCCCCGGCTGATGTTGGAGTTGCTATCGGCCCGGATGCTGCTGCCCGATGCCGCCTCGGACGCCACCGCGGTACTTCAGCGCATCGAGCGACTCGAGCGGCGACAGGGGATGGCCGGTGGTGGCTCGGCTGCCGTTTCGCCGCCCGTTCTGGCTGCGGCTGAACCGACCACGGCGGTGTCGCACAAGGCTGTGCCACCCAAGGCTGAGGCGCCGAAGGCTGAGCCGGCCAAGGCTGAGCCGGCCAAGGCCGAGCCAAAGCCGACCGAGCCAGCGCCGGCCGCCGTACCTTCAGCATCGACCCTAACTTCAGCGTCGGCTGCCGTCTCCGACTCGGCCGGCCTGCGCCGGCTCTGGCCGGATGTGCTCGACCAGGTCCGCTCCCGCAGCCGCCGGACCAAGGCGCTGCTGGACAACGTCTCGGTCGCGGCGGTCGACGGGACGGTGATCAAGCTGGCCGCCACCTCGCCGCCGATCGCCAAGATGATCAGCGACCCCAGCAACCTGTCCGTCCTTCAGGATTCGCTGGCGGCGGTGATCGGTGACGGTTGGCAGATCGAGGTCGATGTGGATCAGGGACCGGCCGGCCTGGCGCCGGCCGCCGCGGTGCCCCCGACCAACGGCCGGTCTACCCCGCCGCCGCCGCCCCCGCCGCCAGCCGACGACGACGGAGTGGACGAGGACGGCGATGAAGTCAGCGGGTTGGCCAGCATCGGCGGCGATCCGGAGGCGGTAGCCATCGCGCTGCTCCAGAACAGCCTCGGCGCCCGTCCGATCGAGCGCTCCTGAAGCTAGCGGTGCCCGAGCCAGGCCAGGATGCCGGCGGCGACCGCTTCGGCGATCCGCTGGCGCCCGGCCGCGCTGGTTTGTAGCGCCGCATCGCCGGCATTGCGCATATTGCCGATCTCCAGGAAGGTGGCCGGCACGGTGGCCAGGTTCAGCCCGGCCAGGTCGTCCCGCGGAAAGTAGCCGTTGTTGCCGAGGTAACTGGACACGGTCAGCCCCGAGCCCTGAAGCAGCGCGTCGTGCAGGGCGACGGTCAGCCGATGCGAGGACGCGGCCACCGCCGGGCCGGCCGGTTGGCGGCTGTCCTCGCAGACGTGAAAGCCATGTCCGGACGACGAGGCACCGTCGGCGTGGATCGAGACCACCGCGGTAATCCCGGCCTGGTTGCCGATCCGGGCCCGCTCGTCCACGCACGGCCCCACCCCGGTGTCCGACGGTCGGGTCATGATCACCCGCACCCCGTGCGCCCGGAGCAGCGCGCTGACCCGAAGCGAGACGTCCCAGTTGAAGGCGTGCTCCGGGTAGCCGGCGTTCGTCTCGGTGCCGGTGGTGTCGCAGGCCTTGTACTGCCCGAAACCAGCCGGCACCAGCCGGCTGATCGCGGCCGGGTCAGCGGCATTGCCCCCGTTGTGGCCGGGGTTGAGCACGATCGTGTCGCCGGTGAGCGGCCGCAGCGGTGTGGACGGTTGGCTGACCGGTTCCGACGACACCCCGCTGGACGGGCTATGTGTCGGCAGCTGGCTGGGTGTCGGCGGCCGGCTGGTGCCGACCGGCCCCCTCGGCATCGAATCCTCGGTGCTCGCCGCCGCGCTGGGGCTGCGACTGGTCGGCGAAACCGGGCTGATCCGGGCTGAATCCGGCGCCGAGCGGGTCGTACAGCCGGCCGCCAACAGCGCCAGCATCGAACAGACGCCGATCAGCAGCCGCATGCGGCCAAGCCTGCCAGATTTTGCGGTTACGCTGACTGATGCTCAGTCGGGAGCGTCCCGGCCGGCGTTCCATGCCCTGAGACAGCGGGGGAGTATCAGTGCGACCAGGCGGCCAGCCCAACATGCAGCAGCTCATGAAGCAGGCGCAGAAGATGCAGCAGCAACTTGCCGAGGCGCAGGCCGAGCTTGCCGATGCCGTGGTCGAGGGTTCGGCCGGTGGCGGCCTGGTGCGGGCCACCGTCACCGGCAGCGGCGAGCTGCTGTCGGTGACCATCGACCCGTCGGTGATCGATCCGCAGGATGCCGAGACCCTGCAGGACCTGATCGTCGCGGCGGTGCACGACGCCACCCGCCAGGCCGGCGAGCTAGCCTCGGCGAAGATGGCTCCATTAACCGGGGGACTGGGCTCGCTAGGTGGCCTGGGCATCCCTGGCCTGTGACACCGGTGAGCTGCCGATGATGTACGAGGGTGCGATCCAGGACC
This sequence comes from Jatrophihabitans sp., assembly GCA_035248685.1. Lineage (GTDB taxonomy): Bacteria > Actinomycetota > Actinomycetes > Mycobacteriales > Jatrophihabitantaceae > Jatrophihabitans_A. Next base: position 30,782 of record DATFHF010000052.1, read on the forward strand.
TGATCGACGAGCTGGGCCGGCTGCCCGGCATCGGTCCCAAGAGCGCCCAGCGGATCGCCTTTCACCTGCTGGCCACCGAGACCACCGACGTGGAGCGGCTGGCCGCTGTGCTGCGCCGGGTCAAAGCGGAGGTCAAGTTCTGCCGGGTGTGCGGCAACGTCGCCGACTCCGAGGAATGCCGAATCTGTCGCGACCCGCGCCGGGACGGCACGGTGATCTGCGTGGTGGAAGAGCCCAAGGACGTGGTCGCGGTGGAACGGACCCGCGAGTTCCGCGGGCGTTACCACGTGCTGGGCGGCGCGATCAGCCCGATCGACGGCATCGGCCCGGATGACCTGCGGGTACGCGAGCTGCTGCACCGGCTGTCCGACGGCACGGTCACCGAGCTGATCCTGGCCACCGACCCCAACCTGGAGGGCGAGGCGACCGCAACCTATCTGGCCAGGCTGATCAAGCCGATGGGCGTCACGGTCAGCCGGCTGGCCAGTGGACTGCCGGTCGGTGGCGATCTGGAGTACGCCGACGAGGTCACCCTCGGTCGTGCCTTCTCCGGTCGGCGGACGGTCGAGTAGCACACCACCTGCTGAGTAGCCATGGAACCCGAACGTCCGGACGCCCACTGGGCGCCACCCTCGCCCAACTGGCCGGCCCCGGCTGCCGCTGGGTTGGTGCTACCGGTGGACGCCCCGCAACCGCCACCGGTGCGCCGGGCGGGTCGCCGGCGCGGCCCGCTGCTGGCCGGTGCCGCGCTGTGCACGGTGCTGGCGGTACTGCTCGGCTTGCTGGCGGTGGACCAGTACCACGTCGACCGGCAACCGGGCGCGGTGGTCAACCGGTACTTCGCGGCCCTGTCGGCCGGTGACGCGCCGGCCGCGCTGGCGCTGGCGGTTACCGTGCCACCGTCGCCGTATCTGACCAACACGGTGCTTCAGCAACAACTGGCGATCGCGCGGATCACCGACGTAGTGGTGGGCAGCACGGTGCGCCGCGGCAACAGCGCGACCACCCAGGTCAGCTACCGGCTGGTCTTCGGATCCACCAGCACGCCGGTGCTGGACGCGGTGGATTTGATCCGGTCCGACTCGTCCTGGCGGTTGACCCGGGCCGCCACCGACATCCACCTGTCGGCGATCGGCGGCGGGACGAACCGGCTAACCTTCGCCGGCCGGCCGCTGCCAACCGGCGTGGTTCGGGTGTTTCCCGGTGCGCTGCCGGTCGGTACCGACTACCCGGCGCTAAAACCGGCGGCCCACCCGATGATCCGGTTGATCGACGAGGACCAGGACACCCGACTGGACGCGGTGCTGGCCGACGGTGCCAAGCGAATGCTCGACGGCAGCCTGACCCGGGCGCTGGCCGGCTGCCTGACCGGGGCGTCCAAGGACCCGCATTGCCCGCAGCCGGTGGTCAGCCGGCCGGTGCCGGGCAGCCTGCGGGCGAATATGGACCAGGTGCGCGCCGGGCAACCGAGCATCACGCTGTCCACCACGGCCAACGGTCAGATCGTGTTGAACGAGCGGGTCACCGTGCAGGGCAGCTGGCGGGTATGGGACTTCAACAATCAGCAGGTAGTTCGGACCGGACGGACCGAGCTGGCGGTGCAGGCCAAGGCCTCGGTGGCCGACCTGAACACCATCTACTGGGACCCGCCGTGATCGGCCGTTGCCGCCTGATCATGGCGGGCGTGCTGGCGCTAGTGGTCGCCGCGCTACCCGTTCCGGCCCGGGCCACGCCGGGACCGCTCGGCGCGCCGGAATGGTGGTTTGACAGCTGGCACGTCAGCACCCTGTGGGCCGCCGGCGCCGATGGTCGGGGGATCACGGTGGCGGTGATCGACACCGGCGTGCAGGCCAGCGTGCCGGAGCTTCAGGGCCGGGTGCTGCCCGGCACGGATCTGATCGGCAATGGCAGCGACGGCCGAACCGACTACGACACCGACGACTTCTCGCACGGCACCGCGATGGCCTCGATCATCGTGGCCCGCCCGGGTTCGGCCGGCATCGAGGGGCTGGCGCCGGGCGCGAAGATCCTGCCGATCTCGGTGCCGCTGCGCGGTGTAGTGCGGATCGGGACGCCCACCCCGAACGCGACCGCGGTCGCGATCGACTACGCCGCCGACCACGGCGCCCGGATCATCAACCTGAGCCTGGGCGGCGTGCGGGATCCGAGTGACGGCCCGGACCCGTGCCCGGCGGCGGTACAGACGGCGGTGCTGCACGCGCTGACCAAGGGCGCCCTCGTGGTGGCAGCGTCCGGCAACTCCGGCGACGACGGCAGCCCGGTGGAAGAACCGGGCGTGTGCCTCGGGGTGATCTCGGTCGGCGCGGTAGACCGCCAGCTGACCGTTTCGGCGTTCTCGTCCCGCCATCCTTACCTGACGGTCAGCGCACCGGGTGACAGCATCCCCAGCCTCAGTCGAGATTCGGCTTATGTCGGCGAGGGAACCTCGCAGGCCACCGCGATCACATCGGCCGCGTTGGCGCTGGTCTGGTCGAAGTACCCGCACGAGACCAACCGGCAGGTGCTGACCAGGTTGCTGAACACGGTCACCGATCGCGGCCCGGCCGGTCGCGATCCGGCTTATGGCTTCGGGGTGATCAACCCGGCCGCGGCGATAGCCGCGCATCCGGCGGCCGGTGCGGCGAATCCGGTGTTCGACGGCGTGCAGCCGCTGCTCACGTTGAACGCCACCCCGGTCCGCCAGCCGAAGGCGCTCGCCGCGGCCGGCCGGCCGAGCGCCCCGCTGGGCGTTTTCACGGTCGGCACGGCACCCGCCGACACCACCGTCCGGTTCTACCTGCTGGTTGCCGCCGCTGGGCTGTGCGTCCTGCTCGCCCTACTGTTTTTGGTGCTGTTCGTCCGCCGCCGGCCGTCTCGGCGGGTACTCTATGGTTTGCGTTAAGTTTTGACGGGTGGAGTGCCGCTCCACACCGTGCATGCCAGCCGGGGAAGAGAGCGATTTGCCATGACCAGCAAGCACATACCTGCTGCCGCACCCATGATCGGTGATGAAGAGCGGGCAGCTGTCGATCGAGTGCTGGCCTCCGGCATGCTCGTCCAGGGCCCGGAGGTGGCCGCCTTCGAAGCCGAGTTCAGCCCGATCGCCGGCGGGGTCGAGTGCGTGGCCCTCAATTCCGGGACGTCCGCGCTGCACATGGGCCTGCTGGCGGCCGGCGTCAAGCCTGGCGACGAGATCATCGTGCCGTCGTTCAGCTTTGCCGCCACCGGCAATTCGGTGGCGCTGGCCGGTGCCACCCCGGTGTTCGTCGACATCTCGCCGGAAAGCTTCTGCCTGGACCCGAAGGCGGTGGAGGCGGCGATCACCCCGCGTACCACCGGCATCATGCCGGTGCACCTCTACGGTCACCCGGCCGCGATCGATCGACTGGCCGAGGTCGCCGCCCAACACGGGCTGGCGCTGTTCGAGGACGCCGCTCAGGCGCACGCGGCCAGCCTGCACGACCGGCCGGTCGGTAGCTTGGGGCTCTTCGGTGCGTTCAGCTTCTACCCGACCAAGAACATGACCTCCGGCGAGGGTGGCATGGTCAGCACCGGCGATCCGGCGCTCGCCCGGACGGTCCGCCTGCTGCGCAACCAGGGCATGGAAAAGCGTTACGCCAACGAGCTAATCGGCTTCAATACCCGGATGACCGACATCCACGCCGCGATCGGACGGGTGCAGCTGACCAAGCTGGCCGGATGGACCGCCCAGCGGCAGGCCAACGCGGCCTTCCTGGACGCCAACCTGCGCAATGTGGTGGTGCCGCCGGTCGCCGACGGGGCGGTGCACGTCTACCACCAGTACACGGTTCGGGTGCCGGCGGCAGAACGGGACCGGATCGTCGACGAGCTGGCGGCGCGGGGCATCGGCACCGGCGTGTACTACCCCATTCCGACCCACCAGCTGCCGTCCTTCCGGCTCGGGACCGATCTGCCCGAGACCAGCCGGGCCGCGGCGGAGGTGATCTCCTTGCCGGTGCACCCGAAACTCAGTGCGGATGACCTGGACCGCATCGTCGCGGGTGTCAATGCGGTGACCGGGGCGGGCGCCTGATGACTTCCGGTCGGCTGCGGGCCGGGCTGGTCGGCCTCGGTTCGATGGGCCGCCATCATGCCCGGTTGCTCGGATCCTTGGACGGGGTGGAGCTGGTCGCGGCCGCCGACCCGGCCGGTGATCCGCATGGCGCCGCGGCCGGCGTGCCGGTGCTCACCTCGCTGGAGGCACTGATCGATCGGGGGCTGGATTATTGCGTGGTGGCGGTGCCCACCGCGCTGCACGAGCATGTCGGCCTCCAGCTGGCCGCGGCCGGAGTGCACGTCCTTATCGAGAAGCCGGTAGCCGCCGACCAGAAGGCGGCGACCCGGCTGGTCGAGTGCTTCGAATCGGCCGGCCTGATCGGCGCGGTCGGTCACATCGAGCGCTACAACCCGTCGCTGCAGCAGTTGAGAGCTCGGCTGGAGGCCGGCGAGCTCGGCGATATCTACCAACTGGCCACCCGGCGGCAGGGCCCGTTCCCGGTCCGGATTGCCGACGTGGGCGTGGTGAAGGACCTGGCCACCCACGACATCGACCTGACCGCCTTCGTGTCCGGGCAGCGGTTCTGTTCGGTGAGCGCCCGGATCGCGCACAAGAGCGGACGCGCGCATGAGGATCTGGTTGCCATTGCGGGCCTGCTCAGCGACGGCACGGTCACCAACCACCTGGTGAACTGGTTGTCGCCGATGAAGGAGCGGCTCACCGTGGTCACCGGTGAGCGGGGCACTTTCGTCGCCGACACACTCACCGCCGACCTGACCTTCTACGCCAACGGCACGGTCACCACCGAGTGGTCCGACATCGCGCACTTCCGCGGGATGACCGAGGGCAACGTGACCCGGTACGCCTTCAGCAAGCCGGAGCCGCTGCGCACCGAACACGAGCAGTTCCGCGACGCCGTTCGCGGATTGCCCGCGGACATCGTCACGCTGCGGGACGGGCTGGCCGCGGTCCGGGTGGCCGAGGCGGTGCTGGAATCGGCGGCCATCGGCCAGACGGTCGACCTGCCGGATTAGCTTGTTGCGATGTCGCGGCTGGTCGTAATTTCTGGTTGCTCCAGCGGCGGAAAGTCGACTCTATTGACCGTGCTGGCCCGGCGTGGCTTTCCGGTAGTCGAGGAGCCCGGTCGCAGGGTGGTGCGCGAGGAGCTGGCCTCCGGTGGACCGGCGCTGCCCTGGACGGATGACCTGGCCTTTGCCCGGAGGGTATTCGCGATCGCGCTTACCGAGCTGCGGGCCGCGAACTCCGACGGCGAGTGGACGTTCTTCGACCGCGGCCTGGTCGACGCGGCCGTTGCACTGGGATATCTCACCGGTGAGCCGGTCGATGTTCCGGAGTTGCGGGCCTATCACCGGCAGGTCTTCTTGACCCCGCCGTGGCGACAGATCTACGTCACCGATGCGGAGCGTTGCCATCCGTTCGAGGAGGCGACCGCCGAGTACGAGCGGCTTGTTGTCGGCTACCGGGCGCTCGGCTATACCGTCACCGTTCTGCCGCAGATCGATGTGCAGGACCGGGCGGACTTCGTCCTCACCACCCTGTGCCCGTTTGCCGGCTGATTAGTCGAGCGCCGCGGCCAGTTCGCGCGGTTGCTGCTCCGTCGGCGTTCGTTCCGGCCGCGGCAGCAGCAGCGGAGTGGCCAGCACGAGTAGGCCGGCGACTGCGATCGCCGCTCGCGGGCCGGTGACCGCGGCGAGCAGTCCCCACACGGCGGTCAGCACCGCGACGGTGAGCTTGCTGGTGACCGACCAGGCCGACAGGGTACGAGCCACCCGATCGCTCGCCGTCTGTTCGAGCCGGTAGCTGGCCAACACCGGGCTGTACACGCTCACGCAGGTGATCAGCCCGAATTCGATGATCATGACCAGCACCAGCCCAGCCACTCCGGGCTGGATAAAGGCCAGCCCGACCGGCCAACACACCCGCAGTGTTCCGGCCGTGCGCAGGACCTGCTGGGTGCCGAACCTCGCAACTAACCGACCGGCTAGCCGGGAGCCGATAAGCCCGCCGAGGCACGGCACTGCGAAGGCCAACCCGTACTGCCACGGCGCAAACCCGAGCCGACCGAGCATGAGGACGGCCAACAACGGCGCGCTGGCCATGATCAGCCCGTTAACCAGCGCGGTGTTGAACAGCAGCGGTCGCAGCGATCGGTGATGTAGCAGGTAGTGCCAGCCGTGCAGCAGGTCGCCCGCTCGGAATCCGGCCTGGAGGCCTTCGGTCGCCGGCTCGGCCGGCGGCTCGTCGCGGCCCATGGCGCGAATGCCCAATGCGGACAGCAGAAAGCTGATCGCATTGGCCAGCACAGTGGTCACCGGCCCGAATAGGCCGATCGCGGCGCCGCCGAGCGGCGGGCCGAGCGCGGTGGCCGTCCACGCCGTCGACTCCAACCGGCTGCTGGCCGTCAGCAGATCCACTGGCCGCAGCAGCGTCTTCAGGCAGGCACCGCTGGCCGCGGTGAAGGTGATGTCGGCAGCGGCGGTGAGCACCGACACCAGCAGCAGCTGGCCGAAGCTCAGCAGGCCGAGCGCGAAGGCCACCGGGATGCTCAGGAGCGCCGCGAACCGGGCCAGGTCCATGGCAATCATCACCGGCCGTTTGCGGCGGAACTCCATCCACGGGCCGAGCGGCACCGCGACCACCGCGCCGACCGCGAGCCCGGCGGCGGCCAGCAGCGAGACCTGGGCCGGGCCGGCGTGCAATACCAGGATGGCGATCACGCTGAATGCGTCGAAGGCCAGCCAGGTACCGAGGCTGCTTACCGTGTAAGCTGCCCATAGCCACCGGAACTGCCGTCCCAGTGCCCGCCTGTTCAACCGCATTCCAATCCGGGTCCAGCGCCAGCCGTGCCGCTCGCGGATGCTCAAGCTACCCCGTATGACAGCGCGTCCCACGGCGACCAGCCGTGCCGCAGCGGTCCGGCGTGACCGCGATCTGGACGTCTGCTCGTAGCGGGATCTGGCCGGGTACCAATGACCGCGGTCGGCGAGCGAGTTCGTCAGCGTCGCAGCCGGACGAGCTCCGCGACAGGCCTCGTCGCGAGCCTTCGATAGGCACTCCGTCCATTGACCGGCGTGTCGCGGTGGAGCAGCATCAAACTGCCGTGCCGTTGTAGAGCGGGGGGATCACGGTGGTCGTAGGGCCGTACCAGACGTTTGATCGCGGCGACGGCAAGACCGTCGATCTTTACCTGCTGCGCTACGCCGAGGATGGGCACCTGCTCAGCACCGAGACCGAGCGGATCCTCAAGAACTCACTCGACGGAGTGACCGAGATTTACCTCTTCTCGCACGGCTGGAACAATACCTTCGCCGACGCGTCGAGCAACTACGTGAAGTTCGTCCGGGGATACCAGGGCCAGCGTGAGCAATTCAACCTGCCCACGGCGGCCGACTATCAACCATTGCTCATCGGCATCATCTGGCCGTCGACGAGCTTCGTCCTGCCATGGGAGAAAGGGCCGGTGATCGCCGCCGAGTCGCCGAGCGAGGCCTCGCGGACGGAGGAGATGCTGCGGCTGGTCACTGCCAATGTGAGCCAGGCCGCCGGCGGCCGATTGGCGGAACTCGTCGACGGCAGTTCGGGACTGGATGAGGACGATGCTCGCACGGCGGCGAAGATCGTCATCGACGGGTTGCCGTTCGCCGACGCCGAAGGCGTATCAAGTCCACCCACCGTTGATGAACTGCTCGAAGCTTGGGCCGCGCTCGACGGTGACGCGCCGGTGCCGACCGACCCGAACGACTTCGGCGAAGCCGGAGCGTCGCTGGCGGCACCCAGGGGTGCCGGGTACTTCAACAAGTTCGACCCACGGAACCTGCTGCGGATGGGCACGGTCTGGTTGATGAAGGATCGCGCTGGCATCGTCGGCGGGCATGGCGTCGCCCCCCTCGTCGGTCATTTGCTCGGCAACAGCCAGGCGCGGCTCCACCTCGTCGGACACTCTTTCGGTGGACGGATAGTACTGTCGAGCGTCGCAATGGCGCCGCTTCCTCGACCCGCTCGCTCCATGCTATTGCTGGAGCCAGCCGTGAACCGGTGGTGCTTCGCCGAGAAGCTCCCCTCCGGAGGCTCGGGTGGCTATCAGCCCGTCCTCGACCGAGTTGAACTCCCCATCCTGTCGACGTTCTCCAGGTACGACGTGCCGTTGACGCAGGCCTTCCAGCTAGCGGTCCGCGGCAGCAGTCTCGGCGAGCCCAACATTGCGGCAATAGGGGATACCGACCGTTACGGCGCCTTGGGTGGATATGGGCCAGCGGGGTTGGGGGACCTGAGTGAGGTACAACCGGCGCTAAAAGCCGGTAGTGCCAGGTACACGTTCGCGGCGGGCAAAGAGGTGATCGCCGTCGACGGCGGGGTCGATCTCGACGGAAAGCCGGCTATCGGCAGCCACAGCGACGTCAACAACCCGACCACCTGGTGGGCGCTGCACTGCCTCACTGGCCCGAAATAGGAGGGTGTCCCGCCATGGCCCAGCGCCTGATCGAGGACTGGCAACTGGCCGTTCTGAAGGTTCGGCTCGACCTGTCCGAGCGCACGCCCGCGGTGGCCGCCGAACTGGTCGGATACCCGGGCGGCATCGCGCAGACGATGTGGTCGCTGCGGCACCCACTGATCGCCTACGGACTGGACAGCGCGAACCTTGCCGAACTCCGAGTACCGAGCGACCTGCAAGCCGCGGTCGCGAAGACGCTACTGACGGATCTGAGGGGTGAAGCGGCCCTCTGGTTGCGCCTCGTGCCGCCCTACGGCTACCTCGGTGCGGTGCCATGGGAGGCTGCCCTGATTGAGCGGACGAATCTGCCCGTGCTTCGCGTGCCTGACCGGATGCCCGGTGCGAGGGACCTCGGCCGCAAATGGCGGGCCGCGATCGCAATCAGCGCACCCCCGACCGGCAGCTGGGCGCCGGCCTACCTGCGATCGCTGGTTCATGAGTGGGTCCGAGCGGTGCCGGCCAAGGTCGAGGTCGACGTCTTCGCCGACGCCTGGACGACGGATAGCCTGAACGGCGTTGACTGGGACGCACTGGTTCGCGTACACAATCCACGCAAGGCCGCCGAAGCCAGCGCAAGTCCATCGCCTGTGTCGTCGATATCGGATGGCGGTACGGTCAGTTCCGCCATCCGCACCTCGTCCGGACGGATTTGGGCGGATTGGATCGCGGCCGGCCTAGCGGGCCAGGCAGTGCGGGCGCTGCACATAGTCGTCGACGGTGCCTTCGACGGTGACCGCCCGATGCTCGCGGTCGCATCGGATCCTAGCTATCCGACCACTACGGACCGGAGCGCGTTCGTGAGTGCCGATACCGTTCTAGCCTTCGCCGACGGAATCGGCTCGGCGGCGTTGTCGTTCAGCTCTTTTCCGAACGACCCGTCCGGTGTCGCTATTCGGATGATCGCCGACGAGGTGGGACAACAGCGCTCCGGGGCGACGATCTACTCATCGATGGCGGCCGATCCAACGGGACGGGCCCTGGCGGCCGCGCATGCCTATGCCGCTGACCGGAGCGGGGAGGTCGAGATACCCCGCGACCCATCGTTGTTCGCCTACCTCCAGCCCGAGCAGGTGCAGGATTCCGTCGCGCACAACTGGCTGACCGTCCTCGATCAGGTAACCGACGACGAGGGCAGCTGGTCGACGCCGCCCGTGAGCAACGCGCGTAGTACCGCGCTGGAGACCTATTACGTCGACGCCGATTCGGTGCCGAGTTGGGTGGCCTCCTGGGACCGCTACCTGGGCCGAGAGACTGTCGAGCTAGCCCAGCAGGAGAACTCGTTGGAACCGACGGCCCCGTTCAAGAAGGCCTACAACGTCGGCGCATCCGTGGCCCTTGAGCAACTACGCGATATCCTCGACCGGCATACGAGGCTGTCATGACGCGCACCGTGATCCGGCTAGACCGCTCCGGCGACTCGGTCTCGCTCAACCTCGATCGCGCGCCGGTCGACTTCGACCAGGACAGCTTCACGATCGACCTCGACAGGGTCACCGGCAATACGTTGACCGAGCGGGGGCGCTCGCTCGCCGCCCTGCTGACCGAGCGAGATCCGCTAAGGGGAGTGCTCCGATCAGCCTTCGCGTCGAAGTCGAATGCCGCGCCCGCGCCAATCTACTTCCACGTGCGATCCGAGGCTGCCGATGCCGTGGCCTGGGAACAGATCTTCGACGATAAGCAGGGTTTCTGCGCACTCGATCCCCGGTGGCCGATAGGCCGAATCGCCCGCACGTCCACGTCGGTGCCCGGCCGGGGGTTCAAACCTCCACTCCGGCTGGTTGCGGTGCTGTCTGCGGCGGGTCAGGACGGCTCCCGGCAGTTGGCGGCGCTGCTGGACGCACGAGCAGGGGACGGACCGGACGTCGCGGTGCACGTCATCACCGGTGATGAGGCGATCCGTGACAGTGCGCTGGCCGGCGGCGCAACGGCGGAGTTCATCGGCGGGACCGCCACAGCGCTTACCACCCAGATAGCCCAGGCGCGACCGCATCTGCTTCACATCCTGTGCCATGGTCAGTTGCTAGGCGGCGTCAAATCGTTGCGCTTCGCCAAGATCAGCGATTTCGACGCTCAGGTCAAAGACTTCGGCTCGATGAGCCTGCCGGTGTCTGTCCTGGCCCGTGCACTGAAGGCCTGCGATCCGTGGCTGGTGGTACTCGCGGCGTGCCAGACCGCCGCGGGGGCAGGTGGGTCGTCCTACGCGCACGAACTGGTGAACAACGGCGTTACGGCCGTCATCGGCATGCGACGCCTCGTCGATCTCATCGACACCGACAGATTCTGCGCCGAGCTCTACCCGAGCATCATCGGCCTGATCCGTCAGGCGGTCAGATCAACAAAGCCGGGTGAATCCGTGCCCGAGCGGGTCATCGACTGGGCGGAGGCACTTACCGATCCGCGACGCGTGATGAGCAATCCCGACCCGGACATCGTCGACTCGTGGCTTGATCCAGTGCTCTACGCGCAGGCGGACGACCTGCGGGTACTCATCCAGATCGATGACCATCCAGCGAATGTGCCTTACGGCGGCAAGCCACGGCCACTTTCGTACTATGCGGATTTGCAAGGCAAGCTCGATGTATATCGCGGCATCCTCGCCAGGTTGGATCCTGCCGCCGTCAACCAGGCAGCCGTTACCGAGGTACAGACCCTCATCGCCGAGACCGAGGCCCTGCTGGCCAAGGAAGGCGAATGACCTTCGACCAGTTGCCAGCTGCGGTCGCGATCAATGCCTGGCGCGGCAGCGCCACGACGGGTGAGCTCGACGAGTATGCGAATCGATGGGGCTCGCGAGCAGGCCTGCCGCACTCACAGCAGCCGCTTGCGATGGGCGAGGAGGTCGACGAGCGCGACTGGGGTTCTGACCAGGTCGGGTATGGCGTTTTGCTACCGGAGAGCACGTGGTCCGCCGCAGACAAGGCCAAAGGGCTGGACGCTCCGGAGGCAGTTCGGCAACTGCTGGACGCCCGCCCCAAGACCGTCATGCTGCGCTGGGACGAAAAGCTGCCCGGCAATCTCATCCGTCGGTACCTGCCGGACGGATCGAGCCAGGCACCTACCATTGGGCTTTCGACCTACGGTACCAACAAGGGCTCGCTGCCCCGATACATCCTGATCATCGGTGGTCCGGACGTCGTTCCGTGGTCGGTACAATACGCCCTCGAGACGCGACATGCTGTTGGTCGGTTGCCATTGGATGAAGCTGGCCTCGAACATTACATCGATGCGATGCTCACCGGCTGGCCGAACGCCGATCTCGACGTCACGGCGCCCTTGATGTGGACGGTCTCGCTAGCGGGTGACATCACCGCCGACATGCGGGCTGTGATCGCCAATCCGTTGGAAGCGGCATTCGCCGACGACCCGCGGGTCGCCGGCTTCACCCACCTCACAGATCAGCACGCCACCGCGGCCGAACTCATTCGAATGCTGTCCGCCAGCCATCCCCTGCTCGTCATCACGTCGAGCCATGGCCTGACCTTGGGCGAGGGTGTAGTGCTTCGCAATTCGCTCGGCCTGCCGGTCGATCTCGACCATCAGCATGTCGATCTCGATGCCCTCGATCACGCGATGCCGGGCGGCACCATCTGGTATTCCCAGGCCTGCTGCTCGGCTGGCGGCGATGCGAGCAGTCATTACGAGGGGCTGCTCGCACCCGACACGATGGCGCTGTCTGCCGTACAGGCGGTTGCCCAACTTGGCCCGACCGTTGCGCCCGCAGCCACCCGGCTGATCGGTCGGGCCAATCCCGTCCGGGCGGTTTTGGGTCATGTCGAGCCGACATTCGACTGGACGCTGCGGGTCGGCGACACCGGGCAAGGATTGGGTGGATTCATCGTTGAGGCGCTGTCGCGAAATCTATTCGTCACCCGCGATCCGATAGGCTATGCACTGCGCGATTACCGCGCCGGTGTCGGTGAGTTGCATACCCAATACGCGGCCCTGCTTGACGACTTGAACAAGGGCAAGGTCGAGGTCAGAGACAAGCTCACCAGACTGCGCCTGTCAGCCATCGACCGGCAGAGCCTGGTCTTGCTCGGCGATCCCACCGTCACCTTGGCCACACCGACGGGCGACTGATACATCGATGGCGGCCGCAATCTCGTCGCGAGTGCTCTCGGCCACCCTCAGTCGAGCGCCAGAGCCCCGTCGCTCTCGGTGTAAAGCTCCTCGGTCACCGGGCACCGATACCGGCCGTCACCTAAAGATTCCAGCGGCGAACCAGCCCGACCGACCCAGCCCACTCGGCGGGCCGGTACCCCGACCACCAGGGCGAAGTCCGGCACATCAGCCACCACCACCGCGCCGGCCGCGACCAGCGCCCAGCGGCCGATGGTGACCGGGGCGACGCACACCGACCGAGCGCCCAACGAAGCCCCGGTACGGACGGTAACCCCGACCGGATGCCAGTCCGCCGCGCTCTTGGGCGAGCCGTCCGGGTTGATCGCCCGCGGGTAGTGGTCGTTGGTCAACACCACCGATGGTCCGACAAACACGCCGTCTTCCAGGACGGCCGGTTCGTACACGAGCGCCAGGTTCTGGATCTTGACGTTGTCACCGATCCGAACCCCGGAGCCGACGTAGGCGCCCCGCCCGACAATGCACCGAGCGCCGAGCACCGCGCCGTTCCGGATCTGCGCCAGGTGCCAGATGGACGACCCGTCGCCGATCACCGCGGTTGGATCGACGTCCGCCGACGGTTGAACCCGCACGGTCATGACGGTTCGGTTTCAGCCAGCGGCCGGTAATGCACCGCATCACCATCCACCACCACCCGCGCGGTCGGCCGGGCCGGCACCCCGGCGACCAGCACGCCGGCCGGCACATCCCGGCTTACCACTGCTCCGGCTGCCACCACCGCACCGTCCCCGATCGTCACGCCCATCTGGATTACCGCGTTGGCACCGATGAAAACCCGATCACCGATCACCACCGGCGCCCGATCTACCTCCGCATAATCACGACCGCTGACACAGCGCTTGGCTGAGGAATGCGTGTAGATCTGCGCCCCGCACGAGATGTCGCAGCCGCTACCGATAGTGAGCCCACCCGAGCCGTCGATGACGGTGAACGCGCCGATCCAGGTGCCCGGCCCGATCTCCGGTTCACCGATGATCCAGGCGTGCTGGTTGTAGGGGTTGTCCGGCAACCCCGAG
>DATFHF010000053.1:0-55758 GCA_035248685.1 Jatrophihabitans sp.
TGGACCAACCACACCGGTTCGTCCTACAACGGCCAGGAGAACTCCGACGAGTGCGCCTGGCTGTCACCGGGCACCTCCGGCGGCGCCGCTAACGTCTCGTTCGGTTCGTTCGGCACGTACGCCGAGCAGGCATCGTGGTCCAACGACACCAACAACTGCGCGATCAGCCACGCCATCGTCAACCATGGCACCGGCGTCACCGTCAACAACCCGGGTAACCAGACCGGCACGGTGGGCACCCCGGTCAGCCTGACCCTGACGGCCTCCGGCGGCACCGCGCCGTACACCTGGTCCGCGACCGGTCTGCCGACCGGGCTGTCCATCGGTTCGAGCACCGGCACCATCTCGGGCACCCCGAGCGCCGCAGGCACCTTCTCGGTCACCGCGACCGCGACCGCCTCGGCTGGTGGTTCTGGCTCGACCAGTTTCACCTGGACGATCAACCCGTCCGGTGGTGGCTGCTCCAGCCCGGGCCAGAAGGTGACCAACTCCGGCTTTGAGTCCGGCAGCACCGGCTGGTCGGCCAGCGCCGGCGTTATCGGCCAGAACGGTCCGTATGAGCCGGCCCACTCCGGCACCTGGGACGCCTGGGAGGATGGCTACGGCACCACCCATACCGACACGCTGTCCCAGTCGGTGACGGTCCCGTCCGGCTGCACCGGAACGTTCACCTTCTACCTGCACATCGACACCTCGGAGACCACCACGACGGTGGCCTACGACAAGCTGACCGTCAAGAATGGTTCGACCACTCTGGCGACCTACAGCAACCTCAACCACAACTCCGGCTACACCGCGCACACCTTCACGGTTCCGGCCGGCACCAACACCATCAGTTTCTCCGGCAGCGAGGATGTCTCGCTGCAGACGTCGTTCGTCCTGGACGACATCACGGTGACCGCTTCCTGATCCACCCCGTTCCATAACGAAGACCCGCCGGGACGATCTCGTCCCGGCGGGTCTTCGTTGTGTGATTCGCTGTGCGCGGCTTAGCCGCTGGCGGCCAGCTGCCCGCAGGCACCGTCGATATCCCGGCCCCGGGTGTCCCGTACGGTGACCGGCACGCCGTGCGCGGCGATGCGAGCCAGGAACCGTTCCTCGACCGGCTTGGGTGAGGCGTCCCACTTCGAACCCGGGGTGGGGTTGAGCGGGATCAGGTTCACGTGCGCCAGCCGGCCGGACAGCAGTTGGCCGAGCAGGTCGGCCCGCCACGGCTGGTCGTTGATCCCGCGAATCATGGCGTATTCGATGGAGTATCGGCGCCCGGTGCGGGCCGCGTAGGCGTCGGCGGCCTCCAGCACCTCGCGAACCTTCCACCGGGTGTTGACCGGCACCAGGGTGTCGCGCAGTTCGTCGTCCGGCGCGTGCAGCGACACCGCCAGCGTCACCTGCAGGCCCTCGTCGGCCAGCCGGTGGATGGCCGGCACCAGCCCGACCGTCGACACCGTCACCGACCGTTGCGCCAGGCCGAGCCCGGACGGGGCGTGCTCCACCAGCCGGTGCAACGCGGCAGCCACCCGGCGATAGTTGGCCAGTGGCTCACCCATGCCCATGAAGACCACATTCGACAGCCGAACCGGGCCGCCCGGCAGTTCGCCGGCCGCGGCCACCCGGGCGGCGGCCACCGCCTGCTCGACGATCTCGGCGGTGGACAGGTTCCGGCGCAGGCCGCCCTGGCCGGTGGCGCAGAACGGGCATGCCATGCCGCAGCCGGCCTGGCTGGAGATGCACACGGTGAGCCGGTCGCGGTAGCGCATCAGCACGCTCTCCACCAGCGTCCCGTCATGCAGCTTCCACAGCGTTTTACGGGTGGTTCCCCGGTCGGTCTCGACGTGCCGAACCTCGGTGAGCAGCGGTGGGAACAGCGCCTGGCCGAGCCGGTCGCGCACGGTCGCCGGTAGATCGGTCATCCGGGACGGCTGGTTCTCCAGCAGCTGGAAGTAGTGCCGGGATAGTTGGTCGGCGCGGAACGGCTGCTCACCTAGTTCGATCACCGCGGCTCGGCGTTCGGCGGGCGCCAGGTCAGCCAGGTGCCGGGGTGGCATGGCGGTGGCGGGAGCGTCAAAGACAAGCGGCAGCGAGGTCATCAGAACTCGATTGTCCCACGGCGGCCGGTGCCGTCCGGACGCGTCAGCGCAGGAATGCCGCTAGCAGCAAATAGGCCACCGGCGCGCACGGCAGCAATGAATCTAGCCGATCCATGATGCCGCCGTGTCCGGGCAGCAGCCGTCCCATGTCTTTCAGGCCGAGGTCCCGCTTGATCATCGACTCCCCCAGATCGCCCAGGGTCGCGGTCACCACCACGGCGATACCGAACAGCACGCCCTGCCACCACTGGTGGTGGAAGCACAGCGTCAGCAACAGCAGGCCGGACACGCTGCCGGCGATGAGCGAGCCGGCCATGCCCTCCCAGGACTTCTTCGGCGACACCGTCGGCGCCATCGGGTGCTTGCCGAACACCACTCCGGCCGCGTACCCGCCGGTGTCCGAGCACACCACGGTCAGCATGAACAGGATGATCCGCGCGACCCCGTCGGAGGCATGCAGCATGAGCACCGCGAAGCCGGCCAGGAACGGCACGTAGAGCGCGACCAGCTCACCGGCCGCGACATCACGCAGGTAGCCGTCCGCGCCGTCGGCGAGCCGCCAGATCACCAGCCCCAGCGTGGTCAGCAGCAGCGCGCCGACCAGGCCTTCCGGACCGCGGAACCAGGCTGCTGCCTGCATCGTCCCGGCTCCGGCCAACAGCGGCACCAGCGACGGCCGGGCCTCGACGGTGCCGATGGCCGTCACGACCTCGTACACCCCGATGGCAACCGCCACCGCGATCACGTATCCGAAGCTCGGCCGGTAGAGCACCAGGCTGGCGATGATGAGCAGGCCCAGCCCGACGCCTACCCCGATCGCGGCCGGCAGATTCCGGCCGGCCCGCGATGGCGGCACGACCTGAAGCTCGGCGAGCTCGGGCAGCTGGCCCGTGTCCCCGGTCACCACGCTGAGATGTCGGACCGCACCGTTGACCTGGCTTGACGGGTAGCCGTTGGGCGCGGTTGCCGAGTGACCGTTGGTCGCCGTCGGCGCGTAGCCGTTGGCAACAGCCGATGCCGGGTCGTCGGGGGCCAGCTCGACAGCCGCCCGGCGATGCGCCGATCGGGTGGGCCGGCCGGGCATGGCCGGCTGGGCAGCCCTGGACCGGGCGATCAGATCAGCAGCCGACAGCCCACCGCCGCCATCGCCGCCGTGCCGACCGACAGCGCCGGATTCCTCTGGATCGGTCATCAAACCTCGAGCAGCTCGGTTTCCTTGTGCCGCACGGCTTCATCGACGGAGGCGACGTAACGGTCGGTGATCTTCTGCAACTCCACTTCGGCGCGGTGAGCGTCGTCCTCGCCTACCTCGCTGTCCTTGACCAGCTTGCCGAAGGCATCGTTGGCGTGCCGGCGTACCGATCTGATGGAGACCTTGGCCTCCTCGCCCTTGTGCCTGGCCACCTTGACCAGCTCGCGTCGGCGCTCTTCGGTGAGCTGCGGAAAGACGATCCTGATCAGGGTGCCGTCGTTGCTGGGGTTGACACCGAGGTCACTGTTGCGGATGGCCTTCTCGATCGCATTGAGCTGGCTGGCGTCATAGGGCTTGATGATGGCCATTCTGGCTTCGGGCGTACTCACCGAGGCCAGCTGCGGCAGCGGCGTTGTCGCGCCGTAGTAGTCGATGGTGATCCGAGCGAAGCTGTTGGCCGACGCGCGGCCGGTGCGCAGGCTGGCCAAGTCGTCGCGCAACACCGAGACCGCCTTTTCCATCTTCTCCTCGGCCTCGAAGAGCGTTTCGTCGATCACGTCAGTCTCCCTGGTCTGTGCCCGTTGCCGGCCTCGGCGGGGTCCGCACAGCGGTCAGCGCGCCGGACCCACCCGGGTACCGATCTTCTCACCACGGACCACCTTTTCGATGTTCCCGTAGGCAAGATCGAATATCACGATGGGCATCCCGTTGTCCCGGCACAGGCTGACCGCGGTCGCGTCGGCCACGTGCAGATCTCGCTGGAGGATCTCGTCGTAGCTGATCTCGTCGAACTTGACCGCGTCCGGGTTCAGCTTCGGGTCGGAGTCATACACCCCGTCCACGCCACTCTTGCCCATCATCAGGACGTCACAGCCGATCTCAAGCGCCCGCTGGGCGGCGGCGGTGTCGGTGGAGAAGTACGGCATGCCCGCACCGGCACCGAAGATCACCACCCGACCCTTCTCCAGATGCCGCTCGGCGCGCCGGGGCACATAGGGCTCGGCGACCTGACCCATCGTGATCGCGGTCTGCACCCGGGTCGGCACGCCGGCCTTCTCCAGGAAGTCCTGAAGCGCCAGGCAGTTCATCACGGTGCCGAGCATGCCCATGTAGTCGGCACGGTCGCGGTCCATGCCGCGCAGGCTCAGCTCGGCGCCCCGGAAGAAGTTGCCGCCACCGACCACCACGGCGACCTGGGTGCCCTTGCTGATTACCTGCGAGATCTGCCGGGCGATGGAGGCCACGACGTCCGGATCCACGCCGACGTGGCCGCCACCGAACACCTCGCCGGACAGTTTCAGCATCACCCGTCCGTAGCCGGTGAAGGCCTCCTCCGGCACCGCGGAAGTCAGCAGGGCCGCTTGTCCTGTCTCGGTCATGGCGGCCCCTCTCATCGTCAAGTATGCGCCTTACGATCCTGCCCTATCCTGACGGAAAGTCAGCGACCGGACGCGCAGGCACCCCCATGATGGTCGTCCGAGCCCGGATTATCGCGCGAGCTCAGGCGGCGCCAACCTCGAACCGGGCGAAACCGGTCAACGTCACGCCGGCCTCGTCCAGCAGCGCCTTGACGGTCTTCTTGTTGTCCTGGACGGCCGACTGCTCCAGCAGCACGCCGCCCTCGGACTTGAAGAACCCGTTAAGCCGACCCTCTACGATCTTCGGCAGTGCCGCCTCGGGCTTGCCCTCCTCGCGGGCGGTGGCCTCGGCGATGCGCCGTTCGTTCTCGATGGTCTCGGCCGGCACGTCCTCGCGGGTCAGGTACTGGGCCTTCAGCGCGGCGATCTGCATCGCGGCGCCGCGGGCGGCGGCAACGTCGTCGCCGGTGAAGGACACCAGCACGCCGACCTGCGGCGGCAGGTCGGTGGACTTGCGGTGCAGGTAGGTCGCGACCTTGCCGGACAGCTTGACCGCGCGGCGCAGCTCGATCTTCTCGCCGATCACCGCATTGAGCGCCTCGATGTTCTGCGCGACGGTCTGACCGTCGGCCAGGGTCTCGTTGAGCAGCGAGGACGCGTCGGTGGCCGATGCGCTCACGAAGTGCGCCACGATGTCGCCGGCCAGCGTCTGGAACTGCTCGTTCTTGGCGACGAAGTCCGTCTCGCAGGCCAGCTCGATCATCGCGTTCTCGGCGGCGGCGACCAAGCCGTTGCTGGTCTCCCGCTCGGCGCCCCGCTTGGCGGCCTTGCCGGCGCCCTTGATGCGCAGCTCCTCAACAGCCTTGTCGAAATCGCCGTCGGCGCCTTCGAGGGCCTTCTTCGCATCCATCATGCCGGCGCCGGTGGCGTCACGGAGCTTCTTCACGTCGGCGGCAGTGATTGCCATTTCGTCGATGTCCCGTCTCTTCGTCTGCGTGCTGGGTCTAGGTCGGCGCGTCGGCTCGGGCAACGGGCCGTGCCGGCGCGGCCGGGTACTCGGGCCGCGGTGTACCTGGCGGGCCTGTTCTCGGCCGCCGGTCGGGTCGTGGCTAGCCCGTGCTCGAGGTCAGGAGGTGGCGTCGGTCGCTTCGGCGGTTTCGTCCGATGCCGCCGCGGTTTCGTCCGATGCCGCCGCGGTGTCGGCCGGCGCCGTCTCGGCCGGCGACTCGGCTGCTGGCGCCTGAACGGGCGCCGCTTCGGCCGTCACGTCGGTCGGCTTGAGCAGCTCGGTCTCCCAGTCGGCCAGCGGCTCGTCGGTGGCAAGCACACCCGGCTCGGGCTTGTCGTCCCGGCCGGCATTGGCGGCCAGGCCGGCCCGCGCCATCAGGCCCTCGGCCACCGCGTCGGCGATTACCCGGGTGAGCAGCGCCGAGCTGCGGATCGCGTCGTCGTTGCCCGGAATCTTGTAGTCGACTTCGTCCGGGTCACAGTTGGTGTCCAGGATCGCGATCACCGGGATGTTCAGCTTGTGCGCCTCGGCAACCGCCAGATGCTCCTTCTTGGTGTCGACGATCCAGACCGCGCTCGGGGTCTTGGACATCTCCCGGATGCCGCCCAGGGTGCGCTCCAACTTGACCTTCTCGCGGGTCAGGATGAGCTGCTCCTTCTTGGTGGCGGTGCCTTCCCAGCCGTTGGCCTCCATGGCCTCCAGCTCCTTCAGCCGCTGGAGCCGCTTGTAGACGGTCGAGAAGTTGGTGAGCATGCCGCCGAGCCAACGCTGGTTGACGTAGGGCATGCCGACCCGGGTGGACTGCTCGGCGATGGCCTCCTGGGCCTGCTTCTTGGTTCCGATGAATAGCACCGTGCCGCCGTGCGCGACGGTCTCCTTGACGAACTCGTAGGCACGGTCGATGTAGCTCAGTGTCTGCTGTAGATCGATGATGTAGATGCCGTTGCGCTCGGTGAAGATGAACCGCTTCATCTTCGGATTCCAGCGCTGGGTCCGGTGCCCGAAATGCACACCTGAATCGAGCAGGTTCTTCATGGTGACGACGGCCATCCGGCTCGTCCTCCTAGCGTTCATGCGCGGCGAACCGCGGCCTCGGTTGTCGTGATGCAGCCGGCCGGCCGATCACCCTGGTGCCCCTGCTTAGCGGCCGGTCACCGGTGCTGAGCACCGGACCGAGTCGGCCGCCAACTGCCTGCACTAGTGGTTGAACTAGGCAGGAGGGCACGCGAAGTCACCCAGCTTTCGCCGGGTGCTCGACCAGTCTAGCGCTGGGCCGACGCCCGGACGAAATCGGCACTGCGGGCTATTGGCTGTGGACAGTATTTTGAGCTCTGTCCACAGATTGGCCGCGGTCGGTCGCCGGCCCGCGATTCACCGCGAGGCTGGCAGGATGCGATCCGTTGCTGTGGCCGTTGTCAGCTTTATACTGGTCGGCTCGTTGCCCGGTTCCGCGTCGGCGGTTGCTTCGCGGCAGCTACCAGGGCGTTACCAGGCACCGGTTGCCGGTGCGCTCCGGGTGCTGCGGGGGTTCACGCCACCGCCCGAGAAGTACCAGGCCGGCCACCTGGGCGTCGACCTGGCCGATGCCGGTGGTCAGGTGCTGGCCGCGGGCACCGGCGTAGTGCGCTTCGCCGGGCCGGTCGCCGGTCGGGGCGTGGTGGTCATCAGCCATCCGGACGGGATCAGCACCGAGTACGAGCCGGTCACTCCGAGCGTCACGGTTGGTCAACGGGTGCGGCCTGGTCAGCCGATCGGCCGGCTCACCGGTCGGCATCCGGGATGCCCGGCCGCCAACTGCCTGCACTGGGGCGCCCGGAACGGATCTGGCTACCTGAACCCGTTGACTTTGCTGCTCCCGCTGGGACCGGTTCGGCTGCTGCCCTGGGACTACCCGTTCAGGCGCGCGGATGGGCCCGGGTGAAGCTGGTGCGCAACCGCTCGACCGACACATGCGTGTAGATCTGGGTCGTCGCGAGGCTCGCGTGACCGAGCAGCTCCTGCACCGCGCGCAGGTCGGCACCGCCGTCCAGCAGGTGGGTGGCCGCGGTGTGCCGCAGCGCATGCGGTGACAGCCCATTGCCGCCGGCCAGCCCGTCGGTGGCCCGGTTGACCACGGCTCGAGCGGTCCGCTGGTCAAGCCGGCCGCCCCGCTGACCCAGCAACAACGCGTTGCCGGAGGCCGGACGCACCCACGCCGGCCGGCCGGCCGCCAGCCAGGCTTGCAGCGCCTCGGCCGCGGGCAGGCCGTACGGCACCATCCGCTGCTTGTCCCCCTTGCCGATGACGCGCAGCACCCGGCGGCCCTGGTCCACGTCGGCCAGGTTCAGCCCGACCAACTCGGCCACCCGGATGGCGGTCCCGTACAGCAGTTCCAGGATCAGCCGGTCACGCAACTGAAGCGGGTCGGCGCCGTCCAGTGCGTCGATGACCCGGCCGGCTTCGGCCTGGGACAGCACCGCCGGAATGGTTCGATGTGGCCTGGGGCTGGCCAGCAACTCACCGACGTTCGCCGGCAACAACCGGTGTTGGAATGCCCACTCGGTGAAGGTGCGTGCAGCCGCGGCCCGTCGGGCCAGGGTGGTGCGCGAGGCACCGGATCGGTGCAGCGTCGCGAGCCAGCCGCGCAGGTCGCGCAGGCTGAGCGTGGACAGCCGGGTCTGGCCGGTGGCGGCCAGATGGTGCAGCAGCAGCGTGAGGTCACCGAGGTAGGCCTGGACGGTGTGCTGGGACCGGTTGCGTTCCAGTCGCAGGAACCGTTCGAAGTCGGCGAGGGCCGCGCTGAACTCGGCCGGCAACTCGGCGCGTAACCCGGCGAGCCGCAGGCGCGGTGGCCGCTGGCGGGTCGGTAGCGGGGTCGCGCGGGGGCGGTCCTGCTCGCTGTTCGGCACGCCCATCCGACGACAGTGCGCGCCGCCCGGCGGCCGGTCAACTCGCCACGCTGGACCGAGCCAGCCGGTAGCCCTCGCGACTGACCGTCACCAGGCCCAGCGCCAGCAGCGCGGGCAGGGCGCCGATCACCTGCTGGATGGGTTGCCCGGACAACCTGGCCAGGTTGGCTTCGGTCACCACGCCCCTGGCCGGGAAGCCGTCCAGTACCGACCGGGCAACCAGGTCCAGCGCCTCATAACCGGCTGACACCGGCCCTGCTTTCGCCGAGGTAGTAGCCGTGCCGGTGCCGCCGCTGGTCACGCCGCCGCAGAAGCTCAGCACCTCCTCGACGCTGGTCACCAGATGGGCCGGCTCGTCCGGACGCTGTAGCAGCCGGTGACAACCGACCGACATCGCCGAGGAGATCGGCCCCGGCACCGCCAGCACCGGACGTCCGAGGTCGCGGGCATAGCCGGCGGTGTTCAGCGCCCCCGACCGGGCACCTGCCTGCACCACCAGGGTCGCCGTACCCAGCGCCGCGATGATCCGGTTCCGGCTGAGGAACCGCTGCCGATGCGGTGCGCTGCCCGGCGGTCGTTCGCTGATCACCAGTCCACGTTCGACGGTGCGTTCGTACAGCGCTCGGTTGCCGCTGGGATAAGGACGGTCCACGCCGGCGGCCGACACCAGCACCGAAACCCCGTCCGCCGCCAGGACGCCACGATGGGCGGCGGCATCGATGCCGTATGCCCCGCCGGAGACCACCACCACACCGCGTCGGGCCAGGTGATAGCAGAAGTCGGCAGCGATCTGCTCGCCGTATCCGGTCGCGGCCCGGGACCCGACCACCGCAATCGCCTGGACACCCACCGATCGCAGCGAACCGGCACCGCGCACCCACAGCGCTAGCGGCGGAATCAACTCACCTCGGCCCGGTCGGGCGTGCTGACCGGCGCACCATTGCGCCACCCGGCGCTCGGCGGTGGCGGCGAGCGCGGCGAAGGCGAAGTGCGGCCACTCGTCGTCGGCCGGGCTGAGCAGCCGGATACCGTTCCGCTCGGCCGCCGCCAGGTCGGCGAACGGATCGGCTGACTTCCGGCGCGCCTCGGTGCAGGCCGCGACCGCCGGTGGCACGTCACCGGCCCGGACGGCTGCGGCAGCTGCCTGGTAACCGTGCTGGTTGACGAACATCCACAACGGCACCGAGGCAGGTTCGGCGACCCGGCTCAGGTAGGCCGCCGCGAGCCGGTCGGCCTCTGCGCTGCCGACGGAGTCCGGCGTGGAGTCGCCGCGCTGCTCGCTCATGGCACACCGGCCACACAGCGTCCGGTGCGCAGACCGATGGCTTCGGATACCTCCGCGGCGCCGGGCCGCGGCCGGCCGGCGAGATCGGCGATGGTCCAGGCCAGCTTCAACACCCGATCGCAGCCGCGGGCGCTCAGCGAGCCGGTCTCCAACTCGTCGTCCAGCCGATTCAGCGCGGCGCGTTCCGGCAGCCACCGTGTCGACCGCAGCACCGGTCCGGGAACCTCGGCATTGCTGGTCCAGCCGTGCTCGGCCCACCGCCGCCTGGCGGCCAGTCGGGCCTGTGCCACCCTGGCAGCCACGGTGGCGCTGGACTCCACACCGGTCGGCTCGGTCATCAACTCCGCCCGCGACACCGGGTCCATCGGCACCCGCAGGTCGATCCGGTCCAGCAGCGGACCCGACAACCTGCGCCGGTATCGCCGCCGGGCATCCGGGGTGCAGCCGCAGTCGACGTCCCGTCGAGCACCGCAGGGGCACGGATTGGTGGCCAGTACCAGCTGGAACCGCGCCGGATAACACACCGCCCCACCGGTACGGTGCAGCACGATCTGGCCGGACTCCAGCGGCTGCCGTAGTGAGTCGAGAACGGAGCTCTTGAACTCGGCCGCCTCATCCAAGATCAGCACCCCGCGATGTGCCAGCGAGACGGCGCCGGGACGGCCGAGCCCGCTACCGCCGCCGACCAGCGCGGCCATCGATGACGTGTGGTGCGGGGCTTGCAACGGCGGCCGGCGTAGCAGGCCGGCGCCCGGCGGCAGGGTGCCCGCGACCGAGTGAATCGCGGTGACCTCCAGCGCCTCGCCGGTGCTCAGCGCCGGCAGGATCGACGGCAGCCGCTCGGCCAGCATGGTCTTACCGGCACCGGGCACGCCTTCCAGCAGCAGGTGGTGGCCACCGGCGGCCGCGATCTCCAACGCCCGGCGCGCCACCGGCTGGCCGACCACCTCGGCTAGATCGGGCAGCGGTTCCGGCGCTGCGCCGGTCACCGGAGCCGCCAGGGCCAGCTCGCTGCCGGACGGGCGCAGTGCGGCCACCACCTCCGCTAATGAATGCGCAACCCGCACCACCGGTCCGGTCACCAGCGCTGCCTCACCGGCATTGGCTGCCGGCACCACGACCGTGCGTACCCCGGCGGCTTGCGCTGCGAGCACCGCCGGCAACGTCCCTCGAATCGAGCGCAGCCTGCCGTCCAGGCCGAGTTCACCGAGCCAGGCCACACCGTCGACCGCGGCAGGCGGCAGCTCGCCGGCGGCCGCTAGCACCGCGACGGCCAGCGCCAGGTCGAACACCGAGCCGTTCTTGCGCAAGTCGGCCGGCAGCATTGCTACCGTCACCCGCCGGTTCGGCCAGTCCAGGCCGGAGTTCAGCACGGCGGCCCGGATCCGCTCGCGCGATTCCAGCACCGAGACGTCGGCCAGCCCGGTGAAGGTGAGCCCCGGCAGACCGGCCGAGATGTCTGCCTCGACCTCTATCAGCCGACCGGATACGCCGGCCAGCGCCACCGACAGGGTTCGGGCGAGCGCCATCAGAAGGCCGCCCGGAGATGGCGTACCTGGGCCGGCCCGGCCGGTGGCCGCAATACCGACACCACGTCGAAGCGGACCACGTCCCAGCTGCCAGGATGCTCGGCCAGCCACCTGGCGGCGAGTCGGCGCAGCCGGCCGGACTTGACCTCGCCGACCGCCTCGGCCGGGTCACCGAACGCGGTGGACGAACGCGTCTTCACCTCGCAGATGACCAGGGTGCGACCGGTCGCGGCCACGATGTCGATCTCGCCGTCCGGGCAGCGCCAGTTGGTCTCGATCAGCTGGTAGCCGGCGTCCACCAGCATCCGGGCGGCGATGGTCTCGCCGTAGCGGCCGATAGCGGCTGGGGCTGGCATGTGCCCAGGCTGCCGCGATTACCGGCCACCGGCGGCGGCCCGAGCGAAGTTGTGGACAGCGGTTCGGCCTGTGGATCGGCCTTTGCCAAAATCGCCGATCAGCTGCTGCCGAAGCCGTCCTTGGCGCTCAGGTCGAGATCGGGCTTATCGAGCTCCTCGACGTTGACGTCCTTGAAGGTAAGCACCCGCACGTTCTTGACGAACCTGGCCGGCCGGTACATGTCCCAGACCCAGGCATCGCGCATGGTGACCTCGAAGTAGACCTCGCCGTCGGCATTGCGCGGAACCAGCTGCACGTCGTTGGTCAGGTAGAACCGGCGTTCGGTCTCTACCACATAGCTGAACTGGCCGACGATGTCCTTGTACTCCCGATAGAGCTGAAGCTCCATCTCGGTCTCGTACTTCTCGAGATCTTCAGCGCTCATCGGTCGAGTCCCACGGAAATCATGTCTCCATCATCACCCATCAGCTCCGCGCCGGTCAGGCTAGCTATCACATCGGGCATTTGCAGCGCCTCGGCCATCGAGATGCCGGCGCCGCCCTCCCGACCGGCCAGCCCCGGCAAGTTCCACGAGCAACGATGGATCGCGCACGGTCCGTGTTCGACCAGGGCGGCGAGGTGTTGCGGCGACGCGTAAGCCTTGTTCTCGGCGAAGCCGTAGAGCGGATACTGCTCGGCCAGCTCGATCAGCATCGCGTCCCGCTCGGTCTTGGCCAGCACCGAGGCCGCCGCGATCGAGGAGCAGCGCATGTCGCCCTTGATCAGCGTCCATACCGGCACCGTGCACCGCCAACCAGCTTCCTCGGCGACGTCTGCCGTCCCGGCTTCGTCGAATAGCGTGGGCTGCTCCCGTCGAGTCAGATAGTCGTGGTTGCCGTCCAGCAGCACCCAGTCCGGCCGTCGGGACAGTTGCGACACCGCCCGTTCGGCGGCCAATCGCAGCGCGGCGATCACCCCGATCCGGTCGATCTCGGCCGCTTCGGCATGGCCTACCGCGCTATCGGCGGCCCAGCGCTTGATCCGCGGCACCAGCCGTTGCCGGGCCTGCGCGGTCAGCAGCTTGGAGTCGGCCACCCCGAACGGCGCCGGCTTGGTGCGTGCGTCGAGCAGCACCACGCCGACCGATACCGGACCGGCCAGCGCGCCGCGGCCGACCTCATCGACGGCGGCCAACAGGCCGGCTCCGGTGCGCCATATTTCGCGCTCGAAGCGCAGCGTCGGCGGCGGTACCCGGGTGGGCCGGCGGGCGGCCGGCTTCCGACCGGTGCTATTCGTCACCCTGCTCACCGCCGATCGCCTGCCTGATCAGTTCGACCATAGTGATCGGCTCGCGGACCACGGGCGCCGACTCGAGCTCGCCCAACGGCCACCACCGGTACCCGAGCCCGATCACCTTCTCGAACTCGGTATTGGCCGCCGGCCGCACCGGCAGGCCGGAGCGGACCCGCACCAGGTAGTAGTGGTTGGTCTGGTCGATGTGCTCCCCGGCAAAGGTAAATCGCACCCGTTCGATGTACATCGCCTCGGCGTCGGAGTCCAGCGACACCCGCAATCCGGTCTCCTCGTACACCTCCCGGACGGCCGCTTCGGCCGGGGTCTCACCGGGTTCCAGGCCACCGCCGGGCGCGATCCAATGCGAGGTCGTGGCATCCAGGTCGATCCGGTCGTGGATCAACAACACCCGCTGCTGATCGTCCACCAACAGGATCCGACCGGCGGTGCGTGGCCTCGGTTCCGGCAGCGATTCCGGCGTCCGGCAGACCGCGCTCATCGACGCCTGCTACGCCGCCAGCCGCCGACCAGGCCGACACCGGCCAGCGCGTAGGCAGCCGGCTCGGTGGGCAGGGAGCCGGGGCCTGGCAGCCCCAGCGAGCGGAACGTCTTGGGCGTGCCGAGAGTGCGCCACCGCGACGGCGGCCAGGCGATCACCACCGCCTTGCCGATCACCGCCGATACCGCGACGGTGCTGCTGACCGGATCGCAGTTCGGCCCCGGGCCCTGATCGCCGCAGTGGTAGCGGGAGTCGGCCGAGTCGTTGCGGTGATCGCCCATCACCCACAGCCGGCCGGCCGGAACCGTCACCGGCCCGAACGTGCGGCTGTCATCAGGGCTCCGGACGCCCGGCGAGGTGGGCTTGGTCCATGAGCTGTTCTGGTAGATGTACGGCTCGTTCAAGCTGCGCCACGGGCCGGCCACGCCGTGGTCGGAGACCTGCACATTGCCGTTGTTGTCGCAACACCGCACGGTCTGCCCGCCGACGGCGATTACCCGCTTGACCAGGTCCTTCTCGCTGGGCGGCACCACGCCTACCAACTGGCCGAACCACTGCACGGCATGCGCCAGGGGATTGCTGGACAGCGTCACGCCGGCGCCGTCCCAATCGGTCGGTGCGGTGAACACCACCACGTCGCCCTGGTGCGGGTCGCGAACCTTGTACACCGGCTTGAACACCAGGATTCGGTCGCCGGCGCAGCTCGGACAGCCGTGCAGGGTCTGTTCCATCGACTGGGACGGAATGTAGAACGGCTGGATCACGAAGGTCTTCAACACGATCGCGATCGCGATGGCAATCACGATCAGAATCGGCAGCTCCAGGCTGGATGCCAGCCGGCGGCGGGTACGGCTCGCCGGTGCCGATCGCCGCTGGTAGAACCGGCGCCGAGACGCACCGGCGGGCACCGGATCGGCCACGGCCTCAGCCGGCGTCGAGCCGGTCGCCGATGGTTCGCCGGCTACCGCGTCGACCGTGGGCTCGGTCGGCTCGTCCGGCTGGCGGGGGGTCATCGACTGGTGCTCGAAGTGCTGCTCGCCGCGATCGGCGTCCTCGCTCATGGTCTCGTTCGACACCTCGTGGCGTGCGGGGGTGCGCCGGGTCGACGATCAGCGGGCGACCGTGTCGCGCTTCTCCTTGATCTTGGCGGCCTTACCGCGAAGATCGCGCAGGTAGTAGAGCTTGGCGCGCCGAACGTCGCCACGGGTGATGACCTCGATCTTCTCGATCACCGGGGTGTGCACCGGGAAGGTGCGCTCCACTCCGACGCCGAAGCTGACCTTGCGGACGGTGAAGGTCTCCCGCAGGCCACCGCCCTGACGACGGATGGCGACTCCCTGGAAAACCTGGACCCGGGAGCGGGTACCTTCGATGACCCGGACGTGCACCTTCAGGGTGTCGCCGGGTCGGAAGTCCGGCACGTCGCTGCGCAGCGATTCGGCGTCCAGCGTGTGCAAGGTGTCCATGCGTCGCTTCCTTCGTCTTACGCGTCCAGGCGCGCGGCAGCACGCTCGAACGACATCCACGTCTTGATCTGATCCTCGTGACGCTGCCGCATCCGGCCCACCGATCGGGGCCAAGGCAACCACACGATGGTGCCATATCAGGGCGCAGAACGAGAAACCGGGACCTGCCCGCTACTGCCCCAGCAGGTCCGGTCGGCGGCTGCGGCTGCGCGCCTCGGACTGTTCCCGGCGCCACCGCTCGATGTTGGCGTGATGCCCGGACAGCAGCACTTCCGGGACGTCCAGGCCCCGCCACTGCGCCGGCTTGGTGTAGACCGGCGCCTCCAGCAGCCCGCCGTAGGCAGCGGCGAAGGAGTCCTGCGCAGCCGACAGCGCGTTGCCCAGCACGCCCGGGATCAGCCGGGCCACCGCTTCCATGATCACCAGGACAGCCACTTCGCCGCCGCACAGCACGTAGTCGCCCAGGCTGATCTCGTCCACCGGCATCCGGCGGGCGGCGTACTCGACCACCCGGGCGTCGATGCCCTCGTACCGGCCGCAGGCGAACAGCAGCCACGGCTCGGCAGCCAGTTCAGCGGCGACCGATTGGTTGAACAACCGGCCGGTCGGGGTCGGCACGATCAGCCGCGGTTGGCCGGCCGCGGTCGGCGGTGCCAGTTCGTCCAGCGCCTGGCCCCATGGCTCGGGCAACATCACCATGCCCGGTCCGCCGCCGTACGGGGTATCGTCGACGGTCCGGTGGACGTCGCTGGTCCACCGGCGCAGGTCATGCACACCGAGCCGGACCTGCCCCCGCTCGATCGCCCGGCCGAGCAGCGATTCCCGCAGCGGCGCCAGGTAATCCGGGAAGATGGTGACCACGTCCACGCTGAGTTCGGCCGGAGTTTCGGTCACAGCTGCACCTCGCTCGTACCTCGCTCGATGCTCACTCACAGCTGCACCTGGCTCTTCGCGCGAGCGCTCATCGCGGCGTTCGCTCCGCGCCTCGCTCGTACCTCGCTCGATGCTCACTCACAGCTCCAGCAACCCATCCGGTGGGTCGACCTCGGCGATGCCGGCGGCCAGGTCGATGCGGGGCACGAACTCCAACTTGAACGGCAGCAGCACTTCGGTGCCGGCGACATCGATCGCCAGCAGGCTGCCGGCCGCCGAATGCAGCACGTCGGTGACCGGGCCGAGCGGGTGGCCCTGCACGGTGCGCACCGACAGCCCGATCAGGTCGGTGTCGTAGAACTCGTCCGGATCAGCGATCGGCGGCCGCTCGGATGCGGGCGTCACCAGCAGCACACCCCGCAACGTCTCGGCGGTAGTGCGGTCGTCCACCCCTTCGAAGTGCACCACCAGCTTGCCGGAGTGGCTGCGGGTCTGGCCCACCGTGAGCGGGCCACGGTCGGCCGGCTCGGTGCGCAGCGTCGTTCCCGGGGCGAACCGTTCGTCCGGGGTGTCGGTCCACGGCTGGACCAGGACGTCACCACGCACGCCGAGGGCCTTGCCGACCCGGCCGACGGCGACCACATCGTCCGGCTGGGTGGCCGTCAGCGGCCCTCGTCGGTGTCGACCACGTCGACCCGGATGCCCTTGCCACCGACGCCGTTGACAACCTGGCGCAACGCCTTGGCGGTACGGCCGTTACGACCGATCACCCGGCCGAGGTCGTCCGGATGCACCCGAACCTCCAGCCGGCGACCACGCCGGTTGTCGATCAGATCCACCACCACGTCGTCCGGGTGGTCGACGATGCCGCGGACCAGGTGCTCCAGCGCTTCTTCAAGCACCTAGCTGCCTGCGCCTTCGGCGGCATCGGCTTGGCTCGCGGCTTCGGCGGTCTCGGCCGGCGCCTGGTCGACCGGCTGCGGCTCGGCCTTCCTCGGAGCAGCCTTCTTGCGCGGCGTGGTCGCGGACGCGGTCGGCTCGCCCTCGGAGTCCTTCAGCGCGGCGTCGAACAGCGCCCGCTTGTCCGGCTTGGCCTCGGCGACCTTCATCGGCGGCGGCTCCGGCAGGCCCTTGAACCGCTGCCAGTCACCGGTGACCTTCAGAATGGCGGTGACCGCCTCGGTCGGCTGGGCACCGACCCCAAGCCAGTAGGCCGCCCGCTCGGCGTCGATCCGAATGATCGACGGGTCGTTCTTCGGGTGGTACTCACCGATCGTCTCGATGGATCGACCGTCCCGCTTGGTGCGGGCGTCGGCGACGACCACGCGGTAGTGCGGCTCGCGCATCTTGCCGACACGAGTGAGCTTGATCTTGGTTGCCACGGGTGCAGTTCACTCCAATATGTGCAAGGACGGGCCAGCGCGCCGTAGCTGGGGAACACCGCGGGTGCTGGCCGCAGGGACTGGTCGGCGTGCGGGGAGAGGGTCCGCGCACCGGCCGGTACTCAGTCGGCCATTCTGCCAGATGTTGCGAACCGCCGAGACCACGGCCCGTTCCGGGCGATTGTGAGTACCACCGTCGGTCATGACCGACGCCGGTACTCACCTTTCGGTACTCACCTCCGCCGCGCCGGCGCCGGCCATCGCCCCGGGTGAATAGCGTCGACGCCGTCGTCACAAAGTCGCGATCTTCATAATCTCGCGATCTTCATAACTTTCGGTCGCCATAGCGGCCAGAACTCATGAAGATCAGCCCGAAGAGTGCCGGCCGTCCCGGTAGCCGCTAGCTGGCGGCGAAGTAGCCGAACAGGTCCTCGGTGATGGTGGTGGTGCCGACCCGGTTGACCGTGCTGAACCGACCGGCCCCGTTGCTGGGCTGGGACAGGTTGGCCACCACCGCGTTGGCGACCGTCCGGCCCTTGCCGTAGTCCATGTTGGACGTGTGCGGCGCTGCGCCGCCAGCCGCATACACGGTCAGGTACCCGCTGGCGCTGGCCAGCACGGCGTCGTAACCGGTCCACAGCGCGGTGGCGTGGTAGGGCACCTGGTTCAGCCCGGCCCCGTCCTCGGTCAGCACCGCGTTGCTGGTCATCGCGCCGATCCGGCCGCCCTTACCGGTTCGGGTGTCGACGATGCTGACCGGCGCCGGCAGGGTCACGAACCGGCCGGGCGCGCTGGAGCTGAAGTAGCCGACCACGTCCACGATGACGTCGGTGTACGCCGTCCGGTTCTGCAGCTTGAACGTCCCGTTCGACGCGAGCGCGACCACCGCCAGATTGGACCGGGACACCGCCTTCTTGTAATCCAGCGAGGACGTCCCGCTCGGCGTACTGGGGTAGGTCATCAGGTAGCCGTCGTGGCTTTCGGTCAGCGCGGTCAGGTTGATCACCACCGCGCTGGCCCCGGCCGGCACCACACCGGTGCCGCTGGCCGGCGCCACCGGGATGGTGATCGTCTCGTTCGGGTACATCCACCGCTGGTGGCCACCGATGGTCGACCGGGTGTCCAGGATCCGGGTCGGATTGATCGGGGCGTAGCCGTCACCGGACGAGCCGGCCACCGTGAAGTAGCCGACCACGTCGACCACCGCGTCGGTGTTGGCACTGCGGTTGAGCAGCTTGAAGCCGTGCGAGCTGTTCACCCGGACCACCGCGGCCACCGCCGCGTTGTTGTCGATGCTGCTCAGGCTGAGGTTGGTGGAGCCGGAGAAGGTGTCCGGGTACACCGACAGGTAGGTGGTGCCCTTGGCGTTGATGCCGGTGACATTGAGCACCACCGAGCTGGCGTTGTTCGGCACCGCGCTGGGCAGCGTGACCGACAGTTCGGTGCCGGCCACCATCGGCCCGGTGCGGCCACCGAGGCCACTGCGGGTGTCGACGATCCGCAACGGTGGGACGAGCGGGACGTAGCCGGAGCCGACCACCCCGTGCACGGAACTCGCGCTGGCCGGCCGGATATCCAGCAGGCCGTGCCCGGTGGTGTTGGTCGGCGGGCTGACGTGCTTCTCCAGGAAGGCCTCGATGTCGCTGGCATCCATCGCCGGGTTCTGGGATGCCACCAACGCGGCCGCGCCGGCCACGTGCGGGGCCGCCGCCGAGGTGCCGTAGAAGCCGGTGTTGGTGCCGTCGGAGGATTGCACGTCGGAGATGTTGGAGGACACCCCGTCGTAGCCGAGCAGATCCGGCTTTATCCGGCCGTCGATGGTCGGCCCGCGGGAGGAGAACGGCTCCAGCGAGTTGTCGTGCCAGCTCGCCGCACCGACCGCCAGCGCCCACGGCGAGGTCGCCGGCTCCAACATGCTGCCGCCGGCGGCCCGGCTCGGGTTCTGATCGCTCAGGTAGGACGGGTATACGTCGCCGCCGTAGCTGAGGTCATAGCGCAGCGTGGGAGTGCCGGTGTCGACCACCACGAAGACCTCGTAGATGTGGTAGTCGCCGCTGGTGGTGGAGTCGTTGCTGATGTCGATGCCCAGGGTCGGGTCGCCGCCGGAACCGTGCGTGACGAAGGCGGTGTCACCGATTTGCTGGTCGGTGCTGCCGTCGAATTCGGCGACTGCCAGGGTGATCGGCAGCGATGTGCTCGGCCACTGGTCCCAGCTGAGCACCACGGTGCCGCTGGTCTGCGGGTCGAGCGCGGTCACGTCCGCCTCACCGGCGTCGGTGGTGTTCAGCAGGTCGACGTAGCCGTCCCGGTTGGCGTCGACCAGGTTGCCGGTCCAGTGGTCCTCGGCGGTGTTGCCGGCCGATTGGATCCACAGCACGCCGGCCTCTCGGGCGGTGCGCACCGCGAGCTCGGTGGAGCTGGCGCCACCGAAGCCGTCCCCACGGGTCTCGGCGGTGAAGCCCAGCGAGCTGTTCACGATCTTCACACCCGCTGCCACGAGCTGCGCGCTGGACTGGGAGAAACCGACGTTGTCGTCCACGCAGTACAGGTAGAGGTCGGCCTGCGGCGCCATTTGGTACACGATCTCGGCAACCGCGGTGCCGTGGTCAGTGCCGCTCTGGTCGGCACAGTGGTCCTGCGAACCGCCCGCGGTGTAGTGGATCTTGGTCGAATCCAGGTGGCCGGCGGACTCCTCCGCGGCCAGGTTGCCGAAGCCGGCGTCGACGATGCCGACCTTGACGCCGGCGCCGCCGTTGCCCAGGTTGCCGTTGTTGACCCAGGCCTGGGCTCCGGAGGACTGCACACCCTCACTGATCACCGTCGGCATCGCACGGACCGCGGGCTGCACCCGCCCCACACCTGGTTGGCCGGCCAACGACCGCAGCTTGCTCGGCGGCAGCGCGACCGACACGGTGCCGTTGAAGCTGGCGATCACCCGGCCGCCGACCGCTCGGGCCGCAGCCGCCGCCGACGGGCCGGTCACGCTCACCTCGACCGTCCCGTTCGCGGTCGGCCGGATGCCGTCAGAGCCAACCGCACCCGGCACGCCGGCCAGCCGGTAGAGCTGCGGGTCCAGCCGGGCGATCGAAGTGGGCGGGGCGGACGTCCCCGGCCGGTTGTTCCGCCGGGCGTCGAGCTTGGCGCGCAGATCGGCCAGCACCGCCGCCTGCTTGGCCGAGTTGATCGGCCGGATCGCCGGTCGGTGCTTGGCCAACGCGGGCAGCACCCGATGGGACGGATGCGCATCGGCTGGGCGTGAATTGAGAACCGCAGTTCCCAGGGCTCCTGCCACGATCATGGCGACGGTGGCGGCCAGGATGACTCGCAAGTTCTTCAATGTGTGTGCCCTCTGATGATTCGGCTGAACGCGCAGACCCTACCCCGGGTCCCTGTCACCGATCGGCCACGGCGTGTCAATCGTTACCCCCAGCGGACGGCGGTTCCGGGACGGCCGGTCGGCAGCGCTCGGCCGGCTTTCAGAACGTCCGCCGCCCTGGCGTGCAAAACTGCTGCCGTGAACGGCTTCGATCCGGGCGTCAGGCATCCGCCGACCCTCGAGGAGGTGGCCGCCCGCGCCGGTGTGTCCCGCGCGACCGCAAGCCGGGTGCTGCGGGGGGCCAGCAACGTCAGCGAGCAAGCCCGCGCTTCGGTGCTCGGGGCGGCGGCTGAGATCTCCTACGCGCCGAACCGGGCGGCCCGGGCGCTAGTCACGGGTCGCAGCGACTCGGTGGCCTTCCTGGTCGCCGAGACCGAGGACCGGCTGTTCTCCGACCCGTTCTTCCTCGGCATGCTGCGCGGGGCACAAACCGTGATCGCGGCGGCCGGCCTGCAACTGGTGTTCACGGTGGCCTCGACCGAGCTGGAGCACCGGCGGTTCATCCACTATGCCGGCGGTGGCCACGTTGACGGCGTCCTAGTCCTCTCGCTGCACGGTCGCGACCAGCTGCCCCAGGAGCTGGAGGCGCATAAGGTGCCGACCGTGCTCAGCGGCCGGCCGCTGAACGGTGACGACCGGCTGTTCTTCGTGGACTCCGACAACGTGGGCGGGGCGGCTATGGCGACGTCCTACCTGGTCGGGACGGGCCGGCGGCGGATCGCCACCATCACCGGGCCGCTGGACATGTGTGCCGGCCAGGACCGGCTGGCCGGTTACCAGCGGGCGATGGAGCGGGCCGATCGGCCGGTGGAGGCCCGGTTGGTCGGCCACGGTCGGTTCAGCATCGCCAGCGGCCAGGCCGCGATGGTCGAACTGCTGACCGAAAGCCCGGACATCGACGCGGTGTTCGCTGCCTCGGACCTGACCGCGATCGGTGCGATGCGGGCCATCGAGGCAACCGGCCGGCGGGTGTTCCACGATATTGCGGTGGTCGGTTTCGACGACATCGGCGACGCCGAGCTGGCGCATCCGGCGCTGACCACGGTGCGGCAGCCGATCGCCGAGATGGGCCGGACCATGGCGTCCACCCTGTTGCGGCGGATCGCCGGCGAGCCGGCCGCGATGCAGACGGTGCTGCCGGTCGAGCTGATCCGCCGACAAACCGCCTGAGCGGCCAGTTGGCCGGATTTGGCCTCGGCAACAACAAATTGGGTGGCAATCCGGCCTAGAGGCTTGACACGCGCGATGCCGACGCGCATTCTCGCTGGCAGTTGTGAGAGCGCTCTCACATCGCATACCTTCCGCCCGCTCACCCGATCCGGTCGGCACCGGTCCTTGCCGTGGATCGCCATTCAGGAGGATCTCGATGTCCCGCTCACGCCACCCGTCTCGCGCCGGACTGCGCCTCACCGCCGCGGTCGCGCTCAGTACCCTGGCCGTCACCGGCCTAGCCGCCTGCTCCTCGAGCAAGAACGCCGGCAACGCCGCGGACGACCCGAACGCCAAGGTCACCCTCACCGTCGGCCTGTTCGGCACGTTCGGCTTCAAGGAGGCCGGACTCTACGCCGAGTACATGAAGCAGCACCCGAACGTCACCATCGCCGAGGACGACGTGGAGCAGTCCGCGGACTACTGGACCCGGCTCAAGACCCGGCTGGCGTCGGGCAGCGGCCTGGACGACGTTCAGGGAATCGAAATCGGCTTCGTATCCGACGTGGTGCACAACCACGCCAACCAGTTCGTCGACTTCGCCGCGCTTCCGGAAGGCAACTCGCTGAAGTCGTCCTTCTACGACTGGAAGTGGCAGCAGGCATCGACGGCGGACGGCAAGGTGCTTGGCCTGGGTACCGACGCCGGTCCGGAGGCGATCTGCTATCGGCCCGATCTGCTGAAGGCGGCCGGGCTGCCATCCGACGGCGCCGCGCTGACCAGCAGGTGGTCGACCTGGGAAGACTTCATCGACTTCGGCAAGCAGTACGAGGCGTCCAAGACCAGGCCGGCCGGCAGCCACTTCGTCGACAGCGCGGCCTCGATCTTCAGCACCGCGGTCTACCAGGGCAACGAGGCCTACGACAGCTCCGACGGCACGCCGGACGTGAGCAACAGTGACGGGGTCAAGAACGCCTGGAAGTACGCCACCGAAGCGGCCGAGGCCAAGGTGACGGCAGGACTCGCGCAGTTCCAACCACCTTGGAACAAGGCATTCTCCAACGGAGCGTTCGCGGCCATCGCCTGCCCCACCTGGATGATGGGCTACATCCAGAGCCAAGCCGGTGCTGCCGGCTCCGGCACCTGGAGCGTGGCGCCGGTGCTACCCGGCGGCGCAACCAACTGGGGTGGCTCATGGCTGGCCGTGCCCAAGGCGTCCAAGCACCAGAAGGCCGCCGAGCAACTGGTGGAATGGCTGACCAACAAGCAGCAGGAGATCACCATGTGGACCAAGGGCGGTCACTGGCCGTCCAACAGCCAGGCGGCGACTGACCCGTCCGTGCAGGGCGCCACCAGCGCCTACTTCAGCAACGCGCCGGTCGGACAGATCTACGGCAAGATCTCCGACTCCCTTAAGATTCCGCCGATCGGCCTGTACGACACCCAGATCCAGAACGCGTTCACCACCGCACTAACCAACGTCGAGACCAAGAACACCAGTCCGGACAAGGCATTCTCCGACGCGATGGACGCCATCAAGCAGGTCACCGGCTAGCTCGTGCAGCCAGCAGAACCGGCCGTCTCCTGCCGTCACCGCCGTGGCGGCAGGAGCCGATCCTGACCAGAGGTGACCCGATGTCCGTCAGCACTACCGACCGGTTGAACGACCGCCGGTTGCGCGCCCGGCCGGCCAAACGCTCCAGGCTGCCCGGCAGCAAGGCCGGCTATGCCTACGTCGCCCCGTTCTTCTTGGTGTTCGCGGCCTTTAGCATCTACCCCTGGCTGGACACCGCTTGGGTATCGCTGCACAACGTGCGGCTGACCAGCTACCACCAGCAGCAATGGGTCGGCCTGGCCAATTACCGCAACCTGTTCACCAACAAGTTCTTCTACAACGCGTTGCGCAACACCATCAGCATCGGGGTGATCTCGACCGTCCCGCAGCTGTGCCTGGCGCTGGGCATCGCACACCTGCTCAACTACCGGCTACGGGCCCGCACCTTCTTCCGGGTTGCCATGCTGATGCCGTACGCCACCAGCCTGGCCGCGGCGACGGTGATCTTCCTCCAGCTGTTCGACAAGGATCTGGGCATCGTCAACTGGGGTCTCCACCTGCTGCACCTGCCCCGGTTGGACTGGCAGGGTTCCAAATGGCCCAGCCAGGTCGCGGTGTCGGCCATCGTGACCTGGCGATGGACAGGCTACAACGCACTGATCTACCTGGCCGGTATGCAGGCCATCGACTCCGCGCTGTACGAGGCGGCCGAGATCGACGGGGCCTCGCGCTGGCAGCAGTTCCGGCATGTCACCGTCCCTGGCCTGCGACCGACCATCCTGTTCACCATCGTGGTCTCCACCATCGGGGCGGCCCAGCTGTTCGGCGAGCCCTTGCTCTACCACAGTGGTTTGCCCGACGGCGGAACGTCCGGCCAGTTCCAGACGCTGGGACTGTTGATGTACCAGCAAGGCTGGACCAACGACCGGTTAGGCCTGGCATCGGCGACCGCCTGGACGATGTTCGTGATCATCCTGGCCGCCGTACTGGTGAACCTACTGCTGTCCCGACGCCGCGAGCATCGGTTCGGCGCGGTGCTGCCCATCACCCCGGCGCAGCCCGGCACGTCCGTGCTGGAGGTCACCCGATGACCAGCACCGTGCTGCGGTCGGTCGAAGCGGCCTCATCGCATGCGGTAGCCGGCCGACCGGTGCGCCGCCGGACCGGCGGCCGGTCGATGCAGGCCGGCGCCGGAACGTACCTGGCGCTGATCGTGCTGACCCTGATCTCGGCGTTCCCGCTGTACTACAC
Organism: Jatrophihabitans sp.; assembly: GCA_035248685.1. Taxonomy (GTDB): domain Bacteria; phylum Actinomycetota; class Actinomycetes; order Mycobacteriales; family Jatrophihabitantaceae; genus Jatrophihabitans_A. The sequence continues at coordinate 24,529 of DATFHF010000053.1, forward strand.
GGTCGTGATGGCATCGCACACCAATGCTGAACTGGCCCGCCGGACGCCACCGCTGTTACCGAGCCGGGCGTTGTTCGGCAACATCGACAAGGCGTTCGCGCTCGCACCGCTGAACAAGGGCTTGATCAACTCGCTCATCGTGTCCGGCGCCATCACGGTGGGTACCGTCGCGTTCTGCACGTTGGCCGGTTTCGCCTTTGCCAAGCTGCGGTTCCGCGGCCGCAACGTGCTGCTGGGCCTGTGCGTCGTCACCATGATGGTGCCGATGCAGATGGGCATCATCCCGCTGTACCTGATGATGGCCGAACTCGGCCTGGCCAACCACCTGCAGGCCGTCATCCTGCCTACGCTGGTCAGCGCGTTCGGGGTCTTCTTCATGCGGCAGTACCTGGCCAGCGCGGTGCCGGACGAGCTGATCGAAGCTGGCTACGTCGACGGCGCGAGCACCTTCCGAATCTTCCTATCGATCATCGTGCCGGCCGCCCGACCGGCGATGACCGTACTGGCGATGCTGACCTTCCTGACCGCCTGGAACGACTTCTTCTGGCCGATCATCGCGCTCAGCTCGCAGAACCCGACCGTCCAGGTGTCGTTGCAAAGCCTGGCCACCGGTTACGCCCCCGAGCAGTCGATCATCATGGCCGGCACGCTGTACGGCACCGTGCCGGTGCTGATCGTCTTCGCCTTGCTGGGCAGGCACATCGTCGGTGGCATCATGCAGGGAGCAGTCAAAGGATGACCCGTCAGACAGCCATCAGCCGACCGACCAGCCGGCTGACGTTTCCGGCCGGATTCACCTGGGGCTCGGCCACCGCCGCCTACCAGATCGAGGGCGCCACGCATGCAGATGGCCGGTTGCCCAGCATCTGGGACGTGTTCTGCCAATTACCGGGCCGGATCGCCAATGGTGACACCGGTGAACGGGCCTGCGAGCACTACCACCGATTGGAGGCCGACCTGGATCTGATGGCCTCGCTGGGCCTGCCGTCCTACCGGTTCTCAGTTTCCTGGCCGCGGGTCATCCCGGGCGGACAAGGGCCGGTCAACCAGGCCGGCCTCGACTTCTACCAGCGCCTGGTGGACGGCCTGCTCCGTCGTGGGATCATCCCGCTGCTCACGCTCTACCACTGGGATCTGCCGCAGGCGCTGCAGAACCGAGGTGGCTGGGCGGCCAGAGCCACCGTCGAGCGCTTCGTCGACTACGCCCAGGTGATCGGCATGGCACTCGGCGACCGGGTGCCTACCATCACCACGCTGAACGAACCATGGTGCAGCGCGTTTCTCGGTTACGCCTCGGGGGTGCACGCACCCGGTTTGACCGACGATGCCTCGGCGCTAGCCGCAGCGCACCACCTCAACCTGGCGCACGGGCTGGCCGTTACGGCGCTACGGTCGATAACCGGCGCCGACCTGTCGATCACTCTCAATCTGGCGCAGGTGCAGCCCGCGTCGGACTCGGCCGCCGACCTGGCCGCGGCCGCCCACGTGGACCGGATCGCGAACCGGATCTTCCTGGATCCGATCCTGCGTGGCAGCTACCCGCCGGAACTGATCGATGAGACCGCCGACATCAGCGACTGGTGCTTCGTCCAGGACGGCGATCTCGCCGCGATCAACGTGCCGATCGACCTGCTTGGCGTGAACTTCTACGCACCGAGCCGAGTCGCGGCCAGCACCCCCGAGCTGCGGGACCAGGAGACCGGCCGCTGGGTGAACGACCCGGCCGGGCCCGGTGACCGTCCGACCAGGTGGCCGGGCAGCGATCGGGCGCATTCGGTGCCACTGGACGTCCCGCGCACCGGCATGGGCTGGCCGATCCAGCCGGCCGCACTCACCGAACTGCTGCTGCGGCTACACCGGGAATACCCGGACCTGCCGCTTGCGATAACCGAGAACGGCGCGGCGTTCGACGACGAGTTGGGCGTCGACGGTCTGGTGCACGACGCTGATCGCATCGACTACATCCGCGACCATCTGGCGGCCGTGCATGCCGCGATCGCCGCCGGTGCCGACATCCGCGGCTACTACCTCTGGTCGTTCATGGACAACTTCGAATGGGCCTGGGGCTATGGCAAGCGCTTCGGGATGGTGCATGTCGACTACCGAACGCTGGTTCGCACCCCGAAGGCGTCCGCGTTGTGGTTCCGGGATGTGATCCAGAACAACGCGATCGACCTGCCGGTCTGAGCCGAGCCGGCCAGGCGGCGAGCGCCCGGGCGTGGTAGTAAGGAGATGCTGCCCGTTTTGGCAGCCGACCGCCTGAACCCGAGGCTGCCCTTACCGAAGTAAGGATCAGCCGGTTCGGTAGGGGTTGCTGACGACTGCTCGGCCGTCGGCGTAGCGATAGACCTGGTGGCCGCTGATGAAAACTCGCTCAGCGCGCTGGAGCACGTCGAGCGGGTCGCCGGACCACACCACCACGTCGCCGTCCTTGCCCTTGGTCAGCGAGCCGACCCGGTCGTCGAAGCCGAGGATGCGAGCCGGGTTGATGGTGATCGAGCGCAGCGCGTCGGTGCGGGACATGCCCTCGCGGACGGCGAAGGTCGCCTGGTGCACCAGAAAGTCGATCGCCACCACCGGGTGGTCGGTGGTCAGTGCCACCGTCACCCCGGCATTGGCCAGCTTGCCGGCGGTGGCCAGGCTGCGGTTGCGAACCTCGACCTTGGTGCGGGTGTGGAACAGCGGGCCGACGATGCACGGGATGTCCCGCTCGGCCAGCACATCGGCCAGCAGGTAGGCCTCGGTGGCATGGTTGATCACCAGCCGGTAGCCGAACTCGTCGGCCAGCCGGATCGCGGTGGCGATGTCATCGGCGCGGTGGGTGTGCTGGCACCACGGCAGCTCGCCGCTGAGCACCCGGGCCAGCACCTCGAGGTTGCCATCCCGGTCGAACGGTTCCTTCTTCTTCGCCGCGGCCGCCCGCCGGGCCTGATAGTCCTGGGCTTCGCTCAGCGCGTCCCGGATGACCGCGGCAACGCCCAGCCGAGTGGCCGGCAGCTGCTTCTTTTCGCCATATATCTTCTTGGGATTCTCGCCCAGGGCGCTCTTCACGCTGACCGGTGATTTGATCACCATCTCGTCCACGATCCGGCCCCAGGTCTTGATCGCCACGGTCTGCCCGCCGATCGGGTTGCCGCTGCCGGGCTTGATCACGCACGAGGTGACACCGCCGGCCAGCGCATCGGCGAAGCCTTGATCGGCCGGGTTGATCGCGTCCAACGCACGCAGCCGGGCGCCCACCGGGTGGGTCATCTCGTTGACATCGTCGCCGGCCCAGCCGTCGCCCTCTTCCCACACCCCGAGGTGCGCGTGCGCATCGATGAAGCCGGGCAACACCCACTTGCCGGTTGCGTCCACCACCTCGACGCCCTTGCCGACCCGGACCTTGGAACCGACCGCCGCGATCTTGCCGTCGGTGATGAGCACCGTCGCGTTCTCGATCGGATCGCCCTCGATCGGTACCAGGTACCCGCCGACGATTGCCACGCTGCCTGCCTGCTGAGTCATGGCCCCGACCCTAGCGGTCAGCGCAGATCCCAGCGGTGCCGCACGATCAGCACCGGTGTCGACTGCCCGGCGGCTAGCGCATGCAACACCCCGTGCCGGGCGCGCAGCCACCACCGGACCAACTGAACCACCCCGAACAACTGCACGGTGGCCGCCAACGCGAACGCCAACCGGTACGCCGACCGCTCGCTGCCGGTGACCAGGTCCAACGTCCAACCGACCACCAGGCAGCACAGGATGCCGGCCACGAACCCGGCCACGTTCACCACCCCGGTGGCGGTGCCGACGATGGCCGGACCGTTGTAATCCCGCGCCACCGAGAAGCCGATCGCCGACACCGGCGCACCGGTCGCGGTCAACAGCACCAGCGCTATCAGCAGCCCGCGCGGGATGGGACCGGCGAATAGGCCGAGCACCGCGTACCAACCGAGCGCGGTAGCCAGGCAGACCCCGATCGCCAGCGGCACCCGCACGCTCGGATGCCGTCCGATCAGATATCCGATCAGCGGACCGACCACGATCGCGACCAGCACGCTGACCAACAGCAGGGTGCTGGCGCCGGACCGGCTGAACCGCTGGCTCTGCACCAGGAACGGCACGCCCCAGAGCACCCCGAACATCACCGAGACGCTCATCGCGGTGAAGTGCACCCAGAACCCGACCCGGGTGCCGGCCAGCGACCAGGCCGAGCGCACCCGCCGACCCACCCGACCGACTGCGGCGGCCAACTCGCCCGGCGGTCGGGGCCGGCGTCGACCACGGGGTGGCCGGGGCAGCATCAGGTACACCGCCAGCCCGCTGACTAAAGAGACCAGCCCGGCGATCAGGAAGGTCGGTGTCCAACCGGCCGACCGCAGCAGGGTGGTCAGCGGCAGGGTAGCCACCACATTGCCGATCGAGCCGAGGGTGCCGGTGATGGCCACCACCACCGGGTAGCGCCGCGGCGCGAATTGGCCGGCAGCGAAACGCAGAACGCTGACGAAGGTGAGCGCGTCGCCGAGGCCGAGCAGCGCCCGGGCGATCAGCGCGACCGGGTAACTGTGCGCCACCGCGAACCCGGCCTGGGCCACCCCCATGGTCAGCGCGGCGACGATTAATAGCCGGCGCGGGCCGTACCGGTCCACCAGGATGCCGGTCGGGATCTGCATCGCGGCGTACACGCCCAGCTGGAGCAACACGAAAATGCTCAGCTGGCTCGGGCTGATGTGGAACCGGGCCGCGGCTTGCAGACCGGCCACTCCGAGCGAGGTTCGGTGGAACACCGCGATCAGGTAGACCGCCACCGCGACGCCCCAGCGCTGCATGGCCAGCCACCGGCTCCGGCGGCGGGCCGAATCAACTGATGACATTGCCACGTAGGACGATTCGTTGCGGCTGGTACAGGGTTGCCAGTTCCCGGCGCGGATCCTCCCGGTAGATCACCAGGTCAGCCGGACCGCCCTCGACCAGGCCGTCGAAACCGAGCCAGGACCGGCCGCGCCAGGACGCCTGCGCGATCACCTCGGCCTGCGGGATGCCGGCGTCCACCAGGGCGGTGACCTCGTCCCGGATCAGGCCGTGCAGCAGCGAGCCGCCGGCATCGGTGCCGGTGTAGATCGGGATGCCGGCCTCGAAGGCGTCGCGGATTCGCTGCCGGGAGGTCTGGTACAGCGCCAGCATGTGCGCGGCGTAGCCGGGGAACTTCTCCGCCCCGGCGGCGGCGATGTTGGGAAAGGTGTCGATGTTGATCAGCGTCGGCACGATCGCGATGCCGCGCCGGGCCACCTCGTCCAGCAGATCCTCGGTCAGCCCGGTGCCGTGTTCGATCGAGTCCAGCCCGGCATTGATCAGCCCGGGCAGGGCCTCCTCGCCGAACACGTGCGCGGCCACCCGAACGCCGAGTTCGTGCGCGCGGCCGATCGCGGCGGCCAGCGCGTCATCCGGCCAGGTCGGACTGAGGTCGCCGAGGTCGCGGTCGATCCAGTCGGCGGCGAGCTTCACCCAGCCATCGCCGAGCGCGGCTTGCCGTTCCACTTCGGCCACCAGTTGATCCGGTTCCACCTCGACACCCAGGTAGCGGATGTAGCGCCGGGGACGGGCGATGTGCCGGCCGGCCCGGATCAGCCGGGGCAGGTCGTCGCGCTGTTGGATCGGCCGGTTGTCCACCGGTGAACCGGCGTCGCGCAGCAGCAGCGCACCGGCGTCCCGATCGAGAATCGCCTGCTGTACCTGCTCATCCGCATCGGCCCAGCCGTCCGGCTTGATGCCGACGTGGCAGTGCGCGTCGATCAGGCCGGGCAACACCCAGCCATCGGAGCTGATGGTCTCGGCGCCCCGGACCGTTTCGAAGGTGAGCCGGCCGTCGACGATCCAGACGTCGCGCTCGAGTTCGTCCGGCAGCAGGACGCCGCGCAGGTGCAGGGCGGGCGGCTGGCCTCCGCTCATCGGCGGCGCCGCGCGGTGCCGAACAGCGAGCGGGAGATCTCACGACCGAGCACGGTCGCGGCCGATCGGGTGAAGGACTTGAACGCGCTGCTGGCCAGTACGCCGGTCACGATCGCGGCCGCGCCGCTCTCGGCGTGCTGCGACTCGGGGTGGGGTGGCTCGACCGACGGTTGCTGCTGCTCGGTCGGTGCCGGTGCTGCCGGCTGGGCCGGGGGTGCGAGCTTGGCAGCCAGCTTCTCGTACGCCGACTCGCGATCGATGGCGGTGCCGTACTTGGCCTGCAACGGTGAGGCCGCGACGGCTTGTTGTTGGACGGCCGGGTCCAGCTGGGCCATCAGCGAGCGGGGTGCCCGCAGCCGGGTCCAGGCGACCGGGGTGGGCACGCCCCGGTCGGACAGCACGGTCACCACCGCTTCGCCGATTCCCAGCTGGGTCAGCAGTTCGGCCAGGTCGTAGTCATCGGTCTTCGGATAGGTGCGCACGGCCTTGGCCAGGTTGGTCGCGTCGTCCGGGGTGAAGGCGCGCAGCGCGTGTTGCACCCGGTTGCCGAGCTGGCCGAGCACGCTGTCCGGGACGTCGGCCGGCACCTGGGTAATGAAGAAGATCCCGATGCCCTTGGAACGGATCAGCCGGACGGTCTGGGTTACCTGGTCCAGGAATGCCTTGGAGGCGTTGCTGAACAGCAGGTGTGCCTCGTCGAAGAAGAACACCAGCTTGGGCTTGTCGGGGTCGCCGACCTCGGGCAGTTCGTGGAACAGGTCGGCCAGCAGCCACATCAGGAAGGTGGAGAACAGCTGCGGCTTGTCAGCGATGCCGGACAGTTCCAGCGCGGAGATAATCCCCCGCCCGGACGGATCCTGCCGCAGTAGGTCGGCCGGCTCCCATTCCGGCTCACCGAAGAACACCTCACCACCGTTGTTTTCCAGGGTGATCAGCGAGCGCAGGATGACCCCGGCGGTGGCCTTGCTCAGCCCGCCGATGCCGTCCAAGGCGGCCTTGCCCTCGTCCGAGGTCAGGTACTGGATCAACGCGCGCAGATCCTTCAGATCCAGCAGCGGCAGGCCGGCCGAGTCGGCGTAGTGGAAGATCAGGCCGAGGCTGGATTCCTGGGTCTCGTTCAGGTCCAGCACCTTGGCCAGCAGCAACGGCCCGAAGCCGGTCATGGTGGCCCGCACCGGGATCCCGGAACCGAGGCCGCCGAGCGCGAGGAACTCCACCGGGTACCCGGTCGGCTGCCAGTCGTCAGCGGTGTCCTTGGCCCGCTGGCTGACCCGGTCGCTGGTCTGCCCCGGTTGGGCCAACCCGGACAGGTCGCCCTTCATGTCCGCGACCACCACCGGGACGCCGTTGGCCGAAAGCTGTTCTGCCAGCAATTGCAAGGTCTTCGTCTTGCCGGTACCGGTTGCGCCGGCAATCAGGCCGTGCCGGTTGAGCATCCCGAGCGGGATCCGGACCCGGGCGTCCGGATAGGCGGTGCCGCCGATCACCACGCTGCCCAGTTCCAGGGCGGTGCCACCGCCGAAGGCGTAACCGGCCGCGATCGTGCCGGCGCTGTCAGCTGCTGAGGTCCCGGACATACAGCACTCCCCTTCGGTGCAGGTGGCGGCGCGGTGTGAGTGTTAGCTCTTGGGGAACTTCAGCTTGGAAATATCGGGCAGTTCGGTGCCGGGTGGCAGTCCGAAGGCGCCGGGACCGGTCGCCGGTCCGGCGCCGAAACCGCCCGCCATCGGCGGAAAGCCGGCGGGCATCCTGGCCTGGGTGGGCCCGCGTCCCTTGGTGTTCTTGCCCTTCTTGCCTTTCTTGCCCTTGGCGTTGCGGTTGGTGCGCCGGGCGCCCGGCAGCATGCCGCCCATCCGGGACATCATCTTGCGGGCTTCGAAGAACCGGTCCACCAGGTTGTTCACCTCGCTGACCGCCACCCCGGATCCGTTGGCGATCCGCAGCCGGCGGGATCCGTTGATCAGCTTGGGCTCGGCCCGTTCGGCCGGCGTCATGGACCGGATGATCGCCTCGGTGCGGTCCAGGTCCCGATCGTCGACGGCGGCCAGCGCCTCCTTCATCTGACCGGCACCGGGCAGCATTCCCAGCAGGTTGGTGATCGGGCCCATTCGACGAAGCGCCTGCAACTGGTCGAGAAAGTCTTCCAGGGTGAAGTCGTTGCCGCTGACGATCTTGGACGCCATCCGCTCGGCTTCGTCCTGATCGAAGGTGCGCTGCGCCTGCTCGATGAGGGTGAGCACGTCACCCATGCCGAGGATCCGGGAGGCCATCCGGTCCGGGTGGAAGACGTCGAAGTCCTCGAGCTTCTCACCGTTGGACGCGAACATGATCGGCTGGCCGGTGACGTAGCGGACCGACAGCGCGGCACCACCGCGAGCGTCACCGTCCAGCTTGGTCAGCACCACCCCGCTGAAACCGACCCCGTCCTGGAACGCCTGGGCGGTGTTCACCGCGTCCTGGCCGACCATGGCGTCGAGCACGAACAGCACCTCGTTCGGCTGCACCGCGTCCCGGATGTCGGAGGCCTGTTGCATCAGCTCGGCGTCGATACCGAGCCGGCCGGCGGTGTCGACGATGACCATGTCGTGCTGGGCCCGGCGAGCGAAGTCGATCGAGTCCCGCGCGACCTTGACCGGATCGCCCTGGCCGTTACCGGGTTCCGGGGCGTAGACCGCGACGCCGGCCCGCTGACCGACCACCTGAAGCTGGGTCACCGCATTGGGACGCTGGAGGTCACAGGCGACCAGCACCGGCGCGTGGTCCTGCTGCTTGAGATGGCGGGCGAGCTTGCCGGCCAGCGTGGTCTTACCGGAACCCTGTAAGCCGGCCAGCATGATCACCGTCGGTGGGTTCTTGGCGTATTGAAGCCGCCGGGTCTCACCACCCAGGATGGTGATCAGTTCCTCGTTGACGATCTGGATGACCTGCTGGGCGGGGTTGAGCGCCCGGCTGACCTCCTCGCCAGCCGCCCGCTCCTTCACCGCGGCGATGAACTGCCGGACCACCGGTAGCGCCACATCGGCTTCGAGCAGTGCGATCCGGATCTCGCGGGCCACCGAGTCGATGTCGGCCTGCGACAGCCGTCCCTTGCCGCGCAGGCCGGTGAATACCTTGGTCAGCCGATCGGACAGCGTGTCGAACACTCGGTTCCCCTACCAGACGATGAGCATGCCCGTCCAGGCTACGGGACTTCGACGGCCGGTCCCGATCCGGCCGCGCATCGGCTAAGGCGTCAGCAGGGGCGGGCGTTAGCACGCGACACGACGGTTTGACGGTAGTAGGCAATTCGAGGTCGACTTGGGCTGTGACGCCTGATATAGACGGTTCGTCCATCGTCAGTTAGCGTGCTGCCACTTATGCTCGACCCGCGCTTTAAGGCCGCAAGAGGCGCTGGGAGCAAACGATCATGAGTGGACTTAGTCGCATCGCCAAGACGCCATTCGTTGGCCTCGTCGTCTCGCTTATCCTCGGGACCCTCGTAACGAGCTCATCTCCGGCGAGCGCAAGCGATCCTTCGGGCGCGGCGATCTCGTGGGCGCGGGGATTTCTTGGAACGGCAAGTTACTACAACTTATGCCTGAATTTTGTACGAGATGCCTACTCGCACGCTGGCGTTGATATCGGCTCGGCCGGTAGCGCCGTTGTCTACTGGCAGAACAACCCAGAAGGTTGGGTCGAGCACCCAGGCGACACTAGTCCGCCAGTTGGAGCGCTCGTATTTTGGGGCGCAACGCCATCGGGTCCGATCACCTACGTGAACCCGGACGGGCATGTTGGAATTTACGAGGGCAACAACACTGTCATCTCCAGTTGGGCATACCCAGAGCCGTCGAGCACGCCCAATGTCTTCGAGTTTCCGCTGACAGGCAGTGGTAGCCGCAACGCCGCTGGCTACCCATACCTCGGGTGGATAGCGCCTACCGGGGTCGGGTCTGGAGGCGCAGGTGGTAGCGGGAAGTCGCCGGCGGCTGGCACCGACTCGGCAGGTAACCAATACGTGTTCTGGCAAGGCAGCGACGGTGGCCTGTGGGAGCGCTGGTACTCCGGCGGAAGCTGGTACGGACCCGCACGCATCAGCATCGCCGGCACGATCGGGTCGGCACCCACCGTCGCCGTACACGGCAACGGCGAACAGGACGTGTTCTGGAAGGGCACCAACGGCAACCTCTGGGAAGGTTTCTACGCCGCAGGCGCATGGAACGGGGCCTACGACCTCGGCGCAGGCCCACTCGGCTAGCGCTATCGAGAGCTGGGCTGGTTCTAGTTGCCCCTGCCACAGAGTGGCTGCCCATCTGGAGCTACAGCAGGCCGCGGCCGCCGTCGACGTAGATGACCTGGCCGGTGACGTAGCCGGCCTCCTCACCGGCGAAGAACGCCGCGGTGTTGGCGATGTCCTCGGGCACCCCGCCCCGGCGCACCGGCACCCGCTCGGCGACCGCCGCCCGCATCTGCTCGATGGTGGTGCCGATCCGCTCGGCGGTGGCCTTGGTCATCGCGGTCTCGATGAAGCCCGGCGCGATCGCGTTGACGGTCACCCCGAACGGTCCGAGTTCGATCGCCAGCGTCTTGGTGAAGCCCTGTAAGCCGGCCTTCGCGGTGGCGTAGTTGGCCTGGCCGCGGTTGCCCAGCGCCGAGGTGGAGGACATGTTCACGATCCGGCCGTACTTGGCCGCCACCATGTGCTGCTGGGCGGTTTTGCTGCACAGGAAGGCACCCTTGAGGTGGACGTTCATCACGGTGTCCCAGTCGCTCTCGGACATCTTGAACAGCAGGTTGTCGCGCAACACGCCGGCATTGTTGATCAGGATGTGCAGGCCACCGAACTGCTCGACCACCCGGGCCACCGCCGCCTCGACCTGGTCGGCCTGGCTGACGTCGGCGCCGATCCCGATGGCCTCGGTGTTGAGCCCGGCGGCGGTCTCGGCGGCGGTGCTCTCGTTCAGGTCCAGCACCGCCACCTTCGCCCCACCGGCCGCCAGCCTGGTCGCGATGGCGGCGCCGATGCCCTGGCCGCCACCGGTGACCAGCGCCACCCGACCCTCAACTCCGCCCATCGAATGCTCCCTCTTCCTATTGCTCTTCGCGCGAGCACTCATCGCCCGCTCGCTCCGGTCCTCGCTCGCTGGCGCTCGCTGCGATCCTCACTCGCTGATTAATCGGTGGTGCCGGCCTCGGCAGCCAGCCGGGCCATCCCGGCCAGCCACCGATCGATGTCGGCGGCCTTACCAGCCCAAAACTTACCCACCTGCGGGTGCGGCAGGATCAGGAAGGTCTCCTCGCGCAGGCCGGCGACCACCGCATCGGCCACTTGCGCCACTCCGATCACCTCGGCGGACGCGGCCACCGCGCGGGCAGCCGGCGCGCCGGCGGCCAGCCCGTCCATCAGCAAGGGCGTGTCCACTCCCATCGGGCAGAGCACGCTGACCCGGATGTTGCGGTCGGCGTACTGATAGGCCAGCCATTCGGCCAAGGCGACCGCGGCATGCTTGGTCACCGAGTACGGCGCATCGCCCGGTGAGCTGAGCAGTCCGGCGGCCGACGCGGTATGCAGCAGGTAGCCGCCGCCCGCCTCGATCATCGCCGGGACGACCGCCCGAGCCGCGTACAGCTGACCCAGCACGTGCACCTGCCAGGCCTGCTGCCAAGCAGCCTCGGCCGCTGGACCGCCTTGCAAGCCGATCCCGGTCGCGATGCCGGCGTTGGAGCAGAACAGGTCGATCCGGCCGTGTTCGGTAAGCACTGCCTGCACGGTCCTTTGCACCGCCGCCTCATCGGTGACGTCGAGTTCGAGCGCCCACGCCCGCTCCCCCAGTTGGCCGGCCAGCGCAGCGGCCGGCGCCAGGTTGCGATCGGCCAGCACCACCGCGGCCGCCCGCTCGGCCACGAACCGGCGGCCCAGTTCGGCGCCGATGCCGCTGCCGCCACCGGTGATCACGATGACCGAATTGGCAATCTGCATCAGGCAAATTCCTCGGCGCGGACGGTAGCGGCCGGTGCCAATCCGGCGAGTAGCTCGGCCAGGCTGTCGGCGTCGGTGACCTCCGGGACGGGCAGCAATGCCAGTAGCGGCAGCTGCACCCCAGCTTGGACGTAGGCCTGCACCTGGTCCCGGCAGCTGGCGGGGCTGCCGTGCAGCACCAGCGCGTCGGCCACCTCGTCCGGGATGCTGGCCACCGCGGCCCTGCGGTCACCGGTCGCCCACAGCCGCCACAACTCCCCTAGCTGCTCGGACCGGCCCAACCAGCGGTGGAACTCGGCATAGGCGCCGACGGTCAGGTATCCGGCGATCATGCGCTTGGCCGCCGTCCGGGCATAGTCGGCGTCCTCGGTCGGGCAGCAGAAGATCCGGGCCGCCACCGTGCCGGCCGGATTGCCCACCTCGGTCAGGCAGCGGGCTACGTCGGTGGCCGCCAGCCAGCACAGGATCACGCCATCGGCTTCCCGGCCGGCCAGCGCCAGCATTCGGGGCCGCAGCGCCGCCAGCAGCACCGGCACCGGCTCGGTCGGCGGCTCCTCCAACCGGAACCGCTGCACGGTGAAGGTGTCGAAGCTGCCGTCCACCAGCTCGCCGGCCAGTGCCGACTTGACGAAGCGCAGCACATCCCGGGTGCGTTGCAGCGGACGGTCGAAGGCCAGCCCGTTCCACTGCTCGACGATGGCCGGGCTGCTGGCGCCCAGGCCAAGGCTGAACCGGCCGGGTGCGGCGGCGGCCAGCGCCGCGGCCGACTGCGCGATCAGCGCCGGTCCGCGGGTGAACACCGGGACGATCGCGGTGCCCAGCCGCAGCCGAGGCTCGGCAACCGCGGCCAGCGCCAGCGGGGTGAACGCGTCGGCTCCAGCCACCTCGGCCGACCAGACGTCGGTGTAGCCCCAGTCCGGCAGAGCCCGGTACAGCTCGGCGTGCTGGGCCAGCGGCAGGCCCGCCACCGGAACGGTCAGTCCCCAGCTCATCGACTTGCTCCCTTCCCTGGATTACTACGTCCTCGATCGGTACGTACTCGATCAGCCACCGGTTCGGCGGGCGCCGCGCGCAGTGCGGCCAGGATCAGCGCGGCCAACTCGGCGGCCAGCTCTTCCGCCCGCTTCGGACCGTCCGGCCGATACCAGACCGGCAGCCCGTTGATTACGCCGAACAGCGTGAAGCTCACCATCTCCGGCGAGGCGACCGGCGCGAAGTCCCCGCTCGCCTGGCCGTTGCGGACCAGCTCGATCACCGCATCGTGGATCGACCGCCGGGCCGCTCGCACCCGAGCTTGGTTGGCATCGCCGAGCCGATGGCTTTCCCGCGCGAACACCTTGGCCTCGGCGGCGCTGGCGGCGGTGGTCACCACCAGGTCGTCGATCAGTGCGCGCAAGGTGCTCGCCGGATCCAGCCCGCGGGCCAGGATCGCGTGTAGGCCGGCCAGCTGGCGATCCACCAGCTCGCGGTACACCTCGTACAGCAGGTCGTCCTTGGATTGGAAGTGGTGGTACAGCGCGCCTTTGGCCACGCCGGCCCGGACCACCACCTGGTTCACGCTGGTGGCGTCGTAACCCTGCTCGGCGAACAGCGCGACCGCGGCAGCCACGATCCGCTGCCGGGCCCCGCATTCCACCGCCGCCGGGGCGTTCATCGGGTGCCGCCGGCTTTTCGGGCGAGCTCGACCCGGGCGATGCTGCGCAGGTGCACCTCGTCCGGGCCGTCGGCCAGGTGCAGGGTGCGCAGCCCGGCCCACAGCTGAGCCAATGGGGTGTCGCCTGAGACGCCGGCCGCGCCGAAGGTTTGGATCGCCCGGTCCAGCACGTAGGAAGCGGCTCGCGGCGCAGCGACCTTGATCGCCGCGATCTCGGTGGCGGCCCGCTTTACCCCGACCGTGTCGATCAGCCAGGCGGCCTTGAGCACCAGCAGCCTGGCCTGCTCGATGGCCAGCCGGGACTCGGCAATCCAGTCCCGGATCACGCCCTGCGAGGCCAGCGGGCCGCCGAACGCGGTACGGCTGGCGGCCCGGTCGATCATCAGCTCGAGCGCCCGTTCGGCGATGCCCAGCGAGCGCATGCAGTGGTGGATTCGGCCCGGTCCGAGCCTGGCCTGGGCCATCGCGAAGCCGCCGCCGCGCGGTCCGAGCAACTGGTCAGCCGGAACCCGAACGTGATCGAAGTTGATCACACCATGCCCGCCGTGCGGTCCGTCGTCGTAGCCGAACACCGTGGTCGAGCGCTGGACCTGCACCCCGTCGGCGTCCAGCGGCACCAGAATCATCGAGTGCCGGGCATGCCGGTCGGCGTCCGGATCCGAGACACCCAGCACGATGGCCAGCCGGCACTCGGCGCGCATGGCGCCGGTGGACCACCACTTCAGCCCGTTGACTACGTAGTAATCGCCGTCGGCGGTGATGGTGGTGGCGATGTTGGTGGCGTCGGAGGAGGCAACGTCCGGCTCGGTCATCGAGAAGCAGGATCGGATCTCGGCGTCGAGCAGCGGTTTGAGCCACTGTTCGTGCTGGGCATCGGTGCCGAACATGGCCAGCAGTTCCATGTTGCCGGTGTCCGGAGCCGAGCAGTTCATCGCCTCCGGCGCCAGCGCGATCGATCGCCCGGTCAGTTCGGCGATCGGGGCGTAGTCCAGCACCGACAGCCCGGCGCCGAACCGGTCGTCGGGCAGGAACAGGTTCCACAGCTCCCGCCGACGGGCTTCGGCCTTGAGCTCGCCGAGCACGGCCGGGGTCGCGAACGGCTGTCCGGACGCACGATTCGCCTGTTCCTGCCGGTGGAATTCCGGCTCGGCCGGGTAGACCAGCTCGTCCAGGAAGCCGGCCACCTCGACCTGCAGTCGCCGCGACCGCTCGCTATGGGTGAAATCCATGGTCAGGCTCCCATCCCGCTCAATCGGTCGGCCGCCGCGTCCAGCGTGCTGTCCCGTAGCGTCTCGAAGATCTCGAAGCCGGCCCCGACGGTCTTGCCTTGCAGGTACCTGGCATGGATACCGGCGGCGATCACGCCGAGCTTGAAATAGCCGAAGCCGATGTACCAATCGAGCTTCTTCAGCTGCTTGCCGGACCGGTCGGCATACCGTTCGATCATCTGCGCGGGAGTCAGAAACCCTTGTTCGGACGGGAAGTTCGGCATCACCGAGGCGCTGGTCGCGGCTCGCTCGTGGTAGACGTACAGCAGGCCGAGGTCGGTCAGCGGATCGCCCAGGGTGGCCATCTCCCAGTCCACCACCGCCTCGATCCGGCTCAGCCGGCGGTCGAACAGCACGTTGGTCAGCCGGTAGTCGCCGTGCACGATGCCGGCCGGGCCGCCGGTCGGGATGCCGGCCTCCAGCGCGCTGACTACCTGCTGCTCTGTTGGATGGCAGGTCGGTACCGAGGACTGGAACTGCCGGTGCCAGCGGGAGATTTGGCGTTGGAGATAGCCGTCCGGACGGCCGAAGTCGGACAGCCCGACCTGTTCCGGGTCGATGCTGTGGAGCGCGACCAGGGTGTCCACCAACTGCTCAGAGATCTTTTCTGCGGTGGCTGGGTCGGGCACCAGCTCTGGTCGCTCGATGACGATGCCGTCGATGAAGGACATTAGGTAGAACGGTTCGCCCAGCACGTCCCGGTCCTGGCAGAGCTCGATCGGCCGGGGCACCGGCACTTCTGAGCCGTACAGCGCGGAGATGACCGTGTATTCGCGAGCCATATCGTGCGCGGTAGGGAGCACGTGCCCGAGCGGCGGACGTCTTAGTGCCCAGGTCTGATGGCCATCGGTGAGCCGGTAAGTCAGGTTCGAGCGGCCGCCGGGGATCAGTTCGGCGGTCAGCTTGCCTTGTCGCAGACCGGGCTTACTGGTGTCTAGCCAGGTGGTCAGTCGGGCCAGGTCTAGGCCGGGCGGCTCGCCTTGCTGGCTCACGAGGTCCTACTTTAAGGACCGACCGACCGGTCGGTCAAGAGTTTATAAAAGACGCAGTTACGAGGAGTGAGGTGGGCTTCAGTTTCGTTGCTTCCTTGCGGTTTACCCTTAACTACTAAGGCAATTCTCCGGTCATCAGGCTTGCTTAGCCGAGCCTGCTTCGATAGAATCGAACACATGATCGAGCAGCTTCCGGCAGCGCCTGACGCGCAGCTGCTCGCCGAAATGGTCGAGCTCGAAACCGAAGTGAGCCGATTGCAGTACCGGCAGCTTGAGGTGTTAGCCGAACTCAATGCACGCAATGCTCCTACCTTGCTGGGTTTTCGCGGGCTGCCGCAGCTGATCGAGGCTCAGCTGCGCTGTACTCGTGTTGAGGCTCGTCGGCGGGCGCAGGCGGTGGAGCGGTTCGGTGCCCGGCGCAGTCTGACCGGCGAGGCGTTGGAGCCGCAGATGCCGGCCACCGCCAAGGCCTGGGCGGTCGGCGAGATCGGCCCGGAGCATGCTGCGGTGATCGCCGAGACAGTCGAGGCGATCCCGGCTTCCGAGCGGGCCGAGCACACCGAACCAGTCGAGACCACCCTGCTCGAGCACGCCCGGATCAGCGATCCGCACACGGTGCGAGTGCTTGGCCGACGGATCTTGGCGCACCTGGACCCGGATGGTCCCAGCCCGGAGGAGCAGCGATTGCAGCAGGCGCGCCGGCGGGTCACCCTGAGCCCGCTGCCGGACGGCAGTTGCCTGCTCGACGGCCAACTCTCATCCACCTGCCGGGCGATCTGGGACGCGATACTCACCCCACTCGCAGCCGTCAGGGCCGACGACGCGCTCGGCCCGGACCAGCGCAGCATTCCGCAGCGGATGCACGACGCCTTCGAAGAAGCCGGCCGCCGCCTGCTCGCCAGTAGGGAGCTCCCCGACCACGCCGGGCTGCCCTGCCAACTCATGGTGACGGTGTCGCTGACCGACCTGGAACGCCGCGCCGGACGGGCCACCACCCACCACGGCGGCACCCTCAGCATCGACCAAGCACTCCGGCTCGCCGCCGACGGCTCAGTCCTGCCCGCCGTCCTCGGCGACGCCGGCGAAGTACTCGCCCTCGGTCGCGGTCAGCGACTGGCCTCCCGAGGCCAACGCAAAGCCCTCTTCGCCCGCGACCGCGGCTGCACCTTCCCCGGCTGCGACCGCTCAGCCGCTCGATCGGAGATCCACCACGCGATCGACTGGGCGGCCGGTGGCCGTACTGACCTGGATTCGATGGCGATTGCCTGCGGCTACCACAATAATCAGGCGCCCAAAGCAGGCTGGCGGACCATCATGATCAACGGCATCCCACACTGGAAACCACCACCCTGGCACCCACAGCAAGAGCCACAACGCAACTACCACCACCACCCCGAACTACTCAGGCCACCGCCGGGCGACCCCGGATAAGCAAGGCCTATGCCAGCTCGTCCCGGCGGCGGGTCAGGTAGGCGATCTCGGCGGTGTTGCCGGCCAGCTCGATGGCCCTGTCGTAAGCGGCGCGCGCCTGCTCGGCGCGGCCGAGCCGACGCAGCAGGTCGGCCCGGGTCGCTTGGTAGGCGTGGTAGCCGGCCAAGCTGTCCGACAGCCGGTCGATCGCCGCCAGTGCCACCTCCGGTCCATCCAGCTCGGCAATCGCGATGGCCCGGTTGAGGGCGACTATCGGCGAGGGGTCGAGGCGGACGAGTTGGTCGTAGAGCGCGACGATCTGTGACCAGTCGGTGTCCCGGGCTCCACCGGCAGAGGTGTGCACGGCGTTGATCGCCGCGAGGATCTGGTAACGCCCCGGAGCGACTCCGGTGGCCAGCCGCTCTCGTACCAGCCGATGCCCCTCGGCGATCAGCTCGGCATCCCAGGCCGTCCGGTCCTGCTCACCGAGCGGAACCAGCTCGCCGCCGGCCGAAACCCGAGCAGCGCGACGGGCCTCGATGAGCAGCATCAGGGCCAGCAGCCCGGCCACCTCACCGTCCGCCGGCAGCAGGGCGCGGATCAACCGCGCAAGCCGGATCGCCTCGACGGTCAGCTCCTGACGTACCGGATCGGTGTTCGGGCCAGTCGCCAGGTAGCCCTCGTTGAAGATGAGGAAGAGGACGGCGAGTACGCCGGATAGCCGGGCCGGCAGGTCCGGCGCGGACGGCACCCGATACGGGATACCAGCTGCCTTGATCTTGGCCTTCGCTCGGGTGATCCGCTGGGCCATGGCGGTCTCGGGTACCAGGAACGCGCGGGCGATCTCGGCGACGGTCAGACCGCCGACCATGCGCAGCGTCAGCGCCACCCGGGTCTGTGGCGCGAGCGCCGGGTGGCAGCAGGTGAACATCAGCCGGAGCCGGTCGTCGTCAATGGCGCCGAGCGGTTCGGCCGGGCCGTCGTCGTACAACAGCTGAGCCTCCTTGTGCAGGGCGTCGCGCTTGCCCTCGCGCCGGATCCGGTCGATGGCCTTACGAGTGGCGGTGGTGGTCAGCCAGCCGCCCGGGTTGGCCGGCACGCCATCGGCCGGCCACCGGGCGACGGCGGTCGCGAACGCCTCGGCGGCCGCCTCTTCGGCGATATCCAAGTCACCGAACCGCCGGGTCAGGACGGCGACCAGCCGCGCCCACTCCTCCCGGTGGACCTGGCTAATCGCCGCACCGACACTCACAGGAACGGCCGTACCTCGACCTTCCGGTTGCAGGCCTTCGACCCTTCGGTGGCGAGCTTGAGCGCCACGTCCAGGTCGGGGGCCACGATGATCCAGAAGCCGGCCAGGTATTCCTTCGACTCCACGAACGGCCCATCGGTGATCACTCCCGCGTCACCTCGGTTGTCGATGACGGTGGCGGTGTCGGGCCCCCCGAGACCGCCGGCGAAGACCCAGTAGCCCTCGGCCTGCAACCGGTCATTGAACACGTCGATCGCAGCCATCTCGGCCGGGGTGGCGGAACCCTCCGGGTGCGCCTCGATCGCGGCCGTCTCGTCGATCACGCAAAGCAGGTATTGCATCTGACGATCATCTCCTGTGTTCGGGGCGCCCCGGTCGGCCGCCCTTCACCTCTGCTACGAACACCGCTGCCCGGATCCGACATCAGCCGGCCAACAACTGCTCGATCGCCTGCTCCACCTCGCTGCGGTGCTGCTCGGACAGCGGCTTGCCGTCCCCATCGATGAGGTAAAACGCATCCACCACATGCTCGCCGAGCGAGGAGATCCGGGCCGCTCGGATGTCCACCCCGGCGCGCTCCAACGCAGCGGTCAATCGGTACAGCAAGCCGATCGCATCCCGGGTCCGCACCTCCAGCACGGTCGCGTCGGTGGCCGCATCGTCGAACCAGAGCAGCCGCGCCGGCTCGGCCGATGGCTGCTCCGACGGCCGCCGGTAGCTGGCCTCCTTAGCCCACAGCCGCTCCGCCAACGGCAGCGTGCCGGCCAGGATTCGGCGCAGGTCGGAGTTGAGCAGCGCCGGGTCCGGCAGCTCACCGAACCGGGCCACCACGCTGAACCGGTTCACCGCCATCCCCTGCTCGGTGTGCACCTGCGCGGCCTGCACGTCCAGCGAATGCAGCGCCAGCAGGCCAGCCGCGTCGGACAGCAGCCCGGGCGCATCCGGAGCCACCACGATCAGCTGGCTGTCTTCGACCAGCACCCGTGGCTGGCCGGCCCGGGCCAACTCCAGCGCCGCCGCCGACGGCGGTTCGGCCGCTGGCACGGCGCCGCCACCCAGCACCCGCCGGGTCCGCCGCACCAGCTGCGTGATCAGCGCGGACTTCCATTCGCTCCAGGCGGCCGGCCCGGTCGCGGCGGCATCCGCGACGGTCAGCCAGTACAGCAGGTCCAGCAGCTCGCCCGAACCGTCGATGGCCGCCACCACCAGTTGGACGGTGGACGGGTCCGCTAGGTCGCGCCGGGTGGCGGTGTCCGGCAGCAGCAGGTGGTGTCGGGTCAGCGCGGTGATCGTTCGAACATCGGCTGCGCCGAAGCCCATTCGGGTCGCGACCCGGCCGGCGATTTCGGCGCCCAGCACCGAATGGTCGCCGACACCGCCCTTGCCGATGTCGTGCAGCAGCGCACCGACCAGCAACAGGTCGGGCCGGCTGACCTCGGCAACCCAGCCGCCGGCGTGCACCGCGGTCTCGATCAGGTGCCGGTCCACCGTGAACCGGTGCACCGGGTTGTGCTGCGCCCGGAACCGCACCGCCTGCCACTCCGGGATCAACCGGCTCAACAGGCCGTGCTGGTCCAACGCCTCCATCACCGGTACCGCCCGACGGCCGGCATCCAGCAGCGCCACGAAGTCGGCTCGGACAGCCGGTGGCCACGGCTCCGGCATTGGGCCGGTCTCGGTGACCAGCCGGCTCAGCGTGTACGGCGAGATCGGCAGGTCGCCCGCAGCCGCCGCCCGGGCCACCCGCAGCAGCAGCCCCGGATCGGCTCCCGGGTCAGCGTGCCGGGCCAGCACCACCTCGCCACCCTGAGCCACCACATCGCGGGCCAGCGGAGTCCGAGTCGGCACCGCCCGGCCCGGCACTGGCCGGACCCGGCGCAGCAGCGAACGGCCAGCCGGCGGCTGCTGGGCCGATACCCGCCGCCAGCCGACGTCGGTCGCGTAGGCCAGCGTCCGGGCCGCCTCGTTCACCGCCCGCAGCAACTCGTCCCCGGACGGCTGGCCCGCCTCGGTGAACCCGAGCCGCTCGGCCACCGCTGCCCGGTCCTGGGCACGCAACACGTCGGTGCTCCGACCGGCCAGCCGGTGCAGCTCGGTACGGACGTCCAGCAGGGTTCGGCCGGCCTGCGTCACGGCCGGGGTGAGGTCCAGCAGCTGGGCCGCAGCGAGCGCGCGCAATCCCACCCAGTCGCGCAGACCGCCCCGACTGTCCTTGAGATCCGGCTCGAGCAGGAAGGACGCCTCGCCCCGACTGGCCCACCGGGCCCTGGCCAGCTCCTGAAGTTCGGCCAGCCGGGACGGCGCGATCCGACGCCAGCCGCTGATGACCTGCTCGCGCACCAGCCCGGTAAGCGCCGGATCGCCGGCCAGGTGCCGGGCGTCCAGCAGGCCGAGCATGGCCTTGAGATCGGTGCCGGCCACCGCCATCGCCTGTTCCGGCGTCCGAACCGAATGGTCCAGGCCGATGCCGGAGTCCCAGATCGGGTACCACAGCTGCTCGGCGATCGCCTCCACCCCGGCAGTCCTGCCGTCGTGTACCAGCACCAGATCCAGGTCACCGAACGGAGTGGGCTCCCGGCGTCCCAGCCCACCGACCGCCAGCAGCGCGATTCCGCCGGTATCCGGCAGCAGGCTCGCCAGCCAGCTGTCATACGCATCGACGAGGGCGCCCCGCAGCTGCGCGCCGGTCAGCTCGGCTCGGGCCAGCAAGGCGGATCGGGCCGAGCAGATGGACCCGTCAGATGGCGTCTTCATCCCGTTCGCCGGTCCGGACCCGGACCACCGCGTCGACCTCGCTCACCCAGACCTTGCCGTCGCCGATCTTGCCGGTCCGGGCCGCTTCGACCACGGCATCGACGACCTTGGCCGCGTCGACCGACTCCACCAGCACCTCGACCCGAACCTTGGGCACCAGATCCACGGTGTACTCGGCACCTCGGTAGACCTCGGTGTGTCCGCGCTGCCGGCCGAAGCCGGCCACCTCGCTCACCGTCAGGCCCTGAACACCCAGGTTCTCCAAGGCGATCTTCACATCTTCGAGCTTGAACGGCTTGATGATCGCGGTCACCAGCTTCATGCCCGCACCCTCTCCTTCCGGCCGGCCAGCGCCGGGACGTGCTGCCCAGCACTGCCCGAGCCTGCCAGTGAACCGAAGTCGTAGGCAGTCTCACCGTGGATCGAGATGTCCAACCCGGCCAACTCCTCCTCCTCGGTGACCCTGGTCCGCATGACCAGGCCGATCGCCTTGGCGATGACGAACGTCCCGACGAAGGAGAACACGGTCACCGTGCCGGCCGCCTCAGCCTGGTGCAGCAACAGATTCCAACCGCCCCACTTGCCCCCGCCACCGTAGAGAATGCCGTTGTTCGCCAGCGGATTGGTGGCATCGGTGGAGAAGAAGCCGATGCTCAGGGTGCCGATCCAGCCGCCGACGAAATGCACGCCGACCACGTCCAGCGAGTCGTCGAAACCCAACCGGTTCTTCCAGCCGATGGCGAACGCGCAACCGACTCCGGCCAGCAACCCGATGATCAACGCGCCGCTGACGCTGACGAACCCGGCGCACGGGGTGATCGCCACCAAGCCGGCCACCGCACCTGACGCGGCGCCCAGCGCGGTCGGCTTGCCGTAGCGCAGCTTCTCCACCAGCAGCCAGCCGATCATCGCGGTGGCGGTCGCGGTGTTGGTGTTCATCCAGGCATACCCGGCCAGGTTGCCCGCGCTCAGCGCCGAACCGGCGTTGAACCCGAACCAGCCGAACCACAGCAGGCCGGCGCCGAGCATGACGAACGGGATGTTGTGCCCGCGCATGTTCTCCCGTGGCCAGCCCCGGCGGCGGCCCAACACCAGGGCCATCGCCAGGCCGGCCGCCCCGGCATTGATGTGCACCACCGTGCCACCGGCGAAGTCCTCGGCGAAGAACCTGCCGGCCGGTCGCAGCGACTGGTTCAGGAAGCCGTAGCCGTTGAACACCCAGTGCGCGACCGGGGCGTAGATCAGGATCGACCAGGCGGACACGAACGCGATGAACGCGCCGAACTTCCAGCGGTCCGCGGTGGAACCGGTGATCAGGGCCGGCGTGATGATGGCGAAGGTCAACTGGAAGGCGACGAACACCATGGTCGGCGTGGTTTGGCTGCTGCCCAGCGTCGGCACGATGTCGGTGCCGTGGTGCATGAGCAGGTAGTGCAGGTCACCCAGATAGCGGCCGGTGCCACCGAAGGCCCAGCTGAAACCGATCACCACCCAGGTCACGCTGACCACGGCGATGGCGGCGAAGTTTTGCATCAGCATGGCCAGCGTGTGTTTGGCCCGGACCATGCCACCGTAGAAGAAAGCCAGCGCCGGGGTCATCAGCAGCACCAGCGCTGCCGATGCCAACACCCAGGCGGTGTCGCCGGCGCTGAGATTCTTCGGATCGAACGGTAAGTAGCTCGGATCGGCGAGGACGAGGTGTGCCACCGGGCCTCCCCTTCTGTGTCGGGTTCATGAGCGGTTCGGGACGGCGATTCCACTAGCTGAAAAGAGAATCCGGCCGTCCTGTTACACCACGCCCTCGTTGGTGTTTCAGACAGGTGAACCGCGCAGCCGAAGCCGCCTGGCGGTACCTTGCCGATATGCCGAGTCTCGCCCGGGCCGAAGCCCAGCAGCGCGCCGCGCTGCTCACCGTGCACAAATACTCGCTGGAACTGGAACTGTCCGAACACGAGCCGCGGTTCCGCTCCCAGACCACCATCAGATTCGACTGCGCGGTGCCCGGTGCGAGTACCTTCCTGGACGTCCGGCCGGCGGCCCTGGAGTGGGTCGAACTGAACGACGAACCGCTGGATCCGGCCACCCTCACCGACGGCCGGCTGCCGCTGGACGACCTGCGGGCGGAGAACGTGCTGCGGCTGTCCGCCCTGATGGATTACTCCAGTGACGGTGAAGGCATGCACCGGCACGTCGACCCGATCGACCAGTGCAGCTACCTGTACGCGATGTCGTTCCTGGACGCCGCGCCGCGCTGGTTTGCCTGCTTCGACCAGCCGGATCTCAAGGCGACCTACGACCTGACGGTGCACTGCCCGCCAGGCTGGACGGTGATCGGCAACGGCGCCGCCAGCCGAATCGCCGACGGGCACTGGCGGCTGGCCGTCACCGAACCGCTGGCCACCTACTTCGTCACGCTGGTGGCCGGGCCGTACCACTCGATCATCGCCGAGCACGACGGCATCCGGCTCGGCCTACACGCCCGGGCGTCGCTGGCCGAGTACCTGGCGGCCGAAGCGCCGGGCATGTTCGCCATCACCCGGGCGGCTTTCGACCGGTACCACGAGATGTTCGGCATCCGGTACCCGTTCGGCGAGTACCACCAGGCCTTCGTCGCCGACTTCAATGCCGGCGCGATGGAGAACCCGGGTTGCGTGACGCTGCGCGAGCAGTACGTGTTCCGCTCGGCGATGACGGCCGCCGAGCGCAACCGCCGGGCAGCCACCATCGCCCACGAGCTGGCGCACATGTGGTTCGGCAACCTGGTCACCATGCGCTGGTGGGACGACCTGTGGCTCAACGAGTCCTTCGCCGAGTACCTGGGCTACCGGACCTGCTCGGAGGTGGGCGGCTATCCGGGGTTGGCCGAACTGGCGGAGCTGGCCTGGGCCGATTTCGGCATCGAGCGCAAGGCGATCGGCTATGTCGCCGACCAGTCACCGTCCACCCACCCGGTGGCCGGCAACGGCGCCGAGGACGCCGCGGCTGCGCTGGCCGCCTTCGACGGCATCTCCTACTCCAAGGGCGCGTCGGCGCTGCGGCAACTGGCCGAGCACCTCGGCGACGAGGTGTTCTTCGCCGGCCTGCGGACCTACTTCGACCGGCACCGGTTCGGCAACGCCGAGCTCGCCGACCTGATCGACGCCTGGACCGACGCCGGCGGTGAGGATTTGGACGACTGGGTGTGCCAGTGGCTGCAAACCAGCGGGCTGGACACGCTGCACGCCAGTGTGTCCGACGGCTGGCTGGACATCCGGCAGGGCTCACCGGGCGCGACCCGACGACCGCACACCATCCGAGTCGCCGGCTTCGACCCGGCCGGCGGCAACCTGCTGGACGAACAAGTCCGGCTGGCCGGAGAGCCGGTACGACTGCCGGTACCGACCGGGCTGCGGTTGGCGGTGGCGGACAGCCTTGACCAGACCTGGGCCAAGATCCGGTTCGCCGCCGCCGACGGCAGCGGCTGGGAGCTGCTGGCCGACTTGCTGCCTCGGATCAGCCAGAACCAGACCCGGGTGGTGCTGTACAACGCGATCCGGGACGAGGTCCGCGACGGCGGTCTGGACCCTGACGTCGCACTGGACGTGCTGCTGACGGTTTACCCCCTGGAACCGATCGAATCGATCAACAACGAGATGCTGGGGTTCGCGGTCAACGAGCTGGCCGCCGGCTATGCCGCGTCGGCGGACCGGGCCAGCCGGCGGAGCCGGATCGTGCGGACCGCGGAGCACGTGCTGGAGCGGGCCGAGGCCGGTTCGGATCGGCAGCTCGGCGCGGCCCGGGTGCTGGTCAGCGCCTGCGATGAGGTGGAGCTGCTGGAGGTTTGGCGCCGTGGCCGGCAGCTGCCGCGCGGCCTGCGGATCGACCCGGAGTTGCGCTGGGCAATCGCCTGCCGGCTGGCCAGCCTCGGCCAGCTGGCCGACGCCGACATCGACGACGAGCTGCTCGTCGACGACAGCTCGGCCGGCATGGTGCACGCCGCTCGGGCTCGCGCGCTGCGACCGGATCCGGCGGCCAAGCAACGCGCCTGGACGTTGCTGACGACGGCCGGGACGACACCGGCCTATGAGCTGTATGCCACCGCGGAGGGTTTCTTCGACCCGACCCAGCCGGCCGCCAGCGAGCCCTATCTATCCAGGTTCTTCACCGAGATGCCGGCCACCGCCGCGCACCGGCGCGGTTGGGCGCTGGGCAAGGTGATCCGCAGTGCGTTCCCGGTCGCGGTCGGCGATCAGCAGACGCTTTCACTGGCCGAACGCACGCTGACCCGGACCGATTTGGGCCCGGCGGTGCGGCGGTCGCTGACCGACGGCACCGACGCGATGCGCCGCTGCTTGAGCTCGGTGCAGCGCTACCACCGGTCCAGGGCGGTCGAAGTGGGTGTCACAGCCGCCCGCTAGGGTCTGGCTATGACCGAGATGAGCGTGCGGGGCATGACGGTGGCCGTCCACGTCGGAGACCGCGAAGAGGCGCTGGCCTTCTACTGCGCGCTGATCGGGCGCGACCCTGACCTGGGGCCGGATCCGGATTTCTACGAGTGGGAGATCTCCCCCGGCGCCTGGCTCCAGTTGGCCACCGGCCGGTCCGAGATCACGCCGTCGTCGTTCCGGTTGCGATTACAGGTCGAAGACATCGAGGAGTCGGTGGCCATCCTGTCCAAGAAGGGTTTCGAACCGGGCGTGATCCAGCGGCTACCGGGCCTGGTCGCGTTCGCCAACCTGACCGACCCATGGGGCAATCCGCTGGGCGTCTACCAGGACCTGGGCGTGGTCCCTGGGGTCTGACCCGGTCAAGCAACCGCGGTCCGGCCGGCGATGAACGCCTGCACGCACTGCTCGACATCCTCGGCCGAGTGCGCGGCCGACAACTGCACCCGGATCCGGGCCTTGTCCTTGGGCACCACCGGGTAGCTGAACGCGATCACGAAGACGCCGTGCTCCAGCATCGCGTCGGCCATTCGGGCGGCGGTCGCGGCGTCGCCGATCATCACCGGCACGATCGGGTGCTCGCCCTCGAGCAGGTCGAAGCCCTCCTCGGTCATCCGACGTCGGAACAGCTCGGTGTTGGCCTGCAACCTGGCCCGTTGCTCGGAGCTGTTGGCCACCAGGTCCAGGGCCGCCAGCGACCCGGCCACCACCGTCGGCGCCACGCTGTTGGAGAACAGGTAGGGCCGTGACCGCTGCCGCAGCAGCCCCACGATCTCGGCATGCGCTGCCACGTAGCCGCCGGACGCGCCGCCGAGCGCCTTGCCGAAGGTGCCGGTGAAGATGTCCACCCGATCCAGCACACCAGCCAGTTCGGGGGTGCCTTTGCCGTGTTCGCCGACGAAGCCGACCGCGTGCGAGTCGTCTACCATCACCAGCGCGTCGTGCTCTCCGGCGAGCTGGCAGATCTCGGCCAGCGGCGCCAGGTAGCCGTCCATCGAGAACACCCCGTCGGTGACGATGACCCGGCGTCGGGCATCGGCGGTGGCCTTCAGCTGATCCTTCAGGTCGGCCATGTCCCGGTTGCGGTAGCGCAGCCGGCGGGCCTTGGACAGCCGGATCCCGTCGATGATCGAGGCGTGGTTCAGCTCGTCGGAAATGATCGCGTCCTCGGGCCCGAACAGCGTCTCGAACACGCCGCCGTTGGCGTCGAAACAGGACGAGTACAGGATCGCGTCGTCGGTGCCCAGGAACTGCGCCATCCGCCGTTCCAGCTCGACGTGCAGGGTCTGGGTGCCGCAGATGAACCGGACGCTGGCCATGCCGAAGCCCCACTCGTCCAGCGCCTGGTGGGCGGCGGCCAGCACGGCCGGGTGGTCGGCCAGGCCGAGGTAGTTGTTGGCGCAGAAGTTCAGCACCTGCCTGCCGTCGGAGTCGATGTGCGACGACTGGGCCGAGCCGAGCTGCCGCTCGTCCTTGTACAGGCCGGCGGAGCGGATCTCCTCCAGCGTCTCGGCCAGTTGCTCACGGGTGCTGCCATACATCTCCGCTTGCTCCTTAGACATCAGTCCAGTCGAGAACTACCTTGCCCGCATTGCCAGAACGTGCGGCAGCGAAGGCCTTCGTCCAGTCTTGCGCAGGGTAACGGTCGGTGACCAGCGAGGTTATTGCCGCCCGCAGCACGTCACCGCTCTGCAGCATCGCGCTCATCGCGTACCAGGTCTCATACATCTCGCGGCCGTAGATTCCCTTGATCGTGAGCATGTGAGTTACCACCTTGCTCCAGTCGATCGCGAACTGCTGGCTGGGCAGCCCGAGCAGCGCGATCCGGCCGCCGTGGGTCATGTTGGCGATCATGTCCGGCAACGCGCTGGCATGCCCGGACATCTCCAGCCCGACGTCGAAGCCTTCCCGCATGCCCAGCTCGCGTTGGGCGTCGGCGATGCTCGACGCGCTGACATCCACCGCCAGATCGACGCCCATCCGCCGGGCCAGCGCCAGCCTGGTGTGGCTGAGGTCGGTGGCCACCACATACCGGGCGCCGACATGCCGCGCAACGGCCGCCGCCATCAACCCGATCGGGCCGGCACCGGTGATCAGCACGTCCTCACCGACCAGCGGAAAGCTGAGCGCGGTGTGCACCGCATTGCCCAGCGGGTCGAAGATGGCGCCCAGGTCCGGGTCGACGTCGACCTGGTGCACCCACACGTTGCTCTCCGGGATCACCACGTACTCGGCGAACGCGCCGTCCCGGTGCACGCCGACGCTGCGCATCCGGATGCACATCTGCCGCCGACCGGCCCGGCAGTTGCGGCAGGTACCGCACACCACATGGCCCTCGCCGGATACCCGATTGCCGATCCGGACGTCCTGGACGGCCGACCCGAGCGCGACCACCTCGCCGTAGAACTCGTGGCCCGGGATCAGCGGCACCCGGATCTCGCTCTGCGCCCAGGCATCCCAGGATTCGATGTGCAGGTCGGTGCCGCACAGGCCGGTGCGCAGCACCCGGATCTTTACCTCGGCCGGACCCGGTTCCGGCTCCGGTCGGTCGACGTAGTCGAAGCCCGGGCCGGCGGTTGCCTTGAACAGTGCTTTCACAGTGCTTCCCTCTGCGTCGTTGCGAAAGTGCGCGGGGCCGGATCAGCCAAGCAGCGCGTCGACGAACTGAGCCGGGTCGAACGGCGCCAAGTCGTCGGCGCCCTCACCGAGGCCGACCAGCTTGACCGGAACGCCGAGTTCACGCTGGACGCTGATCACGATGCCACCCTTGGCGCTGCCGTCCAGCTTGGTCAACACAACGCCGGTCACGTCGGCGACCTCGGTGAACACCCGGGCCTGGGTCAGGCCATTCTGGCCGGTGGTGGCATCCAGCACCAGCAGCGTCTCGTCGATCGGGCCGTGCCGCTGGACCACCCGCTTCACCTTGCCCAGCTCGTCCATCAGGCCGACCTTGGTGTGCAACCGGCCGGCGGTGTCGATCAGCACCGCGTCCACCCCGGCCTCCCGCCCGGTGCGGACCGCCTCGAAGGCGACGCTGGCCGGATCGCCGCCCTCCGGGCCGCGCACGGTCTCGGCCCCTACCCGGGATCCCCAGGTCTGCAACTGGTCGGCCGCCGCGGCCCGGAAGGTGTCCGCCGCGCCGAGCAGCACCGTTTTGCCGTCGGCCACCAGCACCCGGGCGAGCTTGCCGCAGGTGGTGGTCTTGCCGGTGCCGTTCACGCCGACCACCAGCAGCACCGCCGGCTCACCGGTGCCCCGGGTGCTGTGCAGGGTTCGATCCAGATCCGGTTGCAGGGCGGTGACCAGTTCCTCGGCCAGCAACCGGCGAAGCTCGGCCGGGTCCCGGGTGCCGAGCACCTGCGTCCGGCTGCGCAGCCGGCCGACGATCTCGGTGGTCGAGCCGAGGCCGACGTCGGCGCCGAGCAGCACCTCCTCAACCTCTTCCCAGGCCTCGTCATCGAGCCGGTCCCGGGCCAGCACGGTGAGCAGCGCCCGGCCGAGCGCGTTCTGCGAGCGGGCCAGCCGGGCCCGCAGCCGCAGCATCCGGCCGGCGGTGGGCTCCGGGACCTCCAGCTGTGGCGGCGCCTCGAGCAGGTCCGGCTCCGGTGCCTCCAACAGGCCGGTACCGATACCGGTGTCGCCTCCCGCTTCGTCGGTCGGTGGCCGGCTCGGCACCGGCCGGCTGACCGGCGGCGGCGGGACGGCCCGGCCCCGCCGCCCGCGCGGCAGCACCAGGCCGATCACCAGCACAACGGCGATGACGAGGATGGCGGCGGCGATCAACAGGTAGGCAAGCACCCGTCCAGTCTGTCAGCCAGCGTCCTACCCTGGTTCGGGGCACCCGGTCAAGGAGGCGCTGGATGGACGGCTTCGAGCTGGACCGGTTCGTGCTGGCGCAGAATGGCCAGGACAGCTACCGGCACGCGCTCGCCGAACTCGGCCGGGGACGCAAGACCAGCCACTGGATGTGGTTCGTCTTTCCGCAGCTGGCCGGGCTCGGCCGGAGCTCGATGGCGCAGCGTTACGCGATCTCGTCGCTGGCCGAGGCCCGGGCCTACCTCGCCCATCCGGTACTGGGTCCTCGACTGCTTGAGGTGTCGTCGGTGCTGCTCGGCGTGCCGGACCGCAGCGCCGAGGAGATCTTCGGGGGCATCGACGCGATCAAGCTGCGCTCGTCAATGACCCTGTTCACCTGGGCCGATCCGACCGAACCGGTGTTCGGGACCGTCCTGGATAAGTTCTTCGACGGCCAACCGGACCCGGCCACCGATCGCCTGCTAGCCGGCGGCTCCTGACCGCTCAGCGGCCTTAGGCGTCCCTGCACCAGAAACAGCTGTAATAGCAATACTCGGTCCAGTGGGCATCTGAGCTTTGGGTGACGTGCTCTAGCCGCCAACCAGCATCCGTCCACTCTTGCAAACGGGCTTGCAAGGCGCTGTATGAATCCTTGTCCTGAGTATTCAGGGTGATCCTTGTCATCCTGCGTTTCATGCGCATCAGTGTGCACGCGACATCACTTCAGGTCTGGCCGCCTACCCGCAGTTCCAATGGTTAGAACGCGCGGCGGTCATTGCCGACGGTCGTTATAACTGTCGACCGGCCCGGGTTCACGGACTGGTGCTTAGGGGCCTTCGTGATGCTGGATATCGGCCGGCTTGCCCGGCACCAACCATTCGATCAGCGAGCTGGCGTGCAACCGATGCTGGCCCTTCTGCTGGGCTACCGGAGCCTGCGCGGAAGGATCGGCCGGCGTCTCGTGCTGCTGGGCGACGGCCGGGTATTCGTGCCGAAACTCCGGGTGGTCGTGCCAGCAGTGGTCGTCGACTTCGGTCTTCCAGTTGAACCGCAACTCGCACTTAGGGCATTGATGGACGGTCATGCTGTGACACTCCCTCGCCGCGGTACACGCGATCGTGGCACCCACCACGCTAGGCCGATCGTGACGGCGCTGCCAGCCTCAGTGAAGCACGGAACTCATCGGTCGCGGCGGGCTGTTGGCACCGATCCTGAGACGATGCGCTAGCCCACCAGAACCCGATCGTTCGGCTCCTCGCCGCCCTCGCGCAGCCGCTGGCTGATCACCTGGGTGATCCCGTCGCCGCGCATGGCTACGCCGTAGAGGGCGTCGGCCACCTCCATGGTCCGCTTCTGGTGGGTGATCACGATCAGCTGGCTGCTGGTCCGCAGCTCCCCGATCAGGCCGACCAGCCGGCCAAGGTTGACCTCGTCCAGCGCCGCCTCGACCTCGTCCATCACGTAGAACGGGCTGGGACGGGCCCGGAAGATCGCTACCAGCATTGCCACCGCGGTCAGCGATCGCTCGCCGCCGGACAGCAACGACAGCCGCTTGACCTTCTTGCCCGGTGGCCGGGCTTCCACCTCGATGCCGGTGGTCAGCATGTCGTCCGGGTCGGTGAGCACCAACTTGCCCTCGCCGCCGGGGAACAGCGTCGCGAACACGATCTCGAACTCGCGCGCCACGTCCTGGTAGGCCGCGCTGAACACCTGGAGGATCCGGTCGTCCACCTCCTTGACCACGGTCAGCAGGTCGCGACGGGTGTTCTTCAGATCCTCCAGCTGGCTGGC
>DATFHF010000054.1:0-38533 GCA_035248685.1 Jatrophihabitans sp.
GCTCGTTGGCGCTGTTGTTCGCGCCGACCTGGAAGACGCCGGCGTAGGTGCCGTCCAGCAGCTTGGTGCCACCGAAGGCGGTGGTCTTGGAGATGTTGTCCAGCTGGGTGTTCAGGTTGGTGATCTCGGACTGGGCGGCGGCCTGGGCAGCCGAGTCCTGCGAACCGCCGTTGGCGGCTTGCACGGCCAGGTCACGCTCACGCTGCAGGATCTGCTGCACCGTGTTCAGCGCGCCGTCGGCGATCTGAGCGACGTTGGTGCCGTCCTGGGCGTTGCGCACCGCCTGGGTCAGACCGTTGATCTGCGAGGTCAGGCCCTGGCTGATGGACAGGCCGGCCGCGTCATCGGCAGCCTTGTTGATCCGCAGGCCGGACGAGAGCTTCTCGAACGCGTCCTGCAGGCTGGCCTGGTTGGTGGACAGGTTGCCGTACGCGTTCAGCGCGCCGACGTTGGTGTTAATGCGAAGACTCATTTGGTTTCCTCCTGAAACGAGAGTCCGGTGTGACCCGCTGGGGGCCAGCCGTTCCATCCGTGGAGCGGCTCATATGAGACATCGGCGGGGCTACTACCCAGTTGAGCCGATTTGCTAGACGAAGTGAACTGATTTGGTTTGGTCGACCGGTCCGCTCGCCTCGCAGCGAGTCTGCGATCTTCATACTCGGCGGTCGTCATAGCGACCCATCCTTATGAAGATCGCCAACATTCTGGCCGGCGGCTGTGCCGGCGACCAACAACGCAGTACCGCCGCACTCTGGATCGGGTGCGGCGGTACTGGACGGACAATGGTAAGTCGGCGGTACTGCGCTCTATATAAGAGAGGTGTAGCTCAGGCGATCGAGCTGTGGCCGGGCCGGATCGCGCGGGCCGGCGTCGGCACCTCGCCGAAGGAGTTGGACAGTTGCAGCCGGCTGGTGAGGGTGCCGCGGGCGGCAACCGCCGCGGCGTAGCTGGCGATCTTGGCACCGGAGCGTCCGGTCGGCTCGGGCACCGGGGCGGCCGCCGGCTCGGAAACGGCCAAGCCGTGCCGCAGCAGCTTAAGCGCCTCGGCCCGCAGCTGGGAGATCCGGGACTCGGTGACGCCGAGCTCGGCGGCGATGTCAGCCATCTGGCGCTGGTCGAAGAAGTAGGACTGGACGACGTAGCGCAGCCGCTCCGGCAACTCGGCGATGGCGTCATGCAGGTAGCCCAGCTGCTCACGGTCGATAACCAGCTGCTCGGGGCCGCGCTGGGAGTCCGGCACCATGGCCGCGCCGGTCTCCGGAGCGAAGCCCTGCAGGCTCAGCACGCTGGCCCTATGCACATCGGCATCGATGTTGCCAAGCTCCGACACGCTCACCCCGAGGGTCTCAGCAACCTCCTGCGGGCGTGGTGATCGACCCAGAGTGACCGACAGCTGGTTGCGGGCGGCGTCAACCTCGCGGGCCCGACCGCGAACCGAGCGACTTGCCCAGTCCATGGACCGCAGTTCGTCCACCAGGGCGCCCCGGATCCGGATCGCTGCGAACCGCGCGAACGGCACTCCGCGAGACTCGTCGTAGCCCTGCGCGCTCAGTACCAGAGCGGCCATCCCGGCCGAGGTCAGGTCGTCCCGACCGATGTGGGCGGGCAGCCGGGTCATCGTCTCACGCACGATGTGGCCCACCAAGGCCAGGTTTTCCCGGACCAAGGATTCGACCACGGCGGCCGGAGCCTGGCTGGCGCCGGCTGCCTTGCGGCTGGGCGCAGTCACGTCCTGGTTGGTTGTGGCTGGCGGAGTCATCGTCATCGTTACTCATCTCTGGGTGGTGCGGACGATCTGGCTATTCGCTTACCTGTGCGTTCGCCCCCCGTGAACTAACACGGGCTTAATGTATTGCCTGCGTTAAGACTTGAATACCCAGAGTGATGTGATCTCCGTCACATTCACGTACCCATCGGCGCGTCGCGACAATGGCCCAATCTGACGGGTCCGGTATGTCCTTGTCGTGTTCAAGTCGGCAGGCCCGCTGCCGATGTACTCCTTGAACCCGAGGGGAGCGTGAGGTAGTCAGATGAAGACGACTACGGAAAGTACGACCATGGGGTTCGCCGAGGTATCGACGATGTTGTGGCGGGAGCGCGATGCGCTGTCGCTGCTGCTTTTCAAGCTCGTCGAGGAGCAACTGATCGTCCGCGCCGGGCACACCCGATGGTTGGCCCAGGCGAACGAAGAGATCGAGTTCGCTCTGGAGCAACTGCGCGGCACCGAGGTGCTGCGCGCTGCCGAGACCGACGCGATCTCTGAGGAACTAGGCCTGGCTACCGCGGCAACCCTCGCCGAACTGGTGGCGGCGGCGCCGGAACCGTGGTCGACCCTCTACGACGAGCACCGGCGTGCGCTGATCAAGCT
Organism: Jatrophihabitans sp.; assembly: GCA_035248685.1. Taxonomy (GTDB): domain Bacteria; phylum Actinomycetota; class Actinomycetes; order Mycobacteriales; family Jatrophihabitantaceae; genus Jatrophihabitans_A. Next base: position 2,369 of record DATFHF010000054.1, read on the forward strand.
GGTGGCAGAGATAGAGCAGGTGACCGCCGAGAACCGCGGCCTGCTCACCGCCGGCGCCCGGGCCATCCGCGAGACGCTGCTGTCGGTGACGCAGACCGTGCAGACCTATGACGCGAGCGGCACGGCCGCCCCGTTCGTCACCGGCCCGATGCTGATGGACGAGCAAGCGTGAGTAGTTCCTCGTTCTCCGGTCTCACCGACGCGCTCTCGGCGCTGAACTCTGCCCGCTATGCCTTGGACGTGACCGGCCAGAACATCGCCAACGCCAACACCCCCGGCTACGTACGGCAGCGCGCCGAACTGGCCGAGACGGGTGCGGTGCCGGCCGTCCCTTCGATGTACGCCACGCCGAATGCCAGCAATACCGCTACGGTCTCGGGCACGTCCCGTCTCAACGACCCGGTGGTGGACATGCGCGCTCGCAGCGAGCACGGCCGCAATGGCTACCTTCAGACGTCGGCTACCACGCTGAACGCGGTCGAGGGCCTGTTCGACGAGCCGAGCAGCAATGGCCTGGCCGAGAAGCTCAACACGTTCTGGCAGTCCTGGGCGGCGGTGGCCAACAACCCCGGTGACTCGGCTGCCCGCAACGTCGTGCTTCAGAACGCCACCGGCTTGACCAGCGACCTCAACGAGACCGCGCAGTCGCTGGCCCGACTTACCCAGGGAACCGGCCAGCAGCTCACCGACGCCGTGGACCAGATCAACACCGCGGCCACCGCACTGGCCCAACTGAACAACTCGATAGCGGTCAACAGCGCATCCGGTGGAAACAACAACGCGCTGCTCGACCAGCGCGACACGCTGCTCATGAACCTGGCCGACCTGGCCGGCGCACAGGCCAGCATCCAGCCCAACGGCACCGCGACCGTCACCCTCGGCGGCCAGAGCCTGGTGTCGTCCACTACCGCGAGCACGGTCAGCATCGGCGCCGGCAACCAGATCCTGGTCGGTGGCACGCCGGCGGCGGCCGCCGGTGGCTCGGTGCAGTCCCTGGTCGACGCGCTGAACACCACGCTGCCCAACTACACCGCCCAGCTGGACGCGGTCGCGGCCGCGCTGGCCAACACCACCAACGCGGCCCAGGCCGGCGGCTATGACCTGGCCGGTAACCCGGGCGGTCCGCTGTTCAGCGGCAGCACGGCAGCCACCATCTCGGTGGCGGTCACCGATCCCACCAAGCTGGCCGCCTCCGGCACCCCCGGCGGCAACCTGGACGGCTCGGTCGCGCTGTCGATGTCCGGGTACGGCAACCTGCCCGCCGGCGCCGACAGCGCCTACCAGACCATGATCGGAGCGCTGGCCACCGACGTCCAACGGGCCGGCCAGCAGGCTACCGTCCAGCAGTCGGTCACCACCAGCGTGGACAACCTCGCGCAGTCCTCGTCCGGGGTCAGCTTGGACGAGGAAACCACCAACCTGCTGACTTACCAGCGCGCTTACCAGGCCTCGTCCCGGGTGCTCACCACTGTGGACGAGACGCTGGACACGTTGATCAGCCACACCGGACGGGTGGGCCTGTGATGCGAGTGACCGAAAGCTCGACCAACCGGGCGACGCTGGCCAACCTTCAGTTGGACTCGTCCCGGCTGGCGGCCTTGCAGGAGCAGATGTCCTCCGGACGCCAGATCACCAAGCCGTCGGACAACCCGACCGGGACGGTCACCGCACTGCAACTGCGCTCGCAACTGTCGCAGCTCAAGCAGTTCCAGGCCAACTCCAGCGACGCGCTCGGCTGGTTGACCACGGTGGACAGCGCCTACGCCAGCATCAGCAGCCAGCTGGAGCAGGTGCGTTCGCTGGTGGTGCAGGGCATGAACACCGGTACCGGTAACGCCACCTCGAACGAAGCGCTGGCCCAGCAGGTCGATCAGGCCCGGGCCTCGCTGCTGTCCCTGGCCAACGCCAGCTACCAGGGCCGGCCGGTGTTCGGCGGCACCACCGCCGGCGGCGTTGCCTTCGACAGCAGCGGCAACTACGTCGGCGACGGTGGGACGGTGACCCGGACCGTCGGGCCGAACGCCTCGGTGGACCTGAACACCAATGCCACCACCGCCTTCGGACCCAACGGCAGCAACCTGTTCGACCTGATGTCGAACATTGCCAACGATCTGCGTACCAACCCGGCCAATCTCGGCACGGACCTGACCCAACTCGACGCCCGGCAGGTGTCGATCACCAGTGACCGGTCGTTGGCCGGCGCCAAGTACCAGAGGATTCAGACCGTGCAGAGCGCTGCCAACACCAACACGCTGCAGTTGACCTCCCAGCTGTCGGACCTGCAGGACATCGACCTGGCCGAGACCGTCGTCCAGGTGACCTCCGCCAACACCGCCTACCAGGCGGCTCTGGCCACGACAGCGAAGGTCGGCCAGATCTCGCTGATGGACTTCTTGAGGTGAACGTGCCCAGCATCATCAGCGACCGTCCGGCCACCCTGCCGGACCAGATCAGCTTCACCAGCCCGATCCCCGGCTTCGAGGACGAGCGGGATTTCACCGTGTCGGCGCTGGACAGCCAAGGGGTGCTGTACGCACTGCGCTCCACCCGCAACCCCCGGCTGCGGTTCGTGGTGGCGGCGCCGGGCCGGTTCTTTCCGGACTACAGCCCGTCCCTACTGCCCTCGGACGTGGCGGCGCTGGGCGTGCGGGACGGCGACGAGGTGCTGGTGCTGGTGATCATCACGGTCACCAACGGCATCTCCGACGCGACCGCCAACCTGTTGGCACCGATCGTGATCGCGGCCGGTCGCGGTACCGCCGTGCAGCTCGTCCTGCCGGACATTGATTTGCCCCTACGCGCACCGTTGCTCCGAGCGGCAGGCTAGCGTTGGGGTCGGCCGGACCGGCCCACCCTTGTCTGCTGGAGCGCTGCTGTGCTGATCTTGACCCGCCGTGTGGGCGAAAGCATCGTCGTCGGCGATGACATCGTCCTCACCGTCTTCGAAGTGCGCGGCGACGCCGTTCGGATCGGCATCGAGGCACCCCGGTCGGTCCGGGTCAACCGCAAGGAAGTTTATGAGGAGATCCAGCGGTCCAACGAGCAGGCGGTGTCCACCAGCGACGACGCGCTCGACGCCCTGCGGGGCGCGATCGACGCCGAGCAGGACGCCACCGAATAGACTTCGCCAACCCGAATCCCCTTCGTTGACTGGATGGTCTGCCATGGACCGTGCGTCATGACCCGGATGCCCGAGCGCGGTACCGGGGTGGAACTGCGGGACCAGCACGGCAGCGCGCATCGCAGCGAGGTGCTGGAATGCCGCCGGCAGCAGCCGGCCACCCTGGTGCTGGTACCGCCGGCGGACCGCCCGGCCGAGCGGCCGTTCGAGCCCGGCACCCGGTTGCTGGTCAGCTGGCCGGAGGACGGCACCTACTGGGTGCTGCCGGTGCTGCTGGTCAAGCTGCGCACCAGCGGTAGCGGCGCGCCGTTGCTGGTGGCCGAGGTGGACGACGACGCCTGGCGCGAAGAGCGGCGGGAGTTCGTCCGGTCGAGCCTGAACGCCCAGGTGCTGATCGACTTCGAGGCCGAGGACAGCGAGGGCGACCCCGGGCCGCGCGAAGTGCCGGCCGAGCTGATCGACCTGAGCGAGGTGGCGCTGCGCGGCATCGTCAGCCAGGACTACCGGGACTGGCTGGTGCCGCAGATGCCGGTCACCGTTCGGATCACCGTCGGGGGCGATCTGTTCGAGATCGACAGCTCGGTGCTGCTGGCCAAGCCGGCGGCCCGGATCGACCTGGGACTGGAAGTGGTGATCCTGTTCAACCGGCCGGTGGACCGGGTGGAGGAGCTCCGCGGCCACCTCGCCGATCGGGTGACGCAGGCCAGCGAGTAGCGCTATCGGCGGCTTCGCCGCAGGTTGCGGATCACGATCAGGGTGAGCAGCACCCCGGCCGCACCGATCACCGCCTTGCCGGCCGGTGTCATCGCCTTCTGCTTGGCGGTGGTCTTGACGTTGTCAACCAGTTGCGCAGGCGCCAGCCGGGTCGCCAGCTGGTCGACGCTCACCGCCAACCGGTCCCTAGCACTTTCGATCTCGGCCCGGATTTCGGCCACGTCGCGCTGGGTCGCCACTGCTCGCTCCTCGCTGATCTTCGACGGTCACCGCTGCTGGGCTTGAACGGGTCACACTGCCTGACGGAGGCCAGCCTATCCCGAGGAGCCGAGACCGATACGGTAGGCAGATGACCGAACGACTGACAGCAGGCGACGCCGCCCCGGACTTCACGCTTCCCGACGCCGAAGGTAATCAGGTCACGCTGTCCGACCTGCGCGGCCAGCGTGTCATCGTGTACTTCTACCCCGCCGCCGGTACCCCCGGCTGCACCAAGCAGGCCTGCGATTTCCGGGACAACCTGGAGAGTTTCCAGCGGGAGGGCTTCACGGTGCTCGGGATCTCGCCCGACAAGCCGGCCAAGCTCGCCGCCTTCGCCGAGAAGCAGTCGCTGAGTTTCCCGCTGCTGTCGGATGCCGATCGGTCGGTGCTCACCGCGTATGGCGCGTACGGCGAGAAGAAGCTGTACGGCAAGACCATGGTCGGGGTGATTCGGTCCACCTTCGTGGTCGGCCGGGACGGCAAGCTGGAACTGGCCCAGTACGGAGTGAAGGCCACCGGGCACGTGGCCAAGCTGCGGCGGGACCTGGATCTAGCGACCACCACGTAGGCTTCACCGCGCTGGGGCCGTAGCCCAATTGGCAGAGGCACACGGTTTAGGTCCGTGCCAGTGGGGGTTCGAGTCCCCCCGGCCCTACCCAGCGACGGCGCTTGCCTGCCCCGGCCCCGCAAGTGGAGTTTTCTGCGCGCTATGGCGGCAGAATCTTTCCGTTTCTTGGCGGGAATATCCGCCAATCCGACACCCGGATAGCTCCGAAGTTCAGGTATGCCCGGCTGCGTGCTCATCCCCGTCCCAGCAGTCGAGGGCGACTGTTCGGTCGGCCAGGGCTAGACGGCGGTCCGTCTACCATGACCAGCATGCGGTTCGAGCGCGGTTCGGCGGCCAACCAAGCCGCTTCGAGCTCGAACGACACCGAGCCGAGCCTGGAACAGCTGCTCGCCGCATCGGCCAAGGGCGACGAGCAGTCCTTCGCCCGGTTGTATGACCTGACCGCCCCGCGGGTGTACGGCATGGTGTTGCGGGTGGTCCGCGACCCGGCCCAGTCGGCCGAGGTCACCCAGGACGTCTACCTCGAGGTGTGGCGGCATTCGACTCGATTCGATGCCGGCTTGGGGACGGTGCTGTCCTGGCTGCTGATGATCGCCCATCGCCGAGCGGTGGATCGGGTGCGCGCCGCCCAGTCCGCGATCGCGCGGGACGACAAGTACGCGCTGCTGACCGAGGATCGACCCTTCGACACGGTCAGCGAACAGGTACAAACCAGCCTGGAGGCGCAGCGGGTGCGCAAGGTGCTGCACGAGCTGACCCCGGCCCAGCGAGAGGCGGTCAGCCTGGCCTATTTCGGCGGCTATACCCACAGCGAGGTATCCGAACTGCTCAAGATCCCGTTGGGCACGGTGAAGACCCGTATCCGGGACGGCCTGATCCGGCTGCGAGACGCGTTGGGTGTGGCGACATGAGCGTTGGGGGTGGCGACATGAGTGACGAGCTGAACGTGCTCGCCGGCGCCTATGCGCTTGATGCCCTCGACGACGACGAGCGTGCCCTGTTCGAGGAGCACCTGCACACCTGCGAGCGGTGCACCGACGAGGTCGCCGGCATGCGGCTGACCGCCGCCGAGCTGAGCCGGACCACCGAGGTTGCTCCGCCACCGCAACTCCGGGTCGATCTGCTGGCAGCCATCTCCCAAGTCCGGCCGCTGCCGCCGGTGGTCGACAACATCGTCGCGCTGCACCGGGCCCGGGCGGCCAGGTCGGTCTGGCAGGTAGTGGCCGCCGCTTGCGCCGTGGTCGCGATAGCGGTGGCGGGCTGGGGCTATAGCCAGCACCGCAACGCCGACCGGATCTCCAGCGCGCAGTCCACCATCCAGGCGTTGCTACATGCACCCGACCTGCGGGTGAGCACCACCGCGCTGCGCCAAGGCAGCGGGACGCTCATGTACTCCGCCCGCGAACACCGGGTGATGCTGATCGGCCAGGGCATGCCGGCGCTGGCCAGCGGCAAGACCTACCAGCTGTGGATGTTGCCGGCCAACGGGAAGCCCGTCTCGGCAGCCACCTTCCGGACCGACTCCTCCGGCGGAGTCGAACTGCCGGTCACCGGTGACTTGACCGGCATCGCCCGAATGGCCATTTCGGTCGAACCATCCGGCGGATCGGTCGAGCCGACGTTGAGCACGGTGCAGGTGCTCAACCTCTGACGCTACGGTGGGCCGATGCCGTCCCGGATAGATCTGAACGCCGACCTCGGCGAGGGTTTCGGCGCCTGGACGTCCGGCGACGACGAGGCGTTGCTAGCCGGCATCAGCAGCGCGAACATCGCCTGCGGTTTTCATGCCGGCGACCCGGCAATCATGCGCCGAGTGTGCCGGCAGGCGGTCGAACGGAGCGTGGCTATTGGCGCCCAGGTCGGCTACCGGGATCTGGCCGGTTTCGGGCGCCGGCGGATCGAGATAGCGCCGGACGACCTGGCCGCCGACGTGCTCTATCAGCTCGGCGCCCTGGACGGTTTCGCCAGGGTGGCCGGCGACCGGGTCCGCTACCTCAAGCCGCACGGCGCGCTGTACAACACGGCGGTCGTCGACCAAGTGCAGGCCGGCGCGATCGTGGCCGCGCTGCTGGCTTGGGACCGCCCGCTGCCGGTGCTCACGCTGCCCGGCGGAGCGCTGGCCGAGGCAGCCGACCGGGCCGGGTTGCCGGTAGTTCTGGAGGCATTCGCCGATCGGGCCTACCGGCCGGACGGCACGCTCCAGTCGCGCGGCGAGCCTGGTTCGGTGCTCACCGACCCAGAGGAGGTCGCCGATCGGGTGCTGCGGCTGCTGACCGAAGGCACGCTTGCCGCCATCGACGGCAGCGTGCTGACACTGTGGCCGGCATCGCTATGCGTGCACGGCGATACCCCCGGCGCCGCACAGATCCTGCGTGCCGTCCGGGATCGGCTCGACACCGCCGGAATCGAGGTCGTCCCATTCGCGTGATCGACTTCACCGCGCTGCCATATGGTGATTCTGCGGTGCTGCTGGAGCTGGCCGATCCGGCAGACGTGCTCAGCATGCGGGATCGGCTTACCTCATGGGGGCATTCGGCGATCCGGGCGGTGGTGCCGGCAGCCCGCACGGTGCTGGTTGAGTTCGACCGCTCGCTGGCTGACGCAGATCTGGTGGTCGGCGCGATCGGCGAGCGGGCCACCGCTGAGCCGGCCAACCGGGCGCCGAGCGCCGAGCCGGTACAACTACCCGTGCGCTACGACGGAGCTGACCTGGCCGAGGTGGCCGCCCGCTGCGGGCTGTCGGTACCGGCCGTGATCGAAATGCACGCCGAGGCCGAATACACCGTGCAGTTCTGTGGATTCTCCCCCGGTTTCGGTTACCTGACCGGCCTGGATCCGCGGTTGCGAATGTCGCGGCTGGATAGCCCACGGGCCCAGGTACCCGCCGGCTCGGTAGCCATCGCCGGTGAGTACACCGGGGTCTACCCGCGCAGCTCCCCCGGCGGCTGGCGGCTGCTCGGGCAAACCACAGTCACCTTGTTCGACCTGGATCGTCAGCCGCCTGCGCTGCTGACGCCGGGCACCCGGGTCCGGTTCGTCCCGCAGGGACCGACGAGCAGGTAAAACGATGATCGAGATCGAGGCACCGGGACCGCTGGCGATCGTGCAGGACCTCGGCCGCACCGGTTACTCCGACCTCGGGATCAGCAGATCCGGCGCTGCCGACCAGCGTTCGCACCGGCTGGCGAACCGGCTGGTGGGCAATCCCGAAGCGGCGGCCACGATCGAGATTACCCTGGGTGGCCTGGCAATCAGGCTGTTGTCGGCAGCCACTCTGGCGTTCACCGGGGCTCCGTGTCCGGGCGTTCCGGCTTGGAACAGTGCGCTCAGCCTGCCCGCTGGGGCGCGGCTGCGGCTGGCCGCTCCGGCCGCCGGCCTGCGCAGCTACCTCGCGGTGCGTGGTGGATTCACGCCGCCGGCGGTGCTCGGTTCCCGTTCCAGCGACACGTTGTCCGGACTGGGCCCGGCCCCGTTGCGGGCCGGTGACCGGCTGCCGGTCGGCAGTACCGTCGACGGGCCGCCCTCGGACGAGGCGATCCTGGTCGAGCCGACAAGCCGGCCGTTGCGGGTAATCGTCGGCCCGCGGACGGACTGGTTCATCGACGGGTCGGTCGAGCAGCTGCTTGACACCCGGTGGTCGGTGTTGCCGGCCAGCAACCGGATCGGGGTGCGCTTGGACGGTCCACCGCTGCGCCGACGCGGGGACGGCGAACTGGGACCCGAGCCGACGCTGCCCGGCGCGCTCCAGGTGCCGCCGGACGGCCGGCCGATCGTGCTCGGCCGGGATGCCCCGGTGACCGGCGGCTATCCGGTGATTGCCGTGCTGGGTAACGGTGAACTCGATCGGTTGGCCCAGTTGCGGCCGGGCGCCGAGGTCCGGTTCAGTCGGTGATCCGGCCCTCGGTGCGCAGCGGCCGACCCACCGAAGTGATGCACCGGCCGGACTCCAGGTTCCACTTCCAGCCGTGCATCTGGCAGGTCAGCACGTTGCCCTCGATCTGGCCGAACCTGGCCAGGTCGGCCTTCAGGTGCGGGCAGCGCCGCTGGAAGCTCCAGCCGTCCATGGTGATGGTCTCGTCGTCATGCGCCGCCTCGGCGAACCAGCCCTCGGCGTAGTTCAGCCGCTCCTCGGACAGGCATTTGAAGAAGGTATAGACGAACTCGTTGTACGGCCCGATCCGGGTGGCGGTGAACCGGCAGGACAGGAACAGCGAGTTCACCCAGTCGATCTCGTGCCGGTGGATCAACTCCTCCAGGTAAACCCGCTTGGTTTGGAACCGGTAGCGGACCTTCTCATCGGCGTACGGACGCACTTCTCGGGTCACGAAGTCCAGGATGAAGTCGACGTCACCACGCTGGGAGTCGGTGGCGGTGAACCGCACCCCACCGTTGATGCCGGCAGCGATCCGGTCGGCCTCGACCAGCAGTGGCGTGAACCAAGCGGTGATCTCGGCCAGCACATCGATTTCCGGATGCGCCCAGCCGAGTTTGGCCCGCTCCACCTCCGGCAACCGGCGGGCCGCCATGTCGGCCAGGTAGCCGGCCTTGTCGGAGAACAGTTTGTCGACCTCGCTGTCGGAGATCGGGTGTTCCAACGGGCAACCCGGCTCCGAGACCAGCGCCACCGTGCCCGGCAGCAGCAGCCGGCCGTTGTCCAGTCCGTTGTCGCGCAGCCAGTTCAGGTAGACGACCTGATCGGGGAAGATGTTGGACTCATCACCGAAGATGTCGTTGAAACCCCACAGCTCCGGATCCAGGAAGCACGGTGGGCCGGCGGTCGGGAACACGTAACTGGCCCCGAGATCGTTGATGTAGCGCAGGCTGCGGTCGAACTGCCGCTCTCGCTTGGTAGCACCGAGCGCCTGCTTGGCACGCTTGGGCAGGTCATAAACCATCGGGAACCAGATGGCGCCGGAGAATTGCAGGAAGTGCACGTCCACCGGGCCCAGCCTGCTGAACGCGGTCAGGTCCGACGGGCGGGCGTCATTTTGGTTGAGCACCGTGGTGGTGCCGTCGGACAGCCAGAGCGAGGAATCGCCGATCGGGCCGTCGGTCGGCGACACCAGCGACTGGATCATCACCTGAAGGCCGTCCAGCTCGACGACTTCCTCGTTCTCGGTGTGCACGAAGGAGTTGAAGCCGAGTTCTCGCAGCTGGTCCTCGAGCTCGGAGGTCGGAAAGCTCGGCAGCAGCACGGTGGCCTTCTTGCTGACGTAGCGCCGCAGGTGCTCGGGATCGAAGTGATCGTGGTGCAGGTGCGAGACGAACAGGTAGTCGGCCTGCCCGATCGACTCCCAGTCCAGGCCGGAGTTGTCGGGGAACGGGAACCAGGAGCCGAAGTAGGCCGGGTTGACCCAGGGGTCGGTCAGCACGCTGCCATGCGCCGTCTCGATGAGTGCGCTGGCATGGCTCAACCCGATCACCCGCATAAAAACCCGTACTCCGATCCACTAGCTCACCTTGGCGATCCTCCCACGGTAGCCGCTGGCCGGTGCCGGGTCAGCCAGCCGGCGCCTGGCTCGTCGTCGGGTCGGCCAGCACCTCGACCAGGTCCGGCAGCAGCGACCGCAAAGCCCGGCCGCGGTGGCTGATCCGGTCCTTCTCCTCCGAGTCGAGTTCGGCGCTGGTCAGCTGGTAGCCCTCCGGGACGAAGATCGGGTCGTAGCCGAAGCCGTTCTGCCCGCGCGGCCGGCGTACCAGCCGGCCGGTCATCACCCCGTGCCGTACCAGCTCAGCGCCGGCCGGCGTGACCAGCGCGGCGGCGCAATGGAAGGCGGCGCTCAGCCGGTCGTCCGGGGTGTCGGCAAGCTGGTCGAGCAGCAGTTCGAGATTGGCCTGGTCATCGCGCCGGGAGCCGGCCCAGCGCGCCGAGAGCACGCCCGGCATGCCGTTCAATGCGTCCACCGCCAGCCCGGAGTCGTCCGCCACCGTGATCAGGCCGGTCTGCCGGGTGGCCTCGCGGGCTTTGATCAGCGCGTTGTCCGCGAACGTGGCCCCGCTTTCCGGCACCTCATCGAACGGCGGGACGTCGTCCAGGCCGAGCACCTGCACCGACACCCGGGGCTGGACGATCCGACGCAACTCTTCGAGCTTGTGTGCATTGCGGGTGGCCAGCAGCAGCCGGACGGTCACCGTCCCAGCGCGCTTTGCTGATAACCGCCCAGCTCGGCACAGCCGGCCAGCGCCAGGTCGAGCAGCGCGTCCAGTTCGTCGCGGCGAAACGGTGCGCCTTCGGCGGTGCCCTGCACCTCGACGAAGTCGCCGGCACCGGTGACGACCACGTTCATGTCGGTCTCCGCGCGAACGTCCTCCTCATACATCAGATCCAGCCGGGGCTCGCCGTCGATTACCCCGACTGAGACTGCCGAAACCGTATTGACCAGCGGTGCCGGCCGGGCCAGCGAGCCGCGCTTGTCCAACCAGTCGATGGCATCGGCCAGCGCCACGAAGGCGCCGGTGATGGCCGCCGTCCGGGTACCACCGTCGGCCTGAAGCACATCGCAGTCGATGGCGATCGAGTTCTCACCGAGCGCGGCGAGATCCACCGTCGCGCGCAACGAGCGACCGATCAGCCGGCTGATCTCGTGCGTCCGACCGCCGATCCGGCCCCGTACCGACTCCCGGTCGTTACGGGTCAGCGTCGCCCGGGGCAGCATCGAGTACTCGGCGGTGACCCAGCCCAGCCCGGACCCGCGGCGCCAGCGGGGCACGCCCTCGGTCACCGAGGCCGCGCAAAGCACCCTGGTCGCACCGAACTCGATCAGCGCCGAGCCCTCGGCGTAGGCCTGCCAGTTGCGGGTGATGGTGATCGGACGTAGCTGGTCGGCGGCGCGGCCGTCCGGACGGGAACTCATGCCGGCCAGACTATCCAGCGGCTCCGACAGCCCGGCCGGGCGGGCGGCGGGCCACAATGGCGGCATGCGCAGTGAGACGGTTCAGGTCCGTACCGGCGATCGACCGCAGGTACGAGACATCACCGCCGAATGCGAGCGGTTCATCGCCGCCGAGCGGGACGGTCTGCTCAACATCTTCGTCCCGCATGCGACGGCCGGGGTGGCGATCCTGGAGACCGGCGCCGGCAGCGATGCCGATCTGCTGGCGGCGCTGGACGACCTGCTCCCCCGCGACAATCGCTGGCGGCATCGGCACGGCTCGGCCGGCCACGGGCGCGATCACGTGTTACCGGCGCTGATCGCTCCGTCCATCATCGTGCCGGTGCTGTCCGGGCAGCTGCAGCTGGGAACCTGGCAGTCGGTGTGCCTGATCGACACCAACGTCGACAATGCGGTGCGGGACATCCGGCTGAGCTTCCTGGCCGGTTAGCCGAGTATTTATCGTGGCCCGGCGGGCTCTGAGTGGACAAGATCGCTGACGTGAGGAGGACTGAGGCGAGATGGCCGGACCGCAAAGCACCATCTCAACCGGCAAAATTGCGCGGCCAAGCCGGCAACCCCATCGGCTGCATGGGGTAACCGAGCAGAACCTGATTGAACACACCTACTTCGGCCTGCGCTGGGGGCTCGGCATTGCGGCCTTCCTACTGCCGCTCGTCGCCCGGTGGGGTGAGCAGATTCTCACCGACCATTCCCTGCCCAAATCGATCAGCGGGTATTACCACACCGGAATGCGTAACTACTTCGTCGCCACGCTGATCGTGGTCGCGGCGTTCCTGATTCTCTATAAGGGATACAGCCGCTGGGAGAACCACCTGCTGAACATTGCCGGTATCGCCACCGCGCTTATCGCGTTCTTCCCGACCAAGTGCGACACCGGCTCGACCGAATGCGCGTCCTTCAGGCAGCCGGCCATGCATATCACCTGCGCGTTCATCGCGTTCGGCAGCATCGGACTCGTGGCGGTGTTTCTCGGCGGCAGCACGCTGGACCAGCTTCACAACAAGCAACGGGAGCAAGTATTTCGCACGTTGTATCGGGCACTCGGGATAGCGATGATCGTTCTCCCGATCCTCACGGCAATCCTGGTGCGCAAGGATGTTGCCTCCGTCTATTGGGTGGAGCTCGTCGTGCTCTGGGTCTTCGTCGGGTATTGGGCAGCAAAGACGGTGGAGTTCCGGTTGAGCGGTGCCGAGCACAAGGCCATCTGCGGGGTGCTGCCGCCGCCTCCGCAGCAACAGTCGCCGCAACAGTCCCTTCACTCGCCACCTGAGCCGACGACTGATCCACCGCCGATAGCAACGGCGAACACACCTGACGACCGAACTCGGCGTAGATCGCTACTCGGGTGGGGGTCTGAGTAGTTCCGGGTGGTGGTGGTAGTTGCGTTGTGGCTCTTGCTGTGGGTGCCAGGGCGGTGGTTGCCAGTGTGGGATGCCGTTGATCATGATGGTCCGCCAGCCTGCTTTGGGCGCCTGATTATTGTGATACCCGCAGGCAATCGCCATGCTGCTCAGGTCGGTGCGGCCGCCGGTGGCCCAGTCGGTGGTGTGGTGGATTTCGGACTGGGCGGCCGGGCGGGTGCAGCCGGGGAAGGTGCAGCCGCGGTCGCGGGCGAACAGCGCCTTGCGTTGGCCGACTGAGGCCAGCCGGCGACCGTGGCCGTAGGCGAGGATGCCGCCGGTGTCGGTGAGGATCTCCGGCAGCATCTTGCCTTCGGCGGCCAGCCGCAGCGCCTCGTCGATGCTGAGGGTACCGCCGTGGTGGGTGGTGGCTCGTCCGGCTCGGCGTTCCAGATCGGTCAGGGTCATGGTGATGATCAGGGCACGGCAGGCCTGCGTTGTTGGGCAACCCTTTGGTGGCGAGTAGGCGGCGGCCGGCTTCTTCGAACGCGTCGTGCATCCGTTGCGGGATCGTCCGATCATCCGGACCGAGCGCGTCCTCGGGACGACACGCGGCCAGTGGGGTGAGGATGGCTTCCCAAATGGCTCGGCAGGTCGGCGAGAGTTGGCCGTCGAGTAGGCAGCTGCCGTCCGGCAGCGGGGTCAGCGTGATCCGCCGGTGCGCCTGCTGGAGCCGCTGCTGATCGGGGCTGGGTCCGTCCGGGTCCAGGTGGGCCAGGATCCGCTGACCCAAAAGCCGCACCGTGCGCGGATCGCTGATCCGGGCGTGCTCGAGCAGGGTGGCTTCCACCGGTTCGGCGTGCCCGGCTCGATCCGAAGCCGGTATTGCCTCAACGATCTCAGCAATCGCGGCGGCATGCTCGGCACCAATGTCACCGACCGATAGCGCCTTCGCGGCAGCCGGGAACTGCACCTGCAACGGCTCACCGGTCAGGCCACGCCGGGCACCGAACCGCTCCACCGCCTGCGCCCGTCGACGAGCCTCGACCCGGGTACAGCGCAGTTGGGCTTCGATCAGCTGGGGCAGCCCCCGAAAACCCAGCGTGGTAGGCGCATTGCGGCAGTTCAGCTCGGCCAACACCTCCAGCTGCCGGTACTGCAACCGGGCAACCTCAGCCTCCAGCCCCACGATCTCAGCAAGCAGCTGCGCGTCAGGCGCTGCCGCAAGCTGCTCGATCATATGTTCGATTCTACTAGAGTTACCTTATAAAGCAAAGTAAAACTCTGCCAACCGATCAATCCGGTATACCGATAGTCAGCCGACCGAGACCGTCGCGTTCAACTCATCCGGGTGCACGCCGAGGAAGCGCCGGGCCAGCGAAAAGAACGGTTCGGCCGAACCTGTCGCGGAGAACTTGTGCACCGGCCGGGCGGTATCCGGAGCCAGTAGATCGTGTTGCAACAACGTCCGATAGACGTCTTTGGCGGTCTCCTCGGCACTGGACACCAGCGTGACCTCGTCGCCGAGCACCACCGATAACAAGCCGGTGAGCAGCGGATAGTGGGTGCAGCCCAGCACCAGGGTGTCGATGCCGGCCGCGGTAAGCGGGCTCAGATACGACTCGGCCATCCCGAGCAACTGCCGTCCACTGGTGATGCCCCGCTCGACGAACTCGGCGAACATCGGGCAGGCGGCAGTGAACACCTCCAGCTGCGGCGCGGCGGTAAAGGCATCCTGATAGGCGCCGGAGTTCACCGTGGCCAGCGTGCCGATCACGCCGATCCGGCCGTTCCTGGTGGCGGCCACCGCGCGCCGGACGGCCGGCCGGATCACCTCGACCACCGGGATTTCATACCGCTCCCGGGCATCGGCCAGGCAGGCCGATGAGGCCGAGTTGCAGGCGATCACCAGCAGCTTTACCCCGGATTCGACGAGTGAATCCATCACCGCCAGCGCATGTTGGCGCACCTCGGCGATCGGCAGCGGACCGTACGGGCTGTGCGCGGTGTCGCCGATGTAGTGCAGCGACTCGTGCGGCAACTGGTCGAGCACCGCCCTGGCCACCGTGAGTCCGCCCACTCCGGAGTCGAACATCCCGATCGCGGTCATGGCAGCGCCACCGCATCGCGCTTGGGACGAACCGGCCGCCGGCCATGCAGCAGCCAGCCGAGCAGGACACCGGTTAGAAATCCCGCAAGCTGCCCGGCCCAGAAGGTGTGGCTGGATGACCTGGGCAACAGCCCGAAGAACATGCTGGAAAACACGCAGAGCACGGCGATGGCGATGCCGATCCAGAGCAACCGGCGGCCGAACCAGGCCCGGGCCAGCACGTAGCCGAGCCAGCCGAAGATCACCCCGCTGGCACCCAGGATTACCGCGGAGGAAGGTGCGGCCAGCCAGCTCACCGCGCCGCTGGCCAGCCAGCATGCGGCGGTCACCAGGGCCAGGTAGCGCGCGCCTGAGATCAGCATGATCCAACCGAAGAGCAACAGCGGAATGGTACTGGCCGCCAACTGGCGGGCATCAGCATGTAGCACCGGAGCCAGCACGATACCGAGCAGGCCGTCCAGCCGGCGTGGCTTGATGCCGAAGCGCAGCAGCCGGTGATCCATCCCGGCATCGACGACGACCACCAGCCACAGCAGGATCACCACCCCGGCCATGGTCATCGCGGCGCCCGGCGGCCGGGTCGGACGCAAGCCGGGCCGCAAACTGGTCTGAGCCAGCTCCCGTTGCGATCTTTCTCGTCGCCCGAGCGGCCGAGGCGGTTCGGTCACGTCCGCAACGTTACCGCCGCTCAGGCCGGCCGCCGATGAATGACGAGGTCAACGACTCGCGGTCGCAACGATGCCGCGCGCCGTCGAACCGTCGAGCCGGCGCCACGGTGCCGACACGTACCCGACCGGTGCTTCGGGTGGTTCGTCCTCGGTGAGCAGCCGACTGAGCCGAACGGCGGCGGAGCCCGCCACCGTCCGGATCTGAATCGTCGGGTCCAGGGCGTGTGACTGGCTCTGCGCCTGCGCGCTCACCTCACCGGCCAGCAACGCAGCCAGCTGAGCGCGCAACACCGGGTCGCACTCGCCGTGATAGATCCAGCGCCGGCCGAGCACCCCGTGCTCCGCCGTGCCGATGAGGCCATCCGCGGCGTCCGCCAGCGGCTCGGCACGGTAGGTCATCGGCACCAGATAAGCCTGGCCGTCCTCAGCCAGCACGACCATGAACTCGATGCCGACCTCGCCGGCCGGGTCGTCCAACCGGAAACCGCCGGCCTTGGTCACGCTGCCCGCGCCGTGGTACCAGGGCTGTTCCGGCAACCAGCGCGCCAGCAATTCCAGCTTGGTCGGCTGCAAGGTGGTGTTGTGAATGACGGCCATCACGCCCACAACTGCCCTTCTAGCCGCTCGGCTGCCTGCTGCAGCGAACCGGTGTAGGCACCGGTGGACAGGTACTTCCAACCACCGTCGGCAACCGTGAACACCACATCGGCGCGGCGGCCGGCCTTCATCGCCCGGTCGGCGGTGCCCAGCGCCGCGTGCAGGATGGCGCCGGTGGAGATGCCGGCGAAGATGCCCTCGTGTTCGATCAGGTCCCGGGTCCGACGCAGCGCGTCGTACGAGGTCACCGAAAACCGCGAGGTCAACACCGAATCGTCATACAGTTCAGGCACAAAGCCCTCGTCGATGTTGCGCAGCCCGTACACCAGCTCGCCGTAGCGGGGCTCGGCGGCGACGATCTGGATCCCCGGCACCTTCTCCCGCAGGTAGCGTCCGGTGCCCATCAGCGTGCCGGTGGTACCCAGCCCCGCCACGAAGTGCGTGATCGAGGGCAGGTCGTTGAGGATCTCCGGCCCGGTGCCGGTGTAGTGCGCCTCGGCATTGGCCGGGTTGCCGTACTGGTAGAGCATCACCCAGTCCGGGTTCTGCTCCGCGAGCTGCTTGGCTACCGCTACCGCCTGATTGGAACCGCCGGCGGCCGGTGACGAGACGATCCGGGCGCCGAACATCTCCAGCAGCTGCCGCCGCTCGACCGAGGTGTTCTCCGGCATCACGCAGACGATCCCGTAGCCCTTGAGCTTGGCCATCATGGCCAGCGAGATGCCGGTGTTGCCGGAGGTCGGCTCCAGAATGGTGCAGCCCGGCGTCAGCCGGCCGTCCGCCTCGGCAGCAGCGATCATGGCGGCGGCGGCCCGGTCCTTGATTGACCCGGTCGGGTTGCGGTCCTCCAGCTTGGCCCACAACCGCACCGCGGGTTCGGCGTCGGTGCTTGTCCAGCGGGGTGACAACCGGGCCAGGCCGACCAGCGGGGTACTGCCGACCGCCTCGAGCACCGAGTCGTAACGGGTCATCGCGATCAGCCGCGACGGCAGCCCGGTTCGCCGCTGCCACCGGCCACCGCGGGCAGGATGGTGACCGCGTCACCGTCGGACAGCGCGGTGTCCAGCGCGCCGGTGAACCGGACGTCCTCGTCGTTGACGTAAACGTTGACGAACCGGTGCAGCGAGCCGTCATCGGTGATCAGCCGGCCCCGCAGCCCGGCGTGCCGGGTCTCCAGGTCGTCGAACAGGGCGGACAGGTTGGTGCCCTCGCCAGGGACCGACTTCTCACCGCCGGTGTAGCTGCGCAGGATGGTGGGGATCTTGACCTGGACGGTCATGCAATGAACTCCTTCGACGAAATCGTGCACCGGACGGATGGACTCCGGCGATTCAGACCTGGTTTGTCCAACACCGGTGCCGGTCGGAATATGTCAGTTTCCGCAAAGCCCAGCTGAGCCTGAAGCTGAGGTTCACGGTTGGCCCATCCCGTCGGCATCGACCAGCTCGACCGGCTCCTCGGTGACCACCCCATCCAGGATCCGATACGAGCGCAGCTCGGCGACCTCGGGGTCGGCGGTCGAGACCAGCACGTAGTGCGCGCCCGGCTCGGAGGCGTAGGCGATGTCGGTCCGGGACGGGTAAGCCTCGGTCGCGGTGTGCGAGTGGTAGATGATCACCGGCTCTTCGTCGGCATCGTCCATCGCGTTCCAGACCCGCAGCTGCTCGCTCGAGTCGAACCGGTAGAAGGTCGGCGACCGTTCGGCGTTGGCCATCTCGATCAGCCGCACCGGACGATCCGAGCCGGCCGGGCCGGCCACCACGCCGCACGCCTCGTCCGGATGGTCCCGGCGAGCATGCGCGAGGATCGCGTCCCGGATCTCGATCGGCAGCCTCAGCACACTTGCCACGATATCGGGCGCGGTCACCCAGGAGGTTTAGCCCATGAGCTTCTCGACCAGCAGCTCTTGCACCGCGCTCAGCCAGTGGTAGATCGCCACCGCCGGCTCAGCGTGGTCGAACTCGGAATCCTCGGTCACCCCCAGCCGGGTGCCGAGGGACAGCCGAAGGTCGTTCAGCACCCGCAGCCAGCGATCGGCGGCCTCACCGTCCAGGCTGATCCGGCCGGGGCCGTCCGGCAGCTCGGCCCGGCAGCTCTGCAACCGGCCGGTCCGGCTGGTCCGCAGGTCGGACTCCACCAGCTCCCGGTACTCGGCAGAGGCGGCATCGTCGTCGGTGTAGCCGTCCGGGAACAACCGCTGGTACACCGGGTCGGCCAGGTCGGGCACCACCAGCATGGCCGCGAAGTCGTCGAGCAAGCCGGCCAGCAGGCTGGATTCGACGTCGGTCAGATCGACTCGCAGCAGCTCGGCCCTGCGTACCACCTTCACCGCCGGCGGCCGCTCACGAGTCGTGCTGGATGGTCGCCCACAGGCCGTACCCGTGCAGCGTGGCGGTATCGCCCTCCATCCGCTCCCGGGGTCCGCTGGAAACCACCGCCCGGCCCTTGTGGTGCACGTCCAGCATCAGTTTGGTGGCCTTGTCGCGGGAGTAGCCGAATACCTTCATGAACACGTGGGTGACGTAGGACATCAGATTCACCGGGTCGTTCCAGACCACGGTCACCCATGGCCGGTCGGCTGCGGCGCTCTCCTCGACCTGCTGTTCCTCGGTGACCTCTCGCTGCGGCGTGACGGTCGCCATGGTCTGCATCGTCATCTGTCCATGGTGGCACGAATGCCCCTGGTGGGAGGATCGCTGACCATGGCAGTCGAATCCGTGTCTCTCTACACCGACCAGTACGAGCTGACCATGCTCAGCGCCGCGCTGGCCGACGGCACCGCGCAGCGCACCTGCAGCTTCGAGGTGTTCAGCCGCCGGCTGCCGGACAGCCGCCGGTTCGGGGTGGTGGCCGGCACCGGTCGACTGTTGGCCGCCATCGCCGGCTTCAGCTACCGGGACGAGGAGTTGCAGCAGCTGCTGTCAACCGGAGTCATCGACGACCGGTGCGCGGAGTTCCTGGCCGACTACCGGTTCACCGGAGACCTGGACGGCTATGCCGAGGGCGAACCGTACTTTCCGCACTCGCCGATCCTGACCCTGACCGCGAGCTTCGCCGAGGCGGTGGTTCTGGAGACGCTGGTGCTGTCGGTGCTCAACCACGATTCGGCTGTCGCGGCCGCCGCCGCCCGAATGGTGATCGCGGCGGGCGACCGCCCGCTGATCGAGATGGGGTCCCGACGCACCCACGAGGAGGCCGCGGTGACGGCGGCCCGGGCGGCCTACCTGGTCGGGTTCACCGCCACCTCCAACCTGGCCGCCGGTGCCCGGTTCGGGGTGCCCACCGCCGGCACCGCCGCGCATGCCTTCACGCTGCTGCACGACTCGGAAGAGGCCGCCTTCGCAGCCCAGATCGCCCGGCTGGGCATCGGTACCACGCTGCTGGTCGACACCTACGACACCCGCCAGGGCATCGAGTCGGCGATCCGGGTGGCCGGGCCGGAACTGGGTGCGGTGCGCATCGACTCCGGTGACCTGGCGGTGATGGCACACCGGGCCCGGGCCCAACTGGATGCGCTCGGCGCCCGGAACACCAGGATCGTGGTGAGCGGCGACCTGGACGAATTCGCGATCGCCGGGCTGGCCGCGGCCCCGGTCGACGTCTACGGGGTGGGCACTTCAGTGGTGGTCGGCTCCGGTGTGCCGACCGCCGGCCTGGTCTACAAGCTGGTCGAGGTGGACGGTCGGCCGGTGGCCAAGCGCAGCCTGGACAAGGCGAGCACCGGCGGCCGCAAGCTCGGCTATCGGCGGCACCGGGCCTCGGGCACGGCGACCGAGGAACTGATCACCCCGGTCGGCTTCGAACCCCGGCAACGCGATCGGCGGCTGTCGATTCCCCTGATGCGCAACGGCAAGATCGTGCACGAGCCGTCGTTGGCCGACTCTCGCGAGCACCACCGGGCCGCGGTGACCGCGCTGCCCTGGGAAGCGCTGAAGCTGTCTCGGGGCGAGCCGGGGCTACCGGTGGAACTGCCTACCTCCTGATCGCACATCTCTTCGACGACCGCCGGAATGCCGAAAGGCGCCGTTAATCGAACTATTCCCCGCAGGCTGCGCAAGGCCTACGATGCAGCCCGAGTACCCGAGTAAGCCGCAAGCTCGAGCTCTCCAGGAGGCCGCTATGGCAAGAAGAAGGACGCTACTCGTCCTCATCTCCGCTCTGTTACTGACTGCCTGGGCAGCACCCGCGGTGGCATCGGCGACGCCCTCCCTGAACCAGTACTGCACTATCGAGGGTGTCCACCCGGGCCAGACGCCCGCACACTCCATCCACTGCTTCTCCACCTTCGCGGCATCGATAGCCTACGCCTCCGGTGGCCGGATTCAATTGAAGAATGCGGCCCACGCCCGCCCGCTCACTGCCGCGGAATTGGCCGAACAAGTCCTCCCGAATGACGCCGGAACCGGCAGCTATATCTACGGCGTTGACTACACCAAGACCTTCGGCGGCGGACAGTCGCTTACGTTCCACGGACCAGGCCCGTGCTCATCCGGACCGTGGTTGTTCCCCGATTTCCAGTCGCCCTGGAACAACAACATTGCCTCGTTGTACAGCCATAACAGCGGCTGCTACACCGACCTGTATGACGGACCGCACTTCGGTGGCACGATCTGCCCGTTCACCGCCGGCGCTCATGACACGCTGGGCAGCTGCAACAACATCGCATCGTCTCAGAAGTGGTGCGGCAACTACGCCTGTTGAGGACAGGCTGGCGTCAGCCGTTGCCCGGGTCGGTATCGCGCTGGCCTTCCCGGCTACCTTCGCCGCCGACCACCGTGGCACCGACCAGATCCAGCGTGCGGTGCCGCTTGTCGGCGTGCGCCTCCTGCTCGAGCCGCGGGATCAGGTGTGGGTAGTGCGCCTCGAACGCCGGCCGCTCGGAACGGATCCGCGGCATCGAGGTGAAGTTGTGCCGGGGCGGCGGGCAGGACGTCGCCCACTCCAACGAGTTGCCATGTCCCCACGGGTCATCGGCTATCGCGACCTCGCCGAACCGGTAGGAGTGGTAGACGTTGTACAGGAACGGCAGCAGCGATGCGCCCAGCACGAACGCGCCGATCGAAGACACCGTGTTCAGCGTGGTGAACCCATCGCCCGGCAGGTAATCGGCATACCGGCGCGGCATGCCCTCGGCACCTAGCCAGTGCTGTACCAGGAACGTGGTATGGAAGCCCACGAAGGTCAGCCAGAAGTGCAGCTTGCCCCAGCGCTCGTCCATGTATCGGCCGGTGAACTTGGGGAACCAGAAGTACACCCCGGCGTAGAAGGCGAACACGATGGTGCCGAACAGCACGTAGTGGAAGTGCGCCACCACGAAGTAGGAGTCCGAGACGTGGAAGTCGATCGGCGGTGAGGCAAGCACCACGCCGGTCAGCCCGCCGAACAGGAAGGTCACCAGGAAGCCGATCGAGAACAGCATCGGTGTCTCGAAGGTGATCGAGCCCTTCCACATGGTGCCGATCCAGTTGAAGAACTTCAGCCCGGTCGGCACCGCGATCAGGAAGGACATGAAGGAGAAGAACGGCAGCAGCACCGCTCCGGTCGCGAACATGTGGTGCGCCCACACCGTCAGCGACAGCGCGCCGATGGACAGCGTGGCCAGCACCAGGCCCTTGTAGCCGAAGCAGGGTTTGCGGCTGAACACCGGGAAGATCTCGGACACGATGCCGAAGAACGGCAGCGCCAGGATGTACACCTCGGGATGGCCGAAGAACCAGAACAGGTGCTGCCACAGGATCGCGCCACCGTTTTGGCTGGCATAGACCTGCGCACCGAGATGGCGATCCACCCACAGCACCAGCAGCGCCGAGGTCAGGATCGGAAACGCCAGCAACACCAGCAGGGAGGTGACCAGGATGTTCCAGGTGAAGATCGGCATCCGGAACAACGTCATGCCGGGCGCCCGTAGCGTCAGCACCGTGGTGATCATGTTGACCCCGCCGAGGATGGTGCCCAGCCCCGAGATGGCCAGTCCGATGATCCAGAAGTCGGTCCCGGTGGACGGCGAGTTGAACGCGTCGTTGAGCGGCAGGTAGAACGTCCAACCACCGTCGGCAGCGCCGTTCGGGGTGGCGAAGCCCAGCACGGTGAAGGTCGCCCCGAACACGTATAGCCAGTAGGAGAAGGCGTTCAGCCGCGGGAACGCCACGTCCGGTGAGCCGATCTGCAACGGCAGCACCAGGTTAGCGAACGCGAACACGCTGGGGGTGGCGAAAAACAGCAGCATGATCGTGCCGTGCATGGTGAACAACTGGTTGTACTGCTCCGGCGACAGGAACTGCATACCGGGACGAGCCAACTCGGCCCGCATCACCAGCGCCATCACCCCGCCCAGCATGAAAAAGACGAACGAGGTGACCAGATACATCCGGCCGATCAGCTTATGGTCGGTGGTGCGCAGCACTTGCAGGAACATCGAACCTCGGTTGACCGGGGCGGCCGGGAAAGGCCGGGTCACGATCGGGGTCGGCTCCAGAAGGGTCACCGATGGTCCGGGCGCTGCAGTGGTGGTCAAACCGGCCTCCGAGGTGTCAGACGAAACGGGTGCCCGTGGCGCCCGGCTGACACCGGCGAACGCGACGATTCACTCCCAGCAGAATAGCGACGGCCGGCTCCCCCGCCGGCACCGACCCGGCATCTGCTCTGGCTCGCCACCCTCCACCCGATGACTGCCGATGGCTAAGGTGGCAGGCATGGCGCTGTCAGAAACCGACCGCAAGCTCATCGAGCTGATCGCCGGCCGGCACCAGGCCGTGCTGTGCACGCTCAAGGCCGACGGCCGACCGCAGCTGTCCAACATCAACTACCAGTACTACCCCGGCCAGGACGACGGGTTGGGCCTGGTCAAGGTGTCCGTCACCGCCGACCGGGCCAAGTACCGCAACCTGCTGCGGGACGGCCGGGCCAGCCTGCACGTCAGCGCACCGGACTTCTGGGCGTACACGGTCGCCGAAGCCGACGCCGACCTGTCCGCGGTCGCCGCCGACCCGCAGGACGAGACGGTGCGCGAGCTGGTCGAACTGTTCCGCGACATCCAAGGCGAGCACCCGGACTGGGACGACTACCGGCGGGCGATGGTGGCTGACCGGCGGGTGGTGCTGCGACTGCCGATCAGACGGGTCTACGGAATGGCTCGGGACGGGTGAGCATGCCGATCAAGATTGGCTACAAGGCGTCGGCCGAACAGTTCGGGCCACGCCAGTTGCTGGACTACGCGGTTCAGGCCGAGGAACTGGGCCTGGACAGCGTCACCATCTCCGATCACTTCCAGCCCTGGCAGCACGACGGCGGCCACGCGCCGTTCTCGCTGTCCTGGCTGGCCGCGGTAGGCGAGCGGACCTCCAGGGTGCAGCTCGGCACCAGCGTGTTGACCCCGACCTTCCGTTACAACCCGGCGATCATCGCCCAGGCGTTCGGCACGCTGGCCTGCCTGTACCCGGATCGGGTCATGCTCGGCATCGGCACCGGCGAGGCGCTGAACGAGGTAGCGGTGGCTCGGCTGGACTGGCCGGAGTTCAAGGAACGCTTCGCCCGGCTGCGCGAGGCGGTCGAGCTGATGCGCAGGTTGTGGTCCGAGCAGCGGGTCACCTTCGACGGCGAGTACTACCAAACCACCGACGCCACCGTCTACGACCGTCCTGACCGGCCGGTGCCGGTGTATATCGCGGCCGGTGGCCCGCTGGTGGCCCGATACGCCGGCCGGGCCGGCGACGGTTTCATCTGCACCTCCGGTAAGGGCGCCGAACTTTACCGGGACAAGCTGATGCCGGCGGTTGACGAGGGGCTGGCCGCATCCGGACGCGACCGCTCCCAGCTGGACCGGATGATCGAGATCAAGCTGTCCTACGACCCGGACCCGGCGCTGGCGTTGGAGAACACCCGGTTCTGGGCGCCGCTGGCGCTGACCGCCGAGCAGAAACACGGGCTGCACGACCCGATCGAGATGCAGGCCGCCGGTGCCCAATTGCCGATCGAACAGGTGGCCGGCCGCTGGATCGTCGCCAGCGATCCGGACACCGCGCTGGCCCAGCTCAAGCCCTACCTTGACTTCGGCTTCAACCACCTGGTCTTCCACGGCCCCGGCCACGACCAGTCCCGGTTCCTCACCAGCTTCACCGAGCAGGTGGTTCCCCGGTTGCGGGAACACGCCTCCGCCGGCGGCTACCACTGAGCTGATCCGCTCCCGGACCCCGCCAACCCGGTTCTCGCTTTACGGATAAGCCACATCACCTCGTCCACACACGAAGTAGCAGTCAGCGAGGGCGACTAAGGGCGTCCCAGAATTAGCTGGACAAAGGCCCGTACAACTCGCCTGTAATCGGTTAGCATGCATTTTCGGACGCGGACGGGGACCGGTACCGGGGCTGGAACCAGCGGCCGGATCGGTGCACCTCTGCCGATTTCCGGTCGTGCAAACCCGGGAGGGTGGTAGCGAGGGTGATCGACGAGCAAATACGCAGCCGTCCGGATCCGGATCAAATCTTCACCCTCAGCGACCTTGCCTATGAACTGGGGCTGCTCCGGTCGCGGGCCGCGCACGGCACCCGGTCCGGCAAGGTCGGATTGGACGACCTGGCCCGCCGGGTGCAGGAGCCGCGCTCGACCGTGCACGCCTATATCACCGGCAAACGGCTACCACCGTCAGAGGTGCTGGATCGGATCGTCATTGCGCTGCATGCGGATCCGGCCGAGCAGCGCCAGTGGGCCGAGGCCTGGTATCGGGTTTCGGCCAACCGGGGCGGTGAGCATCGCCTCGCCGCGCCGGCCACCGAACCGACCGAGCGGGCCCCGCACCAGTTGCCGCCGGACAGCCAAGCCTTCACCGGCCGGCGCGAGGAATTGGCGCTGCTGGACCTGATCTCTACCCGACAGGGCAAGGCCGCCCGGATTGCGGCGATCACCGGCACCGCCGGGGTTGGCAAGAGCGCACTGGCGGTGCACTGGAGCCACAGCCACGCCGAACGATTCCCGGACGGCTGCCTCTACGTCGACCTGCGCGGCTACGACTCCGCCCCGGCGGTGGACCCGGCCCAGGCGCTGACCGGTTTCCTGCACGCACTGGGCTGTCCCGGGTTGGATACCGCCGATTTGGCCGAGCGGGCAGCGCAGTACCGCTCGCTGGTCGCCGGCCGGCGGATGCTGATCGTGCTGGACAACGCACGCGACACCGAGCAGATTCGCATGCTGCTACCGGGGTCGGCGTCGGCGTTTGTGCTTGTTACCAGCCGGGACAGCCTGTCCGGCCTGGTGGCCCGGCTCGGCGCTCGCCGGATCGACCTGGATCTGCTACCGATGCCCGAAGCAGTAGCACTGCTGCGCGCCCTGCTCGATCCACGGCTGAGCGGTGATCCGGAACTGCTGAGCACGGTCGCCGCGCAGTGCGCTCGGTTGCCGCTGGCGTTGCGGATCGCCGCCGAGTTCCTGGACGCCCGGCCGCTGGCCCAACTGCGCGACCTGGCAGCCCAACTGTCAAGAGCGCTGCATCCGTTGGACCTGTTCGACATCGGCGGCGATCCGTTCTCGTCTATCCGTGCGGTGTTTTCCTGGTCGTACCGGCAACTGAACCCGAAGGCGGCCCAGGCCTTCGTGCTGATCGGCCAGCAGCCACTGGCTGACGCTTTCGAGCCGGCGACGCTGGTAACCGCAGGTGGCTTCAGCTCGAGCGAGGCACAGCAGGCGTTGGACGCGCTGTCCCGCGCGCACCTCGTCCAGTCGACCGTGGGTGGTCGGTATCGGATGCACGCCCTGCTGCACGAATACGCGGCCGAACTGGCGGCGGCCGAACAGGCTGCGGCAGTTGAACAAGCCGCAGTCGAACAGGCAGCCGCCGAGGCAGCGGCCAATGCTTCCGCCACCCCGGAACTGTCGGTGCTGTCGGCCGTGGACGGCCGGGTCGGCCGCCGCTCGGACCGTACTTCAGGTTCAGCCGTGCGACCGGCCGCACCGGCCTGGCGGAACTGACACTCACTACCGATCCGACCGGTCGGAACGTCTTCGCAGAGTAAGCGGATGTCCGGTCAATTCCGCAGATGTCTTTGATTGTCCCGCCCCGCCCGTTACTGCCCCATCGACCTGATCTACTCCAGGAATCCAAAATCGGCGGGAGCATCCAGATGCCAGTTCCACGCATCCTGTTCGCGGTTCCTGTGGTCGTCATCGGCACCATGCTGCCGTCGGCCGGCGCACATATCAAGACGCCGCCGGCCGGCGCGCTGGGCATGGGTCACGAGCACTTCACCAGTCAGGTGATAACCATCCACCGCGGCCAAACCCTTACTTTGGCGAATAATTCTCGATTCATGCACACCATCGGCCCGGGTCAGGACGGCACCATCACGCCCACCGGCCTGGTCCCGTTGACTCGAAAGATGATGGAGACGAACAACACCTTCACAACTGGGAAGTGGAACACCGTCGGCACCTATTACCTGACCTGCTCGGTGCATCCGGAGATGAACGTGAAGGTCATCGTCACCAACTAGACCGTTGCGCCGCACGGAATTGGACCGGGCTGGTTGTTTCAGCCCATGGAAATTTTGAAGGGAGGTACATCATGTCTGTCGTCATCAGCAGCATCAAGCACGCTCGCTACGCAATGGGGTCCCTGACTGCGGTGCTCTTCGCGACCGCCGTTGGCGCCGACTTCTGACAGGACCGCTTCCGACCGGCGCCGGCCATCATGACGGCGCCGGTCGGAGCACTCCGCTTTACCCAGCGCATATTTTATCCAGCACACGTTTTGAAATGACACCTGTTTTAAAGCAAGTCGTGGTTTGAACCGACACGTATCCAGGAGCGGCAGATGTTCGAGACCGGAGTCAGGCAGTTCCGGATGGCTTTGGGCATGGTGACCGGCCGCCGGCTGAACACCGCGAATATCGCCCGGCTGGTGGACGATGCGCTGGCAACCATGACCGAATTCGGCGAGCCGGGCGCCGATGTCCAGCAACTGCTCGACGGCCCACTCAGCGACCCGGCTGCCCGCAAGGAGTTCGCCGACCGGGCGCTAAGCCGTACCGGGCGTCGCTTGGAGAGCCAATCGGCCTTTTATGCCAGGCGATTCGCCGCCGCCGATGTCCAGGGCAAGCGGTTGACCCTCGAGACGCTGCGTAAAGTCCCGGTCACCGTCAAGCTCGATCTCATCCAGCGGCAGGCCGAGTTCCGCTGCGCCGACGCTCCCACCTACCTGACCACCCGCACCACCGGAACCACCGGACGGCCGGCCGAGATTTGGCTGTCGCGCTATGAGGTTGAGCTGTGGTCGTCGCTCGGCGCGCTGTCCGGAGTGCTGCGCGACGAGATTCGCGGCAGCGACATCATGCAGGTCAACGTCAGTTCCCGGGCCACCGCCGCAGTACACCTGGACGCGGCGATCTGCCGACTGGTCGGCGCCGGCTGCCGGGTGCTCGGGATGGTTCCACCGGATGAGTCGTTGGACAGCCTGGCCGAGGGACGATCCACCCTGCTGTCCACCTGCCCCAGTTACCTGGGCGAGCTGGTAACCGCCGCCCGCCGCCGCGGCATGGGCCCGGACGACTTCCAGCTGCGCCGGATCGACCTCGGTGGCGAGGTGCTGTCCACCAGCCTGGCGGCCGCCGCCCGGCAGATCTTCGGCGTGCAGACCGTTCGGGATTCCTTCGGTATGACCGAGGTGATCCCGGTATCCGGCCGCACGTGCAGCCAGGGCCACCTGCATCACGACATCAACATGGGCCTGGTTGAGCTGCTGGACCTGGAGACCGGCGAGCCGGCTGAGCCGGGGGCGCTGGCCACCGTCGTGATCACCCCGTACTTCCCGTACCGCGATTGCACACCGGTGTTCCGCTACGACACCCGCGACGTGGTGCGCTGCCTGCCGGAGGAGCCGTTGACCTGTGAGGTGGCCGGCATTCCGGCGACGTCTCAGATCCTGGGCAAGGCCGGTTACCTGCTGCGGCTGGGCTCCGGCGAGGTGCTGCCGTCCCGGACCATCGTGGAGGCGCTGGAGGCATTGCCCAGCAAGCCGTGGCCATGCCGGTTCCGGGCCGAGTCGCACTACGGTCGGCTACAACTCACCGTTCCGGCAAGCATGCTCGAGGGAATCGGCGAGGCCGGCCTCATCGAGCACCTGGCCAACCACGGCCTGGACGCCGAGTTGGTCATCGTCGGCGACGAATTGGCCACCTCATTGCGGCACGTGCGCAGCGACCTGCACGAGACAACGTTCGTCGCTCGGCCGGCTCTGATCGGAGAATGACATGTTCCTGGACTCCTATACCTTCCCGATTCTGTTCGAGCTGACGCTCGCGATCCTGTCGGCGATGGTGGTCACCTCCGGCGCGCTGTTCTATCTGCGCCGGGTCCGGCTGGAACGACCTGCGATCGGGACGTTCAACCACCGTGACATCCGGATCCTGTTCTGCTTCATCATCCTGCTGCCGTTCGTGTACGTGGTGCTCCCGCGGGATGCCCTCACCAGCTTCCTGGTGCTGACCTTCTCCGGCGCCATCTCGATCGGCTTCCGGCCGGTGCTCAGCCGTACCCAACTGTGGCTGGGAATCGGGTTGGTGATCGGCGCCAACATCTGGCTGTCCCGCACCATGCTCGGCACCATCCTCGGCTGGCAACTTGCCTGGGCGACCACCGACATCCTGGTGATCCTGGCCGCCATCTCGGTGTCCAACCTGTACATCCAGGGCGGCATGCGCTTGCGCCACGTCGCCTGGATCGCACTCATCCTGGCCATCTACGACCTGGCGTTCACCCGTTACGTGCCGTTGACCAACAAGCTGACCGAGCAGTTCCTCGGCTACCCGCTGGATCCGTCCATCGGGATGCGGATCGGCCTGTACAACGCCAGCATCGGCTTGGGTGACCTGCTGGTCTACGCGATGTTCTTGATCGCGGCGTTCAAGGCCTACGGCCGGTTCGCCGCCCGGGTGGCGTTCTCGCTGATCGTGGTCTTCGGCGCTATCGCGCCCGCCCTCGCGCCGCTGGTGATCCACAGCTTCCTGGACGCTCGCACCGACCTGGTGGTGCCCGCCCAGACGCTGTTCGGACCGGCTGCGTTTATCGCCTATCGGTGGATGAAGAAGCGCTACGGCCCGGAGCGCACCATGGCCCAGTTCCTGGCCAGCAATGACGTGCGGCGGCCGACCCCGGCGGCGGACACCGCCCTGGAGCCGGTAACCGAGCCGGCGGTGGCACCCGCACCCGCCTGAGTCGCAGTACCGGAGGTTTACGCCAGCCGTCCGAAGGGGACGGCTCGGCCAGGGTTAGCGGCACCCGCCTGAGTCCACGGCGGGTGCCGCTGCGCCATCCCGATACGGTGGTGCGATGGGCCATGTTCTCGACGCGATCCTGCGGTTGCCACCGCCGCTGGTGTTGGCGCTGGTGTTCCTGTTGCCGGCGCTGGAGGCTTCGGCGTTCGTGGGCGTGGTGGTGCCCGGCGAGATCAGCGTCATCCTCGGCGGGGTGCTGGCCAACCAGCACAAGCTTGGGCTGATACCGGTGCTGATCGCGGCAATCGCCGGCGCGATCATCGGTGACACCGTCGGCTACTGGGTCGGCAAACGCTACGGCGAACAGCTGCTGGCCAAAATCCCGAACCGGATCGTCAAGCCGGAGCACGTCGAACGGGCTCGACACACCATCCGGCAGTTCGGCGGCCGGGCGGTGTTCCTCGGCCGGTTCACCGCCGCATTGCGCGCCCTGGTACCTGGGATGGCCGGGCTGAGCCGAGTCGGCTACGGCCGGTTCCTGACCTGGAACGCGCTCGGCGGCACTCTGTGGGCCGCCGCCTTCGTGGTGCTCGGTTACCTGGCCGGCACCCAATACCACCGGATCGAGCACTACGCCAACTACATCGGCCTGGGATTGCTGGTGGCGATCGGGGTATTTCTGTACGTCCGACACCGCCGCAATCGTCCGGCCACCGAGAGGAGCGGGTCGTGAGCGTCACCGAACTGCTGGACCGAGCCCTACGTCACACCGGCTCGAAATGGTCCTACCGTTCGCAGAACTCACTGCTGTCGATCTGCTCCACCGGCTCGGTGCTGTCCATCGGCTCGGTCGGTTCGGTGCTGTCCATCGGCTGCATCGGCTCAGCCGGCTCCGTGCTGTCCATCGGTTCGTTCGTCAGCCGGCTATCGGTGCTCTCGGCAGCCTCGGCACGCTCACTGATGTCCTGGCGCAGCAAGGGATCCGTCATGCGCGCGGGCTGCTAGCCAGCTCCGCCGCTCGTCCAGGAAGCGGTCGAGTCGCAGCCCGGCGGCGGCGAGCAGGCCGGGCAGTTCCTCGTCCGGCAGCCGACGGGACACCACGCGATGCGACCAGTGGTTCTCGCCCAGCCGGTAATCCATGGTGAAGGCCACCCGGTCGGCGTCCAGCCAGCGGATCTCGCCGACGCTCATCTCCCACGGGCCCTGGCGGACGGTGCGCGGGCGAAGATCCGCGTAGAACTCCGGCGGCTGCCGCTGAATCAGCAGCTGGCCGTCGACGGCCAGGTGCTGGCGGCACACCCGCAGCAGGTCGACCTGCGGGATCGTCGAGCATTCCAGCAGGAAGCTGGCCAGCAGCACGCCGGCAAACCTGTCCGGCAGGTTTAGCGCCGCGATGTCGGCACAGACGGTTTGCACGCCGGCATCGATCCGGGCAAGCATGTCGGCGGAGTTGTCCACCGCGACGACCGGATGCCCGAGCGCGAACAGCGGCATCGCCAGCCGGCCGGTACCCGCTCCCAGGTCGAGCACGGAGCCGCCGGCCGGCAACGCCTGATGCAACATCGCGGCGGTCCAATCATCGGCAGGCAGCGCGGCGTACATCGCCACCGCCGAACCGTCCGGCGCGATCGGACCGGGGCCGCTGCCACCTGGTCCATCGGCCGAGGACGTCTCGAAACCATCGGTCGAAAGTGGCATGGCTCGTCCTCGTCTCGAACAGGGGTAGCTGGGGTCACATGCTACGGATGGCTGACCGAGGTAACGGGGAACAACTCGCAATCAGGTCCACCGATCAGCCGATTCCGGGCAGTAGCCGGCCCACCGGGCCAGCTCGGCCGACTCACCGGTGGCCAGCAGCGGCAGGATGGCCTGCTGCCGCTGCCGCCACCGCGCCGGCGCCGGTCGGCTGGTGGCCATCACGACCCGTGGCTCGGGCCGACGCGCCGGCCGCAGCCGCAGCTGCTCGAAGATCCGGCACAGCTCCCCCGCGCCGGCAGCCGGATCCCACAACTGCTCGGCCCGGACCCGCAGCGGACGGATTCGATGTGCCTGCAGCGACTGTCGCATCGCGGCCTGGGCCGCCGTCCACTGGTCGCGACATACCTGCGCCAAGGGTGAGTTCACCAGCTCCGGCCAGTGCGGCGGCAGGTCGAAGTTCCACCACGACTGCGTCCACGGTTGCTCGTTGGTGTAGCCGGCGATCCGCAGTGGCCGGCCCGGAAGCCGGCAGGAGAAGAACGTTGGGCTCAACCAGCCGTCGATCAGACCGTTGATGCTGGCCGCCGGATTGCGGGTGAGCTGCACGAACTCGAGCTGGGCGTCGGCAAAAATCCGCAGCAGCGACTCGATACGGTAGGCGTCGACGGTGGCCTTGAGCAGCAGCGGTCGATGCAACTCGGCCCCAGCCGGCAGCCGCTCCGCCCTGGGCACCAGCAGCGGTGTGCTCTCCAGCTCCTGGCACCGCCGCGGCGGCCCGACCGGGCGCGGGACAGCGGGGAACCGCCGACGGATCAGGACGGGATCGAGGTCGTAGTACCACGGATCGATCTCGATTCCGGCGGCGCGCAGCGCGGTGACCACGGCGACGAAGTCGTCCAGGTAGTCCGACCGGCCGCCCGGTCGGGACCCGGCGGCTGCTTCCAGCGCGGTCAGCGCGACCTGCGCGGCGCCGGCCAGGGCGAAACCCCACTGCCTGCGCAGGGTGCGGAGGATGAAGCGGGCCCGGTCGGCCGGCTCGGCCTGCTCGATCGGCTCGCCGGTGCGCGCCGACCGGCGCAGCGCCCGGCGGAATCGGGCGTCGGCGGCGGGGCTGCCGCCTGAGCGGCCGTCCAGCATCCGGTAGCGGCGGTACAGCGGCGTGTGCTCGCCGGGCAGGCTGAGGAACGCCCCGCTGCGCCGGAGCAGGTCGAACAGGAAGCTGCTGCCGCTGCGGCTGGAGGCGATGATGACCACCACTCGGTCCAACGACGGCAGGTCACGCCGGCTGCACACCGAAGGCTCCCTGAGCAGCACCGCGGGACGGGTTCACCACGTACCGGCGGGCCGGTGCGGCCCGGCAGATCCCGCCGGCGAACCGGCCGGCCACGAAGAACAGCCCGGTCACCGTGCGGTACTTGCCGCCGACCAGCCGACCCCGCCACACCCGAATCACCGGCTGCGGCGGTACGGCAAAAAACTGCTGCGCCACCCAGCGCTGACCGGTCGCACCGGCCTGTTTCAGCGCCGCCTGCCAGCGCTGCGGTGAGGTAGTCCGACCGACCAGCACATCCGCACCGCTGAAACCATGGGCGGGCTTGAGGATGATCTCCGGCTGGCTGCGCCGCAAGTATTCGAGCAGGTCGACCTGCCGACCGGCCGGGTCGGTGGTGCGGCCGGCTTCGACGACCCTCGACCAGGGCAGCACCGCGGCCAGCGCCCGGCGGGCCGGCTCCGGCAGCGACCGCAACTGCCCGGCATCGGCTGCCAGCCATTGCGACAACCTGGCCACGAACGCCTTGTTCAACACCGCGTCGCTGACGAAGTCGCCGTACAGGCCGACCGTGCCACGTTCGACGTGGCCGAGCAGCTTGTCGAACAGTTTCTGCTTGGCCGGCAGGCTTTCGTCGCTCTCGTCGAAGAACCGGTACAAGCAGCCGATCCGCTCGCCGCGCAGCCGCGGGTACTGACCGTCCCAGTCGATCTCGACGATGCTGGCATGCGTCGTCGGCAGGCCGCCGCGAGTGAACTCGCCGGCCAGCGCGCGGTAGAAGTGCGGCGGCATGTTCTCCAGTTCGTAGGGCCCCCACCGGGTCACCACGGTGAGATCGTCCGGTCTGACCGAGGCGGTTCGGACGTCGGCAGCCAGCGCCGCCATGGTGTCGAGGAAGCGCAGTGGGTTCGTCGCCAGCCAGTCGCTGCCGACCGGCCAGGCCCGCAGGCAGCGCACCAGCAGATCCGAGATGGCAAGTCCGCCGATCGAGGCGATCAGGTTCAGTTCCAGGAACTTGGGCTGATCGCCGACGAACACGGTGTCCGGCCGAGCGATCCGCCACCAGTTCGGCGAGTAGGTGATCCGTTCCAGCAGCCGGACCTGGTGGTCAGCTAGCCCGATCTGCGGAGCGAGCGCCCGCCAGTCCCTGCCGTAGTGTCCGTCGATCACCAGTCGAGCGGCTTGGATGACTGCGTCGAATCCGGTTTGGGCGCGAATCGCTGCTGCCGCGCTGACGCTCGTGGGAGTGAGAATCATTGGCCATTTGCCAAGTGGGAATCGATATTCGGCTAGCGGTGCGAGGCCGCTACGTAGAGCCGACGCACGCGCGCCATCGTAGTAGGCCAATACGTCTTCGGCATGCTCGGTAAGGAGCTCGTTGTAGTCAGGCATTCGATACCGGATTTGCTACCGAACGAACGACCGGGATTGTGCGCCAGCCGCGCAGGGTAGCCGCGCCGCGCCGGACGCTGGCACCGCTAATCTGCCACCGGCTATCACCGAGCAACTCGTCGAGGAAGATTTCAGCGTAGTCCGCTACGAACTCCTGACCGAGGCAGGAATGCGTCCCGGCGCCGAAGCTGAGCGAGCGCGCGCAATCCCGGTCAAAATCCAGCCGGGACGGCTCTGTAAACACTAAGGAATCCCAATTGCCGGATGCGATCAGCGCTATCACCGGCTGGCCGACCGATATCCGCTCGCCGGCCAGCAGGTACGGCCGGACGGCGAATCTGGTCGTGGCCTGCACGGTGCTGGTCCAGCGCAACAACTCCGGCAACGCCCGGCAGCGCCGGTTTGCCCGGCTCAACCGCAGGTAGTCGGAGCGGCCGGAATGATCGGTCAGCAGCAGCACCGAGGCGTTCTCGAGGAACCTACTCAACGAGGTATAGCCGGCATGAAAGATCACCCGGATCGAGTTGATCAGCTGCGTCGTCAACTCACCACGGACTACCGGCGCCCGCCGAGTGCGCAGCCAGTCCTCGATCAGCGCGCTGATCTGCACTTTGGCGCGTGCGGACGCCGCTATCACCTCGGGCCTGAATCCGGCATCCATGGCCGTTACGATCGCCTCACTTCGCGGGTACAGCCACTGCCCGGACGGCACCGGCATACCCAGCGCCGCGCAGGTCACGCCGAGGCTAAAAACCGAGATCGCCGCGGTTAGATTGCCGCCGGCGGCGGCCAACCCATCGAGCTCGCGGCGAGCCAGCAGCCGCACCTCCATGGCCGAGACTCGCTCGGCTCGACCGCCGAGCAGTCCGGTCAACGTTCGCCTCAGCGCGATATTGCCAGGCGGGTCGACGACCTGCACGCTGTCGCCACCGCCTGGCAGCGGCCGGCCGGCCCGGCGCGGGTCGGCGGCGAACCCGCGATGATCGGTCAGCACTCGACGGACGTCAGCGTGTCGGCTGACGACCCAGCAATTCAATTCCTGGCTACGGTAAATGGGCGCGGCGGCCCGCAAAATTTCGAAGTACGGCTGCGGGTCATAGAGCCAACTCGGTGACAGCGGCGCAAAAGAAGGTTGGCGGAGCATGAAATATACCTCCGGTTGCAGACACCATAAAATAACCCGAGGCATTCTGAACCGACATTTGCCCATGCCGAATAAAAGGCGCAGCAGGACGAAAGATATGTCCTCAGGGGCATTGGAGAACCGCGAAGGGGCCGGCAAAGGCCCCTTCGCTAACTAGGAAAGGTTCAGTGTCCGTATACCATGGGCACCCCCTGAGATCCCCCGTGCGGCGCGAAGGGAATGCTCCACGCACCGACCTTAATGATTGGACGATCCCAAAATTACACGCTGCGTCTCAGACAGTGTCAAGGGCGATGAATTCCATTTCGGCGACGACCGCTGGTAGGACTTTGCTATAACTAGGAATTAGCAGGGCTCGGCCGGGTGTGTGCGCAGTATCTCGCCGGCGCCGAGCCCACGCCCTCTTGCTGCTGTGCCGACCAGTCCGTAGGGTCGGGATCAAGGCAGCACTTGCCCCGGCACGGCTCGCCGCGCCTGCTTGGCTGGAACTCCCAGCCGCCAGCCGGTGAAACCACCGCCGGCCAAACCTTCGCCGGCCGAGAACCAACTCACGGCCCACGAAGCTCCCTGCGCCCGAGACAGCTGTCCGGGCCGCATGCCCGCTGAATGCACAGCGTTGACTCCGGTACCCAGGAGACACTTTCTATGGCTCAGCCCATTCCGCCCGTCTATCCCACGGACTACGGCGGCGACCAGACCAGCGACGGTCAGCGCACCGTCCAAGCAACCGTTGAGGCAACCAAAGACCAGGCCGGCCAGGTTTCGCAGTCGGCGGCCGGTGCCGGACAGCATGTAGCGCAGGTGGCGAAGGAACAGCTGGGCACGGTCGCCGGCGAGGCCGGCCGGCAGACCCGCGACCTGCTCCACCACGGCCGTTCCGAGCTCACCGCGCAGGCCGGCCAACAGAAGCAGCGTGTTACGGCCGGATTGCAGACCCTGAGCAGCGAATTGCATTCGATGGCCCAGCACGATGGCTCCGAAGGCCTGGCCACCGACCTGGCCCGGCAGGGCGCTCAGCAGATCGGTGAGTTGGCCTCCTGGCTGGACAGCCGCGAACCAGGCCAGCTGGTCAACGAGCTGAAGTCCTTTGCCCGCCGCCGGCCGGGGACCTTCTTGCTGCTCGCCGCCGGTCTCGGGCTGGCGGCCGGTCGGGTAACCCGCGGTGTCGCCGATTCCGGTGACCAGTC
>DATFHF010000055.1:0-6944 GCA_035248685.1 Jatrophihabitans sp.
CCTAGCCGAGCGCTGGCCGAGACCGAGCCGGAGGCGATGACGGACAGTGCGCCGAGGCCGGCCAATGCCAGCCCGACGCTGATGATCCGGCGCCGGGGCGCCCGTCCCGGACGGCCGCGGGCAGGTAGGAATGACTGGGCATGCATGGCTGACTCCCGACGCGATAGCTCGTGGACTGTGGCCCCCGTGCCTATTTCTAGTGACCGGGGTCACAT
Source organism: Jatrophihabitans sp. (assembly GCA_035248685.1). Taxonomy (GTDB): domain Bacteria; phylum Actinomycetota; class Actinomycetes; order Mycobacteriales; family Jatrophihabitantaceae; genus Jatrophihabitans_A. The sequence continues at coordinate 216 of DATFHF010000055.1, forward strand.
CGCGTCAAGCGCTTACAGCACGGTTCACATCGCTTGACGAAACGCCCATCGAGGTGTTCGGTGCAAGCGCGGATCTGTTGCCGAAAGAAGGGCTGTCATGGCCGAGTACGCTCCTGCTGCCATTCGTGGCTTGTACAACCTGATCAAGGCTGGCATACCCTCGGCCGAACTGTCTGGCGTCGTCGGAGACACGGCCCATACCTATGGCTACCACCGATGCCGCAACGTGCTTCCCGGTGGTGATTACTCACGCCAGCACAGCTTCGACCAGCAGGGCGATGGATGGGCGGCGTCGGCGCTCGACGTGAAGCTGCCGCCCGACCAGATGCGGGCAGTCACCGCGCGCCTGGTCAGCGCGGCCAAGGCGCGCGATCCCCGCCTTCGGGCACTGCGTGAATTTGGCGGTACCACGGACGGCGTTCGCACGCACGGCTTCGATCTCTCCACCGGTAGGGAAAGCTTGGGCGAGTGGGATGACAGTCACCTGTGGCACGTCCACCTCTCCGTCTACCGCGCCTACGCCAACGACGCCGCTGCCCTCGCCCCCATTGCGAGCGTGATGATCGGTGGCCCCGGAACACAGCCGAGCCCAGTGTCGAAACCGACTGCTACCGATCCTGCCGGGTGGCCGCTGCCGCCCGGCCACTACTTCGGCCTCATCACCGGCCCGGACGAATGCCACGGCGGAATCAGCGCCGCAGAACGCGCCTGGGTGCAGAGGATCCAGCAGCGCCTACAGGTTCTTGGCTACGCGCCCAAGACTCCCGGTTGGGCTGACGGCACATTCGAGGGGCCGACCAAGGATGCGGTGGCTGCCTGGCAACGCGCGAAGTATGCACAACAGACAAGCCGGTACGGGGAGATCTGGCCCGACGACTGGGCTCGCCTGTTCACCTGATCACCTGGCCGCGATGCCGGGCTAGCGGCTAGGTGCACTCAGCTAAGGCGCCGGCTGAGGCTCCGGTTCGGTGACCTTGACCGGACGACCCATCGATTGCTGAAGGATCTGGGCCACATCCAGCACCTGGACATGCTCCTTCGCGGTGCCGTCCGCCTTCTTCGCGGTGACCGCGTCCGACAGCATCACCATGCAGAACGGGCAGGCGGTCGAGATCAGGTCCGGATCCAGCCCGAGCGCCTCGTCGGTGCGCTCGACGTTGATCCGCTTGCCGATCTTCTCCTCCATCCAGAACCGGGCACCGCCGGCTCCGCAGCAGAAGCCACGGTCCTTGCACCGGTGCATCTCCTGCGAGGTGAGCGCCGGGATCGCGCCGAGCACCTCCCGAGGCGGTGTGTAGACCTTGTTGTGCCGGCCCAGATAGCACGGGTCGTGGTAGGTCACGCTCTTCTGCACCGGCTCCACCGGGGTCAGCCGGCCGTCGGCGACCAGGGTGCCGAGCAGCTGGGTGTGATGCACCACCTCGTAGTTGCCGCCCACCTGCGGGTATTCGTTGGAGATGGTGTTGAAGCAGTGTGGGCAGCTGGCCACGATCCGCAACGGCCGGCCGGCCGGCGTGATCGAGTTCAGCTTTTCGACGTTCTCAGCGGCCAGCATCTGGTACACGAACTCATTGCCGAGCCGGCGCGCGGAGTCGCCGGTGCAGGTCTCGTTCGCACCCAGCACGGCGAACTCCACGCCGGCCACGTGCAGCAGCTCGGCGAACGCCCGGGTGACCTTCTTCGCCCGGTCCTCCAACGCGCCGGCGCAGCCGACCCAGAACAGGTATTCCACCTCGGCCGGCAACGGCTCACCGGGTGATACCCGGCGCACGTCGAAGCCCAGCCCGTCCATCCACTCTTCGCGGTTCTTGGCCGGCAGCCCCCATGGGTTGCCCCGGTTCTCCAGGTTGCGCAGCATGGTGCCGGCCTCGGACGGGAACGACGACTCGACCAGCACCTGGTAGCGGCGCATGTCGACGATGTGGTCGATGTGCTCGATGTCCACCGGGCACTGCTCGACACAGGCGCCGCAGGTGGTACAGGACCACAGCACGTCCGGGTCGATCACGCCGAAGGATGCCGCGTTGCCGACGAGTGGCCGGCTGGCTTGTTGGATGGTGGAGCCCACCACCCGCGGGTAGCCGGCTTCCGGCACGTGGTGGCCGTGCTCACCACCCTCGACGGCCGGGGTACCGAACTCGGGCACCGCGTCCTCGGGCACCGACTCGCCGCCGATCAGGTACGGGGCCTTGGCGAACAGGTGATCACGCAGGTCCATGATCACCAGCTTCGGCGACAGCGGCTTACCGGTGTTCCAAGCCGGGCACTGGGACTGGCAGCGACCGCACTCGGTACAGGTCACGAAGTCCAGGTAGCCCTTCCAGGTGAAATCCTCGATCTTGCCCCGACCGAAGACGGTGTCCTCGGAGAGGTTTTCCACGTCCATGAAGTCGATTGGCTTGCCGTCCCGCCCGGTGGCCGGCAGCAGCTCGCCGAGCCCGGTAGGCAGCCGCTTGAAGTACACGTTGATCGGAGCGGTGGCGATGTGCAGGTGCTTGGAGTAAGTGACGATGATCAGGAATGCCAGCACGACCGCGACCTGAGCCAGTAGAAAGAAGGTGGCCAGGCCCTCGTTGTAGGCGCCTGAGCCCAGTGCCTTGGCGACCAGGTAGGAGGCGAACGTCCACTTCGAGTGGCCGTACGGGAACTGGTCGGCGTTCCATTGGGCGCCCCGCAGCAGCAATAGCGTGACGATGACCAGCGTGATCATGCCGAGGATCACCCAGGCCGGCCCGGTGTGCGAGCCGTAGAAGCGGGAATCGCGTTGCCGACGTTGCGGCGCATTGCGCAGCCGCAGCACGGCGAAGGTGGCCAGGCCGACCAGAACCGCGACCATCATCAGGTCCTCGATGAACCCCAGCGCCTGCCACCGGCCGATCAGCGGGATGTGAAAGTCGCGGTTGATCAGCAGCGCACCGAACGCCTCCAGGATGGTCAGGTTCAGGATCACGAAGCCCCAGAACGTGAAGAAGTGCGCCAAGCCGGGGACGGACCACTTCAGCAGCCGGCGCTGGCCGAGCACCTCGGTGGCGTCATTGGCGACCCGGGTACCACCCGGGCGGCCCCGTCCCGGCGCGGCGGCACCTGACCGGATCAGGGTGACCAGCCAGAGGATCCGCCGGCCCGCGATGGCAACGGCGAGCACCGTCATCAGCAGGGTCAGGGTGATGCGCAGCGCCACTGCAACCTCCAGCGTCGGGCCGGTCGTCCTCACGCGTCGAGGAACCGGAGAACGGCTGAAAGTAAGGATACGCAGGGTTACCGGCGAGTAACTACGGGGGCGGATACGAATTGATCCAAATCGGCCTGGCGTCGGCTCAGGGGTCTTGGCGGATATCTCCGACGAAGGACTTGTCCGGGTCGACCACGATGCACAAGGCGTTGCGAGTACCCATCATCCACTCAGCCTGTTGCGGGGCGAACGTGCCGAGCTTGAGGTTGGGGTTGAGGACGTTCCCGCTGAAGTAGGTCACGGCCAGCGGCTCGCACTGCTGGTACGCGATGGTCAACTTGTCAAGCTCGCTGGTCCAAGCACCGTCCGGCAGGGTGGTCTTCGCATATACGACCGCATTGTGTGGCTGTGCGCAAGGGACCACTTTGACCGTCCCAACCGCCTTGCTGGTGAACGGGTGGTCGGTCGGGATCGTGTTGAAAAAGCAGTCACCCGTCCGCAGCAGCATCGGTGACACGGTGGCGGCCTTGATCACCGAACCAGATGCGGACCGTCGGGCATCCGCACCCTTCGTCAGTACCGGGATCGCGATGGCGAACGCGAGCCAGAGCAGCGCCAGGACCAGGCCGGTGACGGCCAAGCCGCGACCGCGCCGGGCCGGGTGGGCGGTTCGGACGATGCCGGTGATGCCGAAGATCAGGCCGAGCGGGATGGTGGGCAGGATGCCGAAGATCAGCGCCAGGACCGCGAACACGTCGCGCGAAGGCTTGGTCGGCACCTGAAAGGGCTGGAATGCAGCGCCGGGTTGCGGGTAACCGGACGGCAGGCCCGTCGGCGGCGGGAAGCTGCCGGGCGCGGCATAGCCGGTGGGCGCCGGGTAGTTCGGCAGGCTGGCCGGAAACTGTTGAGCAGGAGGCTGGGCGTACGGGAACTGCTGTCCCGGGAATTGCTGTCCCGGGAATTGTGGGGCGGGGAATTGGTCCGGTGGCGCGTCGGCCACTGCGGCCTCCGCTGCGGCCTGGGCCGCGGCCCGCTTGGCGTCGGCCTCGTTCGCTTCGGCGATCCAGCCCTCCCAGTCGACCGTGCTGGTCTGGCGGTTCCAGTCACCGTCCCTGCCGTCGGTCGAGCCAGTTCCTGGCGGCGTTTCGGTCACGTGCGTACCTCGTTCGATCGGGTGGTCATCCTCTGCCACGGTCCCATCGGCTCCCGGAACCGAAATCAAAGGCATGCCCGACTGACTAAATATCCGCGAACCAGTGCTGGCGTGCGGATCAGTGGTGGTCCCGGACGTCCCCGACGAACGACTGGCGCGGGTCGTACAGCACGCAGTGCGCGGTGTGATCGCCCATCGCCCAAATGTCGCTGCTCGGGTAGTAGGCGGCAACTCTCAGCAGGTCCAGCCGGCCGTTCACGTAGCTCCTCGCGGCCGGCTCGCACAACTTCATCGCGGCGTCGAGCGTCTTGGTCTCACTGCCTGGGTAGGACGCATTGGGTATTCGGGCGTTGGCAAAGATCTGGGCGTCGTGTAGCTGGCTGCAGGGAATCAGCGGGATCGAGTTGACCGCCACCCCGAACTTGATCATGAAACAGTCGCCGGCTCGCAGGTCCAGCGGCGAGACTGCGCCGGCAGCTACCCCGCTCGGCCGGTTGCCGCCAGGGTTCAGCTGGATGGTGCCGGACTGGCTGGACTCGTGCTGGGCGGCCGCGCCGATGAGGGCGAACAGCACCACCCAGAGCACCGACAGCAGCGTGCCGATGACTGCCATCGGACGACCGCGTCGGATGCCCCCGCGGGTGCGAACGATACCGGTGATGCCGAAAATCAGGCCGAGTGGAATGGTGGGCAGGGTGCCGAGGACCAGGCCGGCTACCGAGCAGCCGTCCAACGGGGGCCGCTGGTAGCTGCTGTAGTTCGTCGACATCGACGGGTACCCGCCGGTTGAGGCGGTAACCGGCGGATATTGCCGCCAAGCCGGTTGGTACGGCTGTTGCCCCCAGGCCGGTTGGTACGGCTGTTGCTCCCACGCCGCTTGGCTCTGCGGTTGCTCCCAGCCCGGTTGGTACGGGGCCGGGCCCCAGGTCGATTGATTGGTTCGGGTTTCCCAGCTCGGCTGGTTCTGTGGCTGCCCCCACGGTGGCGGCGGCTGGTAACCGGCAGCTGCCTGGCCGTACGGTGCGGCGGCTGGTTCGTACGGTCCGGCGTCGAGTGGGCGCTCGTCCACGTATCCCCCTGCTGTCGATTCTGCCGACGTCGGTCGGCACGCTACTTCGGATCGGCCCGTTCCCGGCCCGCATTAGCCGCGAGTCGGACGGACTGCCGTAGCGTTCGTCGTAGGGGGATGCCGCAGCGGTTCAGCTGCGGAACAGGCCACCGATGATGTCTCCCGCGCCGCCGCCGAGGCCCTCGCGCGGGTTGTTGCCGGGAATGGCCGAGGCCACCCACTGCGCGAACGCCTCCGGATTGCGGGTTTGCAGCAGCACCCGGCCCGGCCCGGCGAAGTCGAACACCCAACCCTCGCCGGACTTCATGCTCTGGATGCTGCGACCCTCGACCGCCCGGCGCATCCGGAACTGGATGCCGAGGTCGTAGGCCACCACGTGCCCGGTATCGACGGTGACCTGCTCGCCCGGTCGCAGGTCGAGGTAGTCGATCGCGCCGTAAACATTGACGATCGCCTCACCGTTCCCGCTGGCCCGGAAGCCGAAGCCGCCCTCGCCGCCGAACAGGTTGGCCATACCTCCCCACTGGGTGTCGATGTCGACCCCGTGCGAGTTCGCGATCCAGCTGCCGCGGGTGATGTAGAACGGCCGATCCGGCGTGATCGGAATGTAGGTGACGTCGCCGGGCAGCACGCCGGCCACGTCCACCCAGCCGCCCTGCGGCGGCGCGGTGTAGGTAGTGACGAAGAACGATCCGCCGCCGAGCGCGGCCCGCTTGAGTCCCTTGAGCAGGCCGCCCTCGGCCTTGGCCTGCAACTGGACGCCGGCGCTGTGCGCGATCATCGCACCGCCCTCGACGCGGACCGGCTCGCCGCCGGCGAGCAGGCAGCGAGCGACGGTGAAGGACGGGTTGTGCCGTAGGTGTACCTGCATACCCGGAAAGTTACCGGCTCCGGCCGGCCGGAGCACCCATCCAGATCGGCCGGTCGCGAGGAGCTAGTGGTGTGACCGCGCTCACGGCACACCGGGGAACTTGAGCGGCCTCGGCTCAGTTCTTTTGACAGAGGGCGATCCAACTAGCACTATCGAGAGCTGGATCAGCCCGACAAGGTTCGCAGGGGCGAGCCCAACGAGCACAGCCCAGCAACGAGCACAGCAGCTCAGAATAAGAGGAGTAGCACATGGCACGCGCGGTCGGCATTGACCTGGGCACCACCAACTCCGTCGTCACCGTTCTGACCGGTGGCGAGCCGGAAGTCATCGCGAACGCTGAGGGATCGCGCACGACGCCGTCCGTCGTGGCGTTCGCCAAGAACGGCGAGGTGCTGGTCGGCGAGGTCGCCAAGCGCCAGGCCGTCACCAACGTCGACCGGACCATCCGGTCCGTCAAGCGGCAT
>DATFHF010000056.1:0-122659 GCA_035248685.1 Jatrophihabitans sp.
GGGATTCCCAAGCACATCTCAGACCGCCATCCGTTCGCTGAGCAGCGCCCGCACGGCCGTGAGCGCCTCGGGGACCGCAGCAGCGACCGCGTCGGACAGGCCGATGCCCTGCTCGACACTCGCCGGCCGGCAGCCGACCAGGTAGGTCTTCGGCAGGCCGCCGCCGAGTTGCCGGACGCCGGCCAGCACCGCCACCGGTGCCATGCCGTGCGGGTCGAACTCGCCGGTGCCGAGATCGTCCTCACCGACCTCCAGCACGGTGAGCTCGCCGGGCGGCCCGGCGCCGGGCAGCGCATCGACCAGCACCAGCACCCGGTACCCGTCCAGCAGGTCGTAGGCCAGGTGCAGGCCGCGAATCCCGTAGTCGACCACCCGGACGTGCGCCGGCACGTCATCGGAGGCGGCCAGCCGGCGCACCACCTCCGGTCCGAAGCCGTCGTCGCCGAGGAACAGGTTTCCGACGCCGGCCACCAGCACCCGTCCGACCGTCTCGTCCGTCACCGGAAGCCTCTACATCGAGCGGATCTTCAGGTACCGCTTGATATCGGGGATCGACTGCACCCCGACGACGACCGCCACAACGCCGGCGACGACGCCGAGGAACGCGGTGAACCTGCCAAGAGCTCTCACGATCGACTCTCCTCCCGGGTGTCGTAGTCCGCATCGGCGCGGATCGGCTCCAACTCCTCCGGTGCGAAGTAGAAATAGCGGCCGTACCACTCGTGCAGGTCGATGGCGGGATCGTCGAGCAGCACCAGCGCGACATGGATATTGCCGTCCACGTCGGACAATACTGCGCTGACCCGAGCCAGCTGATCGGCGAAGAACAGGTCCTGCGCGTCAGCCCGCCGGGACGGGTGCACCCGCACCACACTGCCCCGGCTGACATTGACGCCCCGGATCGTCACCGCGTCCAGTCCGGGTCGGACCGCCTCGTCCGCGGCCGGGTCCCACCAGGGGACGTCCGCGGCCGGCGCGGCACCTGGATCGCGCAGAATTCCGTGCAGCCGCTGCATATCAGCCGGTGACAGGTTCTCGCACCGGTCGATGATGGCGCGGGCCTGCGGGTCGGTGGCCCGGGCCTCCGCCTTCTCCTGCTCGGTCATGGTCAACACCCGTAGCGTGAGAATCTCGTCGATCTCGGTGCCGTCGAACAGCGCGCCCGGGCTCTGCTCGGCGATCTGCGGGTAGTCGTACAGGATGATCGGCGCGGCGAGCATCAGGTCGGTGCAGCCGGGCGGGCCTGCCAACACCGGAAAACACCGCTGCTGGCGGCACCGTCGGGTCGCGGCGGCGGCTGGCTCGGCCGGATCGAGCAGTGAGCTGAACGCCGCCTCGTCGGCCGCCAGCAGCAGGTGGCTGCCGAGCAGGGATACCCGGATCGCGCCGTCCTTGCCGCTGACCTGGTTGGGGTGCTCATTGTCAACCTGCACGCTCAGCCGGTAGAAACCACCGTCGATTTCGGCGCCGATCCGCAGCCGGGCCGTCAACGGCCAGCGCTGCCGCAGGATCCGTCCCACCTGCTCGCCGGCCGGGTCGATCACCGGTTCGACGTCCTCGCCGCCGGGGAACCCCAGCGGGTAGTCGTGCGGCTGGAGCAGCTCGGACAACCGCAGCGCCGGCAGGCTGATCTCGCGTTCCACCGCTTCGTCCCAGCTGAGTACCGACTGACCGGCCACGGTGAGCTCCTCGACCGTGCGGTATTGCCCGGCATCGTCCAATCGCTGTACTTGGCGCGATTGCAACTGGAGGAAGCGCAGCCACACCGTCACCGACGCGCGCCGGGACGCTGCCCGGACCAGGCACTGCATGGCCATTGCCGGCTGCTCGGCGAAGCTGTCGGCGCCCGCGTGTGGCGCCCCGAGCACGCCGAATTGCCAGCGTGATCGGTTCTTGCTGGAACTGGCCCGGTACGGGTAGAGCAGGTAGCCCTCGTACAGCACCGCGTCGGCAATTTCGCGTACTTGCTCGATACTCACTCTGCCACCTGCTCTTCGCGCAAGCGCTCATCGCCGGCCAGCAGCGACTGGATGGTCTCCTCCCAGCTCAACAAGCCATGCCGGGCGCGGTAGTCGGCGAGGTCGGTGAGCACGTCGCTGTCCAGCCGGATCCAACCGGTGTTCGGAAAGTACGACTCGATCATTCGGCGCCAGACCGCGACCGGCAGGTCGTAGCGGGCCTCGCAGTCCCACGGCACTTGCTCGACACCGAAACCGTTGCTGCCCCTGGTGAAAACCGTCCCGGAGAACAGCAGCACCAGTGGCACGGTCCCGGCAGCGAGGGTGTGCAGGTAGCGCGAGCCGACCACGTCGAAGTCGTAACTGCATGGCAGCACAAGCTCTACCTCGGTGCTGTCGGTGAAACCCTGGACGGTGGTGTTGCACTGCATCCATAAAAATGGCCGCAGGGTGTCGATCCACCGGTCCCGCTCGCCGAACAGGCCGAGCAGGCCGTTCTGCTCGCCCTGGTCGTACCGGCGCCGCTGTGGCTCGATCCGCACCTGGCAGCGCAATGCCATGGCATGGATCCGTTGGCCGGTGTGCTCGGCCACCCGCAACCGGGCGGTTAGCTGCGGAGCCACCGCGTACGGCTCGGCGAAGATATCCACGACCGAGAATGTGTAATTACTCATTGCTCAACCTTCGCAGAACCCTGGGCCGGCCGGCTGCGCTGCTGCACCCGGGCGAAGAACGCGTCCATCGCCTGGTGGGCCTCCTGGCCGCCGTCGAAACCACGCCACAGCATGCGCAGCCGGCCCACCAGCTCGTAGCAGGCGTCGATCGGCACCAGGTAGCACTCATTACGGCGGACCAGCAGCGCCTCGACGTCCGGACGGAGTACCGCCAGCGCGGGATTGTCGGCCACGATCCGCTGCCAGGCGGCCAGCGGCAGCTCGGACTCGGTGGCGCCGGCCGGCCCGGGGTAGAACGCGATCGTGCGCTGCTGCACCGAGTTCTGGAACAGGAAGGCCAAGCTGACCGGGATCTGCAGCTCGTCCCAGGCCCGGGCGTCCAGCGTGAGCCGGTCGAAAGCCAGGTACCGGTCCGGCACCGCCCGGTAGCGCAACGCGGCCGCCTCGTCGGTGAACAGCAGGTAGCAGGGCCGGCAGGTGCACAGCAGGCCCCGACTGTCCAGGTCGACCACGTGCGAATGCTCGGCCGAGATCGGGGCTGCGCACATCTCGCAGCGCTCACCCGGGTCCGGCTGCGGCCGCGCTTGGGTGACCCGCCGCAGTACCGCCAACGGGGCGCCGGACGGGCCGCCCGGGTTCATGCCGGGACGGCGGTCGGGACGGAGCTGGGGACGGCCACCGACACCGACACCCCGTCGGCCAGCAACGGCAGCGGATCCAGGTGCAGTTCGGCCTCATCCAGGCAGGCGCCGGCCCGCCGGACGTCGTAGTGCGCGCGGCAACCGGGACAGGTCAGCATGGCGTCATCGGCTGCGCCGCCCAGCCGGCGGCCCAGGCTCGCCCCGGCCAGCGACTCGGCGCACCGGGCACACCGATCGCGGAAGGCAAACAGGTCGGCGCCAACTCGGCAACCGACGATCGCGGTGTCGCCGACCCGAGCCGGCCGGACCGCCCCGGACGGCAACCCAACCAGCTCCGGCACCGGCACCCAACCGCCGCTGCCGGTCGACGCGTCGAGCCGCGAGAACAGCGCTGTGGCCGGGATGACGCCCGCCGCCGGTGCCTGCACCTCGATGGCGGTGACCTCGGGCGCCGCGGCTTCGATGGCACCCTCGACGGCCAGCTTCAGGGTCACCGTCGAGGACGGGCAGCCGTCGCAGCTGCCCAGCAGCCGCAGCCGAACCACCCCGTCGTCGGTGATGTCGATCAGCTCGACATCGCCCTGGTGCGAACCCAGGTAGGGACGGACGCTGTCCAGCGCCTGCTCGACCCGTTGCCGCACCCCGTACGGATGCAGGCCGTGCACCAGCAGCAGGCTGGCCACCAGATCGTCGCCGGCCAGCGCGTCCAGCGTGGCGTCGTCGAGGTGGTCGTGCTCGTGCATCAGCTCGAGCACCCGCTCCAGGCCGGCGCCGTACAGGTCGGCCACCAGCCGCACCAGCTCCTCGGCGCGCTCGCGGGCCAGCGCGCCGCCGGCCGAGCTCGCGTCCAGCAGGGTCTCGATCCGATCGCCGACCGCCCGCCAGTCAGCTGGTGTCGACTCGCTCATCCGGCACCGGCGGACTGGGTGGGGGAGTGCAGCAGTTCCAGCTTCTTGCCCCCGCCCAGGTACATGTGCACGCCACAGGGCAGGCACGGGTCGAAGCTGCGGACCGTCCGCATGATGTCAATGCCCTTGAAGTGTTCCCGATCGTTCTCCTCGAAGATCGGCTGGCCCTGCACCGCGTCCTCGTACGGGCCGGGGGTGCCGTAGCTGTCCCGCGGGTTGGCGTTCCACGGCGTCGGCGGGTACGGGTGGTAGTTGGCGATCTTGCCGTCCCGGATGACCATGTGGTGGGAAAGCACCCCGCGGACCGCCTCGGTGAACCCGCAGCCGATGCCGGTCTCCGGAACCTCGAACGCCTCCCAGGTCTTGGTCCGGCCGGCCCGGATTTCCACCAGTGCCTTTTCCGCGAAGTGCAGCGCGGCGGCCGCCGCGTAGGCCTGGAAGTAGGTGCGGGCCCGGTTGCGCTCCAGGGTGTTGCTCCACCGGGGCACCTTCCACTCGAACTCGACCGGGCCCTTGAGCGCGGTCTTCGGCAGGTTGATCTTCACGCTGTTTCCGGTGGCCTGGATGTAGCCGATGTCCACCAGGCCGGCCAGCGCGGTCACCCACAGCCGGGCCAGCGGCCCACCGCCGGTGTCCAGCGCCAGGTAGTCCTTGCCGTCGTACCAGCGCGGTGACATCACCCAGCTGTACTTGTCGTCGAGGTCGCGCTTCTGCGGCCTGGGGTTGGTGTGCTGGTTCCACGGGTGCCGGCGGTCCACCGGGTTGCCCAGCGGATCGCGCTCGACGAACATCTCCTGGTCGGTCCAGTCGTCGTAGTAGGACGAGCCGAGCAGGATCCGGATGCCGAGGTTGATCTCGACCAGGTCGGTGGTGACGAGCTGGCCATCCACCACCACGCCCGGGGTGACGAACATCTTGCGTCCCCAGTTGGTCATGTCCCGGTATTCGAAGTTGCAGTGCTCCGGATCCTGGAACGAGCCCCAGCAGCCCAGCAGGATGCGCCGGTTACCGACCTGCTCGTAGCCGGGCAGCGCCTCGTAGAAGAAGTCGAACAGGTCGTCGTGCATCGGCACGACCTTCTTCATGAACTCGACGTAGCGCATCAGCCGGCTCATGTAGTCGGTCATCAACTGGATGCTGGCCACCGTCCCGACGCCACCCGGGTACAGCGTGGACGGGTGGACGTGCCGGCCCTCCATCAGGCAGAACATCTCGCGGGTCATCCGGCTGACCTGAAGCGCCTCGCGGTAGAACTCGCCGGTGAACGGGTTCAGCGACCGCATGATGTCGCCGATGGTCCGGTAGCCGTGCGCGGCGGCCTGCGGTGCCTCGGTGCGGTTGGCCTGTTCGAGCACGCCGGGGTTGGTCTCGCCGACCATCCGCTCGCAGTAGTCCACCCCGACCAGGTTCTCCTGGAAGATGTTGTGGTCGAACATGTACTCGGCCGCCTCGCCGAGGTTGACGATCCACTCGCCGAGGTGCGGTGGTTTCACGCCGTAGGCCATGTTCTGGGTGTAGCAGGAGCAGGTGGCGTGGTTGTCGCCGCAGATTCCGCAGATCCGGCTGGTGATGAAGTGCGCGTCGCGGGGATCCTTGCCCTTCATGAAGATCGAGTAGCCACGGAAGATCGAGCTGGTGCTGTGGCACTCGGCCACCACTCGCTGGTCGAAGTCGATCTTGGTGTAGATGCCTAGGCTGCCGACGATGCGGGTGATCGGATCCCACGCCATGTCAACGAGTTGGTTGCCGTTCGTCGCGTGCTTGGAGCTGCTGGGCGCCGGGGAGGTCGTCGTCATCGGACCGCCGCTTTCTGTCGAAATGGAAGAACTAGGGTCGCTACCAGGTGCGGGTGGCTCCGGTGGTCAGTCGCGGGCCGCGCTTGCGCCACTTGGGTTCCTGGTCGATGGTGTGCGTGGTGATCTGCCGCAGCCGGCGCACCGCGTTGCCGTAGACGCCGATCGCGCTGGTGGACAACTTGCCGCCCGGCGGTTCGTCCATGAACGGCATGAACTTGTCCGGGAAGCCCGGCATGGTGCAGCCGATGCAGATGCCGCCCACGTTGGGGCAGCCGCCCACCCCGTTCAACCAGCCCCGCTTGGGCACGTTGCACTTCACCGCCGGGCCCCAGCAGCCGAGCTTGACGATGCACTTGGCGGAGCCGTACTCGGTGGCGAAGTCGGCCTGCTCGTAGTAGCCGGCCCGGTCGCAGCCCTCGTGCACGGTCTGTCCGAACAGCCAGGTCGGACGCAGTGCGTCGTCGAGCGGGATCATCGGCGCCTGGCCGGTCGCCATGTACAGCAGGTAGGTCAGTGTCTCGGACAGGTTGTCCGGCTGGATGGGACAACCCGGGACGCAGACGATCGGGATGCCGGCCTTGGACTTCCAGCCCCAGCCGAGGTAATCCGGCACGCCCATCGCACCGGTCGGGTTGCCGGCCATGGCGTGGATGCCGCCGTAGGTGGCGCAGGTGCCGACCGCCACGATCGCGGTGGCCTTCGGTGCCAGCCGGTCCAGCCATTCGCTGGTGGTCATCGGCTGGCCGGTGGCCGGGTCGTTCCCGAAGCCGCACCAGTAACCCTCGGCGTGCAGCTGCTCGTTCGGGATGGAGCCTTCGACGACCAGCACGAACGGTTCCAGCTCGCCCCGGTCAGCTTTGAAGAACCATGCCAAGAAGTCATCGGCTCCGCCGGTCGGACCGCACTCGAAGTCGATCAGCGGCCAGTGCACCGCGACCTTCGGCAGGCCGGGCAGCGCGCCCAGCGCGATCTCCTCGACGCTGGGTTGGGTGGCGGCGGTCAGCGCCACCGAGTCCCCGTCGCAGCTGAGGCCGGCATTGATCCACAGCACGTGGATCAGGGTGTCTTCGGCTTTCTTGGCTTCCTCGGTGAGCATGACTGACCGCCCTTCCGCCAACCGGCACGAGCCTGATCGGCGCAACCCGGCGCACGAGCGGGGTCCGCCGTTGTCTCGATCGGACCTACGACAGTGCGTCCAAGCGGGGGGCGAGCCGGGCGCGGGACTGTGCCGTGATCTGACTATATGGCGCGGCCCACCGGCCGGCCGGGGTCCTTTCTCGCTGAATCCGGGATTCCCGGAACCCCGGACTTTCGGCCGGAGACGGCGGGTACTTCGGGCCTAAGCTGGCAGCGGGCTCACCTGGAACGGGGCGTCGGCAAATGCATGAACTGGCCATCGCGCAGAACGTGCTGGACACCATCGCGGCCCGGATCGGTGACCGGCAGGTGCGCGAGGTTCGGCTGGAGATCGGCCGGCTGTCCGGCGTCTCGGCCGACTCGCTGCGGTTCTGTTTCGAGCTGGCCGCGGTCGGCACCTGCGCCCACGGCGCGACGCTGGACATCATCGAGCCGGCCGGCCGAGCTCGTTGCCTGACCTGCTCGGACGAGTTCGTGCTTCAGGATCACATCCTGCTCTGTGCCTGCGGGAGTTCCGATGTGCGGCTGACCGCCGGTGCCGAACTCAGGATCCTGTCGGTGGAGGTGAGTTGCTAGGTGTGCGCAACCTGCGGCTGCGGCGATGCCGGGGTCCGGCTGGTGGACCTGATGGCGGGGCATGACCACGGCCACCCGCATGAGCACTCGCATGAGCACTCGCACGGTGGGCCGTCGCATACCGAGACGCTGCTCATCGAGGAGCGGGTATTGGCCAAGAACGACGCGCTGGCCCGACGCAACCGGACCTGGTTGCGCGACCGGGAGGTGGCGGCGGTCAACCTGATGAGCTCGCCGGGTTCGGGCAAGACCACGCTGCTGGAACGCACGGTTCGGGAGTGGGGGGCCGCCACCCCGGTCTGGGTGATCGAAGGGGACCAGGAGACCACGTTCGACGCCGACCGGATCAAGGCGGCCGGGGCGCCGGTGCTTCAGATCAACACCGGTGCCGGTTGCCACCTGGACGCCGAAATGGTTGGTGCCGCGCTGCTGGCCCTGGAGCCGCGCCGAGGCGTGGTGCTGGTCGAGAACGTCGGCAACCTGGTCTGCCCGGCGCTGTTCGATCTGGGGGAGGACGCCCGGGTGGTGATCATGTCGGTCACCGAAGGGGCCGACAAGCCGCGCAAGTATCCGCACATCTTCGCCTCGGCGACGCTCGTCCTGGTGAACAAGATCGACCTGCTGCCATATGTGGATTTTGACCTGGCGAGGTTCTCCCGCGACATCGCGCTGGTGAATCCGGAGGCCGACCTACTTCAGGTGTCGGCAACTCGAGGGGACGGCCTGGAGCGCTGGTACGACTGGCTGTGTGAGCTGCCCGGTCGCTAACCGCAAGGCACCGCCATGGTTCGGGCACAATGCGGCAGGTGGACGGACGGGCAGGTTGGGATCGCCGGTTGATCGGCTGGTCGATGCTCGGTGCCGCGCTGGTGTTCGGGCTGCTGGTAGGTGGCTACGGGCTCGGCTGGCGGTGGACCGGGCTGTCGGATTCGGTGACGCTGTGGGACTGGCTCCAGGTGCTGGCGCTGCCGGTCGCGCTCGGCCTGGCGCCGGTGCTGCTGCAACATCGCCGCCGGTTGCACCGTCGCCACCGCAGCTACCTGGCGGTGACGCTGGTGGTGTTCGCGGCGCTGGTGTCACTCGGCTACCTGGTACCGCTGCCGTGGACCGGATTCACCGGCAACACACTGTGGGACTGGCTGGAGCTGGCTCTGCTGCCGTTGGTGGTCGGCACCGCCTCGCTGTGGGCGGATCGCGGGCTGCCGTCCCGGCGGCTGCGGCTGGTTGGGCTGGTCTGCCTGCTCGGCTTCGGTGGGCTGGTGCTGGCCGGTTACCTGGTGCCGTGGAACTGGACCGGCTTTCGCGGTAACACTGCCTGGGATTGGGTGAAGCTGCTGTTGTTGCCGGTGCTGGTGCCGATCGTGCTGGTGCCGACCGTGGTCCGGTTGGTCACCGTACGAATGGCGCCGGTGGTGCCGGAGCAGCAGGATAGGGTTGGCGAGAACTCTTAATCCCGCTCTTCTCACGGTGTAAAGTCTTACTGCCGGTTCAGCAGCAACCGAGCGTGGCGCGTTCGGATCGGTGGCCTCATGGCAGATCTGGAACATCTCAACGAGCTTTACGGCGAAAGCGAAGATCCCTGGCATATGCGCGGCGGCTGGTCCGCGCAGCGCCGGCGCGACCTGATGCTGGCCAGCCTGAACCATGCCCGCTACGGCAACACCTTCGTGCCGGGTTGCGGCAGCGGCGAGGTGCTGCCGGCACTGGCCCGTCGCACCGATCGGGTGCTGGCGACCGACGACAACCGGGAGCGGCTGGCCTCGGCTCGGGCTCGCACCGAGCATCTGTGCAATGTCCAGGTGCAGTGGTTGCAGCTACCGGCCCAGTGGCCGGCCGACGCTCGCTTCGACCTGATCGTGCTGCACGAGATGGGTTACCTGATGGAGCTGGCCGACTGGGCGCACCTCGCCGAGGCGGTCCGGGGCAGCTTGGAACCGAATGCCACCGTGCTCGCCTGCCATCATCACCGGCAGTTCAGCAACCGGCAGCTAGAGACTGACACCTTGCACAGCACCCTGGACAGCATCCTCGGCCTGACCAGGCAGACTCGGGTGATCGACTCGACCTTCGCCATCGACGTCTGGACGAACCGCACCGTGTGAGCTACCGGCCGCGGCCTGCCGGCAGCGGTTAGACCGTCGGGCCGCTGGCGTCGTCCGGCCGCCAGCCCCGGCCGTGGGCCCGTTGGATCAGCTCGTCCAGCACCGGGCTGATTACCTGCGGAAAGCCGGCGAGCTGCACCGCCACGCTGAACCGGTCGCTGGTCACCCCGCTTGCCGGATCAGCCGGGTCCAGCATCAGGTGCTCGCTCTGGGTCAGGGTCTGGGCCACGATCCCGCGGGCGGCAAGGAACGCGTTGATCTGCTGCGCCTCGTCTTGGTCGACGGTCTGGAAGAACACCTGTCCGCTGAGCCATCCGGTCATCTCCATGCAGCCATCCTGCCCTGTCTCGCATCGCTGTCGTCGGCATGGTGCAGGCTGGTGCGGTGGATGTGGCTGAACTGCGGCGCTGGATCGAGGACGCGCTGACCCGGCACCAGCGTGATGTCCGGGAACGGGACGAGACGCTGGCCGAGCCGACCGCCGATGAGGTGGTGGATGCGGTGTGGGGACGGCTACCGCTGGCGGTGCGCCGGGAGGTGAGTCGGGCCCGGGTCCAGGCGAGTCTCACCATGCTGAGCTTGCGGCACCGGTTCGGTGGCCCGGCGCCGGATGCCGAGCCGCCGCGCGAACTCGAAGACTGAGGCCGCGTCGGCTCGCTGGTTGGCGCTCGCTAGTCTGTTCAGGCTGTCGGGCTGCATTGTTGGGCTGCCCCGACGCGGGGCGGTAGCTCAGCTGGTTAGAGCAGGGGACTCATAATCCCTGGGCCGTCGGTTCGAGTCCGACCCGCCCCACAAGGCCCGAATTTTCGGTTGCGCCCGCGGGTGAGCGAAGTAGCCAAACTCTGCGGAAAACCCTGAGTTCAACGACCGACTCCTGATGTGAGACTGACCCTTCGTACTCTGCCTGCGATCCGCGCAGCAGGTACGCCAGGCGGGGAGTCAGCCATGACACGGTGGTTTGGCGCGCGGGTCGCGAGCCGACCTACGTCCGAGCGCGTGCCTGATCAGACGACCGTGACGGCGTTGCTGCAAGCTCCGGTTAGCGGCACGGTGGCGGTGGGCACCCACATCGATCAACGGGTTTTGAACCTCGGCGGCGTGCACGGCGGCGTCGTCACCATCATCGATGCCGCGGTGGCGCACCCGACCAGTCGGCCGCGGCCGGTTCTGCTCCGTCCGGTGCGGCCCGAGCTGATCCTGGATCGCCATCCGATCCGTGACGTGGCCCAGCCAACTTCTACCGTGCGCGAATTGGAGTTGTACGGCGAGACCGGGAGTGGCAAGACCACCTTGCTCGAGGAATTGGCCTGGACCGT
The DNA here is from genome assembly GCA_035248685.1 of Jatrophihabitans sp. Classification (GTDB taxonomy): domain Bacteria; phylum Actinomycetota; class Actinomycetes; order Mycobacteriales; family Jatrophihabitantaceae; genus Jatrophihabitans_A. The sequence continues at coordinate 11,109 of DATFHF010000056.1, forward strand.
CACGGACACCGATTATCCCGACGGAGTGGTGTTCCTGTCCTTGGATTCCCACCAGGTGAACGATGCGCTTTTCGATATCTGGAGCGCGTTCTACGAATGCCCGATCTCCTTCAAGCCGACCGACGCTCAGCTGCGCATCGACCTGAAGTCAACCTGCGCCCTGGTGTTGCTCGACGATCTTGACCTCGAACCGGACGCGGTGCACCGGATCATGCACGTGCTGCCGAATTCTCGCTGCATTGTCGCCGGCCACGAGCGCCGGCTGTGGGGTGAAGGCCGGAGCATCCATGTCGCCGGGTTGCCGATGGAAGACGCCGTCCCGCTCATCGAGCACGACATCGGGCGGGCCCTCAGCCCCGACGAATGCACCCTGGCTCAAGCACTATGGCACAGCACCGCGGGCCATCCGCTGCGGTTACAGCAATCCTTCGGCGCCGTGCTTCAGGAGGCGGAATCCCGCACCGAGCGCGCGCCTGCGGTGGCTATGCCAGCCGACATCGTTGATGAGGCGGAGCTCGATCAGCTGCTTGCCGGCCAACTGCCCGGAGCCGCGTCGAATCTCGCTTCGTACGTGGAGTCGCAAACCGACCAGTGGCGGATGGCTGCCCTTGCCCGGCTGTCCCGGCCGAGCCCCGAACGTGCCGCACCGGCCGACACCTCGGTGCGACTGCGCCTGGAGAAATTGTTGATCGAGTGGGCCCTGGCGACCGGACGATACGTCCCGGCCCTGCGGCTTGCCCGGTCGACCGAATCCGCGCTGGCTCTCTGCGGTCACTGGGACGCCTGGCTGGAGGTCCTCAATCGGGTGCATCTTGCGGCGATGGATGCCTCGGATGCCCCGACCCAGGCGTGGGCGCTACACCAGATCGGAACCCGGGCGCTCTGCCTGAACCAGCTGGTCGCGGCGGAGTCCGCATTGGCAGCAGCGCTGGAGATCCGAACCCGAATCGGTGATGAGAAGGGGGCGGCTGTTACTCGGCATAACCTGGGGCTCGCCGATACCGCCTGCCGCCGACCGGTCGGTGGCCAGCTCCACAGATCAATTGCCGTCTTGGCTGGCCTGGTGGTCCTGGCAATCCTGGCCCTGGGTGGTGTCGCGGAGGGGAGCCAATGGTGGCCGTTCCACCCGCGGCCAGCCCGCACCGCAGGATCCCTGCAGTCGACCGCAGGATCCTTACAGTCGAGCGCCGGATCCTTGCGATCCACCGCGGAATCCTCGCGGTCGGCGTCATCTTCGTTGTCGTCGACGTCGCCGTCGCTCACGACCGCGAGCTTCTCGACCCAGCCGCCGCCGGCAAGTTCGACGCCGCGATCCACAAGCCCTTCCACACCCACTCCACCGCCGCCACCCGGGGAGCCGATTATCGCTGAGACTAGGGTGCTGGCATTTTCCGACACCGTTGTGGGCTCGTCCAACACCCTGCTCGAGCGCTTCACGATGCGTGACGCCTCGCCTCCTACTATGTCCGTTCCCAACTCAAGCGGGTTCAGCATCGATAACGGATGCTCATCCGTCGAGCCAACCAAGTCGTCCAGGTTCACCTGTTCGGTAAAGGTGATTTTCACGCCGACCATTGCCGGTTCGGTAACGGCGACCTTGACCGCCAAGCTGCCGGACGGGTCGCAAACCTCCATCGCGCTCAGCGGAAAAGGCATCCTCCCGCAAGTGACGATCAATGTTGTCAACGACGGGTATTTGCCCGCCAGCCCAGTCATATCCGGGACGGGCATTTCCTGCCCGGGCACGTGTTCAGTCAGCGTGGCTGAGGACAGCGCCGTGACCCTTACCGCTTCTCAGTGCACCAACGACTCGTGCGCTTACATATTCGCCGGTTGGAAGAGTAATAGCTGCAGTGCGCCCGACTTCTTCATCTGCACGTTGAAGGCAGTCCTGCCCGCGGGCAGTAACGACATCACGGTCTATTACGAGTACGTCCAAAACTCAGGCTAAACGGAGGGGCGCGGAGACGATGGACACGAATGGGCGTGACAGCTATACCGTGACGGTCAGTGGGCCGGTAAGCGGGCAGGTAGCGGTCGGGCGCGACATCTCGCAGACTCAGACCAATCTGAACGGAGCTGCGAAAGAACTCTCGCCCGAGGGTCTCAGCCAACTGGCTAGCTTGTTCGCGACACTCCGCTCCGACGTGACAGCGCACGCGCTTGCCGAGCAACGCGACGAGGCGTTGGCCAAGGTGACTGAGCTGGAATCGGCGATCGCGGCCGAGGACAAGCCAGATCTAGTCACGATGGATTACGTTCGCGGCTGGTTCGCCAAACGCGTGCCGCAACTAGCCGGCGCGGTCGTCTCCGTCATCGTCCATCCGTTGGTCGGCCAGCTTGTTACGGCGGCGGGGGAATCTCTGGTAGCCGAGTTCCACCGAAGATTCCACTGAGTTGGCCTGACCTGCGGCCCGGCTCAGTCGAGGCAGAACTCGTTGCCCTCCGGATCCTGCATGACGATGCAGACGTCGTCGATGCCGTCGGCGTCCAACCGGCGCACCCGGCGGGCACCGAGCGCGACCAGGCGGGTGCATTCCGCCTCGAGTGCGTCCGCCCGTCCCTCACGGGGCACGCCGGCGGCCGCACGCAGGTCGAGGTGCACGCGGTTCTTCGCGGTCTTGGGCTCCGGCACCTTCTGAAAGAACAGCCGCGGCCCGACGCCGTCAGGATCGACCAGCGCCGAGCGGTCGTTGCGGTGGTCGGCCGGGATGCCCCAGGCGTCGAGCGCGGCGTCCCATGAGTCGAAGCCGGACGGTGGTGGCGCCAGCACGTAGTGCAGCGCTTCGGCCCAGAAAGCCGCGTGCGCGCCGGGATCGGCACTGTCGAACGTCACCTGGAATTCGGTTGCCATGCCTAGACCTTAGGCTGACGGAATGCCTGTGCTGGGCACCAAGCTGCATCTGCCCTCGCCGCGTCGCCGGCTGGTGCAGCGCAGCCGGCTGACCAACCGACTACCTGCGGACGGTGAGGGGCCGCGGCTGGTCCTCGTCGCGGCACCGGCCGGATTCGGCAAGACCACCCTCTTGGCGCAGTGGTTGGCTGCGGCCGACAAGCACAGAGTTGCGTGGTTGGCCCTGGACCCAGCCGACGCCGATCTCCGACGGTTCCTAACCCACGTGCTGGCCGCAATCCAAACTGCCGAGCCTGAGGTGGGTGTCGACGCACTCGCCCAATTAGAGGCCGGCGGCGCCCAGCCAATCGAAGCCGTCCTGGTCAGCTTGATCAATGATCTCGATGTCCTGGCCGGCCCGACGGTGGTGGCGCTCGATGACTACCACGTCATCAGCCAGACCGAGATCCATCAGGCGGTGACCTTCCTGCTGGACAACCTGCCTCCGCAGGTCACCCTGGCGATGACCACCCGGGCCGATCCACCGCTTCCGCTATCTCGACTGCGTGCACGTGGCGAGCTCATCGAGATACGGGCCGCGGACCTCAGGTTCACCACCGAGGAAGCGGAGACGTTTCTCATTGACGTAATGGGGCTGCAGTTGGAACCCGCACTGGTGGCGGCGCTCGGGGCACGTACCGAGGGCTGGGCAGCTGGGCTGCAGTTGGCCGCGCTGTCGGCCCGGAGCCATGACGGCGCAGACGTCCCCGAGTTCGTCGAAGCCTTCTCCGGAAGCCACCGGTTCATCCTCGACTATCTCGTCGAGGAGGTGTTGGAGCGCCAGCCGGACGACCTGCGCGCGTTCCTGCTGGACACCTCCGTCCTCGATCAGCTGACCGGCGACCTATGCGACGCGCTTACCGGTCGCTCCGACGGGCAACCGGTGTTGGAAGCCCTCGAGCGGGCGAATCTGTTCGTCATTCCGCTCGATGACGAGCGCCGGTGGTATCGGTACCACCAGCTGTTCGCCGATGCCTTGCGTGCCCGACTGGCCGCCCGGCATGCCGATCGGGTCGATGAGCTGCATGCCGCGGCTAGTCGATGGCTCGCCGAGAACGGATTATTGGCCGATGCGGTAAGGCATGCGATCGCGAGCGGCGACCACGAGCGCACCGCCGACCTCGTCGAGCTCGGCCTGGCCGACCTTCGTCGACGACGCCAGAACCAGACCCTGCTCGACTGGCTGGTCGCGTTACCCGACGACGTGGTGCGTCGCCGACCCTTGCTGGCCACCATCGCGGCCTGGAGCCGGCTTTCCCAGGGCGACTTGGACGGAGTCGAGCTCTGGCTCGATGCGGCGGAAGCCGGTTTCGCCACGGCGGGGCTATCGGTCGTTCCGACCGCGGGTTCGCTGGCCGACGCGGCCAAGCATCGCGAGGACGAGTTCCGCTCGCTGCCGGCCATGATCGAGGTCTACCATGCCTCGGTAGCCCAGGCCCGGGGCGACATCGAGGGTACCGTCGCCCACGCGCGCCGGGCACTCACCCTGGCCGGGCCGGATGCCCACTTCCCTCGCGGTGCCGCTGCCGGCTTCGTCGGACTGGCGGCGTGGGCCGCCGGCGACCTCGGCACCGCTGTGGACACGTTCACCGAGGCGGTTGCCAGCCTGCACGCAGCCGGCATGCTGGCAGACGAACTCGGCGCGACTGTCGTGCTGGCGAACATGTGGCTGGCGCGGGGACGTCCGGTCCAGGCGCGCCGGCGCTACGAACGCGCGCTGGCCGCGGCCGAGAGTCACCCCGGGCTGGTGCTGTCCACCACCGGTGATCTGCATGTCGGTCTCGCGGACCTACTCCGTGAGCAGGGCGAGCTAGCCGCGGCCGCGGCGCACCTCGAGATCGCCCGCGAGCTCGGGGACCGGGCGTCCTTGCCGGAGAACCGGCACCGCTGGTACACCGCAATGGCCGCACTGCTATGGGCAAACGGTGAGCTCGACGGCGCCGTCGCGATGCTCGACCGGGCCGAACCGCTCTTTCTGCCCGGCTTCTTTCCGGACGTGCGGCCCATTGCCACGACCAGAGCCCGGGTGCGGATCGTCCAAGGCCAGCTCGACGATGCCCGGGCTTGGGCCCGCCAGCGCGGGGTTACCAAGGAGGACCCGACGAGCTATCTGGCCGAGTACGACCAGCTGACCTTCGCTCGGTTACTCATCGCCGACGGTGCCGCGCACGAGGCGCTCGACCTGCTCGGCCGGGTGTTAGCCGTCGCACAGACCGCGGGCCGCGGCGGCAGCCTGATCGAGGCTCGCCTAGTTCGGGCGCTCGCTCACCACGCCAACCGCGATGCGGACGCGGCGGCCGCCGACCTCGCCGCCGCCCTTAGCGCCGGGGTGCCGGAAGGCTACTGCCGGCTCTTCCTGGACGAGGGACGACCGATGGTCGAGTTACTGGGACAGGTTGCCCGGGTCGCGGCGCAGGACGTACGAACGCATGCTGAGCAGCTGCTGTTCGCCGCCACTGCCAAACCATCGGGTGAGCCCGCCGTTGCCACGCCCGCCGCCGAGGAAAGCCTCAGCGAGCGCGAGCTGGAGGTGTTGCGGCTGCTGGCGACCGAGCTCAGTGGGCCGGAGATCGCGCGACAGCTTTTCGTTTCGGTGAACACGCTGCGCACGCACACCAAGCACATCTTCACCAAGCTGGACGTGAACACCCGCCGGGCCGCAGTCCGTCGAGCCACCGACCTCGACCTGCTCTAGCCGAATCACCACCCGAGTCACATCACATGGTGATGTGGCCTCACCACGTCGATTCCTAATGTCCCGGACATCGCCGGATAGCCCGGCGAACTAGAGGACAACAGGAGCCAGCCATGACCATCACCACCGCCAAACTGACCCGAGCCGCAGGCATCTGCGCCGCCGCCGCAGGGGCGATCTTCGTCGGCGTCCAAATCAAGCACCCGGCATTTACCGTGCAAGCCTTCACCGACGGCATCAGCTGGCACGCTCGCAGCATCGCGAAGCTGGTGATGTCCGGGCTCGCCATCGCGGGCCTGACCGGCATGTACCTGTACCAGCGCCGCCGGATGGGCAAGCTCGGGCTCGTCGGCTACCTGGTGTTCACCGCCGGCTATCTGCTGATGTCCAGCGTCGAGTCGATCGCCGCGTTCGTCCTGCCGGGCGAGGCGCACAGCCGGCCGGGCTACGTCAACGACGTGCTTCGCGCCTCGGCCGGCCTGAAGACAGCCGGCGACATCGGCTCGATGCAGCTCTTGTTGGCCCTGATGGGCGTGACCTACATGGCCGGTGGCTTGCTGTTCGGCATCGCGCTATTCCGAGCTCGCGTCCTGTCCCGCTGGGCCGCCGGGTTACTCGTGCTCGGTGCTGTCGGCATCGCCGCGCTGAAGTTCCTGCCGGTCTCGTTCGATCGGCCGATGGCGGTCCCGACCGGTATCGCGCTGATTGGCCTGGGCGTCTCGCTATGGCGCACCCAGCGCCGGCCGGCCGTAACCGCCAACGCGCCGACGACCTTGTCCGCTGACTTCGCCGCAGCTCGATGAGTGAGCATCGCAGTGAGCGCCAGCGAGCGAGGAGCGAAGCGAATACCAGCGATGAGCGCTTGCGCGAAGAGCAGTAGGCAGATGAGCACCCGGGAGCGGAGCTGGCCGGTGCCGGTGGCGCTGGTCGCGCTCAGCACGGTTCCGCTGATGGCCGGGATGCTGCGGCTGATCCAGCTGGCCGGCGGGCCGGCCGCCATCCCCGCCGACCACCGGTTCGCCAGCTTCTCGCTCCCGCTCGTGGTGCACATCGTCGGCGCGACGGTGTACGCACTGGTCGGGATCCTCCAGTTCCTGCCGCGGTTCCGCCGCCGGCACCTGGCCTGGCACCGTCGGGTCGGTCGGGTGCTGGCGGTAGCCGGCCTGTTGGTGGCCATCTCGGCGCTCTGGATGACGCTGTTCTACCAGGCACAACCCGGCACCGGCGGCCTGCTCTACCTGCTTCGCCTGGTCTTCGGATCCGCGATGGCGAGCTGTCTCGTACTCGGTTTCACCGCTGTACGCCGCCGCGACATCGCTGCCCACCGGGGTTGGATGATTCGCGCCTACGCCATCGGGCTGGGCGCCGGCACCCAGGTGTTCACCGAAGGTATCGGCGGCGCGATCTTCGGTACCGGTGTGCTCGCCGCCGATCTGGCTAAGGGCGCCGGCTGGCTGATCAACCTGGCCGTAGCCGAATGGGCCATCCGCCGCCCCGCCGCTCGTAGTCGCACCGCCCGTCCTCGACAAGTTGGAGCTCTCTCATGAACACCGCCGGTACGACGTACGTAATCCGGGTCGACGGCCACCTCGACGACCACTGGTCGGCCTGGCTCGGCGAGCTCGACCTGACCCGCAGCGCAGACGGCAGCACCACCGTCACCGTCTCGGTCGCCGACCAGGCCCAGCTGCACGGGGTACTCGGTGGCCTGCGGGATATCGGCGCCGTTCTCACCGAGCTCCGCACCACCGGTGCGCCGACTCCGGTGCTCCAACGGCCGCTGCACACCGAGCGCCTCACCCTCCGCCCCGCCATCGCCGACGACGTCGACCCGACCTGGAAGTTCCGCCAGCTCGATTCGGTCAACGAATGGCTCACCGGCTGCCCAGCCGACCTGGACGGCTATCGCGAGTTGTTCTGCGACCCGGCCCGGCTGGCAACCACCGTTATCGTCACCCTCGGCCACCATCCTGCGGCCCCGATCATCGGCGACTTCATGCTCCGTCGCGAGGACGCCTGGGCCCAGCTCGATGTCGTCGACCAGGCCCGCGGCAGGCAGGCCGAGCTCGGCTGGGTCCTCGATCCCGGCTACACCGGCCACGGCTATGCCACCGAAGCGGTGCGCGAGATGGTCCGCTACTGCTTCCAGGGCCTCGGCGTGCGCCGGGTCACCGCCAACTGCTTCCTCGACAACGACACCTCATGGCGGCTCATGGAGCGCGTCGGTATGCGCCGCGAACTGCACGCGGTCCGCGAGTCACTGCACCGGTCCGGCCAATGGCTGGACACCGTCGGCTACGCCATCCTCAAAGAGGACTGGTCGGGGTCTGAGCGTCGCTCTCAGGAAGCGCATCTTGGCGGTATCGCGGGATGGATGGAATCAAGCGCTTCTACCGGTATCCCGCTTGCCGAAGGATGCTGTCGACGGAAGAGTAGAGGGTTTGCAGCAGGTCAGTGATAACGACATCGACGAATGCTTCGACCTTCACCTGTGCGTGCATCGTCGTGGCCGGCCGAACATCAATAGCCGCTAGGTCGACCGACTGGCCATGTGTGGTTGATATTCGAAACAGGGGGTTGTCCGAGCCAGCAATTGCCACGAACACGTTCACATATTCGGCCGCCGATGTCTGTGCGGGTGGCTGGCTTTGCGCTGCTATGTAAATGGCCCAAGGCCCGTTAAGAACCTTCCGGTAGCCAGCAGGCGGATCGACGCCGTTATCCCCACCCATCTTCGAAACGCCGAAGCTAAGGCCGGCTGGCAGGTCGATTTCTTCGGTCCCCTCACGCATTCTGGCCCAGACCTCGTCCAGCAGGCGCATCGCTAGGGCGTCGATCTCGAGATGCGTCATTCCGTCGTGAGCTTCTAACGCCGCTAGGAATCGCTGAAGGGTAACCTGCCGCACGGAGCGCGCAGTCAGTTGCGCGGCGTGCATCTGCACCAACTCAACCGCGTGTGCCGTTCGCTCCCGGACGAAATCAATGAAGGGCCAGGTCCTCGCAGCATCAGCGCTCTCGAGCGCGTCCAAGTAGGCCGTCCGCTCGTCAGCGAAAATGAGCAGCGGAACACCAGGCTGTCGGTACAGAAACACAGAAGCAAACGCGCGCGCCACACGGCCGTTGCCGTCAGCGAACGGATGGACACATACAAATGCATAGTGTGCATAGGCAGCTTGAATTAGCGGATGTGCTGCACTGAACTGCGGGGTCGCGATCTCGCGAACTAATCGCGCCATCTCAGCCGGTGTGTCGAGCACCGGTGCATAGGCATGGACGACGCCTGTCTCGATGTTGGTGGGTTGATTTTCGCCTGTCTTGTATTGACCTTTTGGCAGAGGGCGGTACTCGGGGCCGTGTTGAGTGAAGACCTCGTAGGTTTCCTGACTTGCGCAGACGATTGCGTGCAGTTCCTTGATCCAGAGCTCCGTAATCGGTCCGTGCTGTCCGGTGACGGCATCAAGCACGTACTCGTAGGCGTTCAATGCGTCCTCGACTGCACGGCGGACCGGCTCTCCCCGATCAGCGAGAACTGATTCCCAGTTGGCGGCGTACTCGGCGATCGTTCGCGTGAAGCCCCTAGTCACCGGATAGAGGCCCTCGATGGCACCTGTGTCGACGGCGGCAGACCGAGTGACCCGATCTACGGCCGCGCTTAGTACCTCAGGTGGAGCTGAGGCTTTCGCCTCTGCCATCAATGCAGTGAAGAGATCGAAGCTCGCGAAGTCGAATTCGCCAGCTGCGCCGACAAAGTCAGCCAGCGAAGGGAACGGTGCATAGATAGGGTGCTCGGCGCCATGTAGCGAGTCGGCGTCGGCCATGCTGAGATGCTACCTGCGCGGATTGTCCTGACGAGACATTTAAAACCTCTACGCCCTCGGCCGTTGGCTATGGCGGATCGGAACGCATTGTGCGGCCCGAGCAGGCGGCTTTCCTCCGCAAAACCGCCTGCTGGGGCCGCGCAATGTGGGTCAGTCCGTGAGCCGTAGCCGAAGAGCGTCCGCGTCGACCCGACCGGTGAACGCCGCCAACCCAAACGCCGCCCCGTCATCGGAGTTCTGGTAGTGCAGTTCGACGAGATAGTCGCCCGGCTGCACGAACGGGTACCAGAGCGCCAGATCCAGCTCGCCGGTTACCGATTCCCCTGGTTCTAACAGCTGGAAGTCGTCCTTGCCCGGTGGTAGCCGATGGGCATCCACCCGGGACGAATCCGGAACCGGCAGCACCTGGCCGGCCGAATCCCGCACCGTGAAATACACCTCCCGGTAGAGCCCGTCCTGGTAACCGACGCCGAGCCTGCCGTTGACCTGGACGGCGACCACGGACCGGTTGGCAAGCCGCAGCCGTACCGGGATCGCGGCGCCCACTGCGAAGGTGTCGCCGGCCGCGGTCGCGGTCAACTCCAGTGGCGCGCTCATCGTTGGCCCTCCCATGGCTTAGAAGTTACCGATCCCGCCGGCGTTGATCAGCCGGTCGAGCCGATCGCGCACCGCCTGGTGCGGTCCGCGATCCGCGACCGGGACGGCGTTCCAGTGGGTGATGGCGATGTTGGCATGGTTGACCCGTTCGGCGGCGGTCAGCGCCGGTGCACTGGTGTCCAACGCCTCCCAAGCGAAGGCCAGGAATTCACGCACATGCTGGTTGAGGATCGGCACCGCACCCGAACGCTGCTGCACATGTTGCAGCTCGTGCCCGATGATGCGGATCATGTGCGCGTAGCCGGCGGTGAAGGTGGACGGTCCGACCCGAACCGTTTGCAGCTGTCCGGTGCCGATGACGCCGGTGGTGAGGGCGTCCACCCCGGTGACGGTCGCGTCGAACCGGATGGCGAGGTTGGCGGTCGGAAAGTGATGGGCATCGACGATTAGATGGATCGCGTCGTCGAACCGGGTCGCGGTGATCAGGTCGGTGATCAGTAGCCGCAGGGTGTCCGGCCCGACCATGCCGTCCGGGTGCAGGTGGTGCGCCGACTGGTAGGTCATGATGGCCCGGATGGTGGCGTCGTCCCAGACACCGGTCGCCGGCGCGGCCACCAGTCCCTGGATCAGTCGAATCGACGCGGCGTCCAGGTACTGGAGCTGGTCAAAGGTGAGCGCGGCCTCCAGCTCCACCCGGTTTGCATCGTTGGCCAGCGCCGGGACCAGCGCACTTTCGGCACGCAGTTCGCGCACCACCGTCGCCACGGTCGGTTCGGTGAGCCGGCCGTCGACCGGCAACCCGAACATGGCCTGCCACCGGGCGATCGCCTGCACGAAGTCGGCATCGACCACGGCCGGGAACCGGGACGTCCCCAGCACATCGCGGATCACCGCGAAGACATAAGGGTCGGCCATCCGATGGGTGTTGTAGCGGATCGCGGCGGCCACCTGATCGGCCGTCAGCTCAGGTGCCTGCGCCTGCGGGTCGGGCGGCTGGACCGCAAGGTCGAACTGCGCGTCCGGCGCTGAGCCGGCGGGACGGACCACACCCGCGTCCGGACGGAGCGGAGCCGCCGCCCGCTGCTGCACCACATGCGCGATCTCGTGCGCCAGCGTCTGCGGTGGCGCAGTGCTTTCCAGCACGATCAGCGGGCCGGAGGTCATCGCCCGGGCGCCCATCGGTGACAGCAGCCGGTCGGCTTCGGCGCCGGACTGGGTACGGACCGCGCCGAGGTCATAGCCGTAGGCATGCTCATAGAAGGCCCGGACCGGGGCCGGTAACGGCTGCGAGCCGGTCTGCGGGGTAGCCGTCGGCTGGCCGCCGGCCCGGGTCGCCGCCTCGGCCGCTGCCTCGGCCTCTCGTTCGAGGGCCTGCCGGCTGTGCCGCGCGGCACCGGCTTCGGGCTTCGGCTCGGGCCGGTGGGAGCGCATCACCCACCGTAGGACGCCGAAAGTCGCCGCACCGTCACCGCTGCGCGTTAGCTGTGAGAGCGCTCTGAACCATCGAGGCGGCAGTGCACTCGCTGATGCAGTGGGCGGTGCAACCCGAATGGTCATGATTGCGGCGCAGCAGCCGGACGACGGCTGTTACCGCCGGCCGCCCAGCCTCGGCTACCGGCGCTTCACAGATCGGGGAACGCTCATGGTCGAGCAGGCAGTGGCAACAGGTCGCCGCGTCGGTCGGTTAAGTCAGAACAAGCTCACCGACACCTACCTGGCGGCCTTCGAGGCCAGCGGGATAAAGGCGAGCGAGTTACACGCCGCCGTCCAGCCGGCCGTCGTGGGTACCAATATGGAAGGCCGCTGCCTGACCCGGCCGGGTCTGCTGGAACGCGAGCAGATTCGGCAACTAGAGGCCGACCTGGAGACCTTGTACCGGTGCCTGACCAGCCTGCCGGACCGGCTGTTCGGCGGCGACCTGGCCGCCTTCGTGGTCGCCACCGGGGTGCCTCGGCAGCAGGTCGACGCGATCGTGCGGGGCCGCGGCAGCAAACCGAGCCGGCTGTCCCGCGCCGACATGTACCACGACGACACCGGCTTCCGGGTGCTGGAGTACAACATGAGCGCCTCGCTGGGTGGCATCGACAGCTCCACGCTGAGCCGGGCAATGATGGCGCAGCCGTTCGTGGCGCAGTTCGCCGCCGAGCACAACCTCGGCTTCATCGACACCCTGGTCGAGGCGGCCGAAACGCTGAAGCTGGAGTGCGAAATCGCGCCGGGCACCCGTCCGTCCGTGGCGTTCTGCGACTGGCCGGGCAGCTACCCGGATCTGGAGGCGCAGCTGATCAAGAACACCGCCAACATCAGCAAGCTCGGCATGGACGCTTTCCCCTGCCACCTCGGCCACATGCGGATCGACGACGACTCCAACGTCTGGGTCGGTGACCGGCATGTCGACGTCATCTACCGCAGCTTCCTGATCGAGGACCTGCTGGACCCGACCGGCCCGGCGTTGATCGAGCCGGTGCTGCGGGCCGCCGAGCGCGGCAAGGTGAAGATCTTCTCGCCGATGGACGCCGAGCTCTACGGCAGCAAGGGCGCGCTCGCATTGCTGTCGGACGAGGCCAACCGCGGTGTGTTCGACGAGCAGGAACTGGAATGCCTGGACCGGATCCTGCCGTGGACCCGGATGGCGCGCCCCGGACCGGTGACCGTGGACGGCAAGAGCGTGCTGCTGGAGGACTACGTGATCAGCGCCCGGGAGGAGCTGATCCTCAAGCCGGTGATGCTGCACGGCGGGGCCGGCGTGGTGGCCGGGTGGCAAACCAGCCCGGAGGAGTGGGCCGGCCAGGTCGCGGACGCGATGGACGGCGAGTACGTGCTCCAGCGCCGGATCTACCCGCACACCGAGCTGTTCCCGTCCGATGATGGGCCGACCGAGTGGTTGCTGGTCTGGGGCGCCTTCCTCGGCGCGCGCGGCTACTCGGGCGCGTTCCTGCGCGGCGGCCCGGCCGAGGCGCAGAACGCGGTGGTGAACACGCTGAACGGCGCCACCGGTTCTTGCTGTTTCCAGGAACTCGACTGACCCAGCGCCTCGCCTAACTGACTCTCAGCCAACTCTGAATCTCTGGCGAGCCCTTGACGTGGTATAGCCGCGATCTACACGATTCCGGATCTGTACTGCGGTACTAGACATCGGGGGCCTTTCGCCAGAGGAGTTTCGATGATGCGCTGGAAGCCGGCGATGGCCGGGGTAGCGGGCCTGCTCTTTTTCCTGCTGATTGCCGCGTTCTCCGGTGGCCAGGCCCTGGGCGCGAGCAGCCTGCATCCGGCGACCGGCGTCGGATCCTGCACCCTCAAGAACTGGCAGCCCAATCAGGATCCGGACGACGCCAAGGATCTGCCGGAGGGCTCCCGGCCGCAGAGCTACAAGCCCGATGACTACAACTGCACCGGCGCCAAGTTCGCCACCAACGGCGTGGAGTTCGCCAAGTTCCCGCAGCCGCACAATTTCCCTGCCAGGACTGGGACAACGGCGGCTACTACCAGCGCGGCGGCGATCAACCCGCTAGCCCCGTACTTTCCGCCGTTCACCCACTTCGTGATCCTGTACCGGGAGAACCACACCTTCGACGACTACCTGGGCGACTGCGCCACTACGGTGCAGGCCGGCTGCAACGGCGTGGTGGAGAGCACCAACCACATCAGCTCGGTGCCCAACCTGCACACGCTCGCCAAGACCTACGCGCTGTCCGACTCCTACAGCACCGGCACCCAGCCGCCGAGCGGCCCGAACCACTGGTGGCTGTTCTCGGCCCAGTCCGCCTCCAGCTCGCAGCAGCAGTCCTACCCGACCGCCGGCGGGACGATATTCGACCGCATGCTCAAGGGTGTTACCGGCCCGATCGGTGAGGGCACCGACCCGTGCGCCGCCCAGACCGGCTCGGCGACCGGCAGCAGCCCGTACACCTTCGTGATGAACGGTGACTTCTACTGGATGCTCAACACCGGCAGCGGCGAGTGGCGTAACCCGGGCACCGGTCAGCCGGAGGTGCTGCCGGTGAATCGGGCCGGCACCAGCATTCCCGACGAACTGATCTACAACAACTACACCTGCAAGGGCCAGAACGATGACGACCAGACCGTCGGAACGAGCTTCCTGAACTTCGTCAGCGCCAACGGCCTGCCGTCCTACTCCTACGTGGAGCTGTTCAACGATCACCCCGGCACCTACCAGGACATCCCCAAGAACGACTCGGTCACCAACCAGATCGTCTCCTCGATCATGGGCAACGCCTCCTACAAGGACAACACGGTAATCATCGTTACCGAGGACGACACCCAGAACGGCAGCAACGGACCGGACCACGTCAGCAATACCTACCGGGTGCCGCTCGTCGTCATCGGCTCGCCGCTCTACACCAAGCAGCACTACCTCAGCCACGTCGCCTACACCACGAACAACGTGCTGGCCGCGATGGAGCGAGTGATGGAGAACGTCCACTCCGGCATCATCGACCCGAACGACAACCTCGGCCTGGGCACCTACCCGATGACCACCGGCGACCAGGCTGCGCTCGGCGATCCGCTGGAGGACTTCTGGATCCAGGGCACTACTCCGTTGACGGCGACGGCGGCCGCTTCGCCGACTACCGGCAATGCGCCGCTGACCGTCTCCTTTACCGGCTCGGCGACCGGCGGCACCTCCCCTTATACCTACAGCTGGAACTTCGGTGACGGCTCGGCGACCAGCACCGCGCAGAACCCCAGCCACACCTACAGCGCGGCCTGTACCTGCACCGCCACCCTGACCGTCACGGACAACTCTTCACCGACGAAGAAGACCGCCACCGCCAGCGTCACCGTTACGGTCAGCGCGGTCGGCAACCCGCTCACCGCGACCGTGTCGGCCAATCCGACCTCCGGCCAGACCCCGTTGACCGTCGCCTTCACCGGTACCGGCACCGGCGGGACGCCGCCGTATACCTACAGCTGGAACTTCGGCGACGGCTCGGCGACCAGCACCGCGCAGAACCCCAGCCACACCTACAACACGGCCGGGACGTACACCGCGACGCTGACCGTCACCGACAGCTCGACACCGACCAAGAAGACCGCGAGCGCCAGCGTCAGCATCACCGCTTCACCGATCGCCGGGACGCCGCCGGGCGCGCCCACCGGTCTGACCGCCACCGCGGGCAACGCCCAGGCATCGCTGAGCTGGACCGCGCCGTCCAGCGACGGCGGGGTGGCCATCACCTCCTACCGGGTGTACCGGGGGACGGCCAGTGGCGGCGAGACGTTGCTGACCACCGGCGGGTGCAGCGGCCTCGGCAACGTGACCTCTTGCAGCGACACCGGCCTGACCAACGGTACGACCTATTACTACAAGGTCAGCGCGGTGAACTCGCTCGGTGAGGGCCCGCAAAGCAACGAGGCGAGCGTCAAGCCGACCGCTGGCTGCACGGCGTCCCAGCTGCTCGGCAACCCCGGCTTCGAGACCGGCACCCCGCCACCCTGGTCAGCGACCTCCGGCGTCGTCAGCAACAACACCACGGAGCCGGCCCGCACCGGATCCTGGAAGGCGTGGCTGGACGGCTACGGCACCACGCACACCGACACGCTCTCCCAAACGGTGACGCTGCCGACCGGGTGCACCAGCTACCAGTTCAACTTCTACATGCACATCGACACCGCGGAGACCACCACCACGACGAAGTACGACACCCTCAAGCTTCAGGTGTTGAACAGTTCCGGCACGGTGCTGTCGACCCTGTACACCTACTCGAACCTCAACCACAACACCGGCTACAGCCTGCACTCCTTCACTACGCTGGGCAGCTACGCCGGGCAGACCATCACGCTGAAGTTCACCGGCACCGAGGACTCCATCGACCAGACGTCGTTCGTGATCGATGACACCTCGCTCAACGTGAGCTAACGCCCCGATCAGCTTTCTCGCACTACCTGATCGGGTCGCTTGTCCGGGCGCAGCCCACGCCAGGCCGGGTGCCGTAGCCGACCGTCGGAGGTCCATTCGCCGAAGGCGACCTCGCCGACCAGCACCGGCTCGACCCAGTGCGCGTCCCGCGTCTCGATGCTCGGGATGTCGCGGAACGGATTGCTGGCCCGATGGTGCGGCCGCAGCCGACGAGCCAGGTCGACGAGCGCCGCGTCGGTGAAGCCGGTACCGACCTTGCCGATGTAGCCGAGCCCGTCGTCGCCTGGCAGGCCGAGCAGCAGGGCGCCGATCATGCCCTCGCGCCGGCCGGCGCCCGGCCGCCAGCCGCCGATCAGCACCTCCTGGGTGCTGAAGTTCTTCACCTTGATCCAGTCCGGCGACCGCCGGCCGGGGGTGTAGAGCGAGCTGAGTCGCTTGGCAACCACGCCCTCCAGGCGTTGCTCCTGGCTGGTCTGCACGGCCTGGGCGCCGTTGCCGGTGAATGCCGGCGGGGTCTGCCAGGCCGGCCCGGACAGCGCCAGCTCGTCCAGCAACTCCCGGCGGGCGGAGTACGGCACCCGCAGCAGCGAGCGGCCGTCCAGGTAGAGCAGGTCGAATACCAGCAGGATCGCCGGGTCGCTGACCGACAGCTGCCCGGCGACGGCCGCCGAGGTGACGTGCATTCGCTTCTGCAATCGGCGAAAACTCGGCCGGCCTGCCTCGTCGAAGCAGACGATCTCACCGTCCAGCAGGGCCTGCCGGCCGGCCAGCCGGTCGGCCAGCGGCAGCAGTTCGGGATAGGCGACGGTCATGTCAATGTCATTGCGGGAACGCAGGCCCAGCCGGCCACCATCGATCCGGGCCAGGGTGCGCACGCCGTCCCACTTCATCTCATACGCCCACAGCCGGTCGCTGGCGGTGGGCGGCAGCGAGCCGAGGGTGGCCAGCATCGGCACCAGGTGCTCAGGCGGCCCGGACCTGCCGGCCGTTCGTGCAGCAGCCACCGCTCCTCCTTTCCAGGCCCGCCAGCTTATAAGCAGCCGGCCGGCCGCCGGCTTTTCCAACGGGCTGACCTGGTGCCCGGCGGCTATGATCAGCACTCCTTGTGCGCCGCCGAGGGAGTGTGCAGTGCCACCGATCAGGGTTACCGCCGCGGCCAGGCTGGCGGCAGGAGTAGTGCTGACGCTCGTCTTCGGATTGTTGTCGGCCGTGCCGGCAGACGCCAAAGCCCATGCCTGGACTGCCTTGACCAGCGGTCCGGAGATCGAGGCTCGCCCGGTTGCCTCGCCGGACGGACGCTATGTCCTCGTCGATACCCTCAGCGCCGATCAGCAAGGCCCGTCGCACTTGGTGCTGTGGTCGGTTGCCGGCTACCCGATCCGCGATCTGGCCGCGATAAGCAGCTACCTCTCTCCGGCCTGGTCACCCGACAGCTCGCGGTTCATCGTTTACGCGGCTATGAACGGGGTGCCCGGCCTATACCGGGTGGACGTGGCGAGCGGCGAGACCCGACAACTGCTCGCTACCGGTAGCGGCTTCATATCGGACTACTCATGGTCTCCGGACGGCCGGCGGATAGCCGTGGCGTTGGCCAGTTTCCAGCCGGTGCTGACCAGATCCCTGGTCGAGATCACCACCGACGGCTCAGCTGCGGTAACGATGCCGACGGCAGCCGGCTACGTCGATGACGTGGCCTGGTCACCGACCGGTCAGGACATCGCCTATTCGCTGTCACCGACCGAGTTCGACCCGGCTCGGAGCGTGCATCTCATCCACGCTGACGGTTCAGCAGACCGCACCCTGATCGGCGGCAGTGCCGACCCCGTCTCACTTGGCGGCCAACACCTGCACTGGTCACCGGAGGGTTCGAGAATCGCCTTTGTGATGAGCCCGAATCCGGCGGCGGCCGTCGACGCCTATGTGGTCGACACCGGCACCGGACGCCTGACGAACCTGACCGCGCGGACCGCCGCCAGCGACTTGATACTGACCGGTCCGGTCTGGAGCCCAGACGGCAAGCAGTTGTTGCTGAGCTACTCGGACAACTCCGATTACGACATCTACCCGATCGCGACCGTCCGCGCCGACGGATCGCAGTGGACCCGAACCGCCGCAACGGGCGAGGATCCGGTGTGGCTCAATGGCAAGCGGCTCGCGATCCTGTTCTGCTCATGGACCGACCCGCTGAACGTGAACTACAACATTTATGAATTGCTCACTGCCCCCCGGTGAGCAGCGGCTGCACCTCGCGGCCGACGAAGCCGGCGAACTCGGCAAGTTCCGGAGCGTCATTACCGACCGACAGCAGTGCCACCGTGCTGGCACCGGCAGCGGCGAACTGTTCGACGCGAGCGGCGAGCTCGGTGGCTGGCGGCCGGCCGGCCACCGTCAGGAAGACCACCACCTCGGGATCGATGTCGACCGTCGCCCCGGTCCGACCGGCGCGCACCTGCCGGATCAGCTCGGGCAGCTGATCGAGCGTGGTGTCGCCGGTCAGGATCACCCCGTCGCCGACCGCGCCGGCCAGCGCGAGGGTCCGCGGGCCGACCGCACCCACCAGCACCGGCGGGACGGATTGCGGTGGCCAGGCCAATCCGACCGCGTCCAGGCTTACGTACCGTCCGGTGGTGGTTACCGTCTTGCCGGCCAGCAGTTGGCGCAGCGCCGTGGTGTACTCGCTCAGCAGCGTCACCGGTGAACCGACCCGAGCGCCTACCTGGCCCATCCAGTCCAACACCCCGTGCCCCACGCCCGGCACCAGCCGGCCGGGGAACAGCCGGGCCAGGGTAGCCAGCTCCATCGCGGTCAGCGCCACGTTGCGCAGCGGCACCGGCAATAGCCCGATGCCGACCCGCAGCCGCCGGGTCCAGGCCAGCACCGCGGCCGCGGTCGCGATCCCGCTCTCGGCGAAGCAGTCCTCCCACAGCCACAGCTCTTGCACGCCGGCCTCGTCGGCAGCCAACGCCACCTGATGTAGCTGTTCCGGCGGCAGGTCGGGCGGAAAGATGATGCCGAGCTTCACCATGCCGGCAGTATTCCAGGCCGCTGCCGGCTCAGCCCACCAGCCAACGAGCCACCGCGTCGGAGTCCCAGTCGATTCCGGTGCCCGGCGTCGACGGTGCAACGGCGTAGCCGTCCTGGATTCGCAGCGGTTCGCGCAGGATCGGGCCGGCATGGTCGATGCTCTCCAGCCATACCGGCGCGCCTGCGGTGGCCAGCAGGTGGATGCTGACTTCGGGAAAGGTGTGGTTGGCAAGCGGCATTCCGGCCGCCACCGGCAGTGCGGCGGCCGCAAGCCAGCCGGTCACGCCACCGATCCTGGTCAGGTCCAGCACCAACCGGTCGCAGGCCTGAAGAGCCAGCATGCTCGACACCGCTGCCGGGCTCCAGCAGTTCTCGCCGAGGGCGATCGGGGTGCTGGCGGCGGCCGCGATGCGAGCATGACCGGGGTAGTCGTCGGCGCTGGTGGGTTCCTCGATCCACAGCAATCCCAGTGAATCCAGGATCGGTAGTCGATCCAGCGCCTCGTCGACGGACAGCCGCTGGTTGTAGTCCACCATGATTGCGACCTGGTCACCGACGGCGGCCCGGACCTGTTCGATGGTGGCGATGTCCGCCGCCGGGTCGGCTCGACCGATCTTCAGCTTGACCGCGCAGTAGCCCTGGTCGGCGGCCGCAACGGCTTCGGCCGCGGCCGCGGTCGCCGCCATCGAGCGGACGCTGGCGTAGGCCGGCACCGGTTGTGGCGTGCCGTGCAGCAGCTTGCACAGTGGCTGGCCGGCCCGCTGGGCGGCCAGGTCCCAGGCGCACATGTCGATCCCGCTCGATGCCAGCCCCACCAGGCCGGTGTTGCCGGGCAGGGCGAACTCGGCACCGAGCACGGCGGCCAGCTCGGCCGGCCCGGCGGGTTTTGCCACGACCAGCTCAGCAAGATCTTCCAGCACCGACCACAAACCACGCAGCAGCCGGCGGGTATAGCAGCGCAGGTAACTGCGTCCGATCAGGCCGTCGTCGGTGTGCAGGTCTAACAGCACCATCGGGGTGCTGGACAGCGTTCCGGCCGAGGTGTGCACCGGTTGCGACAGCGGGACGTCGACGGCTCTGCTGCTCAGCCGGCAGACCCGCGGCAGGTCGGCAACGCAGCCCATCAGCCGAGCCTAGAGCGCCCACCTCCACTTTCGGCGCAGCGCTCGCTAGATTGCCACCATGACCGATCCGGACCTGGACTTCTCCGACCTAGCAGCGCTCTACATCAACACGACGCTTACCCGCTCCCCGGGCATCAGCCACACCCAGCTGCTCATCGACGCCAGCGCCGCGATCATGGCCAAGCATGGCGTGCGGGTCGATCAGTTCCGTGCGGTCGACCATCCTATCGCCACCGGCATCTACCCCGACATGCGCGAGCACGGCTGGGCCGTCGATGCGTGGCCCGAGCTGTTCGAGCGGGTGCTGGCCGCGGACATCCTGGTGATCGCCGGACCGATCTGGCTGGGCGACAACAGCAGTGAGACGAAGAAGATCATCGAACGGTTGTATGCCCATTCCGGTGAACTCAACGGCATCGGCCAGTGGCTGTACTACGGCAAGGTGGGCGGTTGCCTGATCACCGGCAACGAGGACGGCATCAAGCACTGTGCCTCGAACGTGCTCTACAGCCTTCAGCACATCGGCTACAGCATCCCGCCGCAGGCCGATGCCGGCTGGATCGGTGAGGCCGGCCCGGGTCCGAGCTACGGGGATGAGTTACCGGATGGTAGCCGGGCCGGGCTGGACAACGAGTTCACCAAGCGCAACACCACCTTCCTGACCTGGAACCTGATGCACTTGGCCCGGTTGCTGAAGGGCATCGGCGGCTTCCCGGCCTATGGCAACCAGCGCCGGGACTGGGACGCCGGCGCCCGCTTCGACTTTGTGAACCCGGAGTACCGCTCCTAGCGCACTGTGCGGCGGGCTGCTGCCGGTGCGGTGCAGCCAGGCGCGGCGTTACCTCGTGCTGCGGCCTGAAGCGGCTTCAGCGTAATTCACGCGTGAATTCAGCACGCGCGCCCAGAGTGGGATTAACGCCGGCCCGAGGTGCCGGCGCCGCACTTGGGAGGAAGCACATGACGACGTCCGTGTTAGCCCCGTGGAAACCGGACGAGGGCACCCTGACCAGCCTCACCCATCGCGAACAGGAGGTGCTTCGACTCATGGCTGAGGGCTTGTCCAACGTCGGAATCGGCGCGCGGATGTACCTCAGCGCGCGCACCGTCGAGGTCCACATCGGATCGATCTTTGACAAATTAGGACTTATCTCCGAGCCAGCAGGAAATCGGCGAGTCCAAGCTGTCATCCGAGTGCTCGGAGTGACTTCGGACCACTAGCACACGCTCAACAGGGAGCAGAGATGCAGATTCTCTTTCACACCGATGCCTATGCGCTGCCACATCGGGTCTCCATCCGCCGCGGAACCGAGGTTCCCACCGATGAATACCAAGGGCTCTATCGCGACGGTACCTGGACGTTCGTGCTGCCCGATGACTTCGCCGGCAGCTACGTGCTGGTCCTCGACGGCATGAGCGCGTCCGCCGGGCTCGACGCCGCGGTTCGGGACATCGGCGAGGACGACGTCAAGTTCGAACGGCCACCGCTACTTCCCGATTGTGGGACGTTGCAGCAGGCGTGGTTTCCGGTCAATACCGCCCAGGATCCATGGGACGTCATCGTGGTCGGCGGTGGCATGGCCGGCAGCACGCTGGTGTTCGGCTTGGCTTTCGGCCACAACCACCTCAAGGTTCTCGGCATCGAAGCCGGGCCGCTGCTGCTGCCTACGCACGCAGGCAATCTGCCGAGACGGCTGTGGCCGGCCTCGGGCGGACAAGCGTCGACCCTGTGGGGCCTGTACGACGACTTCGGGGTGCAGCCGTATCAGGCCCCGCAACAGTGGCAGGGCCGGCAGATCTTCGCGCTCGGCGGACGCTCGCTGATGTGGGGCGGGCTCGCGCCGCGGCTGACGACGCAGGATCGGAAGTCCTGGCCGCAACCCGTGGTCGACGAGCTCATGCACAGCTGGTATCCGGCCGCCGAGGACCTCCTGTGTGTTGGTAGCCCGCAACCATCTGGCCCCGAAACTCGTGCGACAACCATGCTGATGCAACTGCCGAGCCTCGCCGGCCGAACCGTCCGTCCGGCGCCGGTTGCCGTGCAGCGGGAGAAGAAGTCGAGCTGGGAAATCTCGAGCGGAATGTTCTCCTCGACCGACCTGATCCTGGATGCCCGGCTGCGGGTACCCAGTGGTGGAGATGCCGATACCGAAAACTGGGCACCGTTCGTCCACCTATCCGAGCTGGTAACCCACATCGAAAAGCAGGCCGACGGGACCTGGGCGGTGCACACGGTGAACGTCTCGGACGGTCAGCTAAGGCCGCCGTACCACGCCCGCAAGGTGGTCCTCGCCGCCGGAACCATCGAGACCACCCGCATCGCCCTGGCCTCCGGACTTGGCGGGGCGTTGGTCGGTAAGGGCTTCACCGAACACGACATGTGGTGGGTGCACTTCCAGCTACCGGAAAGCTCGCCGTACTACACGACCAAGCACTCCATCAAGTTGCTGTCCGAGCCGGCTGACGACACGGCGGCGGACTGGAACCTCCAGGTCGAGGTGAACTGCGATCTCAACGAAGCTCGGCACACCCCGAGCCAGCTGCGTCAACCCGTCATGGCGGTCGCACCGGGCATGGTCGCCGGGCAGCTGGTATTCCTGTGCCGGACGCCACTTCGCGAGGACCAGCGGGTCGAAGCCATCCCGTCCAGCCGCTGGCCCGGGTTCAACATGAGCGACGACACCAGCCTGCCGGCGATCTCGCTGGTGCTAGCCGACGATGACGACGCGCCGGCACCCATGCAGGACGTCGCCGACAGCGTGCTTCAGGCATTACAAGCACAGGCACTGCCGAATAGTGATCTTCAGCTGCACCGCGCCGGCCGGGGATTCGTCGCACACGAGGTGGGAACCATGCGGATGGGGACCGATCCCAGCAGCTCGGTCGTGGGCATGGACCACCAGGTGCACGGTGCCGACGGGCTCTATGTGTGCGACAACTCGGTTTTTCCGTTGTCACCGGCGGCAAATCCGTCACTGACGGTGTGCGCCCTGGCGCTGCGGTTGGCCGCGCAACTCGATTCGTCCCCGTGACCGAAAGCCGATCAGCCTGAATCGACCGCACCGAACACCTGCACACCGCAACCGTCGATGTCGAGCTCGATCCACGGCTGATCGGCCTGCGCGCCAGGGTGGACGGGAAGCTGCTGACTAGCCCCGGCGGCATTCCCGGCTACCGCGCACAGCAGGCTCAACGAAGCGTGGACGGTAAAGCTGGCCGGAAGCTGCACCGCGCAATGCCAAGCCCCCGACCCTACGCCGCGGCGGTTGAGCACGATCAGCGCTGACTGACGTGACCCCGCGTCATTGCGGTAGCTACGAGTCCAAGCGATAACCGGAGCGCCCGGGTTGTTCTCGAACGCGGCGCCGGACGTCCCTACCGGGCAGACTTCGATGGCACCGCGCCACAGCTGGTCATGATCCTTGCGCGCGGCTAGCAGCGTCCGGATCGCTTGGAAGGTGTCACTGTCCTCGAACCGGCTGCTGGTGCCTGGCCCCCCCGGCGTGAAACCCGGCAGGTCCCACTCGATGCCGTTGGCACCGCTGAGCATGCCTGCCTTGCCGGCCTTGCGCGGATGTACCGGCGCGAACATCGCTTCGCGCAAATACCGATCACCACCCTGGCCGTAATTTCCCAAGCCGTAGTCACCGGAGCCGAGGTAGGGCAGGTTTGCCTGGTCCGGACCGTGCAGCGCCTGCTCGGTGCCGTAGTACAAGCAGGGGATACCCGGGCCGAACAGCAGCAGTGCGACGGCGCGGGGAACGGCCTCCGGAAAGTACCGGGCCGCGAACCGCAGCGGTGCGCCGGTGCCCAAGCCGTCATGGTCGTCGATGCTGGTCATCACCCGATCGCGCAGGCGACTGGAATCGACATTGGGCAGCGTGGGCGTGAGGACATAATCCGCGGTCGGTGCGTCCTGGTCACCGCCGGCGACCTGCCTCAGTTGATAGCGTCGCTCGCCGACTTCGAGCACGCGAAGGTACGGGTCGGGATCCAGCTCGAGATACTGGGCGGCCTCGGCATCTGAACCACCGACCTCGCCCACGATGAGGAAGTCCGGCTTGTCGAGCTGAGCTTCGGCGAAGGCGCGCACTTGCTGACAGAACTGAGCAGCGGTTGGCGGTGGTACGTGCTTGAGGGTATCGACCCGAAAACCATCGCAGTCGGTCATGGCCAGCCAATAGGTCCAGATGCCGATCATGGACTCGATCAGCGGCGGACGGCCGTGCTCGTCGAGCTGGCCGGGCGCCAGTGACACGTCGTACCGGAAATCCCGGTTGAACCAGTCGGCGTCGCGGATCTCGTCATCGTTGTCGTGAAAGTTATCCGGCAGCCCGTAGTCGCCGAAACCGCGGCGATGGTAGGCGTCCGGATCTTGGAGTTCTTCGGGCCACACGGCGGAAAAGATGTCATCGCGAGTAACGGGACTAGCCATCGGGCGGTTGTCCGAGTCGAGAAACTGTCCGAAGGGATAGCGAGAGCCGACCGCGGGGCGGTAACCGTCTTGACCCTCGTCAGGAAGGTAGGGCGGTCGCAACGTGTCGAGTGGACACGAGTCGTAGAGCCATACCTCGCCACTGTGGTTGATGATGATGTCCAGGATGACGCGGATGCCTAGGTCGTGCGCCGCTGCCACGAGCGCGCACAGGTCGGCTGCCGTCCCGAACCGTGGGTCGACATTGAGGAAGTGCTGGATCGCGTACCCGTGGTAGTCATCACTCGGGCCCAACAGATCGCGAACCTTTGCCTCGTCCCCGAAGGTAGCTGGCAGTCCGGCGGGATATTTGTCGTCGGTGTAGCCGGTGGCACCGCCCATGCTGCGGTTGAGACCGGCGGCTCTTTGCTGCCACACCGGTGCGACCCAGAGTGCGGTGATGCCGAGTTGTTCGAGGTACGGCAGCTTGTCGATGATGCCGTGAATCGTGCCGCCCTGGAATCGGTTGCGGCCGGAGATCGCCCACAGGTCACAGCGGTTGAGGTCGGCGTCGAGGCTGCCGAGGTCCAACTCGGTGGGACCTGCGTTGAAGCGGTCCGGCAGTAGGAAGTAGACCACCTCGCTCAACCAATTCCGTTGGTCCAGCTCCGCAGCTCGCGGATGCGGATGGTAGTTCGCCACGAGCTGGCCGCGCTCAGCGATCGCGTCGGCGACCGACATGAATGTGTCCACAGTGTCCTCCGGTAGCCAAGCCTGCCGGCCAACCACTCACCGCATATCAGGGATTGCCCTATTTCCTATGCCTGTCCCGATCGAGTAGGGAAAGCCCCGATGCCGCCCTGCCGGAACTGAGCCACAGTAAATCCGGACCGAAACCCGATCGAGCATGAAGGGCATCCGACATGACATCAAGCAATTCGAAGTTGACGATCCAAGCCGTACAGGAGGCCGTGTCGGCAGGTGGAGGTTCCTGGGAAGTTCGGGAAACCGAACACTGGGCGCTCTCACCCCAGCAGCAGCGGCTACGTCTCGGTGCCGTTCCGCCCACGATGTCCATCGAGGCCCGCGAGTTGCTCGCGACCCAGCGACCGCCGCAACCGGCAGCGGGGGTAACAGCTCGGCCGGGCACGTTCGACTGGCGGTCGGTGAACGGCGTCGATTTCGTGACGTCGATCAAGGACCAGGGGGCCTGCGGATCTTGCGTCGCCTTCGGTTCGGCGGCAACGGTGGAGACCACGGCCCGGGTGATGTTCGGGGCGTCGCTGAACATCGACCTGTCCGAGGCGCAGTTGTTCTACTGTGTCGCACGCTCACAGGGCTCGACCTGCGCGTCTGGCTGGTGGCCGGACCAGGCTTTCCGGGCCTTCGAAAGCCCCGGAATCACCGACGAGCGGCATTACCCCTACACGGCCGGTGATCAGAGTTGCGGGCTGATCGATGGTTGGCAGAACGTCGTCAGCAAGGTCACTGCCTGGCACACCATCAGCTCCCCGGAGGATATGAAGGTCTGGCTGTCGACGCGGGGAGCACTCGCTGCCTGCTTCACCGTCTATCAGGACTTCTATGCCTACGGTTCCGGGGTTTACCGGCATAGCACCGGCAGCGTGGTGGGTGGCCACTGCGTGTCCATCGTCGGCTTCGATGACGGCGCGCAGTGCTGGATTTGCAAGAACAGCTGGGGATCTGGGTGGGGTGAAAGCGGCTTCTTCCGGATCGGCTACGGGCAGTGCGGCATCGATGCCGAGGCGTGGGCCGCCGACGGAGTGATCGTGCCGGCTGCTGACACCATCCCGCTGTATCGCTACTGGAACTCGGTGATCAGCGATCACTTCTACACGACGAACTGGGCCGAGCTCGGGCACGGCAAGAACAATTGGGAGTTCGAGCAGACCCAGTGCTACGTGTTCGCTTCGCTGGCACCCGGTCGAGTACCGCTCTACCGTTACTGGAACGGCACCGCGGGCGATCACTTCTACACGACGAACTGGGCAGAGCTCGGATCCGGTCGGGAGGGCTACAGCTATGAGGGGATCCAGTGCTATGTCTATCCGACCGGTGGGCCTGGCAGCGCCGCGCTCTATCGCTATTGGAGCCCGGGCGGCAGTGATCACTTCTACACCACGAACTGGAGTGAACTCGGCACCGGAAACTTCGGTTGGCACCTGGAGGGCACCCAGTGCTACGTCCCGGCCGGCCCCGCGGTGCGGGAAGCGTTGATGCACATCGAGACGCCGGCAACCTTCCGTCCCGGGCAGTTGGTCGGCGCGGTCAGCTCGTCGGCGACCGCCGACGACGCCTTGTAGCCGTGACCGGCGCTGAGTCCCCCGGGCCGCTGGCCGAGCTGATCATCCACGTGGGGGAGACCCGAGTATTGCGCCTGCCCAGCCTCGGCAGCGCTGGCTACACCTGGCAGCCGCACGCGGACGACCCGGTCGTCGAGGTAACCCACGAATTCGCTCCCGGCGCGGCAGTGCCCGGGCCGGGAGCGAGTTCGGCCGAACTGGTGATGATCTGTGCCCGCGCGGCCGGACGCACCAAGGTGCATCTCGAGCAGCGTCGGCCTTGGGAGGGTGGGCCGCCGCACGCCGCGACCAGTGTGTCGGTCACGGTGATCGATTAGCCGGCCGGTAATTGGCTACCGCCCTATGGGATTTCATAGCAGAATACGACCCGAGGCCAGGTGCGGGGACGGTGACGCATGACGGAGACCGGACTACGCATAACAGTGCTCGGACCGTTAGAGGTTCGGCTAGCCGGCCGGCTGATCGGGCCGGGGGCGAGTCAGCGCAAGCCGAGGATGCTGCTGGCGGCATTAGCTATCAATGCCAATAGGGTAATGAGCAAACATGCCCTCATTCATCGACTGTGGGAGCAGCCACCGTCCACCGCGCCCAATGTCATCGAGAAGTACGTCTCCACCTGGCGCCATGCCTTTGCCGACGACCGGCTGGAGACGGTCGGTCACGGCTATCGGCTCACGCTCAACTCCGGGGAGCTTGATCTACTCGAGGTGAGGCAGCTGCTGGCCGACGGGCGCGCCGCCCTGAAATCTGGTCAGCCGGTCCTCGCCGCCACCGCGTTCGACCAAGCCATGCGCCGGTGGGACGTCGCCTTCGACGATGAAGTGGCAGTTGCGCTGCCGTTGGGCGACGCGGAACGGCTAATCGAGATGCGACTGGGCAATCTCGAAGAGTGGGCCCAAGCCAGCCTGTCGATCGGCGACGGTAGCCCGCGGCTGCTCGAACTGCTGTCGGCCAGCACTCGGCGGCATCCGCTGCGTGAGCGGTTGGTCGAATACCTGATGTGGACGCTCGCTCAGCAGGGTCGCCATGCCGAGGCGGCGCAGTGCTTCGAAACGATGCGACGCAAGCTGGTCGATGAGTTGGGCAAGGACCCGGGAGAGCCGCTCAAGCGGATGCATGTGCGCGTGCTGCGCCAGGATCCCGGATTGGGTGACGTCTGGACGCGCGTCGGCAAGGTGCAGAACCTGCCTCCGTTCAACCCGCGGTTCGTCGGGCGGGCCGAAGACCTGGACCGGCTGACAGCCCTGATGGAAAAGCCGGACACCAGCTCGACGCTGCGCATGGTCGCGGTCTGGGGGCTGGTCGGAGTCGGTAAGAGCGCGCTCGCACTCGAATATGCCCATCGCAAGCACGAGCAGTACAGCTGCATCTGGTGGCTGGACGCGACCAGTACCGCCTCCACCGCGGCGGGGTTGGAGGAGCTGGCGGCCCGGCTTGGGCTTGCATTACCGGCCGATCGCAAACCAAGCCTCTACCACCTGTGGGATGAGTTGCGGCGGTTCTCGCGCACGCTGCTCATCTACGACAACGCCGCGACCGTCGAAGAGCTGGCCGATCATCTGCCACCACACGGGACCAGCGACATCATCATCACCTCGCTCAACCCGGAATGGCGTTCCATCGCCCATACGTTGCCGATCGACGTCTTGCTACCCGGCGATGCGATCGAGATGCTGCGCGACCGGATCGGCATCAGCGATCCGACGGTCGAGGCGGCGCTGGCCACCTCGCTCGGCCGGCTTCCGCTCGCGATGGGTCAGGCAGCTGCCTACATCGATCAGACCGGCATGTCGGCGGAGGAGTACCTGCCGTTGTTCCGGCGCCGGCGGGCGCAATTGCTGGAGCGCGGGATACCGGACGATCACCGGCGCACCATCGACACCACATGGCGGCTTGCCCAGGCAGAACTGTCCGGCGGACATCCGGCAGCCATCCAGCTGGTTGCGATGTGCTCGCTGCTCGCGCCGGAAAACATCTCGGTCGACCTGATCCGAGCCGACCCGGACTTGCTGCCGGTCGAGTTAGCGGCAGCTGTTTGCGACGAGCTCGACTTCGAGGATGTGATCCGGCAAGTGCGTCGGTTCTCGCTGATGGCTCGCAATCACGATCGACTCACCATGCACTGCCTGGTCCAGACGGTTATCTCGAACTCGCTCACCTTCGCCGAACGCCGCGAGCTGCGTCGGGTGGCCGCCGCGCTGCTGACCGCCCATGCGCCGACGTCGATCGATGCCGACAGCTGGCCACGGTGGGAGACCTTGGTACCGCACATCAGGGTGATCGGAGCAGAGTGTCGCGAAGCCGGGTATGCCGATGCGGCATTCATCGACGTCATGCGACGAGCGAGTGGTTACCTGTCCTACCGCGCCGAATTCTCCGGTGCCCTGGAGCTGATGCGCGATGTTCGCGCCTTGATCGAGATCACCGCGCCGGCGGCTGATGACGTGTCGGTCGGGCGCGCCATCGCGGAGTTGGCGACCGCGCTCGAGCAGTGCGGACGGTTACGGGAGGCGATCGAGGCCCACGAGGCCGCGCTCGCGATCCTGCGCCGTACCTCGGGCGCTGACGACGCCTGGGTGGCCCGGGCGCTGAGCGGACTGACCGGCGTGTTGACCTGCCATTCCGGCGTCACGCTCTGGAAGCCTGATGAGCTCCAGGAGGCCCAGAGTCGCTTCGAGAGCACGCTGTGCACGCTTACCGCGGTGTGGGGGGAGCGAGATCCGCACGTCGCACGCACCCTAGCCGGTCTCGGCCAGATCCTGCAGGACCGTGGTGACTACCAGGGTGGTCGGCAATGCCTGGAACGAGCGGTCGAGATCATGGAGTCGGTATACGGCCCCGGTCATCCGGACGTCGGCCATTGCTACGACAAATTCGGCTACGTGCTCGCGCTCTGCGGGGAGGCTGACCGCAGCAGGCAGTGCTTCGAACGATCGGCTGCGATTCTGACCGAAGCGTACGGGCCGGATCACCTCTGGGTCGCTTGGTCGCACTCCAATCGCGCGGTGCTACTGGATTCCGTCGGTGATCTCGAGGAGGCGCTGCGGGCGCAAGAGCGGGCGCACGAGATCTTTTCCGCCGGGCCGGCCGACGACATCGCGTTGCAGATCAGCGCATGGCGGTTGGCGCGGATCCATGCCTCGTGCGGCCGTTGCGAGCAAGCGATCGATCTGCTGACGCCGGCGCTGCACCGGGCCTGTGAACTCTTGGGCGAGGACCATGCGGACGTCATCGGGATGCGGACAGACTTGGAGTTGCTGACTGCGCCCGGCCGCAGGCAACCCGCCGGGCCGGCCAGCATCAGCTGGCCGGCCCGTACCGGTTAACGTCCTGGTCAGGGGCGACTAGACGTGGCCAGTAGTCGGCTTAGTACCAGTGGCGACGTCCACCGAGTTCGCGACCGGCCATTCCCAGCAGCGCGAGGATCACGCCGATAACCACCAGGATGATGCCGATGGTCCACAGGATGGGGATCGAGGCGATGAGGCCAATGATCAGCAGGATGATGCCAAGAATGATCATGAAGCTTCT
This sequence comes from Jatrophihabitans sp., assembly GCA_035248685.1. Lineage (GTDB taxonomy): Bacteria > Actinomycetota > Actinomycetes > Mycobacteriales > Jatrophihabitantaceae > Jatrophihabitans_A. Next base: position 41,407 of record DATFHF010000056.1, read on the forward strand.
CCCACGGTCTCTCGCGCGAGTGGCTGTTCACGTCGCGGACCACAAACTAGCGTATCCAGTATCTCAAAGTCACTGATCGAGCGTCGGCACCGGCGAGTTCACCGGTAATTGAGGCGTGCATACTGGAGCCGGTAGCAGCCCCGAAACAGCCGGGTAACTCCTGAAGATCCGGTGGTGCGTTAATGCGATCCCTGCTTGCTCTGATCGTCATTGTTTGGCTAATCATCGGTGCCATTGCCGCCGGTCAGCGGCACTACTTCAGCAGCAAATCCAAGCCGACCTGCGCCAGCACCGGCACGACCGTGGTGACCGTCATCGCGGGTCCGCTGAACTACCTGGGGGCCAACCCCAAGGTCAAGTGCCACACGCCGCAGCCCAGCAAGTAGCGAGTAATCCTCAGAAGCTGTTCGTGCGGCGCAGTCGCCAGGGCCGGCCGTCCGGGTCGTACACGATCCGGTAGAGCGGGCTCGACCAGACCAGCGTTCGCCGGGACAGCTCCGGTAGGACGTACGGACGTATCCGGCCGGCCGGACGCGGCCCGGTGCGGCCGCCGTCGTGCCAGCGTTGCAGTCCGGCGGCACTGTCGGCGAACGCGGCGAAGGCGCTGACCGGGTCGAGCAGGTCGCCGTCGTCGCCGGCGGCGCGGTCCAGGTGCTCGCGCGCCAGTTGGAGTCGTAACTGGCGCGCGCACCGGCGCGCGCCGTTGCCGAAGCGGTCGAGCACTCGAGGCTCGCGCTCATCCAGTTCGTCGTCGAGCACCACGCAGGACAGCTCCGAGTCGTGCGTCCAGGATCGGCGGTTGACGTTGTCCGAACCGATCGAGAGCCAGACGTCGTCGACGATGCACACCTTGGCGTGCACGTACACCGGCGTGCCGGCATGGTTTTCGATGCCGTACACGGCGACCCGGTCGCCACCGGCGCGGCTCAGCTCCGCCAACGCCTGCTGCCGGCCGACCAGGTTGGGCGGCAGCGAGAATCTGCCGTCCTGATCGGGGTGATGTGGGATGACCGCGATCAACCGCAGTGCCGGATTGTCGCGCAGTGCCTCGGCGAAGCAGCTGACCACGCCGGACGACCACAGGTACTGGTCCTCCAGGTAGATCAGGCTGTGCGCCCGGCCGATCGCCTTGCGGTAACCGCGGGCCACACTGCGCTCGCCGGTCGGAGCGAAGGGGTAGCCACGTAGGCGGGGCGGATAGGTTCGCAGCAGCTGAACCCGCTTGCTGCCGCAGGGGGCCGGATCGGGCAGCCGGGGTGGCAATGCGCCGGCCGTGCGGTCCTGGCGTCTGATCCGCTCGCTGAGCACCCCGATCGGGTTACGGGTCAGCGGGGTCGGATCCTGCCAGCGCTCCCGGAACACCGTTTCGACATCGGCCACCGCCGGACCGCGGACTGCCACCTGGAGGTCGTGCCACGGCGGCCTGGTGCCGTAGACCTTGGCCATCGGCTGCCGCTTCGGATCACCGGCATGCTCCGGGCCGTCGTGCCGGCTGTGGCACAGGTCGATGCCGCCGACGAAGGCGATATCGAGCTCCGGTCGCCCTGGGTGGCGCAGCACCACGAACTTCTGGTGATGCGAGCCGCCCGGCCGGACCCGCATGTCCAGCAGGCACTCTCCGCCGGCCGCCTCGATCTGCTCGCCGAGATGCCGATTCTCCTGTTCGCTGAAGGAAAACCGGTCCAGGTGCGAGCGCCAGATCAGTCCCTTCACCAACACCCCGCGGCTCGCCGCAGTGGCGAATACTCGGGACACCTCGGTGCCTGGGCCATCGAGCAGTTCGTCCGGGTCACCGCGCCAGTCGGTGAACAGCAGCAGGTCGCCGCCCCGCATCGCCTCGACGCACTGTCTGAGCCGGGGAAAGTAGGTGCCGCCGTGCGCCAGCGGCTCGATCTCGTTACCGCTCGACCAGGCCAGTCCATCGGCATGGCGACGATCCAGCTCGGTGGCGGGGTTGCCACGTTCGGCCGAGGTCAGGAACCAGTCAACGATGTCCACCGGCCCTATTTAAGCGTGTGGGGCTAGCCGCGGCAGCCCGCACCGGATCGCCAGCTCCGGATCGCGGTAGGAGACGATGCCGGTGATCAGCGGTTCGCCGCCGAGCATGGCCAGCTGGAGGATCTGCACGCCGGTAACCGCAAGTTCGCCATCGGCGGTCGGGGCGTAGGTACCTACCGCGAGCTGCCCGTTGCACGATCCGGCCAGCACCGGCACCCCGTGCGGCCGGGACGGGGAGAAGATAACCGCCTCGACGAAGGCCGCCACCGCGTCCCGCCCGTCGACCCGGTCCGCGGCCGGTGGCATGGTCAACGCCACATCCTCGGTCACCAGCTGCACCAGGCCGTCGATATCGGCCAGCCGCCAGGCCCGCAGGTAGCGCCGCAGCAGCTGTTGTACCCGCGGATCGCCGATGGCCGGTTGCGGCTGCCCGGCGTTGCCACGCACCGCCACCCGGGCGCGCGAGAGCAGGCTGTTCACCGCGCCGGTGGAGATATCGAGCACCTCGGCCACCTCGGTCTGGCTGAACCCGAGCACGTCGTGCAACAGCAGCGCGGCCCGCTGCCGAGGCGCCAGCAACTGCAGGGCGGCCACGAAGGCCAGACTGATCTCCTCGTTACGCAGCAACTCGTCCTGCGGGTCGGCGGTGCCGAACAGCACCTCGTCTCCCACCGGCTCTACCCATTCCTCGGCCGGCGACCCGCCGGCGGGCACGGTCGGCCGGCGAGCCCGCGCCCGGCGGGCATCCAGGCACACGTTGGTCGCGATCCGGTGCAGCCAACCGCCGAACGCACCCGTTCCGTCGTAGCCGGCCAGCCCGCGCCAGGCCCGCTCCAGCGCGTCCTGGGTGGCGTCCTCGGCGTCGGTGCCCGAGCCGAGCATCCGGTAACAGTGCCGGAACACCGGCCGGCGGTAGCCGGTGACCAGCTCGTCGAAGGCGCGCTGGTCACCCGCTACCGCCCGCGCCACGAGTTCGAGTTCGGTCACGATCCTCCACCGTCGGAGCAGGCCACCCCGACCACCTGGCCCTGCGGATCGGCGAACAGCCCGAAGGTCACGCCGGGAACCGAGGTGGCCGGTTGGACGACCGTGCCGCCCTGGGCGACGGCCGCCTCGAGGGTAGCGGCCACGTCCGGCACCCCGACGTAGAAGGTGACCAGCGGAGCGCCGTCCTGCACCGGGCTGATGCCACCGGGCAGCGCGCCCGGCACCCCGGTGTCGACGTAGCTGTAACCGGGCAGGCCGCCGTCGGCGAACGTCCAGCCGAACAGCTTTCCGTAGAACGCCCGGCTGGCGTCCGGATCGGACGAGCGGACCTCGAAGTGAACTACCGGGCTGACCATGGCACTGCTCCTCTCGGATATGGACTGGCGCTGATACCCGGTATGACGACCGGGCCGGCCCGGATCTCTCGGCCGGCCTCCTCTCGTTGGCCGAAAGTTCAGCGCACAGGCTTTTCACGGGTACCCGCGCGGGCTAATGTGCTGGAGGCTTTCAACCCATTACGAGAGGGTTTTCGTCATGCGAATGCATCCACTAACGAGGCGCCGCAATGTCGCCGCGTTGTCAGCCGCGGCACTGTTGACCGCAACGGTCGTGGCCGCCGGCGCCGACAACCCGGCCATCGCCAGCCCGCAAGCCGCGCCGTCCAGCTGCCAGCTCGGCAACGGCGTCCAGCACGTCATCAGCATCGTCTTCGACAACGTGCACTTTTCCCGGGACAACCCGAACGTGCCGTCCGACCTGGAGCAGATGCCGCACCTGCTGAACTTCTTGAAGTCCAACGGCACCGTGCTGTCCAACACGCACACCCCGCTGATCGCGCACACCGCCGACGACAGCCTGACCATCTACACCGGCCTGTACGGCGACCGGCACGGCCAGCCGGTGAGCAACTCCTACAAGACCTACAACCCGGACGGCACCACCGACCCGGCGGCCTCGTTCGCGTACTGGACCTCGCCGGTCGATGACACCGCCAAGCCGGCGCCGACGGCGGGCCACGACACCTCGCCGACCATGGCGTACTCGGCGTCGATCCCGGCGACCTCGGTCAACACCGGCCAGCAGACCCCCGCGCCGTGGGTGCCGTTCACCCGGGCCGGCTGCTCGGTCGGTGACTTCTCCACCGCCAACATGGTGCTGGAGAACACCAACGTGGACCTGCCGACCGTGTTCGGGCCGAACTCGCCCGAGGTGGCGCAGTACAACGCCGACCCGTCCTCCTTCAAGGACCCGGAGACCGCCGACTACGTAGGCGTGGCGGTGCACTGTGCGCAGGGCGACGCGGTGTGCGCCAACGCCCAGGCGGTGAAGTTCGGCAGCAACACGCCGTCGCCGTCCGCGGTCACCGACTCGCTGCCCACCGAACCGGGTGGTTACACCGGATACCAGGCGCTGTTCGGGCACAAGTACGTCGCTCCGGTGCTGGGTGCGGGCACCCCGTCGCTGACCCACAACGGCTACCCGGTGACCGACGCCAACGGCAACCTGACCGACCTCAACGGCAACGCGCTGATCAACACCTTCGCCAACAAGCCGGGCTTCCCGGGCTTCAGCCCGACCGCCACCCAGTCGCTGGCCTACCTCGCCGACATGCAGGAGAGCGGCATCCCGGTCACCTACGGCTACATCTCCGACCTGCACGAGCGCAAGGCCGGCACCAGCGGCTGCACGTCCGGGTCGGCGACCGGCAGCGGCAAGCCGATCGGCCCGGGTGACAGCTGCTACATCACCAACGCGCAGAACTACGACGCCGCCTTCAACACGTTCTTCCAGCGGCTGGCCTCCGACGGCATCACCCCGGCGAACACCGAGTTCGTGATCAGCGCGGAGGAGAACGACCAGTTCGCCGGTGCCAACGTCGGACGGGCCATCGAGCCGACCCCGGCCGGCTGCGACGGCGTGACGATCGCCTGCCACTACACCACCGCCCAGATCGGTGAGCTTCAGGCCAACATCAAGGGCCTGCTGTCCACCTCGGCAAGCTCGGGCACGGCGTTCGACATCGAACCGCAGGGTGCGTCGATCTACGTGCACGGCCAGCCGGCCTCGACCGACCCGACAGTTCGGCAGCTGCAGCGCGACACCGCGGCAATGACCGGCAACGACCCGTACACCGGGGTGGCCGCGGAGAAGATCACCAACTACCAGGCCGGTGCGATCGAGCAAAGGATCCTGCACATGCAGACCTCGGATCCGCTGCGCACGCCGACCTATAGCCTGTTCCCGAAGCCGGACTACTTCTTCTCCACCACCGGGGCGAACGTCAGCATCAACAATGGCTTCGCCTACAACCACGGCTACTACAGCCCGAACATCGACGTCACCTGGTCGTCGCTGGTCGGTCCGGGGGTCGCCGCGCGTGGGGTGGACGGACCGCAGCCGGCGGCCGGCAACCAACCGTCCGATCCGAATTCCACCCGGACGGTGCCGCAGGCCAGCACGGTCGGTACCTGGGTCGAGGAGACCGACCTGCGGCCGACCCTGCTCTACCTGGTCGGCCTGACCGACGATTACCCGACCGACGGCCGGGTAATCAGCCAGGCGCTGAGCAACCCGTCCGGGGCGCTGCAGGGCACCGAACAGCTGGCGGCGGCCTACCAGCAGCTCAATTCGAGCGTGGGGCAGTTCGCGACCAATACCCTGATCGCGGACAGCGCGGCACTGGCGTCCGGCTCGGCGAGCGATGATTCGGCGTTCACCGACGAGCAGGACGCCCTGTCGCTGCTGGCCGACAACCACGATCGGGTCGCCGCGAAGATGAAGGCCGTGCTTATCGCGGCCGCGGCCGGCGCTGCTCCCTCGCACGGCCAGGTGACCTCGCTGCTGGCGCAGGCACAGGCGCTGATCGCCCAGTCGGCGCGGTTGGCAGCCAACACGCCGTAGTTTTGCTCGATCGTGCAATTTCCTCCGGCCTTCAGCCGGAGGAAATTGCACGATCGGGAGGCCCGCCTAGCATGGTGCTATGACCCAGGCCGGACAGCTTGCCCCGCCGGTGGAGTCCGACCAGCCGGTCCGGGTGGACTTCCGGGTGGCGCCGACCGACTACCGGCACTGGCAGGTCAGCATCGACGGCACGGTGGCCACCGTGCGGATGCAGGTCGACGAGGCCGGCGGGCTGGTGCCCGGCTACGAGCTGAAGCTGAACTCCTACGACCTCGGCGTCGACATCGAGCTCTACGACATCGTCCAGCGGCTGCGCTTCGAACACCCCGAGGTGGCCGCGGTGGTGCTCACCAGCGGCAAGGACAAGATCTTCTGCGCCGGTGCCAACATCCGGATGCTGGCCGGGTCCTCCCACCCGTGGAAGGTCAACTTCTGCAAGTTCACCAACGAGACCCGAAACGGCATGGAGGATGCCAGCGAGTTTTCCGGCCAGCACTACCTGGCCGCGGTGAACGGCACCGCATCCGGCGGCGGCTACGAGCTGGCGCTGGCCTGCGAGCACATCATGCTGATCGACGACCGGTCGTCGGCGGTGTCGCTTCCCGAGCTGCCGCTGCTCGGCGTGTTGCCCGGCACCGGCGGCCTGACCCGGGTCGTCGACAAGCGCCATGTCCGTCGAGATCTGGCCGACTACTTCGCCACCAAGGCGGAGGGGATCACCGGCCGGCGCGCGGTGCAGTGGCGGTTGGTGGACGAGACCGTGCCGCCGGCCGGCTGGGACGAGGCGGTGGCCGCTCGGGCGGCCGAGCTGGCGGCGCGCTCGAGGCGTCCCGGCGGAACCGGAATTGCCCTGGTGCCGTTGGACAAAACCATCGATCCGGATCGGATCGGCTACCGGCATGTGTCGGCGGAGCTAGATCGGCAGGCCGGCCAGGTGGCCATCACCGTGCGCGGACCGGCCGAATCCGCGCCGGCCGACACCGCCGGGATGCTCGAGCAGGGCGCGGACTTCTGGACGCTGGCCGTCACCCGAGAGCTAGACGACCTGATCCTGGACCTGCGCACCAACGAACCGGAGCTGGGCAGCTGGGTCCTGCGCACCGAGGGTGATAGCGGGTTGGTGCTGAGCTATGACCGGTTGCTGCTGGACAATCGCGACCACTGGCTGGCGAACGAGATCCTGCTGTATCTGAAACGCACCCTCAAACGCCTGGATGTCACCAGCCGCAGCCTGATCGCCCTGATCGAACCGGGCAGTTGCTTCGCCGGCTCGTTGCTCGAACTCGCGCTGGCCGCCGACCGGTCGTTCCAGCTGGCCGGTGTTTTCTCCGATGTCGATCCGGCGGCGGAACCGGCCGCGATCACGCCGACCGAGCTGAACGCCGGCATATTGCCGATGGGCAATGGGCTCAGCCGGCTGGAAACCCGTTATCTCGGCGACGAATCCGGGCTGGCCGCGGTGACCGAGCGGTTCGGGCAGCCGCTGCTGGCCGAACAGGCAATGGAACTGGGGCTGGTGACGTTCGCCCCGGACGACCTGGATTGGGACGAAGAGGTCCGGATCGCGCTGGAGGAGCGAGCCAGCTTCAGCCCGGACGCGCTGACCGGCCTGGAGGCCAATTACCGGTTCGCCGGCCCGGAGACCATGGAAACCAAGATTTTCGGTCGGCTCGCTGCCTGGCAGAACTGGATCTTCTACCGTCCCAACGCGTCCGGCCCGGACGGAGCGTTGAGCAGGTTCGGCAGCGGCCGGCGCGGCGACTTCGACCGCCGGCGAGTGTGAGCATGCCCGTGAGCATCGCAGCGAGCGCCAGCGAGCGAGGAGCGGAGCGGGCTTGTGATGAGCGCTTGCGCGAAGAACTGGGAGGAAGGGCAAGGGGGCAGCAATGACAGCGGCGGCTGACTACTCGGAGAAGATCCCGAACAATGTCGAGCTGCACTCCGATCGCCGGTTGCAGCGGGCGCTGGAATCGTGGCAGCCCAACTTCCTGACGTGGTGGTCGCAGATGGGCCCGGCGCTGCCGACCGAGGACGTCTACCTGCGCACGGCGGTCAACGTCGGCCGGGATGGTTGGGCGCACTTCGGCCATGTGGCGATGAAGGATTACCGCTGGGGGATCTTCCTGGCCGACCGGAATCCGGATCGCACCGTCGGCTTCGGCGAGCACCGCGGCGAACCGGTGTGGCAGAAGGTGCCGGGGGAGTATCGCGCCGAGTTGCAGCGGCTGATCGTGATCCAGGGCGACACCGAACCGGCGTCGGTGGAGCAGCAGCGCAACCTCGGTGCGAGCGCGCCCAGCCTGTACGACCTGCGCAACCTGTTCCAGGTCAACGTCGAAGAGGGCCGGCACCTGTGGGCGATGGTGTACCTGCTGCACGCGCACTTCGGCCGGGAGGGTCGGGAGGAGGCCGAGGAGTTGCTGCACCGCAACTCCGGCAGCCAGGACAGCCCCCGCATCCTGGGCGCGTTCAACGAAGAAACCCCGGACTGGCTCAGCTTCTTCATGTTCACCTACTTCACCGACCGGGACGGCAAGTACCAACTCGGCACGCTGAAGGAGTCAGCGTTCGACCCGCTGTCCCGGACGGCGGAGTTCATGCTTAAAGAAGAAGCACATCACATGATGGTGGGCACCACCGGGGTGGACCGGGTGGTCGAACGGACCGCCCAGCTCATGGTCGAGCACGACACCGACGACGTCACCGGGCACGGCGCGATCGGGCTGGACATCATCCAGAAGTACCTGAACTTTCACTACTCGGTGTCGCTGGACCTGTTCGGCGGCGAGACGTCCACCAACGTGGCGAACTACTACACCGCCGGGTTGAAAGGCCGCTGGCTGGAGGACCGCCGCACGGACGACCACAAGCTCACCGAGCACTCGATAAGCGTGGACGCGCTGGCCGACGGTGAGATCACCACCATGGAGGTGTCCGCGCTGATCGGGTTGAACACCGACCTGCGCCGGGAGTACATCGCCGACTGCGAGAGCGGGCTGAAGCGCTGGAACCGGATCCTGGCCGATGCCGGCTTGCCGCACCGGTTGCGGTTGCCGCACGTTGCCTTCAACCGCAAGGTCGGGGTGTTCGCCGGCATCCAGGCCACCCCGGCCGGTGAACTGCTCAGCGAGCAGGACTGGAACGCCGGCAAGCACCGGCACCTGCCGACCGAGCTGGACCGCAGCTACGTCCGGTCGTTGATGCATCCGGTGTATGAACGGGGCAAGATCGCGTCCTGGATTGCCCCGCCCCGAAACGGGATCAACGGCCAGCCGTTCGACTACGACTACGTCCACCTGCCGTAGATGCTGGACGATCGCCCGCTCATCGACGTCCACCTGCACGCCGCTCGCCGGCCCAGCGTGAAGATGGACTGGCAGACCTGGCTGGCCGGCTACGACACCCCGCAGGTTTACGACGAGTCCGGCACCATCCGGCCGGACGCCTTCGACAGCCTGCTGGCCGCCGAGGGCGTCGACGTGGCGGTGGTGCTGTCCGAGTACAGCCCGAAGGTCACCGGCTGGCAACCGGTGGAGGATCTGCTGCCGCTGGTCGCCGGCAGCCCGGGCCGGGTGCGGTTTGCGGCCAACATCAACCCGCACCTGCATTACCCGGTGGCCGACGAGCTGTGCCGGCAACTGGAACTCGGGGCGATCGCGCTGAAGGTGCATCCGGTGCACGGAGGGTTTCCGGCCAACGACCGCGCGCTGTATCCCGCCTACGAGATCTGCCAGGCGGCCGGCGTGCCGGTCGTGGTGCACTGCGGCACCTCGACCTTTGCCGGCGCGCTCAACCAGTACGCCGACCCGATCCTGCTCGACGACATGCTGCGGGACTTCCGCTCGCTGAACCTGGTGCTGGCGCACGGCGGCCGAGGCTGGTGGTATGACGCGGCGGCGTTCCTGGCGCTGTCCGACGAACGGGTCTGGATCGAGCTGTCCGGCCTGCCGCCGTCCCGACTGAAGACCTACTACGCCAAGCACAACTGGGCCCGGCTCAGCCGGCGGATGATCTTCGCCACCGACTGGCCGGCGGTTCCGGGCATCGCGCAGAACGCCCGGGCGGTTGCCGCGCTGTGCCCGGACGAGCAGACCGCGAGGTTGGTGCTGGCCGGCAACGCGGCCCGGGTCTACCACCTGCCGCTGCCCGTCGGCGGCAGCGCAGACTAGCGTTGCCGGTATGGAAATCGGATTGCACCTGTCGAACTTCACCTGGCCGGCCGGCCCAAGCAAGCTGGCCGCCGACCTGGCCCGGACCGCCAAGCTCGCCGAGGACGTCGGTTTCAGCAAGCTGTCGGTGATGGACCACCTGTTCCAGATCCAGGTGGTCGGACCGTCTGAGCACGAGATGCTCGAGGCGTACACCACGCTCGGCTTTCTGGCCGCCAAGACCGAGCGGATCGAGTTGCTGGCCTGGGTAACCGCCGCCATCTACCGCGAGCCCGGGCTGCTGGCGAAGGCGGTTACCACGCTGGACGTGCTATCCGAGGGACGAGCCTGGCTCGGCATCGGCGCCGGTTGGAATTCCGAGGAATGCGTCGGCCTCGGCCTGCCGTTCCCGTCCACCGCCGAACGGTTCGAGCGGCTGGAGGAGGCGTTGCAGATCTGCTTGCAGATGTGGAGTGATTCCGAAGCGCCGTTCGAGGGCAAGCACTACCGGCTGGGCCGCACCCTGAACTCACCGCAGTCGGTGCAGCGGCCACATCCGCCGATCTTGATCGGTGGTAGCGGCGAGCGTAAGACGCTGCGGATGGTGGCGCAGTACGCCCAGGCCTGCAACCTGTTCGCCACCCCGGAGCTGGCGCACAAGCTGGACGTGCTGCGCGGGCACTGCGCCGACCTGGGCCGGGACTACGACCAGATCGAAAAGACCGTGATGGTGCCGCTGGACCCGGGTGAGCGGGGCGAGCAGGTGGACGCGGTGCTGGAGCAGCTACGCGGCTACGCCGAGCTAGGCATCAGCCACGTGCACACCAGCCTCCGGGACAGCTCGTCGACCGCGGCGCTGGAACTGTTCGGCGACAAGATCATCCCGGCGGCCGCCCGGCTCTGACGCTCTAGCGGCGGTCGCGGTCGTAACCCCGATCGCGGTCGTAATCCCGGTCGCGGTCGCGGTCCCGGTCGCGGTCGCGGTCGTAATCGTGGTCCCGGTCGCGGTCCCGGTCGTGGTCCCGGTCTCGATCGTGGTCTCGGTCCCGATCCCGATCGTGGTCCCGGTCTCGATCGTCGTCCCAGTCGTCGTCATCGTCGGAGTGTCCGCAGCCACAGTCGCGGTCCTCGGGGCGTCGCGGCCGGTCATCGGCGCACGGATCGCAGCCGCATACCCGCTCGTACTCGATCAGGATCTCTTCGACCGTGTTGTCGGCCAGGTCCTTGCACCGGCTCTCCCGCTCTCGGCGGTGGCAGTCCTTGACCGCCTTCTCACCGGTCAGCACCGATATCGCGTCGGCGGCCTTGGTCCAACAGGTGAGCGCCCGGCACAGGCAGTTGACGAAGTCCCTGGTCTCCCGGAAGCCGTTCCACACCTGCCGCAGGTGCCGCTCGGCCACCTTCGCGCTGGCATAGGCACGCTTCAGGTCGGTGGTAGCGGCGGCATCGGGCTGCAATAGCGCGTTGATCGCGTCGAGCTCCGCCTTGGCGGCGGCCACCCGGGCAGCGAGCGCGTCCGGCTCGCCGATCAGCGAGGTGAAACAGGCTTTGTCTCGATCGAGGTGAGCCTGGTATTCGGCGATCCGACGAACCAGCTCGCGATAGTCCGGCGGGCAGCTCTTGTCGAACTCGCAGTCCTCGTCAGCACAGCAACCGCTGCTGATGCCACACCGGTCCAGCTGCTCGCAGATGGTCACGAACGCCTCGTCCAGGCAGATGATCACCCGCTCCTGCTTGATCTGGCAGCGAATCCGCTCGATCAGGTGCTTGACCTGATGGCGCATGTCCTGCACCTCGAGCGCGACCGAGTTGCGCTGCGTCCGGTAGGCCTTGCGGGTGACGTCGTACTGGGTGCGCGCGGTCTGCAGTTCCGGCTGGCTGGCCGCGTTGTACTCGGCCTGCTTGGCAATGCCCTCCGCGCGGCACTTGAGCCCGTCGATCAGGCTCGGGTCACAGTCCTCGCAGCCGTGCTCGGTGCTGGTCTCGCCGCTGGGTTCGGGCTGCTCCGCGGTCTGCTCCGGCGGGTCCTGCTCGGCGGGCGGGTTGGTCGTCATGGATGCTCCCTTCAGCATTCGCCAGCACAGTGTTGGCAATGGGCTGTCACCGGACCGTTGCTGCTGCGCGGAGAAACCGTCACCGGCCGAGGTGACGACGCGGAACGACTCGGCGACGGTGGCGTGACGACGGTCCGCCGATCATCGATGCCGTGGCTGGATACCGGGCCCTAGCGGCGGTCGGGCGCAGCATCGTCGACCTGCTGAACCGGCGGATCGAGGAGACGCTGCCGGTCGGCCCGCGCCCGACCGCGGTACTGGCCGGCACGGTCGACTTCGACAAGGTGAACAGCAGCCCGACCGCGGTGATCCAGTACCCGGCGATTTCGGTCTACTGCTACAAGATCAGCGTGGATCGGGAGACCCGTCCCGGCTGGTCGGCGGTGGGCAGCGTGGACGGCATCGCGCGAATACCGTTACGGATGCAGCTGATGCTGGCCGCGTGGGACACCGTGGTGGAGAGTGAGCTGGAATGGCTCGGGCTGGCCGCGCAGATCTTGGAGAGCGAGAGCATCCTGGCCGGCCCGCTGTTGCATCCGAGCGGCGACTGGGCGGCCACCGACGTGGTGCAGATCGTCGCCGACGACATCGCGCTGGAATCGATGAGTGAGGCGTTCCAGGCGCTCACCACCGACTACCGGCTGTCTTTGCCGTACATCGCAAGGGTTATCTGCATCGAAGGACGGCGCGACCTGGTCGCCGAACCGGTCACCACGGTGGCCGCCCGAGCCGAGGCGAAGGTATGACCGGCGGCCTCGGCACCATCGACACCACGGTCGGCACGGCCGATGTGCTGCACCGGCTGCTGCTTGCGGTGGAGTGCCTCGATGCTGTGCTGCGTCGCCGGCCGGACTCCGGCGTTCGGATCGGCCGGGAGCTGGACACCCGACTGCTGGCACCGGGATACGACCCGGACTGGCCGTGCCTGAACCTGCCGACCGCCGGACCGGGACGGGCGGTGCTGCGGTTCGACTACCGCACCCCGGTGCACACCGACCTGGTGTTCCGGATCGTCGACCCGGCCCGCCGCTTCGTCGCCCGCCGGCTCCAACTGCCGCCATGGCAACTGACCGAGATCCTGGCGGCCGAGCAGAATCCGCCGGTAGTGCCGGCCGGTTCTCGACTGCTCCGGCCATGGTTGGCTCCCGGTTCGGGCTATCGCACCCCGCGCGGGGTCACCAGCATTCGCGGCCGGGTGAGCCGGGCCGGCAAGCCGGTGCGCTGGGCTCGACTGACCGCGCTCGGACCGGGCAACCAACCGGTCGGCTGGGCACATGCCGACGAGCGGGGTGAATTCCTGCTGGTCATCGACAGCACCGGCACCCTGCCGCCGCCGGCACCCGACACGTTGCCGGTAGATCTGGTGGTGGTGGCTCCGAACCCGGCGCCGCCGGTGCCGGATCCGGACACCGACTCCTACGCCGACCTGGTGGTCGAGACGCTGACCCGCTCGGCCAACCCGCCCGCCCCGCAGGATCTGGACAGCGACGTGTTGCGCGGCCGGTCGATGCCGTCCGGCTACCACGCCAACACCGCCAACGTGCCGCAACTTGCCGTCCCGGTCGGTGCCGAACTGACCCTGACCACCGACATCCCGTTCGCCGCGTGATCGAAGACCAAGGAGGTCTCGAATGCCTGAGTATTTGACGCCAGGCGTCTACCTGGAGGAGACGAGCTTTCGGTCGCGCTCCATCGAAGGCGTCCCCACCAGCACGTTCGGCATGGCCGGACTGACCTGCTACGGCCCGGTCGCCTACCAGCTGGCCACCCCGCAGGTGACGATGATCCCCAAGCCGCTGCTGGTCACCAGCTACACCGAGTTCGAGCGGGCCTTCGGCAGCCTGGACGACGTCGGCACCGGCACCGATACCCGCAACTACTTGGCCTATGCGGCAAGGGCATTCTTCGACAACGGCGGCCGTCGGCTGTACGTGTCCCGGGTGTTCCCGGTACCCAAACCTGGCGGCATCAACCTCGACACCCACTTCGCCAAGCTGGCGTTGGCCAATGGCGTGGCCACCTGGCGCGCGCGTTGGCCGGGGGCGGCGGGACACACCATCAGCGTTCAGGTCGGCTTCCAGCGCAGCAAGAACATCCTGGTCACCGTCAACGGCAGCTCGACCCTGAAGGGGGTCGGTCCGGGCGCCGCGGTCGAGATCGTGCCGGATCGCAAGGCGATTCCTAAAGACAACGTGCTGCCGACCAACATCAAGATCGTGGATGCCGGCCCGGATCGGGTGCTCGGCTACCGCAAGGACGGCGGTGGCCTGGACCCGATCACCGATGACGGCGCCATCGCGGTCTGCCACATTACGCTGTCGGTCACAGTGCAGATGGGTGACGTCCGGTTGGACGCCTACACCGGCCTGGAGCTGGATCCCAAGAGCAGCCGGTCGATCTACCGGGTCATGCAGGCTGAGCAACCCACCGATGAACTATGCCTGATCTGGCTCGACTCGTCCCAGCCGGTGGCCAACCCGCAACCACCGCCGCCGGCTCCGCTGGACGTGTTGACAGCATTGCTCAAGCTCAACACGCCCGCCTTCCTCACCGGCGGCTCGGACGGCGAACCACTCAGCCCGGATGCGCTGAAGGGGGAGCCGTCGGATCCGGACGACGCCGGCAAAGCGGCCACCGGGCTGGCCGCCCTCGGCGAGATCGACGACATCGCGATCGTGGCCACGCCCGACTCGGTGCGCTTCGACACGTTGGCCGAGCAGAAGACCGCGGTGGACAACCTGATCGAGCACTGCCAAGGCCTGCGCTACCGGATCGGCATCGTCGACCCGCCGCAGGACGAGTCGATTTCGGGCGTGCGTGACTTCCGCTCGCAGTTCGACACCACCTACGCCGCGCTGTACTACCCGTGGGTCGAGATCCTCGATCCCACCGCGAAGAACGACCCCGGTGCGGCCCCGGCGACCCTCCAACTGCCGCCGTCCGGATTCGCGGCCGGCATCTACGCCCGCAGCGACATCAACCGCGGGGTACACAAGGCACCGGCCAACGAGGTGGTGCTGGGCATCACCCGGTTCATGCAGAACGTGACCTTCGACCGGCAGTCGGTGCTGAACCCCGAGGGCATCAACGCGCTACGGTTCTTCCCCGGCCGCAGCAACCGGGTCTGGGGCGCGCGCACCATGAGCTCGGATCCGGAATGGAAGTACGTCAACGTCCGCCGGTTGTTCATATACCTCGAACATTCCATCGACAAGAGCACCCAGTGGGCGGTCTTCGAGCCGAACAACGAGGCGCTGTGGGCCAACATCCGGCAGACCATTACCGATTTCCTGCTGGTCACTTGGCGCACCGGCGCGTTGATGGGGACCAAGCCGGAGGAGGCGTTCTTCGTCCGCTGCGATCGGACCACCATGACCCAGAACGATTTGGACAACGGCCGACTGATCTGCCTGATCGGCGTGGCACCGACCTACCCGGCCGAGTTCGTGATCTTCCGGATCGGTCAATTCACCGCCAGTGCGCAGCAAAGCTGAGTGAGGTAAGACATGACCACCCGCGACAATCCCTATGGCGCGTTCAATTTCATGGTCCGGCTCGGCAACAATGGCGGCGAGGACCAGATCGCCGGCGGCTTCTCCGATGTCAGCGGTCTCGGCAGCGAGGTCAAGTTCTCCGAGTACCGCAACGGCAATGACATGGAGAACCACGTCCGCAAGGTGCCCAACATCAACAGCACCGATGACGTCACGCTCAAGCGCGGTGTGATCGGCGACCTGCGGTTGTTCAGTTGGCTGAAGTCCACCCGCGAGGGCGACATCGAGCCGCAGACGGTCACCATCACCCTGTTGGACGAGCGGCGCTCGGCGGTCTGCCGGTGGATCCTCACCAACGCCCAGCCGAAGAAGTGGGTCGGCCCGACGATGGCAGCCAAGGGTGGCGGCGAAGTGGCGATGGAGGAACTGCACCTGGTCGCCGAGCGGATCGACTACGAGTCGGTCTAACGACCGCGCTCGGGACGGGATCGCACGGTGACGGCGGCGGGGCGGCAACTCGGCGCACCCGGGATCTACCTGGTGCCGCCGCAGAATGTCGACGACGGGCTGCGGCCGATCCGGCTCGATGCCACCGGCTTCGTCGGGGTGTGCTTGCGCGGACCGGTGAACGCGCCGCAGCCGGTGAGCAGTTGGACGGAGTTCGTCAACTATTTCGGGGCGATCTCCGATCCGACCGGCCAGCCGGCGCCGGGGCTGCTGCCGTACGCGGTGCAGGCTTTCTTCGCCCAGGGCGGGGTCACCGCCTGGGTGGTACGAGTCGCCCCGGTCGAACCGGACCCGGCCGCCACCGCGCAGTTCACGCTGGCCGGCCAACAACCCAAGCTAGCCGCGGCCAATGAGGGCGGCTGGGGCCGCTGGCTGACCGGCCGGCTCGACTTCGAGGCCGGCACCACCTTCCACCGGCCGATCCAGCCGCCGGCGGTGGTTCAGCCCGGCGAGTTGCTGCTGACCGATGGCGTGCAACTGCCGGCCCATTCGCTGCTGCGGGTGCGTGGTTCGGCGAAAGCCGCCGCCGGCTCGCTGCACTGGGTGCGCGAGCTGGCGGTGCGGGCCGTCCCGACCGGCGGCCTGGTGCGAGTGGCGGTGCTGGACCCGCCGCTGCCGGCCGACCCGGCCGCCGACGAGATCGCCGTGGTTACCGCCACCATCACGGTCACCGACCAGGATCCGGCGGTGGCTCGGTCCGAGCAGATCACCGGCCTCGGCCTGCACCCGGAACACCCGCGCTATCCACCGGCCGTGCTGGCGATCGAGTCGTTGCTGCTGCGGGCCGCCGACGGCTGGACCGTCCCGATCCCACCGGCCGACGGGCTGCTTACCGGGTGGGCGTTCAGCCTGCTACCCGGCACCGGCCAGGACCGGTTCGCCGATATCGACGAGCGCAGCTTCTTCGACGACGAACCGGCCGACGCCGACCCGCTGGACGAGCGGGCCGATCACCGGGGTGTCGACCTGATCGGCCGCAACGATCAGATCGGCCTGCTGTGCGTACCGGATCTGGGTTGGCGCTGGCAGCAGCCGGCGCGGACCGTGGACCCGCCGAGCCCACCGGGTCCGAGCGGCTGCTTCCAACCGTGCCGGCCGCCCGAGCCCGCGATCAGCTATGCCCAGCTGCCCACGTCCACGTCTATGTGGCAGCTGGATCCGCGAGATCCCGACGATTTCACCGAGCTGGTCGGCCGCCAGCTTCGGCTGGTGGACGTCGCGGTGTTGCGTGCCCAGTTCGTCGCCCTGCTCGACGTGCCGCAGCGGCTGTCGGCCGACGAGATCGTCAGGTGGCGATCTCGGTTCGACTCGAGCTACCTGGCCTGCTACCACCCTTGGCTGGGGGTGCCGGCGCAGCGACCGGAACTGCCCGCGGTGTTCGTCCCGCCGTCGTCCTTCGCGGCCGGCATCATCGCCGCCCGCGAGGTGCTGCGCGGGCTGCCCTGGGGGCCGGCCAATGAGCTGGCCAGCACCGCGGTGACCGCCGCCGATTCGGTGACCGCCGCGGTGCATGACCGGCTACACCTGCTCGGGGTCAATGTCTTTCGAGGTGAGCGGGACGGGTTCCGGCTCAGCGCGGCCCGCACGCTGGCCACCGACCCGGCCTATCGGCAGCTCACCGTCCGCCGGCTGATGACGATGATTGCCCTGAGCCTGCAACGGCAATCGCAGTTCCTGGTGTTCGAGCCGAACACCCCGGGGCTGCGAGCCAAGCTGTTCCACACGCTGAGCCAGTTCCTCAGCGCGCTGTACCGGCAGGGGGCATTTGCCGGCGCTACCGAGGCCGATAGCTACTTCGTCCGCTGCGACGACGCGCTGAACACCCCGCAATCACAAGCTCTCGGCCGGCTGATCGCGGAGGTGGGGGTCGCGCCGTCCGCGCCGCTGGAGTACCTCATCCTGCGGATCAGCCAGGACGCCGACGGTGGTTTGCGGGTGAAATCATGACCGCCCCGCAGCAGGTCGAGCTGGTCCAGGCCTTTCGGTTCAAGGTCACGCTGACCCGTAGTCCGGGACCGTCGGCATCCACCGGGCCGACCGAGCTCGGCGACGGCCTGTTCGCCGAGTGCACCGGGTTGGAGCTGGAGGCCGACGTCCGAGAGCTGCTCGAAGGCGGCCGGAACAACGGCGTGATTCGCCGGGTCGGCCGGGTGAAGCTGTCGCCGATCGTGCTCAAGCGCGGGATGTTCCTGGCCAGCGCCGGCGGCTATGCCGACACCGCGATCTGGGACTGGCTGACCGGAATGGTCAATGGAGCGCTGCCGATTCCGCGCTACGACGGCATGGTCGAGGTGATGGCGCCGGGTGGTGGCCGGCAGGTCGCCAGGTGGACCTTCATCCGGGCATTGCCCAATAAGGTGACCGGACCGGC
This sequence comes from Jatrophihabitans sp., assembly GCA_035248685.1. Taxonomy (GTDB): domain Bacteria; phylum Actinomycetota; class Actinomycetes; order Mycobacteriales; family Jatrophihabitantaceae; genus Jatrophihabitans_A. The sequence goes on from DATFHF010000056.1 coordinate 59,867, forward strand.
GCTGAACGCCAAGACCGGCGAGATCGCGATCGAGGAACTGCACCTGGTGCACGAGGGCTTGAAGCTGGAGGGGCCGTGAGATGACCGCACCGGAGGAGAAGCCGGCCAAGGCCAAGCTGTACAAGCTCACCGAGACACCGACCGGTTCGGCCGACAAGCCGCCCAAGGTTTCGGTGTCCGGGGCGGCCATCCCGGTCCAGTTCAACCCGAGCAGCCTGAAGCTGGACCGCACCAACGACACCAGCGGTGGCGCGACCACCCGGGCCCAGCGCCGCAACCGCCCCAATGAGGGACACGCCACGCTCAGCCTGGATCTGGAGTTCGACACCGCCGAGGGCGGTCCGGACGGCCAGCCGTTGGATGTCCGCAAGAAGACCGCCGACGTCCGCCAGTTCGCCGAACCGTCCAAGGACAATCCGAAGGGCGCGCCGCCGCGGATCCGGTTCGAATGGGGGACGTTCCGCTTCGACGGCATCGTCAGCCGGCTGGGCGAGGAGATCGACTACTTCTCCGCCGACGGCCTGCCGTTGCGGGCCAAACTGAGCCTGACCATCACCGGCCAGGACGCGATGTTCGAGTCGAACGCCACCGGGCCGGGCAGCCGCGACGACCAGGCCAGCACGCCGCCCGGCGGATCGGCCGGCGGTGGCCCGAACTCCGGGCCGACCAAGAACCCGACCCAAGCGGTGCCCGCGCAGGACGGCGAGAGCATGCAGCAGCTGCTGAGCCGGCTGAACGCCGACCCGGCCGGCTGGCGTTCGGCGATGGCCGGGCTGAACAGCCCACTGGGCCTCACCGCCGGGTTCCAGGCGCAGCTGTCCGCCAGCGCCTCGGTCAGCGCCGGCATCGGGGTATCGGCAGGCTTCGCCGCCGGAATCTCAGCGGATGCCGACATCTCGGCGAGCGCGGGGTTGTCTGCCGGTGCTGGGATTTCGGCCGGGATTTCAGCCAATGCCGGGGTGTCCGCCGGCGCGGCCGCGGGTGGCACCGTCGGGTTCGCGGCCGAGGCCGATGCCGGTTTCGCGCTGTCGGCCGGCGGTGGGGTGGCAGCGGTGGTGGGACGCACGCTCAGCCGGCAGGCCGACCTGGCCGTCGTCGATGCGCGCGGTTCCTTCAATGTGCCGGCAGGAGTGGCATCGGTGTCGGTGACCGCTATCGACCAGCGGACCGTGGGCTACGGCTACGGGGTGCCGCTGCGACCGCGGGTGCTGCCGGCCGCCGGAGTGCCGGCCGGCCCGGTCGCCAGCCTGAGCGTCCAGGCCGACGCCGAGCGACGCGGTCGTGACGCTGGATCGGTCACGATGCGATGGTCGCCCTGATCTTCGCGGGGACGCCACCCGCGCCGGCAGCGAGGTGAATGACCGTGGCAGTGCACGTCGGCGAGTTGCACACCGATATCCGCTCCGGCGGCGGCGCCGAGCCCGGTGGCGATGGCGCCGGTGCCGGCAAGGAGTCGGGCGAGACGGTGGATCAGCGCTGGCGGGAGTCCCGCGGCCGCACCGAGTGGTTGGCCCGGCGGGTGGCGGCGGAGGGTTTTGATGACTGATCCGCTGTTCGCACCGGCCGGTCCGGTCTTCTCGATCAACTCGACGACCGTGCCGTCGATGGCCCGGGACTGCGTTCGGCTCGAGATCGACGAGGGAATCGAAGGGCTGCGCACGCTGCGGCTGCACCTGTTCGCCACCGGCGCCGGGGCAGCCGGACCGCCGGACCGGATGATCTACCTGGACGGCGGGGTGGTGGACTTCGGCAAGCAGCTGAAGGTGTCCATCGGCCCGGACTCCGGTCAACGCACCGTGTTCGACGGCACGATCTCGGCCATCGAAGCGGTGTTCGACGACGGGCAACCGCCGCTGGTGGTGCTGCTCGCCGAGGACGCGCTGATGAAGCTGCGGATGACCCGGCGGCTGTGCAGCTACACCAACGTCACCGACGCCGACATCGCCCGCCAGCTCGCCGGCAAGCACGGCCTGCAGGCTGATGTGGACGTGGACGGCCCGACGCATGACGTCGTCCAGCAGCTGAACCAGAGTGACCTGGCGTTCCTGCGGGAACGGGCCAGGCTGGTGCGGGCCGAGCTGTGGTGTGACGGGCGCACCTTGTACATGCGATCGCGGCCCCGGCGCACCGGAACCGAGCTGACCCTGGTGCAGGGCAACCAGCTGTTGTCGGTCCGGTTGTGTGCCGATCTGGCCCATCAGCGCAGCGAAGTGCACGTGACCGGCTATGACGCTTCGGCCAAGGATGTCATCGATGAGCACGTCGGGTCAGAGGTCATCGCCGCCGAAATCTCCGGTGGCCGCAGCGGTCCCAAGGTGGTCGACCTGGCGCTCGGCGGCAGCACCACGCTGCGGGTGCGGGAAAGTCCGCTGAACACCGCGCAGGCCGGAGCCTGGGCCAAGGCCGAGATGCTGCGGCGCAGCCGGCGGTTCGTCTCGGTGGTCGGCACCACCCGCGGCTCACCGGACATGGTGGTCGGCAGCCGGCTCACCCTGCAGGGGGTCGGGGCGCCGTTCGAGGGCGCCGGCTACTACGTCACCCGAATCTGTCACACCGTTGACCTGGTGCGCGGGTTGCGAACCCGGTTCGAGGCGGAGCGGTCGACTGTGAATGAGGCGCGCTGATGCCACTGCCACAGCCCAATGACGGCGACGGCCCCACCTTCTTCGGGGTGTATCCGGCCTGGGTGACCGACCTGGTGGATACCAAGGGACTCGGCCGGATCGAGGTCAGTTTTCCGTTCCTGGGCAAGGACGGCAACGACGCGGTACGGGCCTGGGCCACCCTGTGCACCCCGTACGCGGACAAGGACCAGGGCCTGTGCATTCTGCCGGAGGTCGGCAGCCAGGTGCTGGTCGCCTTCGAGGCCGGCAGCTTCTACCGTCCCTACATCATCGGCTCGGCTTGGAACGGCAAGGCGGCGCTGCCGCATGCGGCTGAAAAGCCCAACAACATCAGGGTGTGGCGTACCCGGGCGGACAGCCGGCTGGAGTTCGATGACACCAAGGGAGCGCCGAAAGTCACGGTCAGCACCTCGTCCGGGCATCAGGTGGTGCTGGATGACGGCGCGCGGGAGATCACCGTCCAGCATGCCCAGGGTTGCGTCATCCGGCTGACCGCCACGTCCATCGAGATCCAGGCGAACACCTCGGTGGAGGTGACTGCGCCGATGGTGGAGGTGACCGCGCCGATGTCGACCTTCAGCGGCCTGGTGCAGTGCCAAACCATGGTGGCCGAGTCGTTCGTTATCTCACCGGCCTATACCCCTGGCGTCGGGAACATCTGGTGACCGCGTTCGCGCTGCGGGCACCGTGGTATGTCCGGGAACGGGGCGGCTTCGGCCTGCGCGATCCGCGCGCGCTGCGGCCGGCGATTCAGATGTATGACCGCACCGATTTCGTCAAGCGGTTGCTGGCCGATCCCCGCGATTCGCTGGCCTATGGCGCGGACGACGTGTGGTCCTATCCGGTGCCGGTTACCCCGGCGTTCAATGCGCACGGCCGGGCGAGGCTGGCCACTTCGCAGCTGATCACCACCCAATTGCGCAAGCTCTATCAGCCCAGCCACAACCGGTTTTATGTCGTTGTGGTCGAGGTGTTCTGTGATCAGCCCGGGTTGCCGCGGGCCGGCTCGCACGACGACATCAGTGTGAGCTTCGTGATGCGCCGGCAGCGGACGTCGGTGTCCGGGGCGCGCGGACCGTCCCGGCGGCTGGCCCGAAACCTGCTGGTGGACCTGGCCGCCCAGCAGAATGTGGCTTTCACCGGTGCGGAACTGCCGGAAGATGCCAGGGATTTGTGGTGGGCCAAGACCTGGCGGGACCGGTTCGAGCAGCAGAACCAGGAGTTGCTGGAACAGGTTCAGGCTGAGTCCGAGGACGAATACTGGTACGCGGCGAAGGGCCAGCCGGCCGAGTGGCGACGGTTGGAAGACACCGACCTGCCGGCCGACGAGCAGCCCTTTCCGATGTGGCGGTTGCCGCGCCGGCCGGACGACTGCGACGCGGCGGCGACCCGGTCCACCTGGTTCGGGGTCATCCCTACCTACTCGAGTGAGCATTCGGTACGGGCTGGCAAGGTACAAGCCAAGTTGGACGATCGGGCGATCTATCACCTGCGCTGCATCGTCACGCAGAAGCCGGCCAAGGGCCACGAGCACTGCCCGCCGAAGGTGGTGATCGGAGCCGCGTCGGAGCCGTTTCGGCTTGCTTCACCGATGGATCCGCAGGGCACCAGCAAGCGGATCACCACCATCACGCTGCCGGACCTGCGCCGGTTGGCCGCGCATGCCGGCCGGCCGCAGGGGCCCGGTGGTGTGCGGATAGTCACGCCACCGCAGTCGCAGCTGGTGTTCAACCCGTTCAAGGGAAACCCGGCGTCCGGCTCGGGCGCCATCGGTGCCGGCGGCGGCATTTGCACGTTCGCGATCGAGCTGTTCTTCATCGTGGCGTTCTTCTTGTTCCTGATGTTCCTGCCGATCGTGATTCTGGCCTTCCAGCTGTGGTGGATGCTGGCGCTGCGGCTGTGCATCCCGCCGAGCATCGCGTTCGGGTTGATGGCCGACTTCTTTGCCGAGGGCAAGCTGCTGGCCGATCTGGAACTTGACGCCAACCTCGATTTCGAGTTCAACCTCCAGTTCGGCACCGATACCCGGCTGCTGCAGCCGGGTGATCAAACCCCAGGCTGGCCCGAGCAACTGAACGCCGCGGTGGACAACGGCGGCAACCCGATCTTCGCCAACGACCCGAATTTCGTGAACGCCCTGGTAGTGAGCACCGATCCGAGTACTGCGGTGCTGCCCTCGCCGCCGCCGCTGGAGAGCAAGCCGGCCGATCCGCTCTGCAAGCCCTAGCTCCGCAGTCGTGGGTCATCGCGCATAGCACTGTTGACCAGCAAGCCGGCAAGGACGAAGGTGACCGCTCAGCCGGTCGCGCGCACACTGATTCGGTGAGAAAGCAGGTCTCAGGCTCCTGGCGTCGGCTCGCGCTGGCCTACCGCCTGCACTGTGCCCGCGAAGACGCCAAGCTTCGCAACATCGTCACTCCGATCGGTGTCTGGGTCTGCGCGCACTGCCCGCACGTCAGCCTCAGCAGCGGCGCCTACGTTGCCCACCTCGCCGGCGCACACCCCTGAGCGCTGTCGAAACAAACACGCCCAGGAGCCCGATCAACTCTGCGGTAGCCGGCGACCGAACCCCGGCTGAGCCTGGCAGTTGGACGCGGCAGTGGGTGACGGCGGCAACCGATCTCTTGCAGCGACCCGAACTTCGTGAACGCGCTGGTCCTCGGCACCGACCCTGCCCAAGCTACCCGTCGGCAAGCAAGCGGGCCGATCCGCTCTGTTCCTAACTAGGCGAGCAGGAGAATCGAGCGTCTCGCACTCCAGTCCGACAATTTAGGGTTCCACTAGTTGGTAGGCCGCCTGCTCAGAAGGGTGGTTCGTCGGCGTCCTCTTGATGGCTGGCATGTTCGGCGGCTGTGCCCCAGCGTTCGGGTGGCTGCCCGAGATAGTTACGGCGAGTGGTGCTAGTCCAGGTGAAGGAGCCATCCTCGTTGAGCCGGTAGGACCAGCCGGTGTTGTTTTTGCTGTTGTTGTGTCGCCGGCAGGCCAGCGCGCCGTTGCGCCGGGTGGTGGTGCCGCCGTGGCTGAAGGGTGTGATGTGGTCGTATTCGCAGCGATAACCCGGTTGGTTGCAGGTCGGGAACGCGCAGGTGTCATCGCGGGCATGGACGTAGTCGCGGAGCCGCTGGGCCGGTCGGTAGCTTCGCTCACCGATGTCCAGCAACTGACCGGTGTCCGGGTCGGTGAGCAGTCGCCGCCAGGTGCCCGACTGATCGGCGGCCAGCCGCCGGGCGGTGGCGGCGGTGATCGCTCCGTACCCGGTGAGGTGCGCCGGTTGGTCGTTTAGGTTCAGCAGGGTGTCGGCGCTGACCACCACCTGAATCGCCGGACGGCGGCCCTGCATCCTCGGCAGCGCCTCATCGGGCAGGCCGGACAGCACCGCATCAACCAGCAGGTCGGCGCGTTTCTGGTCCATCGTTCTGGGATCAGTGGCCGGCAGCAGGCATGCCGCGGCGGTGAGCCGGGTGTAGATCAGCTGCCCTTCGACCGCGCCGAGCAGCACCGGCAGTTCCACCATGCCGTCCTCGACGGCCTGGAAACCGACCCGGCGATCGGCCAGTGCCCGCCGGTGCCGGGCTTCCGCGGTGGCGGGATCCAGTGCGATCGCGGCTCGCCGCAGCGACTGTCGCAGCTGACCGAGTGTCTGCTGCCCGGCCCGCTCGGCGATCCGCGCCTCGAACCTGGCGACCACCTCGGTCGGTAACTGCCAGGATGCCTCGGTGATCAACTGCGCATGCCGGCCGGTGATCTTGCCCGCGGTCAGCAACCGCAAGGTGGCAGGTAGCTCCCGCATCAGGGAACGCGCTGCCTTCAAGCGGGTTTGGGCCGTCCGCGTCGGGATGGTGAGGGCCAGCGACACCTCCTCCTGCGCCAGGCCGAGCTCGGTGCTGTCGGAATCCTCAATCACCGCGAGCACTCTGACCTGCGCTGCCTCCAGCCAGTTGCGTTGTTCCTCCAACAACCGCAGCAGATCGACCCGCTCGCCGGCGGACAGCCGCTCCGGCGATATCGAAGCCAGTGCGGCCGTCGGGCGAGCCGCCGGCGGCAGTCCCAACAGCGAGCTCAACCGATCGTCCGTCGCTTGCTCGGCATACACCGGATGCTCGAGCCAGTCGGGCTCCGGCACGTCGGCCAGCCAGGCTTCGAACGCCGGGTCGACCGGTTCAACGAGTAAATCGAGCATACTAGCGATAATAGAGTGAGCCACCGACAAAACAGATCGACGCATGATCCTTGCAGCACGCGAGCCGGCTCCGAACACCTAGGTTTGGCTGGCGGCATACGCGAAGGGATGACCTCCTGCCGGTGAATGCTAGACACATCCACTCGGTCAGAAGGGCCCTCGTACCGGCGAGCACACTCAGCCAGCTAGCCGTTCCACTGGATGCCTTCGGCGATCCGGTACAGCTCGGTCAGCGTGGTGGCTCCGAGCCCGGTGTAAAGGTCGATGCTCACGTTCGGCCGGAAGTTCAGCACGGTAAGGCCGTACCCGCCGTTGATCCGGCGGACGATGGTCTGGTGGCCCTGCACCGGCTGTCCCGGCTGAGCTTTCTCTGCCGGTCCACCGTGCACCTTTGCCGGGTCGCCGACGACCTCGTTCACCGCCGCCAGGTTCGGACGCGACGTCGAGGCATTCTGCGCCGGCGCGAGCTGGTAGTTGCTGCCCTGGAGCGGGCCATTGCGGTCGACGGAGGCGACGACGGTTCCGGCCGGCAGGTAGGTCAGCGAGTAGTAGGGCGTCAGCGTGTCATTGCCGTCGGTACGAAGGGCAGTAGCTATGTGACGGCCCATCGTCGTCAAGTTCGCGGCGGTCGCATTGGCTCCGGTCTCATTCGCGTCCTCCAGGTCTACGGTGACAACCTGGTGCGGGTTGATCTGCACGGCGAGCGTGTACCAGTAGTTGACGGCCCACTCCCGGGCCGGGTGTCCGGCCACGGTGAGATCGACCGGCGTGCCGCGTTTGCTGTCGGTCGGCAGCCCAGTCGCGTTCGACAGGCTCAGCAGTACGTACAGCTCGAAGCCATCGACGTGCATGTTGTAGCCGCGAAACTCCGAGCCGTAGCCGATCGACGCGGTGACTTGCTGGCCGGCTGCGGGCAGCCAGGTCGGGTTGAGCGCCAGCGGTCCGGGCAGCGCGACCGGCTTCGGCCCGGCACGCGGCGTGCTAACCGCCGTTGACGACCCGCCCGGCCCGGCTGGCTGAGTCTGCTGCCGGCTTGAGTGGCCGGCCGTGCCCTGGGTCGTGATGACCGCCGTGCTGACAGCGACAGCAGCGACCACGGCGGCTGCCACAAGCACCGGTGCAGCCCACCTGACCCGGCTAGCCCTAGCCGAGGCAGCAACGGCGGGCGGGTGTGGAATCGGAGTGCGCTGCTCGAGCAGTCGTAGCGCAGCGCGCAGGTCGTCCTCGGTGTGAGTCATCGGGTCTCCGTTCGGACAGCGTTCAGAGTTGGTGCGAGCACCGGCGCGCCGACCTGCACGCGCAGTGCGTGCAGCGCCCGCGCGATATTGCTTCGCACGGTGCTTTCGCGAACGCCGAGCGCGGCGGCGATCTCGTTGTCGGGCAGGTTCTCGTAGTAGCGCAGGACCACGGCGGCTCGTTGCCGGGTCGGTAACCGGGTCACCAGGTGCAGCAGCGCAAGCCGTTCGGCATGCACCTCGGCGTGATCCGGTACCTGGTCGATGAGGGTTTCCAGATCGGCAGCCGGGATCACCCGATGCCATTTGCGCCACCAGGACACGTACTCGTTGACCACCATTCGACGTACGTAGGCGTGTGGCGAGTTGCTGGCCGCGACCCGTTCCCACTGCTGGTAGGCGCGCGCCAGCACGGTCTGAACGATGTCTTCGGCCAGGCTGCCGTCGCCGGTCAGCACTGTGCTGAATCGCAGCAGCGCCAACTGCTGATTGGCCACGTACTCCTCGAAAGTCATGCGCTCTCCCTCGTACCCATCCACCCCTCAGACGACGCGGCGAGGCGCTGCGCTGCATCGCGGCCGAGACAATTCTCGGCAGAGCTAACGCGTTGGCGTCGGAGTGGTCACTGCCGGGCGTAGCCGCCGGCGTGTTGGGCTGCCTCATGAATGGGGCGCGGCACCAGCAGCATGATGTTGTCGAATTCGACGTGGTGCCAGGTGAGCGGGTTGGCCGGGTCGGCGCGCATTGCCGCCACCCGGGCGGCGTCCGGCTGGCCGGCCGCGTTCACCCAGCCGCGTTGCCGCGCCAGCGCGGTATCGGCATAGTCGTTATGCAGATCGCGGTTTCGGATGGCCAGGGTGGCCCGTGGGATCAGCGCTACCCCGACCGCGAACGGTGATAGGTCCGGATAACCGTCGATATAGACGATCGGCCGGCCGCGAGTAAGTCGCAGCACCGCGGCGCTGTTCGGGGTGAACTCGGAGTTGCGCGGCATGCCGCTCCAGAAGCCTTGCCTCGGCCCGCGTTCGGCCGGGAACGTTTCGATGTGGTAGCCGCCGCCCTCGCCGAAGATGAAGCACAGCGGGTCGTCAGAGAACCGGCACCAGCGTCCAGTGCCGCGTTGCCGGCGCCAGGCGTGGCCGTTGGCGAGCAGGATCTCCTGGTCGTAGGTCTCGTCGTTGAGGCTGCGCCTCGGCATCTTCTGGCTGAGCTGGAATTCCTCCTCGAGCTTCTGTGGGCGCTGCCGCAGCCGGGCGCTGGACAACCCGCTGGTCTCAGCGAGCACGTCGGGGGTACCGACGGTGGACAGGCTTGCAATGAACCGACCGGGACGGGCCGCGTCCGGGGTGAGATGCAGCAGCGGCCGTCCGGTCAGCAGATCCTTGCTGCCCCGGAACGCCACCAGGCTCAGCGCGCCGCTGATCACCGCCTGGGTGGCGAGTTGCCGCATCGCGGCGTCCTTCTGGTCCTGGGTCATCGTCTTCGAGTCGCGGATTTCGCGGAACTTGCTGACCAGATCGACGGTGGTGACGCCGACGTTCACCACGTGTACCCCGAGCTCCACCCGCCGTAGCGTGAACCACACCCGCGCCGCCGAAGCAGCCCGGGCCAGGTTGCCCGCCTCGGCCGCCACGATGGCGAGCCGGCCGACGCCCATGGTGACCGCGGCCAGCAGGTCCTGGGCAATCTCCCAATAAAATCGGTTCGAATCGGCCTGGGTCCAGACGCCGTGCTCCTTCATCTCCTCCAGCCGCATGTACCGGGCCCCCAGGGTGAGCCCGGTTCCGGCCGCGAAGGCGATGAGCGCCGGCGTGCTGAACGGGGCGAAGACCAGCGAGCCGATAACGGCTATCGCGATCCCCACCAGCGCGACCCACTCCCAGAACGGCTTGGGCGCGGTGGTCTGGATCGAGTCGGGTTTCTTGGAGATCGGCCAGCGCCAGTAGAGCTCTCCTTCCGGGAAGAAGTCGCGGTGGTTGAGCTCCTCGAACATCGAGCGAGGCGGATCGATGTTCATCACATCGGGGTTGCCGTAACGCTCCTGGGCCAGCGCTCCCAATGTGTCGAACTGAAACCGGGTCCGGATGGTGCGGTCGCCGCCCTTGGTCGCGGTGAGATCGTGCAACTCCCATTGGAAGCCTGACGGCACCAGCCGGTCGTTGAGCACCGGAGTGCGGGTGAGGTAGAGGTTCCACGGGATCGCCTTGGCCACCGGCCGCCGCACACCCTTCTCGTCGAACTCCTCCCGGACGTCGTTCTTCGGAAAGAACACCGCCGGCACCTTGAGCGCGGTCTGGTGGGTGTCCAGGAACTGCTGCTGACGTTGGCCGATCTCCTGTGCATAGCTGAAGTTCTTCAGCAGGTCGTCCTGCCCACCGATCGCCTGCACCCGCTGGCGCAGCACCTGGTCCAATTGGCCGGTCGCCCACCGGAAGTGGTCGGTGGCGGTCTTCCAGGTGACCTGCGAGTTGGCTTCCTGGACCGAGCTTGCCGCTTGCTGGAGCCGGGTTTCCCTCGGTCCGGGCGAGGTATCCAGCAACACCGGCGGCAGCGTCGGATTGGCGAGCGGCGCCGGATCTCCGAATGTGCCGAAGCCACCACCCAGGGACGGGGTGGCCGGCGTATGACAGCCGCCCGGGCAGGCCGGTCGGTTCGTGGGGGGTTGGCCGAACGGCGAGCGCCGCAGCGTGTTGGCGAGCATCTTGTCGTCGGTGTCGAGTTGGCGAAACATCCGGCTCACCGAGGCGTAGAAGGCGACGAACCAGGGCCGCAACGGGTCGGTGACCACCGCCGGCACCGGATTCGTCCCGCTGGCCCGAAACACCGCGTCGATCATCACCGCAGCCTGTTCGGCGGCGATCCAGGCATCCCGGACCTGGTCGTTCAACTGTCCGGGACCACCGGTCGCACCGGTCCGGCCGGCGCCGAGGGCCGCGTCGAACATCCGTACCCGCAACTGGCCCTCGGCCTGCCGGGAGGCGTCGATGTCGTCCTGGATCGTGCTGCCCTGCCGGTCCAACTCGCCGGTGCTCTGGCTGCGGACCGCGCCCGGCCAGGCTTGGCGTAGGGCCGCCTGCCGCCTTTCCTCAGCCAGCCGAGCGGCCTCCTGCCGCTGTTCGTCCGGGGTCTGATGGCAGTTGGCGTTGCAGATGGTGATCCGGGACGACGGCGGGTTTTGGGCCGGTGACGGGAAGCCGAAGGTCGGCCCGCCGCCCAGCGGAGTCAGCCGCCCCTGGCCTGTCGACAAGCCGGGCGTACCGCCGGTTCCGCCGCTGCTGGCCAGCCAGTCCCGGATCAGCTGAGCGTCCTGGTCGGTCAGCCCGCCGTCGCCCTGCACCAACTGACCGCCGGAGAGGTCGCTGAGGCCACGTCCGCCGCCGCCGTGCTGCACCACGTGCGCGATCTCGTGTGCCAGGGTGCGGCTGCCCCGACCCTGCGCCGGGCCGCCGAGCACGATGTCGGATCCGACGCTGAATGCGCGGTCGTGACCGCGCCGGCTGATCAGGCTGGCCGGCTGCTGGTGCAGTCGAATGCCGCTCAGGTCGGCGCCGGTCCGTTGTTCGAAGTCGGTGCGGATATCGGCCGGCAGCGGCTGACCCTGGGACGGTGGCAGCGCCGGTTTGCTAGCCAGGCGGGCCAGCGGTCCCGGCGCGGTCGATGGCTGCCCGCAGCCGCCGGCCAGCCGGTCGGCCTGCTGTTCGGCGGTGCCGCCGGCCGGGCGGCGTTCGGGACCGGCTTGGCAGCCCATCTAGCTACGCACCGAAGCTAGCGTCATCCGTCTGATCGTGCGGGCCGACCGTCACCGTCGCGTCTCGACAGCCGCGCGAACGCCGATGGCGACGGCTCGGTGACGCCCCTGTTCCACGATGCGGGCATGACCAGTTCCATCGCCGATCAGTGGCTGGGCAGCGGAATGCGCTTTCCGATCCGACCGGATCCGGTCAGCGGCCGGCTGGTCGCCAACACCGGTATGGAACGGATCCGGCAGTCCATCGAGCAGATCCTGGACACCGAGCCGGGGGAGCGGATCATGCTGCCGGAGTTCGGCTGCGGCCTTCAGCGCTACCTGATGGAGCCGAACACGCTCACCACCCGCTCGGCGATGCAGCACGACATCGAGGACGCGCTGGCCCGGTGGGAGCCGCGTATCCGATTGACCGACGTTGCGGTGACGGCACGCGAGGACCCTTCGCTGGTGTGGATAGAGATCGCCTACGTCCGACTGTCGGACCTGCGGCCGGACAACATCGTCTACCCGTTCTACCTGAAGTAGCAGGCGAATGGCGCTGATCAGCCCGATCCTGGACGACCGCAGCTACCAACAGCTGCGGGAGGAGCTGCTGCGCCGGATCCCGATCTATACCAAGGAATGGACCGACTACAACGCCTCCGATCCGGGTATCGCGCTGCTCGAACTGTTTGCCTACCTCGGTGAGTCGCTGCTGTACCGATTCAACCAGATCCCGGACACCACCAAGATCGAATTCCTGCGGCTGCTGGGCGTGCAGCCCCGGCCGGCGCAACCGGCGGCGGTGTTGTTGGCGGCCAGCACCGAGTTGCCGGCCGGCGTGCAGATTGCCAAGGGTGTCGAGGTCCGGGCCGGTGCGGTGTCGTTCGAGACGATCGCCGAAACCTATGCCTGGCCGCTGGAATGCGTCGCGGTCGGCAAGCTGCCGGCGCCACCCAGCGACGGAACCCGGCCGGAAAACGACCGCCGGGACGACGCCCGGGCCCGGGTCGGCCTGCCACCGTCGGCGGCGGTCGACTTCTATGTCACCGGCCAGCTGCCCGACGACCCGACCGGGCCGGACGCGCTGGTCATCGACGTCGGGCAGACGCTGGACCACTCGTTGTGGATCGCGGTGCTCGGCAAGGCCGGTACCGATGTGCGGGAGTTGGCCAACCGCAGCCTGTTCGTCGGCGTCGCTTTCGATGAGCAGCTGCCGTTGCCCTTTGCGTTGCAGGCGATTGCCGGCAGCGGAGCGAGCGAGGAGTTCGCCTCGCCGGGGCTGAACACCGACCCGCCGGCCATGCTGTGGCAGCTATGGGCCGGTCCCGGCAACGGCTTCACCCTGTTGAACGTGGGCGATGACAGCAGCCGGGGATTGACCACCACCGGCGTGGTGGAGCTGCTGCTGCCGAGCCGGTTGCCGCCGTTCGACCCGACCGCGCGGAACTCCGGCGACAAGGACAACCCGCCGCCGCTGACAGATGAGAAGCAGGCCGCCCGGGTGCTGGCCTGGTTGCGGGTCAGCCGGCCGGAGACCACCCACATCAACGACGGGATCCACCGGGTCCGCTGGGTCGGCCTGAACGCCACCCGGGCCGAGCAGTCGCGCACCGCCACCCCGGAGCTACTCGGCACCGGCAGCGGCGATGCCGACCAGCGCTACCCGCTCACCCAGCACCCGGTGCTGCCCGGCAGCACCGTGCTGCAAGTGGAGGAGCCGGACGGCTGGCAGGACTGGCAGGAGGTGGACACCTTCGTCGCCAGCGGCCCGGACGATCGGCACTACACGGTCGACTACCAGGCCGGTGCGGTGGAGTTCGCCGGCCTGCGGCTGCCGCAGTTGGGCGAGCGGATTCGGACGCTCAGCTACCGCTACGGCGGCGGCCTGGTCGGCAACGTGGCCGCCGGCGCCGCCAACGCGCTGAGCGGGGTCGCCGACGCCAAGATCAGCAACCCGCTGCCGGCGACCGGCGGTGCCGACGCGGCCGGCATCAACGAGGCGCTGGACGCCATCCCGGCCGAGGTGCACCGGCGCGACCGGGCCGTGGTGGCCGACGACTTCCGGGATCTGGCACTGCAGGTGACCGGGGTGGCTCGGGCCGAGCCGCTGCCGCTGTTTCACCCTGACACCCCGACCGTGGACGCGGCCGGGGTGGTAAGCGTGGTGGCGTTTCCGACCGAGGACCTGCGCACTCCGGACGCCCCGATGCCCGACCTCGGCCTGCTGCGCCGGGTGGCCAGCTACCTGGACCTGCGCCGGCTGGTCACCACCGAGCTGTACGTCATCCCGCCGACCTACCGTCCGGTGGTGGTTTCGGTCGGGCTGGCGGTCCGGGCCGGTTACCAGGTGGACGCGGTTCGCCGGTGGGTCGAGTTGATCCTGCGGCAGTACCTGGCCCCGCTACCGCCGTTCGGTCCGGACGCCGGTGGCTGGCCGCTCGGTCGCACCGTGCGGCGCGCCGAGCTGGAGTCGGTGGTGGTGCAGGTCGAGGGCGTCGAGTACGTCACCGGGTTGCTGCTGGCGGTGCCGGACGGCACCGGTTACTCCGAGGTCGGCCAGCTGGACCTGGCCAAGTGGGAGGTGCCGCAGCTGATCGACCTGGCGGTGGTGTCCGGTGACCCGCTGCCACCCGGCGCGGCCTACCAGCCGGCCGAGCCGCCGAGCGTGATCGTGCCGCTGCCGCCGGAGGTGTGCTGATGGCCGGCCGTGGGCTGAGCCTGCTGGTGCAACCGGACCAGTGGGCGCGCTGCGTACACGACCAAACCGCGTTGCTGCCGGACGGCGGGGTGGAGCTGAGCTGGCTGGATCCGGTGCCGGCGAACAGCTGTGTCGAGCTACCCACGCATGCCGGGCTGGCCTTCGACCGCTGGTGCCGGGCTTACCGCAGCCGACCGGAGACCGGCCGGGTGGAGGTCAGCCAGCGCACGTCCAACCAGACCGGCCAGACCGACAAGCTGGCCTGCCCCGGACCGCTACGGTTCCCGGCCGGCCTGGCGGTGGATCGTCGGCAGCGGCTGTACCTGGCCGAGACCGGTGCCGGCCTGGTGCACGTCATCGACCTATGGGCGCAGCGGTTGCTACGCCGGATCGCGATCGGTTGCGGTCGTCCGATCGACGTCGCGCCGGACTGCGGCCGGGCGATCGTGCTGACCAGCGCGCCGGCGCTGGTGCTGATCGACGGCCGGCGCGGCCCGGTGCCCGGGCCGGCGCTGGTCCGTCCCTGCTACCCAGGCGGCCTGGTGGCGTGCCGGATTGCCGCCGGTCCGCTGGTGCTCTGGCGGGCTGCCGACGGCCGCGGTGCGCTGGCCCGGCCGGACGGCACCGTGCTGCTCGAACTGGACGGGGCTACCGATCTGGATCGCAACGCCACCGGCGAGCTGGTGCTCGGCGCGCCCCCGGGCGCGGCGCTGCGCCGGTTCCAACTCACCGGGGACGCGCTGACCGAGCTGGAACCGGTGGAGGCACTGGGCTACGACGGCGGCGCGGTTTGTTACGCACCGGACGGCCGGATCGCGTTCACCACCCCGGCCGGCTACGGCTGGACCTCCGGGTCGGCCGCCAAGCACCTGACCGAAGGCTCGGTGATCAGCTACCGGCTGGACAGTGGCGGCTACCGGACCCGGTGGGGACGGCTGTTCCTGGAGGCCTGCCTGCCGGCCGGCACCGAGGTGCAAGCGCGATTCGTCACCACCGACGACGACCTGAACCCGGATCCGGTACCGGCCGCGCCGCCGGCCCGCGGGGCTCGGGCAGTACCCGACCCGCAGGCCACCCCGCCGCTGGTGCCGCAGCACCTGCTGTCGGCCGCGGCCGACACCGAGGCCAATTCGGTGTACCGCCGGCCGAGCGGTTCCGAGCGGCCCTGGTTGCCGGCCACCGACAGCACCGGATTTGCCAGCTATGAGACACCGGTGCTGGCCGCACCCGGCCGCTACCTCTGGGTGCAGCTAATCCTGCGCGGCACCGAGCGGGTCAGCCCGCGAGTGCGCGCGCTGCGGGTCGAGCGGCCCGGCCACGCGCTGCTGAACGCCCTGCCGCGCAGCTGGTCGCGCGATGACGGTGACGCCGACTTCCTGCAACGGATGCTCGCCCCGGCCGAAGGCATCCTGCACGAGCTGGACGAGTGGGCCGACCGTCGGGCGGTGCTGGTCGACCCGCGGGCCACCCCGTCCTCGGCACTGGACTGGCTGGCTAGTTTCGCCGCGTTGGTGCTGGACCAGCGCTGGCCCGAGTCGGCGCGGCGAACCCTGGTCGCCGAGGTGTACCAGCTGTATCGGCGGCGCGGCACCAAGGCGGCGCTGTTGCGGATCCTGGCGATTTACCTGGGCTACCCGCCGCAACTCATCGAGTCCTGGCAACTGCGGGGGCTGGCCGGCGCGGTGCTCGGCACCCGGCCGGGCGCGATCCAGCCGCCGGCGGTCGGCGGCTCGTCCGCCCAAACCGGCAGTCTCGGCCGGTTCATGGTCGGCGGCGCGCGGCCCGGCCTGACCGGCTACTCCGCCTCGGCGCACCGGTTCAGCTTGCTGCTGCGTGGCGAGCTGACCGGTGAGCAGCGCAGCGTGGTGCAGGCGATCCTGGACGGGCACAAGCCGGCGCACACCCTGGTCGAGATCTGCGAGCTCGGTGCCGGCATGCGGATCGGCGAGCGGTTGCGGCTGGACCTGACCTCTTACGTCGGACCGGGCACCGGTTGGGGGCCGGCCATCGTGGGCCAGGTACTGATCGGTGGGGACGGCGTGGTCGGGCTACCCGCGGTCGGCAGCCGGCTGGGCGAAGGCTCGGCCACGGTCGGGCAGGTGAGGGTCGGATGACCGATCTGCACATCGCGCTGCTGTCGGCGACCAGCACCGCCGAGGACGAGCCGCGGGTCCGCCGGCTGCTCGCCCGGGTCACCGAGCACCGGCTGGCCCCGGTGCTGGACGGCCTGGATCTGCCGGCCGGCGAGTGGTGCATCCGCCGGTTGGACGTGCCGCTGCCGCTGACCGACCGGCAGGCCGACGGGACGGTTGAGCTGGCCTGGGCGCAGGCGCTGGCCGCCGCCCTGCGCGAGGCGCTGAAGGTGGGCTCGGACGCCGGCGTGCTGCACTACCGGCGGCCGACGGCCGCGCTGACCGACCTGCTCGCCGCCCTGGCCACCGGCCGCACCGAGCGGGTGTGGGCCTGGCGCCAGCTGGGCCTGCTGCAGGCCGGTGACCCGGACCCGGCCGGCATGCCGGTGGCCGCCGCGCTGACCGCGCTGCGCCGGCGACCGGCAGAGGCGCTGCCGGCGCTGATCGCGGCCGGCCGTACGGTCGGGATCGCCGCGCTGCATCGGCTGCTCGGACCGGCCGGCTGGAACGACCTGGCCCGGTTGGTAGTCGCGAGCAGGGGCGGTGATTCGGCGCTGGCCATTCCGCCGGACGAGGCGATGGTCGACAGTGGGCCGCGGTTCACCGCATGGTCGCCGGGTAGCTCGGCTGGCGTGCGAGCTGACCCGGCGGACATGCCGCTGACCGCCCGCCGGTTGGCCGCCGCCATTGCCGGGCGCTCGGTGCTGGGCCAGGCTGCCACCCGGAGCCGGCTGCGCCCGGATCAGGTCACCGCCTGGGCGTGGGCCGCACTGGCCGCAGCCGAGGTGGAGCCGGCGCTGTTCGTCCGGTCGACGGTCCGGCTGGTGCTGGCGCAGCTGGCGGCCGGCTACCGCCGCGGAACGACCGCTCGTCCATCGGACATCGGCAGCCGTTCGCAGCCGGTGAGCGGAACAGAATCACCCGATTCGGACGCAGCAAAGTCCGCTGAACAGCAGGCCATGCAGCAACCAGCGGATGCTACCTTTGAGAAGTCATCTGATCAGACATCAGACAAGCTGATAGCTCAGCCGAATAGGCGACCGGACGAACACGGCGATCGACTGATTGACGACCCGGCCGCCCCGGAACCACAACAGCCACCGGCCGAGTACGGCTGGCCGACGGACTGGGCCGGTCTGCCGTTCTTGCTCAACACCGCCGAACCGGAGCAGTGGCTGGCCGATGAGGTGCTGGCCGGCCGGCCGTTGTTCTGGACGGTGTACCAACTCGGTCGGCGGCTGATTCCGGCCATCGGCCCGACCGATCCGGCGCTGTTCGCGCTGGCCGGCCTGGTGCCGGCCCCGGCCGGGCTGGATGAGCCGACGCCGGCCGAATCCGACCGACTCGCCGGGCACGCCGAGCGGTGGGCCAGCGTCACCGCAGCCCGGTTGGATGAGCCCGATGCCGTCGACCCGATGGAGCTCGTGCAAGAGCTTGCGGCCCGTCCCGGCGTGGTCTTCGCCGAACCGGGTTGGATCGAGATTCACCTTGCGCTGGACGGTGTTCGGTTGGACGTCCGACGGGCCGGACTGGACGTCGATCCGGGCTGGCTGCGCTGGCTGGCAGCGGTGGTGAGGTTCGTCTATGAATGAGCACCGGTTGCTGCTGGGCGCCGATCCGGGTGCCATTTCTCGCCAGCTCACCGCCGCATCGGCCGGGTTGGCGCTGACCGTCGCCGAGGTAATCGAACGGTCCACCGCAGGTGATCCGGCGTCGGTGTCGGCGTCGGCGTTCCTGCGGGACTGGGCGGCATCGGCCGAGCCGGTGCTGCCCGCAGTCGGGTTGCCGCTGGACCTGCTGACCGAGCGGTATCGGCTGCTGGCCGCCGAGCGCGATCTCATCCTGCTGGCCGGGCTGGCCCAGGAGCACGAGGGGCTGTCCGGCACGTTGCGTTCCATGCATCCGCAGGCGCTGGCCTACCCGTCGGTCGGGCTGGCGGCACTGGTACTGGATCGGCGCGGTCATCACCGGGTGGAGCTGCGCCGGCTACTGGCCGAGGGCCGGGCGGTCAGATCCGGGTTGCTGCGGCTGGACGGCAGCGAGGCGCTGTTCGAACGCTCGATCCTGCTGGCCGACGGATTGTGGGAGGCGCTGCACGGGCTGGATGCGTTCCCGGCGGGCTTGGATCGAGTGCCCTGCCGGGCCGCTCCGCGCGGGCTGGCCGGCTGGCTTGCTGAGCCGGCGGTGGTTCAGGCAGTGCACGCGCTGCGCGACGGCCGGCCGATCACCCTGCTGGTGCGGGCCGCCGACGAGCTGGTGGCGCGCGGCCGGTGTGCCGCGCTGGCCGGTGCGGCCGGCGCCCGGCTGGTGGCCGCCCGGTGCCGTCCGGACGATGCCGGCGCGGTCCAACTGCTCGGCGCGCATGCAGGAGTCCGCGATGCCGTGCCGGTGCTGGTGGCCAAGCCGCCGGCCGACGGCGCCGGAACCGGTGCGGTCGAGCTGGCTACCGCGGACTTGCCGGGCCCGCTGCTGGTGGTCGTCCCGGCCGGTGCCGCGCTGCGCTTTCCGGCCGACCGTCCGGTGCTGTCGGTGCCGGTCAGCCCGCTCTGCCCGGCCGATCGCCGGCTGGCGTGGTTGGCGGCGTTGCCGGAGCTTTCCGAGGCGGACGCGGCCACCTTGGCCGGGCGGCACCCGCTCGACCCGGCGTTGATCGAACCGGTCGCGCTCGACGCCGAGGCCGGCCGGATGCCGACCGACCCGGCCTCGATAGCCGGCCTGATCCGGGCCCGGGCGGCGGCCAGCTTGCCGCCGGGGATCGAGGTGGTGACGCCGTCGGTGCCGTGGTCGCGACTGGTGCTGGCCGACGGCGCCGGTTTCCAGCTGCGGGACGCGGTGGCCCGGCTGGAGCACCAGGCCCTGGTGCTCGACGACTGGCGAATGCGCGAGCACGCCCGGGCCAGCCGCGGCGTCCGGCTGCTGCTGACCGGCCTGCCCGGTACCGGCAAGTCGCTGGCTGCCGAGGCGGTGGCTACCGCGGCGGCGACCGACCTGCTGCGGGTGGACGTCTCCCAGATCGTGTCCAAATGGATCGGGGAAACCGAGAAGAACCTGGCCGCCGCTTTCGACGTGGCCGAACGCACCCAGTCGGTGCTGTTGCTGGACGAGGCCGATTCGCTGTTCGGCACCCGCACCGAGATCTCCGATGCCCATGACCGCTACGCCAACCTGGAGACCGCGTACCTGCTGCAACGGCTGGATCATTTCGACGGCCTGGCGGTGCTCACCACCAACCTGCGGCACAACATCGATCCGGCTTTCGTGCGCCGGATGGACTTCGTCGTCGACTTCCCGCTGCCGGACGAACCGCGCCGGCACGAGCTGTGGCGACTGCACCTGCCGCCGGAGCGGGTCGGCCCGGACGTGGATCTGGCCGTGCTGGCCCGGCTTTACCCAATCGCCGGCGGCTGGATCCGCAACGCGGCCATCGCGGCAGCCTTCTTCGCCGCGGCCGCCGGCGAGCAGATTTCCCAGTCCCACCTCGTCGCCGCGGTGCGGCGCGAGTACCTGAAAGCGGCGCTGCCGTGCCCGGGTGAACCTCCGAGGAGACGAGATGACAGCTGAGTGCGCGTGCTCGTGCGGTAACTGCACGGACCTGCCGGTGACGCCGTTCCAGGCGCTGCGGGTCTCCTACGGCATGCTGCTGGGCGAAGACGATTTCCGAGTGCTGATGGGAAATCCGCGCGGCAAGCAGATGCTGCACTCGTCCTGGCTGCACGGCTGCGGTGTGGTGTGGGGCTACCGGGTGTGCACCGAGGCGGCCGTCGGCGGCCCGCTGCTGCTGCGGGTCTCGCCGGGCCTCGGCCTGGACGGGCTGGGCCGGGAGGTCGAGCTCCAGGTCTCGTCCTGCCTGAACCTTCAGGACTGGCTGCGGACCTGCGACGACCCGCCGGACCAGGACGGCTGCGACAGCCGCACCGTGCATGCCTGCCTGGTAGCCGAGTTCGACTGCTGCCTGAGCAATCCGGTGCCGGCATTGGCCGACCCGTGCGATGTGAACCGGTCGCACGACTACGAGTCGCGGGTCACCGAGACCGCCCGGATCGAGCTGCGGTTGGGCCGCTGCTGCCCGCAACGCCGGCCCTACCACCGGGTGCGGGTACTGCTCGGCCTGGACGAGCTGTGGCACGACGAGGGTTGCAGCGGCGACGCCGGCTGTGCCTGCCACGACGGCGCCGGCCGGCAGGCGCTGGAAGGACGCGAACGGGTCGCGGTGGCCGCACCGGCGGAGCGGCCACGGCTGCTGGCCCGCGAACTGCGCCGGCTGGCCGCCTGGGACGGCGCCGAGCTGGGGCCGGCCGTGGAACCGGGCACCAGCGACCCGACGCTGTTCCCGGTGCTCGAGCAGGACGCCGCGGTGGTATTGGCTTGCCTCGAGCTGGATCTGCACGATGCCGACGGCTGCACCACCATCACCGACGTGCGGATCGACCTGGGCTGCCGGCGCACGCTGTTGCCCACCGCCACCATCTCCGAACTTTGCTGCGGACTGGCACCGGGCCTGCTGCATGCCGAGCAGGACGGCCCGGGCGATGATGCCGGTGGGCCGCGGGTGTTCGCCGACGGGGTGTCCTGGTCGGAGGACGAGCTCACCGTGGTCATCCCGGTGTCCGCGCCGCTGCTGCCGGGCTCGCTGCGGCACGCCGTCACGCTGACCTCGCTGTCGGCCCGGGGCTGGGTCGAGGAGGACCTGTCCGGCATCGGCTACGACCCCGAACTGCCGGCCATCGTGGTGTCGCTGGTCGACCGGCCGACCAACGCGCTGCTCCGGCTACGGGTCAAAGGCACCGGAACCATGCCGGTGTACGGCGCCGACCCGCCGGTGCCGCTGGCCGGGGTCTGGGGTGGGCCACCACCGGGCAGCGCCGATGACGGTCATGACGTGCTGCTGACCTTCGCAAATCGCTCGATCGAGAATGGGGAAAGCTGATGACCACGTCCATCGCGGCCGGTCAGACTGGGCAGGCCGGGCAGTCTGTGGCGGCGACCGGCAGCAGCGACTCGGTGGCCGTCAGCACGGCGACCGGCGGCATCCGGCGGCTCAACCCGGCGGACGGGCTGTTCCTGCGCTCGGAGCACCTGAACCAGATGCAGACCTATAGCCGGGAGCTGTCGCTGGCGGTCGGCATTGCCGGCGGAACCGGGGTGGTCTACGGCTACCTGCTGGGCCTGACCGGCACCGAGCTGACCGTCACGCCGGGGTTGGCCATCGACGCCGCGGGCATGCCGCTGCGCACCGGCGCGCCGGTCACCCTCCAGTTGGACGGGCTGGCCACCCCGGCCGGCCGGTTCTGGCTGGTGGAGGTGATCGCCGACCGCGCGGTGCCCTCGGACAACGAGCCGGTGTATGGCAACCTCTGCGGCGATCCGTGCTCAGGCGGTTCCATCCAGCCCTGGCTCGATGACGCGGTCCGGGTGCAGGTCAGCGCTCGGGACACGCTGCCCGGGCTGGCCTCGGTGGCCGCGGCGAACCTGGCCCGCAACTGGCTGGCTTCGGCCTACTTCGAGCAGGAACGGCGGTCCGGGCCGCCCTGGCTGATGCCTGATCAGTCAGGCGCCGTGGCCTCGATCCTGGACCAACCCTGGTCCGGCGCGCAGCCGGCGGTGGCGCCGGGCGTGCTGGGTGAGCCGGCCGGCAACGGCGTCCCGCTCGGCGTGCTGCTCCGGGTGGACGACGGCTGGCAGCTCGATGTCTGGACCGGCCGCCGGGATCTGGACCAGACCGTGCCGCGGGCGGCCTGGGAATGGCGGCTCGGCCTGCGTCCGTGGCCGGTGTTCGTCGCCCAGGTACTTCAGTTCCAAGCCCAGCTGGCCGAACTGCCGCTGATCGGGCAGCTGGGTGAGACCGTCTTCGGCGACGCCGAGGACTTCTACGAGATTGTGGTCAAGGAGGCGCCGCGTTCCCGCAAGGCGATGCAACTGCTCTGGGAGAAGTGGCAGCAGCAGCACACCAAGCCGCTGACCGAGGGATCGCTGGTCAGCCATGGCATTGCCGAGCTGCCGCCGGCCGGCTTCCTGCCGCGGCCGACTGGCAAAAGCGCGCTGGCCGACCAGGTGCAGACGATTTTCGGACCGAACGTAAAGCTCCAGCTGCACTACAACAGCGCGGACGCGGCGGTGCGCGCGGTCACCGAGGCCCAGCATCTGGACCGGATCCCGCTCGACCGGCCGGCTGCCAAGCCGATGGTGGACGTCTGGGTCCCGGACACCGCGGCCGACCTGCCCGCGGTATTCACCCCGTCCTACGGCTGGATCGCCTTTGCCCGCGATCGATCCGAGCCGATCGAGCTACCGGAGCCGGCCACCGAACCGGTGGAGGTCTATCTGATCGCCGCCGAGGGTGACCATCGCTTCCAGGATGCGCTCAACCAGATCATGCGCAGTCAGTCGCTGCCTGAGGGTGCCGAGCAGCTGGCCACGCTGCGCTACCCACGGGCCGAGTGGGGGGTGCCGAGTCCGGAGGACGTGGTTACCGAGCTGCGCAACAAGCTGCGTACGGTGTTGCGCGACTCCGAACGGCGGCTGGTGGGCGTGATCGGCATCGCCCACACCGACCCGCGCCGGCCGCTGGCCGGAGCCCGAGCGGCGCTGCTGCCGGTCAGCTTCGAGTTGGACGGCATGATCCAACTGCCGTCGACAGCTGTCATCCGGCGCGACTGGCCGGAGGCGATCCTGTTGGTGACCGGCACAGCGCGGGTTGGCGAACCCGGGGAACCAGCCTGAAATGGCCGGTCGGACCGCGCAGGCCGCCGTATGCATAGTCCGGGTGGAACCGCAGCCCGGTCACCTGCTGATCTCCATTACCACGAACCGATCGCTGAACCGGGAGCTGTACTCGGCCTCGGTCGAACCCACTCGCAAGTACAGCGATCCGGAAGCCGCCATCCGGGCGGTGGCCGATTTCATTCGCTCCTTCCGATCCTGAATCCATTGTTGATCATGGGTAATCCGTTGCCGCCCGCGAGTGAGTCCCTTACCCCGTTCGGTATCTGGCACCAGGTGTAGGCGCTCCATCTAGTGACACTTTGGTGACGTCGGCCTCAGTACGGTCGCCAGCAATGGACAGGGGGTTTGCCATGGTGCAACAGTGCGCCGCGCATACTGCCGAGATGGACAGCAGCGGAGGGTCCAGTATCCATCTGTTCGGAGGGCCGTACGTGACGGTGGACGGCGCCCGCCGGCAGGTGCCCGAGGGCAGCAAGCGGCTGCTTGCCTTCGTCGCTTTGCGGCGTGGCCGGGTCGAGCGCCGGCATGCTGCCGGCACGCTGTGGCCGGTCGGCGACGACGGCCGGGCGGCCGGCAACCTGCGGTCGGCACTGTGGCGGTTGCGGGGTGCCGACATCGAGATCATGCAATGCGACAAATGGTCTTTGCGACTGGCTGACGGGGTTGCGGTGGATGTCCAGCTGGTCACCGAATGGGCCGACCGGGTGATCGGCAACCGCGCGCTGGAACGCGATCTGGCCGTGTCACCAGCGCGGTTGGACGCGCTGGACCTGTTGCCGGGCTGGTATGACGACTGGGCGATCCTGGAACGTGAGCGGCTGCGGCAGCGAGTGCTGCACGCGCTGGAAGCACTGAGCCGGCGGCTGGTCGAGCTCGGTCGGTACGCCGACGCGGTGGAGGCAGCGATCGCCGCGATTGCCGCCGAGCCGCTGCGCGAGAGCGCGCAACGGGCGCTGATCGAGGCGCACCTCAGTGAAGGCAACTGGGTCGAGGCACATCGCGGCTTCGTCAACTATCGCGACCTGTTGCGCCGTGAGCTGGGCGTTTCGCCGTCCCACGAGCTGGCCAGCTTCGTCTACCAGTCGGCTTCTACCTGGCAGGCCGAACCCGCCGGTCGACGGGCCCGACAGCCGGCTGCGCTCGCCGCCTTCTGAAGCGGGATGACCAGTCCGTCCCGGCCACGAGGTACGGTCAAGGTAGCTGAAGCACCAGCCCACCCGACCGAGGGTTTCCCGTCATGGCATTGGGTAAACGACAATCACACAAGGATTCCAAGGCTAACTCGACAGCTGAACCGGGTGCACTCACCCAGCTGTCCGACACCTCCTGGAAAGGCGTGCTTAGGCGCTGCCTGAAGGAGTTCAAGAACGACAACCTGTCCGACTGGGCGGCCGCGTTGACCTACCGCGGCGTGCTCACGCTGGCGCCCGGACTGCTGGTGCTGGTGTCCATCCTCGGCCTGCTGGGCCGCTCGACGACCAACAAATTGTTGGACAACGTCGGGCAGTTGGCACCGGGCAACGTCCGATCGGTGCTAGAGCAGGTGATCAACAGCGTGCAGCAACGGCACAGCGCCGGATTGGCCGCCGTCATCGGGATACTGCTGGCGCTGTGGTCGGCGTCGGGCTACGTGTCGGCGTTCATGCGGGCGTCCAATGCCATCTACGAGATGGGCGAGGGACGTCCGATCTGGAAGACCATCCCGGTGCGATTGGGGATCACGGCGGCGATGGTGGTGCTGGGCGTGCTGGCAGCGATCATCGTGGTGTTCACCGGGCCGCTTGCCGACCGGGTCGGCCATGCCTTGGGGATGGGCAACACCGCGCTGCTGGTGTGGAGCATCGTCAAGTGGCCGTTGCTGATCGCCATCGTCAGCCTGATGCTGGCGATCCTGTACTACGCGGCACCGAACGTGAAGCAGCCCGGCGTGCAGTGGATCAGCCCGGGTGGTGTGCTGGCGGTGCTGATCTGGCTGGTCGCCTCGGGGATCTTCGCGGTGTACGTGGCGAACTTCTCTTCCTACAACAAGACCTACGGCTCACTGGCCAGCGTGATCATCTTCCTGGTTTGGTTGTGGTTGACCAACGTGGCGATCCTGCTCGGCGCGGAGTTCAACGCCGAGTTGCAACACGCCCGAGCGATCCAGGCCGGCCAGCCGGCCGACCAGGTGCCGTTCGCTGAGCCGCGGGACACTCGCAAGCTGGACGAGGACAAAATCCGGCAGGCCACCGCGCTGCGCGAAGGCGACACCTAGGGTAGGGCGCGCTGAGCTCTAGCTGTCGCGCTTGAGCTTGCGCCAGCCGCCGGCCCGATTGTTGGCGATGATCTGGGCGAACATGGCGCTCAGCGCCCGGGCGTTGAGCTGCTCGCCCGGGCGCACCGCGACGGTCCGGGTGGTCTTGTTGGCATGACCGGCGGTGATGATCCGCTCCGGGTCGTCGACGATGCCCCCGTCCTAGAGGAAGACGTTCACGTGCGCCTTGGCCGCCAGCAGGGCACAGATGTTGCCGTCCAGCACGAAGTAGGGCAGGTAGCTGCGCTTGATGGTCTCGGTGACCGCCGGATCCACCGCGTGCACCAAGTCGCGCACCTCGCGGCAGATCTGCTGCTGCCAGTCGAGCAGGCCGTCGATATAGGCGTCCACCCGCGGATCCTTGAGGTAACTCATGGCGGCTCCTTCGCATACCCGCCGGAAAGACCTGCTCAGCATGGCACTTGCCGGTAGCGTGGGCGATCATGGATGCCAGCACGCCGGCCGAACTGCTCGCCGAACACCGAGCTGCGATCGAAGCGCAGCTTATCGAGCTGACCGCCGAACTCGACCGGCTGGCGGCTGCCACCGAGATGAGCAACCACGACGACGAGCACGACCCGGAGGGCGCCACGGTCGGCTTCGAGCGGGCGCAGCTATCCGCGCTGCTCGATCGCACCCGCGAACATCTGAAGGAACTCGACGCCGCCGACCGCCGGCTGGCCGCCGGAACGTACGGCCGCTGCGAAGGCTGCACAGAGCCGATCGGGGACGAGCGGCTGCGCGCGTTGCCGGCCGCCCGGCTATGCGTGCGCTGCGCCGGTAAAGCCGCCCGGCGCTGAGTCGTGGAGGACAGGCCTCGCACGGTTGCCGAGTCACCGCGGGTGGTGATCTACACCGACGGCGCCTGCAAGGGCAACCCTGGTCCGGGCGGCTGGGGCGCTTGGCTGAGCAGCGGTGAGCACAGCAAGGAGCTATTCGGTGGCGAGGCGCAGACCACCAACCAGCGGATGGAGCTGCTGGCCGCTATCGAGGCGCTGGCTGCGTTGAAGTGGCCGTGCCGAGTGCTGCTCTACACCGACAGCAGGTACCTGCTGGAAGGGATCACCCGCTGGATCCACGGCTGGAAGCGCAACGGCTGGCAGAACGCCGCCAAGCAGCCGGTGAAGAACGCCGAGCTGTGGCGCCGGCTGGACGAGCAGGCCGCCCGCCACGACGTCGAATGGCAGTGGGTGAAAGGCCATTCTGGTGATCTGGGCAACGAACGGGCCGATCAGCTGGCTAATGCCGGAGTGGCCGCGGCAGCAGCTAGCCGGTAGCCAGCACCGGCGGTACCTTCTGGCCATGGCCGTGCAAGCAGTGCCGAGTTGGTCATCGCTGTCGTCAGAGACACGCGAGGTATTCGAGTGGGCCGCTGCCTGCGAGACGAGTGGCGAGGGTGTCGGAACTAACGTCATCCTGATCGGCATCCTGCAGGCAGGCGCCGGCGCCAGTCCGGCCGACGTCCTTATGCGCCACTTCGGAATTAGTCAAGATGCGCTCCTCCGGGCGTTACGCCTCAGCGACCTTGCGATGGATCCGAATGTCATCGAGCGCAAGAAGCTCTCCCAGTGGCCGCTGCTGACCCCCAACGCACGGAGCTGCCTGATGCGGGCAAACGAACTCCAAGCAGAGGCCAGGGTCTGGAGACTGAATATTGAAAGCCTGTTTGGCGCGATCCTCAGCGGCAACGGCTCCGCACGGGCCGGACTGGCCCAGGTTCTTACCGGCATATTGATCGACGACGTCGCTGACCACTACCTGCGCTGGCTCAGGTCCGGCAAGGGCAATTATGCCGAGGCACTTGTAGAACGCTTTCCGCTCACTCATCCCATCGAACTTCCGTGGCCCAATCTGGCGATCCTGCTGCGCCGAGGCACGCCGAACGAATCACCTTATCGGGCAGCAGGATTGGGCATCGTCGTTCAGGATAATTTGCTGGTGACCGCGGTGCCTCCATCAATGGCCGATGAGGCGCGGGATGCGTCAGGAGCCGTGCATAGGCTTGATTGGATTCCGGTAACAGGAAGCTCGCTGTTCGCTGCTCGACTGGATCCGCCCGCCACGTCGGCCAGTTCGCCGACTATTGGCAATCTGGTCATGAAAGGCGATCTGCGCTACTTCGCGGTATCGGATGACGGCCGGGAGACGAGGGTGTTGTCTGCTCGGCCGCCCGCCCAATTGCCAACCGCTTTTCCGGGCTACACCGTGCTGGGCTCACCGTTGCTGGACGAGAACGACAATCTGGTCGGCCTTGTCGAACGCATCTCCTCCGATGGGATGGTGGTGAGCGGCAATGCCGATGCCGTCCGGGTAACACTGGCCAATCTCGGATGGCCGGTGGCGCAGCCGCAGTCGACCTCGCCGACCAGGTCGGTCGGCACCTCCAGCGGGGCGGGCAACGACACCGTCGCCGAGACCGACCAACTGGGCTTCGACGTTTACGTCAATGCCTTCGCCGACCTGATCATGTCCGAGTACACCAAGCCACCGCTGACCATCGGCATATTCGGCTCGTGGGGAATGGGCAAGTCCTTCCTGCTCGAACACATCCGGCGCACCATCAGGACGAGGCAGGCAGCCGGTAACAGAACCGGGCCACGGATCCACACGGTGTGCTTCAACGCCTGGGAATACTCGGCCACCGATGCTATCTGGCCGGCGCTGGTCCGCAAGATCGTGACCGAGCTGGATCAGCTAAGCAGCTGGCCACGCCGGAAGCGGGTGTGGACCCGACTCCGCTGGAACCTACGCCGGGAGTGGCGCTCGCTGCGCATCAAGCTGGTGACTGCCGCCCTAGCGTTGGCGATCGTGGCGGCGGTCGCGGTGGGAAAGCAAGGGCTTGCGGTCGGGCTCGGTGGCCTGACCGCGCTGCTGGGGATCGCCGGATTGGTCAAGGCCGCGAACGATCCGGTCGCCAAGTGGGTCACCGGACTGTTCGCCGGTAGCGACTACGGCGGACAGATCAGCCTGATGGAGGACATCAAGCACGACCTGGAGGAACTTGAGCGTCGGCTGCACGTCGACGGCGATCCGAACAAGCACGGATTGACCGGACGGATCCTGGTGATCATCGACGATCTGGATCGCTGCGAGCCGGCCAAGGCGGTCGAGGTATTGCAGGCGGTAAACCTGCTGTTGAACTTTCCGAGCTTCATCGTGTGCCTGGGCATTGACGCCCGGATCATTACCGCCGCGGTGGAGAAGCACTACGAAGGGCTGCTGGGCGCGGCCGGTGCTTCGGGCTACGAATACCTCGACAAGATAGTGCAGATCCCGTTCCGGATCCCGGAACCCAACCCGAACGACATCACCACCTTCATCAAGAGCCAGCTGGCGGTGCGGCTGGATCCGGGAGCAGTCGCGCGACCGGCCAAGGTGTCCGACAGCCAACCTCAGGAAGACTCATCGCCGACCGCGATGATTCAGTTCGACCGCGTGTCCGAGCAGGCGCAGCCGGAGCGGGTAGAAGACCCCGACGAGCTGGCCGAACGGAAGCTCCGAAGGTCAGCCATGCCCGAGGTGCTGTTCACCATGGACGAGCAGCGGGCGTTCGAGCTGTTCGTCCCGTACCTGCGTCCCAACCCGAGACACCTCAAGCGACTGATCAATGTTTACCGACTGGTCCGTTCGCTCGGCCTGGCCGAGCAGGAGCCGCTGATGGTCGAGCAGCCTGCGGCGGTGCTGCGCTGGCTGATCATGTGGGCGCAGTGGCCACTCACCTCGTCCATAATGCTGCGCCGGCTGGAGGACGCTGCTTTCAGCTCGGAGGCGGGTGATCCACTGCTCGACCTGCTCGACAAGGCGGAAAAGGCGATCGACAGTTCGGAAACCGACCGAAAGGCGCGGGCCGATCGGGACGACGACCCGGCAAAGCTGCGTGGCCTGCTCAACGTTGCCGACTGCGCGCTGTCACTCGACGGGATCCGGCGCATCCGGCGTTACACGGTAAACTTCAACCCGGCCGTCGAGGAGCAATTACGTGCCCTGCCGGCTTCGGCCGTACCAGCCCAACCATCGGCCTAGGATCACGCCATGTCGACCGATCACACCCTGCTGTCGGTACGCGGGCATGCCCGGCGGATGGTGGCGCCGGACCAGGCGATCATCCACTGCGCGGTGAGCAAGGTGGCTGACTCGCCTGGTGCTGCCAGCGCGGCAGTCGGTGCCGTCCTGACCGAAGTCACCGGCGAACTGGCCGCGCTCGGCGGCCAGCCGCTGACCCCGGATACCGTCCGGGCCCCGCTCACCTGGTCGGCGCAGTCGCTGTCCGTCCAAGCGGAGTATGACCACGACAAGGCCACCGGCAGGCATGGCCCGACCGGACGTCATCATGCCTCGGTCGCCCTCCTGCTCACCCTGCGCGACTTCACCCTGTCGGAGACGATTACCGGCACAATTACCGGCCATTCCGAGTTGAGTGTGCACTCGGTGAACTGGGCGGTCGACGCCGACAACCCAGGCTGGCAGCAGGTGCGAGCCGACGCCATTCAGGCTGCCCTGCGCACCGGGCAGCACTACGCGGCGGCACTCGGCGGCACGGTGGTCGCCGTCCAGCATGTCGCCGATGCCGGCCTGCTCGGTGGTGAGGCACCCGGTCCGCATGTTGCGCTTGCCTACGCCGCCAGCGCCGGCGGCGGGCTTAGCAGTCCCGGTGACACCATCGCACTGGATCCGGTGCCGCAGGAACTCAGCGCCACCATAGAGGCCCGCTTTACCGCCACGGTGGGGCCGCTACCGGCCGACTAAGGCTGCCTACCGCCCGCGGGATAGGGAGTTCTCCCGATGTGCGGGCCCCCCTCAGACGCGCATCGTCGGATCAGCGCAGAAAGCAGCGCGATCACAGAGGGAGAAGATCATGAACTACCTGGGCAACGGTTACCTGGACACCGTCGAGGGCGATGCCGCCTACCGTCGCGACCGGATCGCCGAGGACTTCCGTCGGATCGGTGGTCGGGAGCGCGGGGTCGTCCGGCGGGGCAGCCGCTGGCACCTGCGGCGTGACCACCGCACCCACAACTGACCGGCACCAGCACCGCACGGACACCTGGATGCTAGGACTGTCGGAGCCGGCGACCAGAATCACCTGCATGCCCCGTCGCGTGACCCCGCTGGTCGGCCGGACCGCCGAACTTGCCGAGCTGCAACAGCTGCTCGACGGCGCGCCCGAGCGGGCCGCCGTGGTCTCCGGCGACGCCGGTGTGGGTAAGACTCGGCTGCTGGCGGAGCTGATCGACCGGGCCGAGCAGGCCGGTGTGTGTTGCCTGGTCGGGCACTGCCTGGACTTCGGCGACGCGAACCTGCCATACCTGCCGTTCGGCGAGGCCTTCGGCCGGCTGGCCGCCGTCGAGCCGGACCTGGTCGAGCAGTTGCGGTCCCGGTTCGGCCCGATCGGACGGCTGCTGCCGGCCGACGCCGGTGATCAACCCCGGCCGGCAGCCGATGCCGACGAGGACGCCGGCCGGCTGGATCGAGCCGCGCTCTACGACGCCGTACTGGGCGCCCTGGAGGCGGCGGCCGAACGCCGGCCGGTGCTGCTGCTGATCGAGGATCTGCATTGGGCCGATCAGGCCAGCCGGGATTTGCTGGGGTTCCTGCTGGCCCGGGTTCGCTCGCCCCGGCTGTCGCTGGTGCTCACCTACCGCAGCGACGACCTGCACCGCCGGCACCCGCTGCGCCGGGCGTTGGCGGAATGGACCAGGCTGTCCGGGGTACGCCGGGTACAGCTGGCACCGTTGACCGCCGACGAGGTGCGGACGCTGGTCGCTGGGCTGGCTCCGACCGAACTCGGCGAAGGTGAGCTGGCCCGCATTGTGGAACGAGCGGCCGGCAATGCCTTCTTCGCCGAGGAGCTGCTCTCGGCCACCCAGCACGCCGGCAGCGGGGACGCGCTACCCGCCGAGCTGGCCGACCTGCTGCTGATCCGGCTGGACCGGCTGTCCGACCAAGCCCGGGCGCTGGTCCGGCTGGTGGCCGTCGCTGGCGGCCGGCTCCCGCACGAGCTGCTCGGCGAGGTCAGCGGCTGGGATCCGGGCAAGCTCGAAGACACCGCGCGGGAGGCGGTGGAATCGCACGTGCTGGAGGCGGTCGGCACCGCAGGGTACGGCTTTCGGCACGCGCTGCTCAGCGAAGCCGTCTACGACGACCTGCTGCCCGGCGAGCGGGTGCGGTTGCACACCGCGTTCGCCCGGGCGCTGGCCGACCGGCCGGCCGGCGGCAGCGCGGCCGAACTTGCCCACCACGCCCGGCGCGCGCACGACCTGCCGGCCGCCTTCCGGGCCAGCGTCCAGGCCGGCGCCGAGGCGATGGAGCTGGCCGCCCCGCAGGAGGCGATGCAGCACTACGAGGCCGCCCTGGAACTGCTGCCGTCGGTGCCGCCGCCCGCCAACCGGGACTGGATCCGGCTGATCCTGGCCACCGCGGGCGCAGCCGGTGACGCCGGCCACCCGTTCCGGTCACTGGCCATCGTCCGGGACGCGCTGGAACGCCCGCCGGCCGACCTGGAGCCCGAGGAGCGGGCCCGGTTGCTGTTCGCGTTCGGCTACCACGCGCTGAACGTCGACTCGGACGCCGACGCCTTCACCGCCACCACCGCGGCGCTGCGGCTGGTGCCGGCTGAGCCGCCGAGCGTGCTGCGAGCCCGGCTGGACGCGCTGCACGCCCACGCCGCCGTGGTCATCGGCCGGGACGTGGACGGTGCCCGCTGGGCGCAGGAGGCGATCGAGATGGCGGTGCAGCTGGACCGCCCCGAGGTCGCCAGCGATGCCCGCACCACGCTGGGTGTGATCGAGCGCCGGGCCGGGGACCCGACGGCGGCGGCTGACCAGTTCCGGTCGGCGGCCGACCAGGCGCAGGCGGCGGGCGAACTCGGCGCCGAGCTGCGCAGCCGGTACAGCCTGGGCGCCTTGCACTACGAGCTGGGGGAGTTGCCGCAGGCGCTGGCCGCGTTCCGAGCCACCGCCGACCGCGCGCAGCAGACCGGGCGGCGCTGGGCGTCCTACGGCATCGAGGCTCGGGCGCTGGCCGGGCTGGTGCAATTCGAGCTGGGTGACTGGGACGCAAGCCTGGCCACCACCGACATCGTCGGGCAGCACGCTCCGATGGTGGCTGAGGCCCTGTTGACCGCGGTCGGCCTGGCGGTCCGGGCCGGCCGGGGCGAGCCGTCGGCGCTGTATGTGCTGCCCCGACTGCGTCCGCAATGGGAGCGGGACGGCATGCTCGGCGTGCTCACCGCCGGCCCCACCATCGACCTGCTCACCGCCGGCGGTGACAGCGCGGCTGCGCTGGCCGTGCTCGACGACCTGATCGGAGTGCAGACCGCGCTGTGGCAAAGCGAGTGGTTCCTGGGCCGAATCCGGCTCTCGGCGCTGGGGCTAGCCGCGGTGGCGGCACAGGCACTGGCCAGCCCGGCCCGGGACCGCCCGGCGCTGGCCGAGCGCGCGGCCGGGCTGGCCGAGGCCGGTCGCACCAGCGCGAGCCGCGGGCTGCCGGCCGGTCGCCGGCTGGGTGTGGAGGCGCTGGCGTGGTTGAGCCGGCTGGACGCTGAAGCCGCTCGGGTGCGTTGGCTGACCGGGCAGGACCCACCGGAGCTGGCCGAGCACGTGGCGCTCTGGCAGGCCTCGGTTGATGCCTTCGGGTACGGGCACGTCTATGAGCAGGCCCGCTCCCGGGTCCGGCTGGCTGAGGTGCTGCGGGCGGCCGGCCGCGCGGCCGAAGCGGCGGCCGAGGCTGACCTCGCCCGGACGCTGGCCCGCCGACTGCGGGCTGAGCCGCTGCTGGCCGAACTGCGCCGGCTCGGCACCGCGCCGGCCGACCGGCCGACCGAGTCCAAGACCGAACTGACCCCGCGGGAACGGGACGTGCTGGCGCTCCTGGTCGACGGTCGCACCAACCGGCAGGTGGCCCACCAGCTCTACATCAGCGAGAAGACGGTCAGCGTGCACGTGTCGAACCTGCTCGCCAAGCTGGGCGTCCGCAGCCGCGCCGAAGCCGCGGCACTGGCCCATCGGGACGGCCTGCTCGACGCCTGACTCAAGACAGGCTGAGCCGTTCCACCTCGTGCAACCGGCCGGGCTCGTCGCCGGCTCGGGTCTGCTGCAACACCACGTCGGCCCGGCGGCCGGCCGCGACGAAGGTCATCAGCCCATTGCCGAAATACGGCCCGGCGGCGCGCCGCCAGCTGAACCGCGGCCGGCGCGGGCCGGCGAACAGTCCCAACAGGGTGAGCAGCACCCGGGTCAGCCGCTCGGCGACGCCGCTCCAGGCGATCCGGAACACCAGCTTCATAAAGGCTGGCACGTAGTTGTGCAGCGGTGAGCAGGTCAGCTGGTACACCCGGGAGGTCCCTCCCGAGTCGAGGTTGGCCCGCGCGACATAGCTGTGGTGCACATCGCCGGACAGCACGCACACCGTTGCCGGCGCGGTGCCCACAGCAGCCCCACCGGCCACCCCGGCGATCAACTCGCCCAACGCATCGAAGGACCGATCGAAGGCCGCCCAGTGTTCCAGGTCGGCGGCCCGGCGCAGCCACTCCGACCAGCGGGCCACCAGCTGGCCGCGGGCCCCGTCGGCCAGCACCTCGTTCCAGGACTCCAGGTCGTGCAATGCCCGCGCCAGCAGCCAGGGCATCGAGGTCCCGATCAGCAGATGCTGGTAATCACCGGCCACTTGCTCGGTGATCCACTCGAACTCGGCCACCCCGATCATGCTGCGTTCGCCGGCGTCCAGGATCCGACCGCAGCGCGAGTCGATCATCACCAGCCGCACCGGGCCGAGATCGCGCCGGTACGACCACCGCACACCCTTGGCGCCATCCGCCTCCCGGTCGGCCAGCGTGGCGTACTTGCGAAGCAGCGGCTCGGCATCCACGCCGGCAGCCCGCACCTTCTGGTAGGTCGGATCAGCAGCCAGCTCGTCCGGAGCCAGGTTGCCCAGGTGCTGGTAGACCCAGTAGGACGACAGCGCGCCGACCACCCGCTCCTGCCACCAGTCGGTCGCCTGCATGTCCCGGCGCCAGGCCGCCGAGGTGTTCCAGTCGTCCCGGACGTCATGGTCGTCGAAGATCATCGAGGTCGGCACCGTCGACAGCAACCAGCGCACGTCCGGATCCGTCCACGATTCGGCATACAGCCACGTGTATTCCTCGAAGTCGGCGACCTGCTCCTTCGACCCGGTGGTGATGTCGCGCCGCTGCCGGATCCGCTGCTGGGTTTCCGGCGTGGTCTCGTCGGCATACACCTGGTCACCGAGCAGCAGCAGCGCCGACGGCCAGCGCCCGACCGGGGTCCGGGGCAGGTCACGGGCCAGGCAGGCCAGCGCGTCCGGTTCGAAGTGCGGGTCGTCGGCCACCTCGTCGGCGCGGGCGTAACGGCAGGAGCCGAACGCGATCCGGATCTCCGCGTCGACCGGGATGGTCCGGATGCTCGGCGCCGGCCGCGGGTCGTCCGGCAGCGGCCAGACCCGGTTGCCGTCCAGCCGCACGTCGTAGTCGGTGGCGCTGCCTACCGGCAGGTCGGTGATGGCCACCAGGGCGTAGTGGTGGCCGGCGACCGTCCAGGTGCGCTCCTGATGACCCAGGATCTCCACCAGGCAGGGCTGATCGGTCTCCACCCAGACCGTGGCGTCGGACGCACCGACGTGGCGCAACACCGGTCCCAGTACGAGATTCGTCACCGTGCCTGTTTAACCGGCCGGCCCGGCCCGCGGCAACCTAATCCGGATGTTGGTGTCGCCGGGCGTGCTGTCGATGTCCACGCTGCCCCGGTGCGCGCTGACCACGCTGTCGGTGATGGCCAAGCCCAACCCGGCGCCGCCACCGTCGGTCGGGCCACGCGAGGCCTGGCCCCGGACGAACCGCTCCCGGGCGTGGTCGGCCAGGCCGTCCGGAAAGCCGGGACCGTCGTCGCGCACCCGGATCTCCACCGCATCGGCCAGCTCGCTGATCGACAGGCTGACCCGGGATCCGGGCGGCGTGTGCTCCCGGGCGTTGGACAGCAGGTTCACGATGACCTGGTGAAGCCGGTCCTCATCGCCGGACACGGTCACCGGGTGATCGGGCAGTTCCAGCGACCATCGGTGATCCGGTCCGGTGACCCGGGCGTCGGCCACCGCCTCCACCGCCAGCCGGCTGAGATCCACCGACTCCCGGCGCAGTGACTGCCCGGAATCCAGCCGCGCCAGCAGGAACAGATCGTCCACCAGCCGGCTCATCCGGGCCGCTGCCGACCCGATCCGGGCCAACGACTGGGTCAATTCCGTCGGCAGGCCGCTGATCTGTTGCTCGATCAGCTCGCTGTGACTGCGGACCACCGACAGCGGTGTGCGCAGCTCGTGGCTGGCATCGGCCAAAAACTGCCGCAGCCGGTCCTCACTGCGCTGCCGTTCGGTCAGCGCAACCCCGATCCGTTCCAGCATGTGGTTCACCGCGGCGGCCACCTGACCGACTTCGGTCCCCGGGTCAGCCACCGGCACCCGCTCGGTCAGCTCCGGCTGGCCGGAGGACAGCGGCAATTCGGAAACCCGCCGCGCGGTGGTGGCCACCCGTTCCAACGGCCGCAACGACCGGCGGACCGCGAAGGCGCCGAGGAAACCGATGGTGGCCACCACCACGGTGAAGGCCACCACTTCGGCAGCGATGACGTGATCCACGGTGTCGGTCACCGGGCGGGTCGGCAAGCCGGTGATCAACACGTCGTGGTCATTCCCGGCGGCGACCAGTACCCGGTAGTGGCCCAGGCCCGGGAAGTAGACGTTCTGCTTCTTGCCGGTCACCGTCAGGCCGGCGATTACCTTCCGGTCGGCGTCGGTGATCTGGTGCGGATGCTCGCGGTCGGAGACCACGCCGGCCGCGGTGATGATGTGATCGATCGTCCGGGCGCCGAGCGTTCCGGTGGACTGACCGACCGTGGAGGTCTCGGCGTCAGAAGCATCGTCGGCGTCGTGGTCGTTCTCGGCGACGTTGCGTTCCAACGCCGAGGCGTACCGCGAGCCGGCGGCATCCAGCTGCTGGTCCAGCCGCCCGGTCAGGAACGTCCGCAGCGCCAGCAGGGTGGCGATGCCGACCGCGGCACAGGCGATCAGCAGCAGCCCGGCCAGCAGCGCGGTCAACCTGGTGCGCAGGCTGGTCCGGCCGCGGCTGCTCATGGCCGGCAGTTTAGGGCCGGCTGCTCAGGTTCGGCCGGGCTTGAGGACGTAACCGACGCCGCGGACGGTGTGGATCATCGGCGGCCGGCCGTCATCGATCTTGCGGCGCAGGTAGCTGATGTAGAGCTCCACCACGTGCGCCTGGCCGCCGAAGTCGTAGTCCCAGACGTTGTCCAGGATTTGGGCCTTGGACATCACCCGCCTGCTGTTGCGGGCCAGGAAGCGCAGCAGCGCGAATTCGGTGGCGGTCAGCTCGATGGTCTGGCCGCTGCGGGACACCTCGTGCGCGTCCTCGTCCAGCAGCAGGTCACCGACCCGGATCCGGTTGCCGATCTGCGCCTGCGCCAGGCCGGCGCGCCGGACCAGTCCGCGCGCTCGGGCCAGCAGCTCCTGCAGGCTGAACGGCTTGGTCACGTAATCGTCGCCGCCGGCACTGATGCCGGCCACCCGGTCGTCCACCGAGTCCCGCGCGGTGAGGAACAGCACACAGACCTGCTGGGACGCCGACCGCAGCTGGTTGAGCACCTCGTAGCCGTCCAGGTCGGGCAGCATGATGTCGAGGATGACCAGATCCGGTTGGAGCTCGGCGGCCATCGTCAGCGCGCTCTGGCCGTCGGTGGCGCCCTGCACCGTCCAGCCGTCGTAGTGCAGCGCGCTGACCAGTGCGTCGGTTAAGCCGGGTTCGTCATCCACCACCAGCGCCCGCGGCGCCGAGCCGTCCGGGCGAAGCAGGACGGTCGATTCACGCGGGGTCGCTGCTGACATGCGACCAGCATTCACCTTGCGGCGCCTCGCTGTCTCGCCGGTTCGGTGTGAAACATCACCGCGACTTAAACCTGCGACTCAGCATGCTCTTAGC
The DNA here is from genome assembly GCA_035248685.1 of Jatrophihabitans sp. GTDB lineage: Bacteria > Actinomycetota > Actinomycetes > Mycobacteriales > Jatrophihabitantaceae > Jatrophihabitans_A. The sequence continues at coordinate 97,480 of DATFHF010000056.1, forward strand.
TGACTCAGAGCATCGGCTTCGATCCTGGACCGGTGACAGCGATTTCAGTGGCGAGCGCACGTCCCGGGGCCCGGGCGTGACCGCCACCCTCACCGAACCGAGCGCGGCGGTGGCACGGCCGGTGCGGTACGCCCGCGCCGATCCGAACGTCGTGCTCGGCTGGCTATGGCTCGGTGCCGGCGCGGTGGTGCTGCTCTGGTGGCATGACACGCCGGGCATCCATGGTTTCGGGGACTGGCTGACCAACGCCGGCCGGATCACCGGCCTGCTCGCCGGTTACCTGGTGGTGGTGCTGCTGGCCCTGATGGCCCGGATACCGGCGCTGGAACGCGGGGTCGGCACCGACCGGCTGGCCCGCTGGCACTCGATGCTCGGCCGCTACACGGTCTGCCTGGTGGTAACGCACAGCCTGCTGATCATCTGGGGCTACGCGGTCACCGCGCACCGCGGCGTGGTGTCCCAGACCGGCGCGCTGCTCATCCAGTACCCGGACGTGCTGATGGCGACCGCCGCGCTGGGCCTGCTGGTCGCGGTCGGGGTGACCTCGGCCCGGGCGGCCCGCCGGCGGCTGCGATATGAGACCTGGCATTTCATCCACCTCTACACCTACCTGGCGATTGCGCTGGCCTTCAGCCACCAGTTCGCGGACGGCGCCGACTTCATGAACAACCGGCCGGCCCGGGTGCTCTGGTCGGCGCTGTACCTGGCGGTGGCGGCCGCGTTGCTGTGGTACCGGGTGCTGACGCCGCTGCTGCGGGCATACCGGCACCAGCTGCGGGTCGTCCGGGTGGTCGGGGAGGGGCCGGACACCCTGTCGGTCTGGATCACCGGGCGGCAGCTGCATCGGCTGGGCGTCGAGCCGGGGCAGTTCTTCCGCTGGCGGTTCTTGACCCGGCAGCTGTGGTGGGCGGCCAACCCGTACTCGCTGTCGGCGGCCCCGGACGCGCAATACCTGCGGATTACCGTAAAGGGCGCCGGCGAGCACAGCCGCCGGCTCGCCGCGCTGGTGCCGGGCACCCGGGTGCTCGCGGAGGGCCCGTTCGGTGCCTTTACCGCCGCCCGGCGAACCCGGCAGAAGGTGCTGTTGCTGGCCGGTGGCGTGGGCATCACCCCGATCCGGGCACTGTTCGAGTCGCTACCCGGCGGGGTCGGTGACATCACCCTGCTGTACCGGGCGCACACCCCGTCCGACGTGGTGTTCGTCTCGGAGTTGGAGTGGATCGCCCGCAACCGCGGTGCCCGGCTGCTGTACGTCTTCGGCCCCCGGGGGCACGGCCGGCGCCGGGATCCGCTTAACGCCGCCGAGCTCACCCGCACCGTTCCGGATCTGGCCGCGCACGACGTCTACCTGTGTGGGCCGCCCGGGCTGACCGAACACGCCCGCGGCCAGTTGCGGCAGGCCGGCGTGCCGGCCCGACACATCCACCACGAGACCTTTACGTTCTGAGGATTTCCATGCGACGGGTACTGCTCAGCATTGTCGGCACCATCGCCGGGCTCGGCGCTCTACTGAGCTTCAAGACGCACACCGGCACCCAGTCGCTATCGGCCGCCGGCCCGCTGGCCGGCAGACCGATCAGCACGGCGCCATCGACCAGCACGGCGCCATCGACCAGCACGGCACCATCGACTACCACGGCACCGTCCAGCACCGCACCGGCGCCGGCGACCTCGACCGTCCCGCCGGCCCAGCGGACCATCGACGGCCAGGCGGTGATGACCCGGTACGGCATCGTGCAGGTGCAGGTGGTGTTGTCGGGCAGCAGCATCCAAAGCGTGAACTACCTTCAGCTCACCGCCGACGACCCGCGCTCGCAGGACATCAACTCCCAGGCCGCGCCGATCCTGGTCCAGCAGACCCTCCAGGTGCAGAGCGCAAACATCGACGGGGTATCCGGGGCGACCTACACCTCGCTGGGCTACCAGCAGTCGTTGCAGAGCGCGCTGGATCAGGCCGGCATCAAGTGACCGGCATCCGGCACGTCGAGCTCTGCATGGGGACGGTGTTCTCCTTCGATATCAGGCAATCCGACCTCGACCCGGCGGCTCTGCCGGCCGCGGTGGCGCTCCTGCACGACATCGACCGGACGTTTTCCACCTACCGCGCGGACAGCGCGGTGTGCCGGCTGGCTCGCGGTGAGCTCAGGCCGGACGAGCTGCCCGTCGACGTCAGCGAGGTGCTGGCCGAGTGCGAGCGGTGGAAGCAGCTGACCGACGGCTGGTTCGACGCCTATGCCGGCCGGACGCTGGATCCGTCCGGTTACGTCAAGGGCTGGGCCATCCAGCGGGTCAGCGACCTGCTGGTGGATGCCGGCTCCGGTAGCCACTGCATCAACGGTGGCGGCGACATCGCCTGCGTCGGCGGTGCCGGGGATCGGCCCTGGCGGTTGGGCATCGTCGACCCGCGCGACCGCAGCCAGCTGCTGGCCACGGTGAGCGGCCACGACCTCGCGCTGGCCACCTCCGGCACCGCCGAACGCGGCCAGCACGTGCTCGACCCGCACACCGGCCGGCCGGCCGATTCGCAGTTGCTCAGCCTCAGCGTCAGCGCCGGCTCGGTCATCGAAAGCGACGTCTACGCCACCGCCGGCTTCGCGATGGGCGAGGCTGCTCGGCCTTGGTTGCTCGCCCACCGGGTGCGGGCGTACGCGGTCTACCGGGACGGCAGCAGCTGGTCCACCTTCGAGTAACCGGCGGCGCTCGGTATCGTCGCCAGCGTGATCAGCGTGGACAGCGGTCCCAGCCTGTGGATGCGACACGAGGTCCGATCGACCGAACGACGGGCGCCGATCACCCCGGCCGACGCCGCCGAGCTGGTGGCCTCCGGCATTCCGATCACCGTCGAGCGGTCACCGCAGCGGTGTTTCGCCGACGCCGATTACGCCGACGCCGGTTGCCGATTGGTGCCGTCGGACAGCTGGCCGGACGCACCGACCGAGGCGTTCGTGGTCGGGTTGAAGGAGCTGCCCGCCGAGCCGACTGAGCTTCGGCACCGGCACGTCTACTTCGGGCATGCCTACAAGGGCCAGCAGGGCAGCCAGCAGCTGCTGCGGAGGTTCGTCGCCGGCGGCGGTGCGCTGCTCGACATCGAGTACCTCACCGACGACAACGGCCGGCGGCTGGCCGCATTCGGTTACTGGGCTGGTTACCTGGGTGCCGCGTTGGCGGTGCTGCACGACCGCGGACGGCTCGATGTCCCGCTGCGCTCGGGTGAACGCCAACGGCTCGACCAATTGCTCGCCGACCGGACGGCCGATAGCCGGCCGAGTGCTGGTGATCGGAGCCCTCGGCCGGTCCGGCCGCGGTGCTTGCGACGCGCTGGCGCTGGCCGGCGCCCGGGTCACCGAATGGGACGTCGAGCAGACCCGCCAGCTGGACCGGGATGCGTTGTTGGCCCACGAGTTGCTGGTGAACACCGTGCTGGTAACCCGGCCGGTACCGCCGTTCGTGACCGCGGCCGACGCCGACGACCCGGCCCGTGCGCTGCGGGTGATCTGCGACGTCACCTGCGATGTCGGCTCGCCCTACAACCTGCTGCCGATCTACGACGAGCTGACCAGTTGGCAGCAGCCGACCCGCCGGCTGCGCGATGGGGACGTCCCGTTGGACATCATCGCCATCGACAACCTGCCGGCTTTGCTACCGCTGGAGGCGAGCGTGTCGTTCTCGGCCGAGTTGGCGCCCCGGCTGCGCGAGTTGGCTGGGCCGAGTGCGCCCTGGCAACGGTGCCGGCAGCGGTTCGACCACGCGGTAGCCGAACTTGCCGGGACCGATTAGCCCTTGCCGGGACGGCTAGTTCCGGAACTCAGCCAGTCGCGGGTCGGCCAGCCGGGCCTCGGCCAGCCGTGATTCCCGCGGTCCGGCAATCCGGGCTTCGGCCGGAGCGCCCCATCGGCAACCGGTGCTGGCCACCCCCCGGGCCAGCACGCCGTAGGCCAGGTCGGCCTCGGCCACCGCGTCCAGGTAGAGCCGGTCGGGATCGATCCCGTTCAGCAGCCGATGCAGGTTGCGATCGGCCAATGCCCGTTCCGTGGCAAGGAACTGGGCCGCCGTGACCCTGGCCACCACCCCGTTCATCGACTCGCCGATCTCCTCGTCCAGCGCGGCGCAGAGGCTCTCTTCGCTGGACAGCATGTGATGGGTCATCCGCATGGTCAGGGCCGGACTTGCCAAGATCATCCGCTGGATCGCCAACACATGCTCGTCCGCGCAGGTTCCGGTAGACGGATCGCGTTCGGCCAGCCGGCGCAGGTAGTCACGTTGCAACGCCTGCAACGGTGTCTCGCCCTCGGCTCGGCTCCGCACCACGTGGGCCGGCAGGTCGACCTGGTAGGCGATTCGCGACAGGACGAGATCTTCCTTGGTCGGAAAGTAATTGAAGACGGTGACCTTGGAGACGTCCGCCGCGGCGGCGACATGCGAGACCGAGACCTGGTCGAATCCGTGCTTGAGGAACAGTCCGACCGCGGCCTCGGCGATGGCTTCTCTGGTCCGACGCTTCTTGCGCTCGCGCAGGCCCAGAATCTCCACTGCTTTCGACTCTGATTCGAGCGACATGCGCAGACACTAGCAGGCAATTGGGCCAAGGTAGGGCTAAGCGCTGAATGAAGTGCATTAAAGTTAAATAGTAGATCCAACCAGCGTAGACGAGTCGGATTCGCTGTGCGTTCTTCCGGTTACGGTGCGTTGCAATTCCTGCGGTTTCGGGATATGTGGCCGGCCGGGACGCTGCGGCTCGTCACTCGGCCGGCGCCTCATCGAACCGGCTGGGTCGATAACTGCTCGATCATGGTTGACGATTCCCGATCGGCGCGCAGCGGGCGGCAGTGTCGGACGGCGTGTCCGATCTTGACCGTCACTGAGGCCGACGACATCCGGCACCTGGCCAGCCAGCCAGCATATCCATACAAATGTAAAGCTGTCCTTCAGCGCCGGCGATAGCCGTCGGACGACGGCGATCAGCCTCGCCTGACTGCTCACGGCCGCGAATTCCGAGGGACGGTGAATGCATTCATGACAGCTTGTGCTTGCAAATTACAAGCGATGCGCGCCTCGCTCGCGGGGACCGGAACCGGCCGGCGCATCCGCTAACGACTGGCGGCCTTGCGGTACTGCCGGACCGACAGCGGCACAAAGATCAGCAGCAGCAAGCCGACCCAGAGCAGGGTGTAGGGCACCGGATGCCGCAATGACCAGTAGTCGGCGACCTGCTCGTGCGCAGGCGTGTTGCCGAACAGCTGCCGGGCAGCCAGCGTCACCGAGGACACCGGGTTCCAGTTCGCCGCGAACTTCAACGGCGCCGGGAAATGGTCGGTCGGCACGAAGGTGTTGGCGATGAAGGTCAGCGGAAAGATCACCACGAACGATGCGTTGTTGACCACCTCGGGGCTGGGCACCAGCAGCCCGACCCAGGCCATGATCCAGGAGATGGCGTAGGCAAAAACCAACAGCAGCAGGAACGCGCCGACCGCCTCGACCAGCGAGGTCCGGATCCGCCAGCCGACCAGCACACCGGTCAGTGACATCACCACGATGATCAGCACATTGTTCGCCAGGTCACTGCCGGTGCGTCCGATCAGCACCGCCGACCGGGACATCGGCAGCGATCGGAACCGGTCGATGATGCCCTTCTTGATGTCGTCGGCCATGCCGGAGCCGGTGAGGGTGGCCCCGAAGATCATGGTCTGCGCGAAGATCCCGGGCATCAGGAATTCCTTGTAGCTCACCCCGGGGGTGGCGATGGCGCTGCCGAAGATGTAGGCGAACAGCAGGATGAACATGATCGGCGAGATGGTGGTGAACACCAGCAGGTCGGGCACCCGCTTGATCTTGATGAGGTTGCGCTTGGCCACGATCGCGCCGTCGACCAGCGCCTTGGTGGCGGTCATTTCTTAGCCTGCTCTTCGCGCGAGCGCTCATCGCTGAGATTCGCTCCGCTCCTCATCAGCAGCGCTCGCGCTGGCAGAATCGGCTGCTCACTCATCGGCTGCTCACTCATCGGCTGGCCGCCTGAAGTTCGACCGGCTTCGGTTGCTCGGCCAGCTGCTCGGACGGGTGGCCGGTGAGCGTCAGGAAGACGTCGTCCAACGTCGGTCGGCGCAACGCGACATCCAGCACCGGAATCCGGTCGGCATCCAGCCGACGCAACGCCTCCATCAGCACGCCGGCGCCACCCTGTACCGGCGCCACCAGTCGGCGGGTGTGCTGCTCGACCTCGACCTGACCATCGGACAGCGTTGCCAGCATCGATCGGGCGGTAGCCAAATCCTCCGCGCGGGCCAGCACAATCTCCACCCGCTCCCCGCCGACCTGGGCCTTCAGCTGATCAGCGGTGCCCTCGGCGATGGCCCGGCCGTGGTCGATCACCACGATGTTGTCGGCCAACCGGTCGGCCTCCTCCAGGTACTGGGTGGTCAATAGCAGGGTGGCGCCGCCGCGCACCAGTTCGACGATCACGTCCCACATGTCGGTGCGGCTGCGCGGATCCAGCCCGGTGGTCGGCTCGTCCAGGAACAGCACCGGTGGCTGGGCGACCAGCGCACCGGCCAGGTCGAGTCGGCGGCGCATGCCACCGGAGTAGGTCTTCACCGGCCGGTCGGCGGCTTCGGCCAGGCTGAACCGGTCCAGCAGCTCACGGGCGCGTTCCTTGGACCGCCGGCGGCCGAGGCCGTACAGCCGGCCCACCATGTCCAGGTTCTCGAAGCCGGTCAGGTACTCATCGACCGCCGCGTACTGGCCGGACAGGCCGAGCTTGGATCGGACCAGGCCGGGCTGGCGGGCGACGTCGAGACCGGCCACCGTCGCGCTGCCGCTGTCGGCCTCCAGCAGCGTGGTGAGGATTCGAACCGCGGTGGTCTTTCCGGCGCCGTTCGGGCCGAGCAGACCCAGGATGGTGCCTTCGGGCACGGTCAGATCCAGGCCGTCCAGTGCCCTGACTTTGCCATAGGTCTTGACCAAACTACGAGCGCAGATCACATCCGTCATGCGGCTAAAGCTAGGCCACCGGGCTGACAACACCCAGCCGATTTCCCTAACAGCGGACCGCTACCGGCATACTCGCCGGATGCGTTCAGAGCAAGCAGACGACTTCGACCCCCGGCAAGCCTTCGGCACGGTGCGCTCGAACGAACGACCGGCGCGCAGCCGTCCGGACGGGATGACCGACGCGGAGGTGGAGGCGCTGGGCACGCTGTCCGAGGCGCTGGAGGTGGTGGAGTTCATCCGCGGCCTGCTGTACGAATTCCACCGCCGTTCCGGCACCGCGGACAAGACGTTGCAGCAGGCATCCGCGCAGCTGCGCGCGGCCGGCCACCCGGACCTGGCCGCCGAACTCGACGAGGTGCTGGTCGGGCGCGACGTACTACCCGGCATGTGGACCTTCCAGGTGGTGGAGGCCTACGACGAGCAGTACTGGTCGGTGTTCCGGGCGATGGAGCAGCGGGTTCGCGAACGGCTCGGAGCGGACCGGCACCTCTACGAGGCAGAGATGAAACACCGCGAGCAGAGCTGAGGTTCAGCGCAGCGCCCCACTGGCCGCGAGCAGCCCGACATTGCCGGCCGCACAGCCGATAACCGCGTAGAACGCCAGCGCCGGCCGGCCACCACGCAGGCAGGCCCGCAGCCCCATCCCGATCAGCACCAGCACCCCGAGCAGCAACACACCGGCCGCCACCGACTGGCTGTGCGGCAGCACCAAGACGGTGGCGGCCAGGCTCAGTGCGCCGGCGGCCAGCGCCGAACCGGCCAGCCCCAACCGCTGTGGCAACCCGCGCACCCCGCCGGCCAGGTCGTCGGCCAGATCCGGCAGCACATTGCCGAAGTGCGCCGCGGCGCCGATCAACGCCGCGGCCAGGGTGATCCAGAGCGGTGGCAGCCGAGGGTGCGGCAGCGCCAGGGTGGCGATCGCCGGCAGCGCCCCGAAGGCAACCAGGTAGGGCAGCGGCGAGAGCAGCCGGGACTTCAGGCCGAGGTTGTACGACCACCCGGCACCGACCGTCAGCAGCTGGAGCAGGCCGGGACGGATGCCCAGTGCCAGCGACGCCGGAATGGTGAGCACCAGTGCCACCGCGCAGGCTCGGCGCAGCGCGGCCACTCCGATCGCGCCGGTGGCCAGCGGCTTGTCCCGCCGGCCGGCGGCCCGGTCGCGAGCCTGATCGATCAGGTCGTTCGACCAGCCGATGGACAGCTGACCGGTGAGCAGCGCGAGCGCCCCGAACAGGCAGGTACGGGCCGGGTTGCCGGCGCTGATGAACAGCACCGTGCCCAGCGTGCTGACCGCCACCGACGGCGCCGGATGGCTGGCCAGCACCAGCCCGGACAGCCGTGCTCGCATCGGCTGAGCATAGGAGCCATCGGCCGGCGCCGCGCTCGGCCTGGGGATGCTCATGCCACCACGCACCTACGCTGGATCGATGACGAGCATCGCCGCGGTCCGGGCCACCTTGGCCGAACATCGCTACGACCAGCGCGAGATCACCGAAGCGTTCGGGCGGCTGTGCGTCGACAACGACCGGGACCGGGCGCTGTTGCGCCGGTTCCACAGCAGCAGCAAGGTCAATAGCCGACACTTGGCGCTGCCGCTGGAGCGCTATCCGGAGCTGGCCGACTTCGGTGCCCGCAATGACGCCTTCATCGAGCACGGCACGGCACTCGGCGCGGCGGCGTTGAGCGGCGCGCTGGCCGACGCCGGATTGGCGCCGACCGACGTCGACCTGATCATCTTCACCACGGTGACCGGGGTGGCCGCGCCGTCACTGGACGCCCGGATCGCGGCGGTGGTCGGCCTGCGTCCGGACGTCAAGCGAATGCCGCTGTTCGGGCTGGGCTGTGTGGCCGGCGCATCCGGCATCGCCCGGCTGCACGACTACCTACTCGGCCGGCCGGACCAGGTCGCGGTGCTGGTGTCGGTGGAGCTCTGCTCGCTGACCGTGCAGCGGGACGATCACTCGGTGGCCAACCTGGTGGCCAGCGGCCTGTTCGGCGACGGCGCGGCGGCGGTGGTGGCGCTCGGCACCGATCGGGCAGCCGCCGACCCGGCCGCCGCCGGCCCCCGGATCGTCGACTCGGTGGCCCACCTGTACCCGGGCACCGAGCGCACGATGGGTTGGGACGTCGGCGGCAGCGGCCTGAAGATCGTGCTGGACGCCGAGGTGCCGGCGCTGGTCGAGCGCTACCTGGCGGCGGACGTGCGCGGCCTGCTGGCACGGCACGGCCTGGAACTTGCCGACGTGGCCGGCTGGGTCAGCCACCCTGGTGGTCCGAAAGTGATCGAGGCGATCGAGGCGACCTTGCAGCTCGGCCCCGACGCGCTGGAGCTGACCTGGCATTCGTTGGCCGAGGTGGGCAACCTGTCCTCGGCCTCGGTGCTGCATGTGCTCGCCGATACGCTGGCCAAGCGCAGTTTCCTCCCCGGTAGCCCCGGGGTGCTGCTGGCGATGGGTCCCGGCTTCTGCGGGGAGCTGGTCCTGTTGAGCTGGTAGGGGGTGGCGGTGACCTGGTACCTGGTGCTGCTGCTCGCGGTCGCCGCCGAGCGAGTCGCCGAACTGGTGGTTTCCCAGCGCAATCTGGCCTGGAGCCGGGCCAGATCCGGGCTGGAGTTCGGCGCCGGGCACTACCCGGCGATGGTGGTGCTACATGTCGGGCTGCTGATCGGCTGCCTGGTCGAGGCGTCCGAGCGGCACTTCCTGCCGGCGTTGGGCTGGCCGATGCTGGCCGTGGTGCTCGGTTCGCAGGCGCTGCGCTGGTGGTGCATCGCCACCCTGGGTCGGCAGTGGAACACCCGGGTGGTGATCGTGCCCGGCGCCGGTCGGGTACACGGTGGCCCGTATCGCTGGCTGAACCATCCGAACTACCTGGCGGTGGTGCTCGAAGGCGCGGCGCTGCCGCTGGTGCACACCTGCTGGCTGACCGCGCTGGTGTTCTCGGCGCTGAACGCGATGCTGCTTCGGGTGCGGATCGGGGTGGAGAACCAGGCACTGGCCGGCCTCGGTTCCGCGGGCGTCCCGTGATCGATGTGTTGGTGGTCGGCGGCGGGCCGGTCGGACTGGCCAGCGCGCTGTACTGCCAGCGGGCCGGGTTGACCGTCCGGGTGCTCGAGCAGCGGGCCGGGCCGATCGACAAGGCTTGCGGCGAGGGGCTGCTGCCGGCCGCGGTGCGCGCACTGGCCGAGTTGGGCGTGCGGCCGGCCGGCTGGGACCTCACCGGCATCCGGTACCTGAACCCGCGGCATTCGGTCGATGCGCGGTTTCGGCATGGCGTCGGGCGCGGAGTACGGCGAACCGAACTGCACTCCGCGCTGTGCTCGGCCGTCCTCGGCGTCGGCATTGTCGTCGATCAGCGCCGGGTCGCTGAGGTCAGCCAGCACGACGGATCGATATCGGCCGGCGGTGTACGTGCCCGCTACCTGATCGCCGCGGACGGCCTGCACTCGCCGATCCGTCGACAGCTCGGATTGGAGCAGCCGAGCCGGCGGGCGCCGCGCTGGGGCCAGCGGCAGCACTTCGCCGTTGCGCCGTGGACCGATCTGGTCGAGGTGCACTGGGGAACTGACGCGGAGGCATATGTCACGCCGACCGGGCCGGGTCAGGTCGGCGTGGCGCTGCTGTCCGCTCGCCGGCAGCCGTTCGAGCAGTTGCTGCGCGGGTTTCCGCGGTTGCTGGAGCGGTTGCCGGTCGGCGCGCCGGGGGCCGGTGTGCTCGGCGCCGGGCCGCTTCGGCAGCGGGTGATCGGCCGGGTGGCCGGCCGGGTGCTGCTGGTCGGCGACGCGGCGGGTTATGTCGACGCGCTGACCGGCGAAGGCCTGTCGATCGGGTTGTTGACCGCCCAGCGGCTGGCCGCCTGCCTGGCTGCCGACCGGCCGGCAGCATATGAACGCGCCTGGCGGCAACAGACCCGCCGCTACCGGACGCTCACTGAGGCGCTGATCCTGGCCGCCGGCAACCGAGCCAGCCGTTCGCTGATCGTCCCCGCGGCGGCTCGGCTGCCAAGCTTGTTCTCCTCGATCGTCAACCAACTAGCCCGCTAGGTTGCCGCAGCCACCGGCTCGCGCGGCTCGCGGCGTTCGGCGTGCGGGTGAGACGGTTCCACCCGCAGGATCCTGGCGATCCGGTCCGGCAGCCACCAGTTCCACGAGCCGAACAGCGAGACCAGCGACGGGACGAGCAGGGCCCGGACGATGGTGGCGTCGAGCAGGATGCCGAAGCCGAGGCCGGTGGCCAGCGTCTTGAGGTCGGTGCCCGGTCCCGAGGCCAGCGCGGCGAAGGCCAGGAAGAGGATCAGCGCCGCGCTGGTCACCAGCCGGCCGGTGCGGCCGACCCCCTCGATGACCGCCGCATCGGTCGAGCGGGCCGCGTCGTACTCCTCGCGGATCCGGGACAGGATGAACACCTCGTAGTCCATCGAGAGCCCGAACAGGAACGCGAAGACCATCAACGGGATCCAGAACGTCACGGCGCCGGTGCCCTCGATGCCGAAGATGGCCGTGGAGCCGTGCCCGTCCTGCCAGAACAGCACCATCAGGCCGAGCGTCGCCGCCAGCGAGACGATGTTGAGCAGCACCGCCTTGAGCGGCAACAGCATCGAGCGGAACGCCCGCGCTAGCAGGATGTAGGTGAGCAGCGCGATCAGGAACAGCATCAGCGGAAAATTGCCGTACACCGCATGCAGGAAGTCGATCTGGGCCGCTCCTACGCCGGCGACGCCGACCACGCCGGGCATCCCGTCAACCGCCGACTTCACCCGCTTGACCACACCGATGCTCTGCGAGTTGACCGTCTCCGACTCCGGCACGGCGACCACCACGGTCTGACCGGCCCGGCTGCTGCTCGGAGCATCGGAGACGAAGGCATGGCCCACGCCCGGTACGCCGGAGATCCGGGTCGCAACCTGCTGGGCTTGATCCGAGCGGACCAGCACCTCCATCGGGGTGAGCGAACCGGTCGACACACCACCGCGCTCCAGGGTTTGCAGCGCCTGGTAGGCCGGACCGCTCTTGGCCAGCGAGCTCGACGACGCCAGCCCGATCTTGATGCCGAGGAACACCCCGATCAACGCGAACAATGCGACCAGCGCCGTCCCGGCCGCCAGCCACCGGCGGCGGACCACCAGCGCCGCCCACCGGCTCCAGAACCGGCTGGCCCGGTTCTCATGGCGCAGCTTCGGCCAGTCCACCCGAGGGCCGATGCCGCCCAGGATCGCCGGCGTCAGCGTCAGCGTGGTGGCCACACTGGCCAGCGGGATCAGCGCGCCGCCGTAGCCCATGCTGCGCATGAACGGCACCGGCAGCACGATCAGGGCGAGCAGGCCGATCGCCACCGTGACGCCGCTGAACAGCACCGCGTGGCCGGCGGTCTGCATCGCGACCCGCACCGCTTCGTCGTTCTCCCGACCATGGTCACGCTCCTCCCGCCACCGGGTGACCAGCAGCAGCGAGTAGTCGATGGCCACCCCGAGGCCGATCAGCGCGATCAGGAACTCGACGATGAACGAGACATCGGTGAGATAGGTGATCGGCAACAGCATCAGAAAGGTCGCCAAGATCGAGACCGCGGCCACCGCGAGCGGTAGCAGCGCGAGGAAGGAGGCGAATACGAACGCGAGCACGATCAGCGCGCCCAATGCGCCGAGCAGCGTCTCGGCGACCACCCCGGGACCGCCGGTGGAATCGCCCACCGCCAGTGCGTCCTCGCCGGTGACCCCGATGGTTGATCCGGCCGGCGCGGCAGCCGTGGCGGCGGCTCTGATGGCCTCGGTCTGCAGGGTGGCGGTCGGTGACGGGTTGAAGCGGTAGAACAGGATTGCGTAGCCGGTCCGGCCGTCAGTCGTGCGGAATGCCTTGTCGCCGGTATTGGCCTCGTCTATCACCCGCACGTTCGGGACCTGCTGCTCGACGGCGGTGAAGACCTTACCGACGGCATCGGAGTTGCCGGCCAGTTGCTGGCCCGGCGGCACCGTCACCGAAACCAAGTACGGGTTGGTGTCCCCTCCGTTGCCGAGCAGTGCCTTGATCTGGTGAGCGGTCTCGGTGCCCGGTTGGCCGGGGAGTGAGAAGTCGACCGTCAGCCGACTGGTCGTCTTGCCGGCCAGCGCGATGCCGGCGATCAACACCACAACCCAGAAGGCCAGCACCCACCGGCGGTGACGCAGGACGAAGTCGGCAAGTCTGCCCACGAGCTGTCTCCTCTGCTTGGCGGCGCGCGTAGTGAGAGCCATCGTTCAGCGAATCCAGGCAGGACGCAACGACGTAACACCGCGGCTCAGGGTGTCGCATCCTGGAGTGGGTGGATTTCGGAGGGAACCTTATGGGGCGCTGCGCGTCTATTACGCGTGACGACGTCTGCGGCCAGGTATGACGGTAGGCCAGGCTGGGGGAGCTTCGTGCGGGTAGAGACGGCCACCACCGAGCTCGGCTTCGACGAGCTCTACCGCACGCAGTGGCACAACATGGTCCGAGTGGCCCTGCTCCTGGTCGACGACCTGGAAAGCGCCAAGGACTGCGCGCAGGATGCGTTCGTCGGCCTTTACCGCAAACCGCCGCGGAACGCGGACGCCCAAATCGCCTACCTGCACCGGTCGGTGGTCAATGCGGCTCGTTCGATGCTGCGCCGGCGCGGCACCGTCCGACGACATCTGCGCGGCGTGTATCCGCATCCGGTGGAAGCGGCCGACCATTCGGTGATCGTCGGCGCTGAGCATGCGGTCCTGATGGCAGCGCTTCGGCAACTGCCACAACGGCAACGAGAGGTCCTCGTCCTGCGCTATTGGTCGGAGCTGTCCGAGGCCGAGATCGCCGCCGCCCTCGGAATCAGGCCTGGCACGGTCAAGTCCGCCGCCAGCCGGGCGCTCACTGCGCTCGAGATGAAGCTAGGAGATCTGCGATGACCAGCCCGTCCGGCAGCCGGGACGTCGAAAGCCGGCTCGTCGCAGCATTGCAGGACACCGCGCGTCGCAACCTGTCCGACGCAACACCGCCACCGCGGTTCGATCCGGACAGCTTGTCCGACTTGGACGACCGGCCGGACCTACCCAAAGGCGCCTGGGTGGTAGTGGTACTGGCAGCGGCCATAGTCGTTGCGGTCATCCTCGCCATGGTCCTGCCGAGCCGCAGGGTGCATTCCTTCGGGCCGGCTGGCCCTGGCCCAGCGTCGGGAACCTTCATCACCCTGCGCGCGCGAACCAATGGGCTCAGCGAGGCCGACCTGGACAAGGCACGGCAGGTCATCAGCGCTCGGGCCGTCGCGCTCGGCGCAGCGAACCCCAATGTGCAGATCGTCGGCTTCAATGAGATCACCGCGTTCCTGCCGGGGGTGGCGCCCAGCGCTCTCCAAGGTCTGGGCGTCGTCAACGCACTGCAAATCCGCCCGATAGTCATGCCGTGGTATCCGAACGGCCCGCCAGTACAGCCGCCGAGTAGCAGCCATCCGGTGGTCGATCCGTGGAAGTCGCTGGGCTTCGAGCCGCCGAAGGACGCGGCAGCCTACGTCGCGCTGAGCCGGTCCCAGCAGCTTGCCGTGCAAGCCGTTGTCAATAAGTGGAACTGCAACGACCTGTCGCCTGACCGGCCCGACGCACCGATCGTGACCTGTGATCAGGAGCGGGGTAACAGATTCCTGCTGGGACCGGTGCTCGCGGCCAGCAACGAGATCACCTCAGTAGCACCGGCCGCAAACGAAGAATCGATTGCCGACCAGTGGGAGCTTGCGGTCACCCTGAATCCGGCTGCCACCAGCCGGGTGAACGACTACATCGCCCAATTCCAGACGCCGGAAATCGTGGAGACCCTGGACAGCGTGCCGATCGCCGACGTCCTGCTGACAAAGCCGCTCACCGCGGACAGCACCATTATCGCCACCTGCTTCAAGAGCTACGACGAACGCGCGGCTATCCAGCTGGCCGCGATCCTGAACGCCGGAGCCCTGCCGGCACCCTTCGACGTGGTCTCGGTAGAAGGCAGGTGACCGGGGCTAGCGCTCGAGGTGCTCATGCCGTCGGGGGGCAGCATGAGCACCTCGAGCCGCTGATCTCGGGCGGAACCTAACCGGTCGCTTCGCGTCTTTACGGCATGACATCGTCAGCGAATCGCTTCGGCGGCCGGCAGATCAGCCTCTGGACGCTACCGGTATTGGCGGCGGCCATCGTCGCCGTGGTTATCCTCGCCCTGTTCCTGCCGAACCATGGGCGGCATTCGTCCGCCCTGGCGGCTAGCGATGAGCCCGGGACGTTCGTCACCTTGCGGGCGCGAACCGACGACCTCAGCGCGACCGACCTCAAGCAGGCCCAGCGCATTATCAGCGCTCGGGCGGCCGCGCTCGGCGCGACGGATGCCGACGTGCGGATCGTCGGTTCGAAGGAGATCACCGCGTTCCTCCCGGGCGTATCGGCCGCCGAGGTAGGCCAATTGGGAACGGTCGATGCCTACCAGGTCCGTCCCTACATCATCGGCTGGACGCTGGCGCCGAAGTGGCCGATGTCGGTGCCGGTGATCCCCGATCCGCCGGTGATCGACCAGTGGAAGTCGCTGGGCTTCACACCACCGAAGGACTCAGCCGGCTACTGGGCGCTGAGCAAGGACCAGCAGGATGCCATTCGGGCCGTGATCACCAACTGGAACTGCAGCGACAAGCCGCTGAACCGGCCCGACCAACCGATCGTGGTCTGCGATCCGCTCGCCAACAAGTACCTGTTGGGACCGGTGTTTCTCACCAACGATGACATCCAGTCCTCAACGGTTGCCGAGCTGATCCCGCAGATGACCGCACGGCACTCGGCGATCAAAATCAACCTGTCAACTACCGGGCACCTGCACTGGGCGGCCTATAAGTTGCAGCACCCCTGGCCGGTGTTTCCCCACGACGTCTCCAATGGGGTGGCCTACCTGCTGGACGATTCCGTTGTCACGGGGACCGACACTCAGGGGTCCGCGAACGGCGACCTCCAACTGCTGAGCGACTTCACCACCCAGAAGGTGGGCGCGGGGCTGGCCGCGAACCTGACCGGCGGGCCACTGCCGGCACCGTTCGATGTGGTATCGATCCGGAGCAGGTAACGGCTAGCGGCTCGGGCGGTTGTCGATCAGCCGGCGCGCCTTGCCCATCGAGTACTCGATCGAGTCCGGGGCCAGCACTTCTACTTCGACGCTGACCCCGATCCGGTCCTTGACCTGCTGCCGCAACCGATCACCGGCGGCCGGGCGTGCGGATTCGGCTACGTCGTCGCGGGACTCCACCCGAACCGTCAACCGATCCAGCCGCTCGGGCCGGTCCAGCACGCACTGGAACTGCGGGGCGAGCTCGGGCACCCCGAGGATCAGCTCCTCGATCTGGGTGGGGAACAGGTTCACCCCGCGCAGGATGATCATGTCGTCGTTGCGGCCGCTGATCCGCTGCATCCGGCGCATGCTGCGAGCGGTGCCGGGCAACAGCCTGGTCAGATCCCGGGTTCGGTAGCGAATGACCGGCATCGCCTGCTTGGTGAGCGAGGTGAACACCAGCTCACCCTCGGCGCCGTCCGGCAGCAGCTCGCCGGTGATCGGGTCGACCACCTCGGGGTAGAAGTGGTCCTCCCAGAGATGCAGGCCGTCCTTGGTCGCCAGGCACTCCTGGGCCACCCCGGGACCCATCACCTCGGACAGCCCGTAGATGTCGACGGCGTCGATGTCCAGCTGTTGTTCCAGTTCGGCGCGCATCTGCTCGGTCCACGGCTCGGCGCCGAATACCCCGGTGCGTAAGGAGCATTGCGCCGGATCCAGGCCGGCCCGGCGCATCGCGTCGATGATCGTAAGCATGTACGACGGGGTCACCATGATCACGTCCGGGGCGAGGTCGGTGATCAGCTGGATCTGCCGTTCGGTCATCCCGCCGGATACCGGGATAACGGTGCAGCCCAGCCGTTCGGCACCGTAGTGCGCGCCCAGCCCGCCGGTGAACAGGCCGTAGCCGTAGGCCACATGCACCTTGTCACCAGGACGGACGCCGGCCGCGTGCAGCGACCGGGCGACCAGCTGGCTCCACACATCCAGGTCGGCGGCGGTGTAGCCGACCACGGTCGGCCGGCCGGTGGTGCCGGACGAGGCATGGATCCGCGACACCTGCTCGACCGGCACGGCGAACATCCCGTACGGGTAGTTCTGTCGAAGATCCTCCTTGCTGGTTAACGGAAAACGTGCTAGGTCGGTCAGCTCGCGCAAGTCTGTCGGGTGCACCCCGGCGGCGTCGAAGGCGGCGCGGTAGTGCGCGACGTTGTCGTAGGCATGTTGCAGCGACCACTGCATCCGGTCCAGCTGTAACGCGGCAATCTCATCGCGAGAGGCGGTCTCGATGGCCTCCAACCCAGCCAGCTCGGACATGCCGCGAGCACCTCCATTACCGAACGGCCGTTCGGGTATGGTCGAGTCTGCCCGATGCCCTCAGCGGTGCACAAGTCAACCCAAGGAGGCAGCCGTGAACGCAGCGATCCCGGCATCTGCGGTTCGACCGGCCCGACGCGGCCGGCCCGGCTACGACCTGGACTCGTTGTTGGCGGTGGTGGTCACGGTCTTCAACGAGCGCGGCTACGACGGCACCTCGATGGAGGATCTGTCGGCTCGGCTGGGCATCGGCAAGTCCTCCATCTACCACCACGTTGAGGGCAAGGCCGAGTTGCTGCGGCTGTCGCTGGACCGAGCGTTGGACGCGCTGTTCGCTGTCACCGAAGAGCCGGCCGCGCTGCACGGCCCGGCCATCGACCGGCTGGAACACCTGGTGCGCCGCAGCGTGCAGGTGTTGGCCGCCGAGCTGCCCTACGTGACGCTGCTGCTGCGGGTGCGCGGCAATACCGAGCTGGAACAGCACGCGCTGGCCCGGCGCCGAGAGTTCGACCACTTCGTCGGTGAGCTGGTGACCGCCGCCGCCCAGGCCGGTGAGCTGCGCGCCGATATCGAGCCCGGCCTGATCAGCCGGCTGCTGTTCGGCACCGTCAACTCGCTGATCGACTGGTATCGCCCGGGTCGCGGTCTCCAGCCGACCGAACTGGCGGACGCGGTGGTGGAGATGGTCTTCGGCGGCCTGCGGGTACGGCGCCCATAACAGCTTGGCCAGCAATCGAGTGTTGCGTTTGACGGTGCTCAAGACTTAACGCAGCATCTACACGACTACTCTGTGTAGACAGCTGGGAGCCCTGTGTGCTAGTTGCCGCTCACTCAGTCGGTCCTGCTCGTCGCCTCAGCTACCTGATCACCGCCTGCGCCCTGTTCCTGCTCGGGACCGTTGTGCTGCCGGTCGCCCCGGCATCGGCCAGCACCCCGGGGATCACCGTGACCAAGCAGGCGCCGGCCAAGGTGCTGGCCGGCGCCGCGGTGCGGTTCAGCCTGACCGCCGCCAACCCGGCAGCCAACCCGTCGGCGCAGCCCGAGTACAACGTCTCCTTCCGGGACGTGCTGCCGCTCGGGCTCAGCTACCAGGCCGGCTCCAGCACACCGGCCGACGCCGGTGACCCGACCGTCATCACCGACGGCGTGACCGGGCAGCAGACCCTGCTCTGGTCGGACCTGTTCGACCTCCAGGTAGGTGCCAATTCGGCGATCAGCTTTACCGCCAAGGTGAACGCCGGCGCGTTGCCGGTCGCCAGCACCATCCTCAACACCGGCAACGCCTACGCCAGCACCGCGCCCCGGCTGGTGCCGAAGTTCACCGCCACCGGCCAGCCGATCGCCGATGCCCAGGTGCAGTCGGCCACCAGCAACCAGACCAGCACCACGGTCACCGCGCTGGCGATCAGCAAGACCGAGCCCAGCCCGGAAGCCAAGCTGCTGCGCGGGGTGCACGACCACCCGACCGTCTACACGCTCACCGTCAGCAACACCAGCCGGGCCGCCACCAACGGCGTCACCGTCACCGATTACCTGCCCGCAGCCGAGGAGTTCCTCGGCTGCGGGCTCCTCGACAACAGCACCGGGGTCGAATACCCCGGCGCGCCTTCGCTGACCGGCACCCCGCTGGTGGCCAGCAACTGCCCGACCCCGGCCTCGGTGGACACCGTCGCCGACCCGGCCCCGGACGGTTCGGTCAGCTACCCGACCGGCATCTACACCAAGGTGATCTGGAACCTCGGCACGCTGGCCGCCGGCCAGAGCGTCACCATCAGCTACGCCGCCGGCATCCCGCTGCGCCAGAACGTGCTGTTCAGCGGCGGTCCCAGCCCGGCCTCGCTCGGCCAGACCGCCAACCTGGACAACAACACCGGCCCGTCCACTCGGCAGATCGGGCCGGCCGCCGCACTGGTCAACTACGCGCACGCGGCCGGTGTCTACACCGGCCCGGTCGCCGGCGGCGGCACCGCGGTGGTGGCCGACACCACGCGCACCGTGACCAGCAACGACCTGCGGATCTACAAGTCGGTGTCACCAGCCGAGTTCGTGGCCGGCGCTGTTTCCAGCTACACGCTGCACGTGGACTCCGGCGAATACACCGACAACTCGGCCATCACCATCACCGACGTGCTGCCCAACGGCGTCTGCCCGCTGGACGACGTCAGCAACCACGTCAGCGGCGCCCCGGCCGACTGCGATCCGTCCGCCGGCTTCGCACCGTCGCTGCCGTACCAGTCGGTGACCCAGAACAGCGACGGCACCTTCATCGTGGTGTTCCAGCCGATCGCGGTCGCCAAGGACGGTTCGACCACCATCAGCTACCAGGCCCGGGACCGGGTCGGCTACACCGGGGGCGCGCTGGTCGGTGACCCGATCGCAGCCGGCGACAGCTTCACCAACACCGCCAACGAGACCGGCACCTCAACCCCGGTGCCGGCCACCGGCTTCACCGGCAACCAGTCGGTGACCGACGGCACGTCGGCCAGCCAAAGCACCTCCTTCGGCACGCTGAGCAAGCTGGTCGGCGCCCGCGCCACCCCGATGGACTGCTCGTCGGCCAGCTACGGGACGACCAATCCGGTATTCGCCAAAGGGGATCGGGCCTGCTTCCAGATCACCGTGCCGTTCTCCGGCACCAACCAGACCCGCAACGCGGTGCTCACCGACTTCCTGCCGGGCAACACCAGCTACGAACCGGGCAGCGTCAGTTACCCGGCCGGCAACACGGTGCGGGCCGGCGACATCAGCTTCGACAGCACGGGTGCGGCCAGCGGCGCATTGAGCTGGGCGATCGGCGCCCCGCAGCCGGACGGCTCCACCGACGTGCCGGTCGGCGCGGTGTTCATGGTGCAGTTCAGCGTGCTGGTGCTGGACGCGGCGGCCGGCCCACCGCTGGACAAGCCCGGCAACATTGTCAAGCTGCGCACCGTCAACTCGGCTGGAGTGGCTACCTCGCTGCGGGACGGGGTGGACTTCAGCATCGCCGCCGCACCACCGATCGGGTTGACCAAGGGGGTGGCCGGCGTGAACGGCTCCATCCCGGTCAATCCCGCCAACACCGACCACGTCACGGTGCACGAAGGCGACGCGGTGACCTTCCGGGTCGATGCCAGCAACCAGGGCAGCGTGGCGAACGCCAACAACGTCGACGTCAGCAACTTCCAGCTGTGGGACGTGCTGCCGGCCGGCATCCGGTGCGCCCAGGTCAGCGCCATCTCAGACAGCGGCACCTGCACCGACCCTGGCGACGCCGGCCAGCCCACTTTCACCAACAACGGCATGCTGAGCGCGATCGTCTGGACCGGGGCGGCGGTGCCGGCGCTGCCGGCCGGCTCCAGCAAGACCTACAACTACACCGTCACCATCCCGGACGGGGTAAGCGTCACCACCGACCTGACCGACACCGCCGCGGTGCGTTCGTACACCGCGGTCAACGACCTCGGCGGAACGTCCAGCTACTACCCGGCGGCCAACATCGACACCTCGGTAACCGCCGGCCAGTACGACGCGCCCGCCGCCGCGGACAGTTCGGACGTGCTGCTGCCCGATGTCACGGTGAGCAAGGGCGTCACGTCGGTGGTGAACGAAACCGGCAACGTCGGCGCCGAGGCCAGCCCGGCGGCCAGCACCCAGGCCACCATCGGCGAGCAGGTCAGCTTCACCACCAGCGCCACCATCCCGGCGCACACCAGCGTGTTCAACGCCAGCTTCGCCGATCCGCTGCCGACCGGGCTGAGCCTGGTCAGCGCTATCGGCAGCTACCGTCCGGACGCGGGGTCGGCAACCACCGCGGCGCTGCCGGCCGGCGTCAACTTCTCCGCCGCCGCCCCGCCGACCTTCAGCTGGCCGGCCAGCTACGACAACACCAGCGCCACCGACCAGGTCTTCACCATGACCATCGCGGCGCAGCTAACCCAGAGCGTGACCAACGCGCACGGCGTCATCCGCAGTAACACCGCCACTTTCAACAGCCAAACCGCCGCCAGCGGTGGGGTGGCGCTGCCGGCCCGGACTGCCACCGCCACCGTCGGCATCGTCGAGCCGTCGGTGTCGCTGACCAAGACCAACAACAGCGGCGGTCCGGTGGTCGGCGGCCAGACCATCACCTACACCCTCAAGCCCACCAACACCGCCGGCCGGCCACCGCTGCACGACGCCTGGCAACTGGACTGCCTGCCGGTCGGTCTGACCTTCGCCAGCTACGGCGCACCGCCCGCCGGGGTGACCACAAACGCCCCGGTCGCCGGCGACGGCAGCAACGGCTGCCCGGCCAACTACACCGTGCTGGCCTGGAACCTCGGTGATCTGGCCGGCGGCAGCACGCTCACCCTGACCTACATCGCCACCGTGGATCCGACCGCCTCCGGCAAGCTCAGCCTGGTCAACCTGGCCGCGGTCAGCGGCAACAGCCTGGCCGGTGCCCGCACCTCGCCGGTGGACCCGGGCAACGCCGCCGGTCGGCAGTACAACGGTTCGGCCAGCAGCACCATCACCATCGCCGGTGCCACCGCGGTCAAGTCGGTCAGCCCGACCTCGGCCACCGTCGGTGCCACCGTCAACTACACCACCTCGGCAGTCCTGCCGGCCGGTGTGAACTTCTACAACCTGTCGCTGATCGACCAGCTGCCGAACGGGATCGATCCGAGCTCGGTGGTGCTGGGCACGGTCAGCTGCGCCTATGCGGACAGCACCGCGTGCACCCCGAACACCGCCAGCGCGCTGACCCCGGTAGCCGGCAGCGGCTCGTCCACCGTGATCGGCTGGCTGCTCGGCGACGCGGCCACCGCGGCCCAGTCGCGCACCGTGACCGTGCACTACACCGCCAAGGTGGCCAACGTGGCCGCCGCGGTGGCCGGGGCCGCACTGACCAACTCGATGCACGTGGCCTGGGACCTGGCCGCCGGCAGCCCGCCGACCACTGCCGGTGCCAGCTACGACCAGGTCAGTCCGACGGTGACCGCCACCGTCACCGTGCTGGAACCGAACCTGTCGATCAGCAAGTCGGCCAACAAGGCGCACCCGGAACCGGGCCAGACCTTCGGCTACACGCTGACCGTCAGCAACGCCAACACGGTGAACACCAGCACCGGCTACAACGTCACGGTCACCGACACCGTGCCGACCGGCGTGGTGGTGGACCCGGCCAGCATCTCCGGCGGCGGCAGCATCAGCGGCCAGACCTCCACCGGCGGCGGCGTCATCAGCTGGACGCTGCCCAGCCCGGTCGGCAAGGGGGCCGGCGCGCCGGTGCTGACCTACTCGGCGACCCTGGCGCCGTCCAACACGCTGACCGCGGCCGGCCTGCTGAACACCGCTCGGATCACCGGCTACGACTCGCTGCCGACCGGCGGCCGGCACTACTCCGGCATGTCCGCGACCGCCACGGTCAGCCCGTTCTTCCCGAAGATGACCACCACCAAAACCATGCCCGGTGGTAGCACCGGGTACCTCGGTGAGTCGTTCAGCTGGCAGATCACCGCCCGCGACACCGGCGCCGGCGCCGCCTACCTGGTCGCCACCACCGACACCCTGCCGGCCAACTGGACCTACGACACCGGCAGCGCCCAGGTGTCGGTGAACGGTGGCCCGGCCAGCCAGCTCGACCCGGCGGTGAGCTCCGCGTCCGGGGTGCAGACCCTGACCTGGACCGCCCTGGGCAACCTGCCGGCCGGCACCGCGCTCACCATCACCTTCACCGCCACCCCGCAGGCCGGCGTGACCAGCAGCCCCGGGGTCGGCATCGCGGTCAACCAGACCAACTCGGCCAGTTCCACCGCGCAGGATCTGACCGGCGCCACCGGTAACGCGTCCGGCCCGTACTCCAACGGCCCCGGCATCGCCACCGCGCACATCGGCTCGGCTGACCTGACGCTGACCAAGGCAGTCGGCACCGCGCCGGTTGCCGGCCAGTCCGCCAGCTGGCTGCTGACCGTGCACAACAGCGGACCGGACACCGCCACCGGGCCGTTCACCGTCACCGACCAGTTCAACAACCCGGCGCCCACCGGGGTCACCGGTATTACCGCCGGCGGCACCGGCTGGACCTGCACCAGTACCGCGCCGCTGAGCTGCAGCCGAACCAACGCGACCGACACGCTGGCCAACGGTGCCAGCTTCCCGGCCATCACGGTCGGCTACGCGGTCGACCAGTCGGTCACCGCCGGCACTTCGCTGAGCAACACCGCCACCGTCGGCGCGCACACCCACGACCCGAATCCGGCCAACAACACCGCCACCGCGAACGCCACGGTGACCGCCAAGGCCGACCTGGCGATCAGCAAGACGCTCAGCTCGCCGCAGCTGATCGCCGGCGGCCAGGCCAGCTGGAGCCTGATCGTCAGCAACGCCGGCCCGTCCGCGGCAGCCGGCCCGATCACCGTGGACGACCCGCTGCCGGCCGGCACCAGCTTCGTCTCGGCCGGTGGCACCGGCTGGAGCTGTGACCCGATCCCGGCCGGGACGATCGGTGCCACCCTGCACTGCCAGCTGGCCGGCCCGTTGCCGGTCGGCGCGGTGCCGGCCGCGATCATCGTCACCGTCGGCATCCCGTCCGGGCAGACCGCGGCGGTGGCGAACACCGCAGCCGTCAGCTCGCCGACCACCGATCCGATCCCGGCCAACAACTCCTCGACGGTGACCACCACACCGACCGTGCGCGCCGACCTCCAGTTGCAGAAGCAGCACCTGACCGGCAGCTTCGTGGCCGGTCAGGACGTGGTCTACCAGTTCGATGTGTTCAACGCGGGGGAGTCCGACGCCACCGGGGTTCAGGTGACCGACCCGCTGCCGACCGGGCTGAGCTACCAATCCTTCAGCTCCGCCGATCCGAACTGGAACTGCGCCGCGGCCGGTGCCACCGTCAGTTGCAGCTACGCCGGCAGCCTGATCGCGGGCAGCACCAGCAGCTTCACGGTCACCGTCCGGCTGGCCAGCGACTTCACCGGCCCGGCGGTCAACACCGCCACCGTGTCAGCCAGCACCACCGACCCGGTGCCTGCCAACAACTCCAGCACCGACAACTCGGCGGTGTCGACGTCGGCGGATCTATCGATAGTGAAAAGCCATTCCGGAACGGCCACCGCCGGCTCCGGATTGACCTACCAGCTGGCGGTGCACAACGGCGGGCCGTCCGACGTGACCGGCCCGATCACGGTGTCCGACTCGCTGCCGGCGGGGCTGAGCTATCTCTCGGCCACCGGCACCGGTTGGAGCTGCGGCTATACCAGCGGCAGCCGGCTGGTCAGCTGCACGCTGGCCGCGGGGCTGGCCAATGCGGCCGACGCGAATCCGATCAGCCTTGCTACCACGGTGGATTCGGACGCCGGCGCGGGCACCATCAGCAACGCCGCGGACGTCTCCAGCGGCACCGCCGACCCGGTGCTGACCAACAACGCCAGCACCGACCCGGTCACCGTGGTTACCAGCGCGGCGATCAGCCTGACCAAGGTTTTGGCCGGCACCCCGCCGGTATTGGCCGGTACCGACGCGACGTTCACCCTGGTTGCCAGCAATGCCGGCCCGAGCGACGCCGACTCGGTCACCGTCACCGACACGCTGCCGGCGAACATGAGCTTCGACTCCTACACCGGTACCGGCTGGAGTTGCCTGCCGTCCGGGCAGGACGTGGTGTGCACCCGGGCCGGCATCCCGGCCGGCACCAGCGCGCCGCCGATCACCCTGCAGGCCCTGGTATCGGCCAGCACGCCGGTGACCCTGCCGGCCGGCACCGCGGTGCTGGTCAACAATGCCAGCATCGACTCGGCCACCCCGGGCAGCAGCAGCAACCCGGCGCCGGTGGACGTCCCGGTCCAGGCGCAGGCCGACCTCAGCCTGACCAAG
>DATFHF010000057.1:0-33730 GCA_035248685.1 Jatrophihabitans sp.
TTGCTCACGGCCTTGTCCAGCTGACGCGAGGCGTGCGCGAAGGCGGCACCGGCCTTGTCCTTGTCGCCCGCCTCGGCGGCGGCCCGGAACGATCTGATCGCGGTCTTGAGCGCGCTCTTGACGCTCTTGTTGCGCAACCGAGCGGCCTCATTGGTACGGATCCGCTTGATCTGGGACTTGATGTTCGCCACGAAGTTTGCCTCGAATGCCGATCTGGGAGTGGTCGGAGAACTGCTGATTTCCGGACATCGTCGCCCGACCGGTGGGTCCGGGCAACCTCGCCAGGCTACCAGTGCGCGCCGACGGCGCCCAAATCGCCGGAGCACAGAGCACCCCGGGCCGGTACCGCCCCGGTCAGGCGCGAACGGTGACCAGTTCGAACCGGGTGTAGAGGAAGGTCCGCTCCGCGTCCCGGTCGGACAGCGCCTCGGCGACCGGGCTGTCCGCCGCCCCGTCCATCCCGAAGGTCAGCGCAATGCCGTTGTCGAAGTACACCGGGCTGTCCACCGGAGCAACGTCGGTGAGCCGGACCACCACATACCGGTCGCCGACCTCGGCCACCAGGGCGGCCGCGTCCGGGTCGTCGCCCGGCGCCTCGGCGGTGTGCACGCTGAGCACCTGCTGCCAGTCGTCCTCGCCGCCGGGGGAGGTGTTCACCAGATCCCCGGCCCGCAACGAAGTGGCGGCGATGCGGTACTCGGAGACGGCTCGCGGATCTGCGACAGGCTGGCTCATCGGAACATCCTCGCATCCGCCGGGCCGGTCACCCGCGCGACGTGCGGAATCGCGCAGCACGGCATGGGAGAATTGGGCTAGCACTCGTCGACCGGCGAGCACAGACCCTGAGAAGTTCCTCCCAACATCCGCAGACAGAGAGCCGAAGACCACCGCCCGTGCCTGCCATCCCGAGTCCGCCCGGCAACACCCCGCCGGCGACCATCCGCAACTTCTCGATCATCGCCCACATCGACCACGGCAAGTCGACGCTGGCGGATCAGATGCTGCGCCTGACCGGAGTGGTCGACGCCCGGCAGGCCCGCGCCCAGTACCTGGACCGGATGGACATCGAACGCGAACGCGGCATCACGATCAAGGCGCAAAACGTCCGGATGCCGTGGACGGTCCGCAGCGGGGACGGAACCGGCGATCAGGCCTACACCCTGCACATGATCGACACCCCAGGTCACGTGGACTTCACCTACGAGGTCTCGCGCAGCCTGGCTGCCTGCGAGGGCGCGGTGTTGCTGGTGGACGCCGCCCAAGGCATCGAGGCGCAGACGCTGGCCAACCTCTACCTGGCGCTGGAAAACGACCTGCATATCATCCCGGTGCTGAACAAGATCGACCTGCCGGCTGCCCAACCGGATCTCTACGCCGCTGAACTCGCGCACATCATCGGTTGCGAACCGGACGACGTTCTCCGAGTGAGCGCCAAGACCGGGCAAGGCGTCGAGGAACTGCTGGACGTCATCTGCCGGGACGTCCCGCCGCCGGTCGGGGACGCCGGCGCGCAGGCCCGAGCAATGATCTTCGACTCGGTCTATGACATCTACCGGGGCGTAATCACCTACATCCGGGTCATCGACGGCCACTTCCTGCCGCGGGAACGGATTCGGATGATGTCCACCGGCGCCACCCACGAACTGCTGGAGATCGGCGTCATCTCACCAGAGCCGGTGGCCAGCAAGGGCCTCGGCGTCGGCGAGGTCGGTTATCTGATCACCGGGGTGAAGGACGTCCGACAGTCCAAGGTCGGTGATACGGTGACCGACGCGGCCAAGCCGGCGACCCGGCCGCTCGGTGGCTACCGGGATCCGAAGCCGATGGTGTACTCCGGGCTGTTCCCGATCGATGGCTCGGATTTCCCTTTGCTGCGGGACGCATTGGATCGGCTCCGGCTCAATGACGCGGCGTTGGTGTACGAGCCGGAGTCCTCGGCGGCGCTCGGGTTCGGCTTCCGCTGCGGCTTCCTGGGCCTGCTGCACCTGGAAATCACCCGGGACCGGCTGGAACGGGAGTTCGGCCTGGAGCTGATCTCCACCGCGCCGAACGTGGTGAACCGGGTGGTGCTAGAGGATCACCGCGAGTTCGTGGTGACCAATCCGTCGGACTGGCCGTCCGGGCAAAAGATCGCCGAGGTGCACGAGCCGGTCGTGAAATCGATGATCATCGCGCCGAGTGAGTACATCGGCGCGATCATGGAGCTGTGCCAGTCCCGGCGCGGGGCGCTGCTCGGCATGGATTACCTGTCCGAGACCCGGGTGGAGCTGCGGTACCTACTACCGCTGGCCGAGATCATCTTCGATTTCTTCGACGCGTTGAAATCACGTACCCGCGGCTATGCCAGCCTCGATTACGAGGATGCCGGCGAGCAAATGGCCGATCTGGTCAAGGTGGACATCCTGCTGCAGGGTGAGCCGGTCGATGCCTTTTCTGCCATCGTGCACAAGGACAAGGCATACGCGTACGGCGTGATGATGACTACCAAGCTGCGCGAGCTGATCCCGCGCCAGCAGTTCGAGGTGCCGATTCAGGCAGCGATCGGCTCCCGGGTAATTGCCCGCGAGAGCATTCGGGCCATTCGCAAGGACGTTCTGGCCAAGTGCTACGGCGGTGACATCACCCGCAAGCGCAAGCTGCTGGAGAAGCAGAAGGAGGGTAAGAAGCGGATGAAGATGGTGGGCCGGGTAGAGGTTCCGCAAGAGGCGTTCATCGCGGCACTGTCCACCGCCGAATCACCGGATTCCGCCAAGCGGCAGTCCTAGGCGGTTCGTCCAATCATGGCAAGGCTGATCTACACCGCGATCGCCTCGGTGGACGGCAAGGTCGCCGACGCGGACGGCAACTTCGACTGGGCCGCGCCGGACGAACAGCTGCACGCCTTCGTCAACGACTTGGAGCGCTCGGTCGGCACCTACCTGTACGGGCGCCGGATGTATGAGGTGATGGCCGGCTGGGAGACGATGCCCACTGGTGCCGACCAGCCGGCAGTTATACGGGATTACGCTCTGATCTGGCGAGCGGCCGACAAGCTGGTGTATTCGGCGAGCCTGTTCGGCAGGCCCGAAGCGGTGCGTAGCGCCCGGACCAGGATCGAACACACCTTCGATGTCGAGGAGATCCGCAAGCTCAAGGCCGATGCAACTTCTGACCTGTCGATCGGTGGACCGACGCTGGCCGGGCACGCATTGCGCGCCGGTCTGATTGACGAGTGCCGGTTGTTTCTGGTGCCTGTCACTGTCGGCAGTGGCACCCCGGCATTGCCGGACCACTTCCTGCTGAGGTTGCGGCTGATGCAGTTACATCGCTTCGACAACGGTGTCGTCTACCTGAGCTATCGCATCCGTTACTAACAGCCAACGTTTGTATGGTTCTTGCTGGGTTCTGCCTCGATGCTTGTTCATCGTAGTAAGCCGTAGTAACACTAAGGGCGACAGCTAGCGACCAGCCGGGTACCCAGCATGGGCTATAAATATCGCGGCATTGGTCGATATCAGCGACGGCGCGTGCTCTGACAGTAGGTGCGTGCCTGTACCAACGCACCGTTTACCGGTGCGGCGATTAGGAAACTGCGCACGACCCGAGCATGCTAGTCATGCTGGGCCGAGGAACATCGCGATTTGGAGAACGCATGCGAACTCGTCGATTACCGATCCTGCTCTTCTCCCTACTACTGGTACTGGCCGGGATCGCGACGTTCGCCCTGCACGCCAAGCCGGCGAGCGCGGACTCGCAAGGCAGCTTTGTAGCGGTGGCCGACTCCACCGTCGACTCCAAGCACCCCGACCGGGTATCGCCGGTCAGCACCTGGCTCGGGCTGGATGCCCAGCCAGCACGGGACAGTTTCTTCGCCTTCAACGTGACCATCCCGGATGGTCAGGTGGTCACCTCTGCGATCTTCCAGTGCTGGGCCGGTAGCCAGAACGACTCCGGGGCCTCGTTGTGGGAGACCTCGAACGACTGGACCGAGGACACCATCACCTGGAACAACGCGCCGATGCCGGACTTCACCGAACCGCCGGTCGGTCAGCTCACCGACGTCGACGGTGGCTCCTACGTCACTACGGACGTGACCGCGGCCATCGACGGCTCGGGCACCTACAGCTTCGTCGCCGCCACCGAAAGCGCGATCCGGTGGTCCTGCGCGAGCCGGTACAGCAACCATCCGCCGCAGTTGCTGGTGAGCACCGCCCCCGCCCCGTCGCCCAGTAGCAGCGAGCCGACGCCACCGCCGCCGACCTCTACGGCACCGTCGACCAGCACGCCACCCACCAGCACGCCGCCGACCACGACAGCACCGTCGACCAGCACGCCACCCACCAGCACGCCGCCGACCAGCACCCCGCCGTCCTCGCCACCGCCCAGTTCGCCACCACCCCCGTCCCCCGGACACAAGCTGCTGGTCATCCTCGGCGAGAACCACAGCGACCAGGAGGCGCTGGCGCACATGCCGCACCTGGCCGCCTGGGCCCAAACCTTCGGCCAGGCGACCAACTACTCGGCCATTAGGCACCCCAGCCTGCCCAACTACCTCGCCATCTGGGGCGGCAGCACGTTCGGTGTGACCTCGGACTGCGGGGTCGGCACCTCCGGCTGCACCCCGAGCGCACCATCGGTGTTCGGCCAAACCCTGGCCGCCGGCAAGACCGCCACCGCCTACCAGGAGTCGATGTCGAGCCCGTGCCAGACCAGTGGCTCCGGCAGCTACGCCCCGCGGCACGGCCCATGGCCGTATTGGCAGGACAGCACCGAGCGCGCCTACTGCAAGAGCAACGACGTGCCCAGCGGCACCGTCACCAGCGGCAACCTGCACGATGACATCGCCAACGGCCAGCTGCCGGTCACCGGCGAGGTAACGCCGAACCTGTGCAACGACGCGCACGACTGCGGGCTGTCGACGTTCGACACCTGGCTGGCCAGGTGGGTGCCGGCCATAATGGCCGGTCCGGACTACCGCTCCGGCAAGCTCACCATCATCATCACCTTCGACGAGGACGACGGCAGCCAGGGCAATGACGTGGCCTTGGTCGCCATCGACCCGAGGCTGTCCGGCAAGACCGTGACCGGCAGCTACAACCACTACAGCCTCACCAAGTGGCTGGACGACAACGCGGGCGTCCCGGAGCTGCGCAACGCGGCCGGTGCTCCGGACCTGCGGGCGGCCTTCGGCCTATAACCGCTGGCGGTTGATGCGACACTGCTTCGGTGACCGAGGACTACCGAACGCTGGACGACTACCGAAGCCTGAACAAGGCCAACTGGGACGAACGGGCGCCGGCGCACGCCGCCTCGTCGGGATACTCGGTGCAGCGCTTCCTCGACGACCCGGCCCACCTCAGCAAGGTGGTCAGCTTCGACCGTCCCCGGCTGGGTGATCTGACCGGATTGCGGGGCGTGCACCTGCAATGCCACATCGGGACCGACACCCTGTCGCTGCACCGGCTCGGTGCCCGGATGTCCGGCCTGGACTTCTCCGGCGCCGCGCTGGATGAGGCCCGCCGGCTGGCGCAGGCCACCGGCGCCGAGATCGACTACGTCGAGGGCGAGCTGTACCGCGCCGTGGAATTGTTAGGCGCCGGCCGGTTCGATCTGGTCTACACCGGCATCGGCGCGCTGTGCTGGCTGCCCGACATCGCCCGCTGGGGCGCCCTGGTCGCCGAGTTGCTGGCGCCCGGTGGCCGGCTGTTCATCCGCGAGGGCCATCCGGTGCTGTGGGCGATCGATGACGACCGCACCGACGTGGTGTCACTGGGGTTCCCGTACTTCGAGACGTCCGAGCCGCTGCTGTGGACCGACCCGCAGACCTACGTGCCGACCGACGTGCAGTTCGTGCACAACACCACGGCTTCCTGGAATCATGGCATCGGTGAGATCGTCACCGCGCTGCTCGACGCCGGGCTGCGACTGAGTTCGCTGGTCGAGCACGACAGCGTCCCGTGGTGTGCGTTGCCCGGTCAGATGACCGAGCTGCCCAACGGCGAATGGCGGCTGACCGACCGACCGGAACGGTTGCCACACACCTACACCTTGCAGGCGCACAAGCCGGCCTGAGGTTTTGTCAGCCGAGCACACCGCGCACCGAGGAATAGCCCTTCAGCAGGTTGCGGGCGATGGTTCGGCGCTGGATCTCATCCGTCCCCTCATAGATCCGCAGTAGCCGCAACTCGCGGTACCAGCGTTCGATCGGCAGCTCGCGGGTATAGCCCATGCCACCGTGAATTTGCAGCACCCGGTCGACGATCTCGTTTGCCTTGACGCCACCGAACAGTTTGGCCATCGACTGGGCCTGCCGGGAATCCAGGCCGGCGTCCACCTGCCAGGCGGCCGACAGCACCAGCCAGCGCAATGCCTCTATTTCTACGGCTGAATCCGCGATCATCCACTGGATGGCCTGCCGCTGAGCGATCGGCTCACCGAAGGTGACCCGGTTGCGGGCGTGCTCCATGGCCATCTCGACCAACCGCTCGCAGGCGCCCAGCGCGCGCGCCGGCAGCAGGTAGCGGCCGCGCCCGATCCACTGCATGGCCAAGGCGAAACCCTGCCCGAGCTCGCCGAGCACGTTGCGCTCGGGCACCCGGACGTCGTCGAAGACCAGGGTGGCCGGGCCCCACTCACCCATGGTGTCGATGTAGGAGGACGTCCAGCCCATCTCGCGATCGGCCAGGAAGCAGGTGACCCCACCGTCGACGCCCCGGTCGGGGTCGGTGATGGCGAAGACCATGGTGAAATCGGCCTCATTGCCACCGGTGATTAAGGTCTTCTCACCGTTGATGATCCAGTCCGAGCCGTCCTTGCGGGCAGTGGTCCGGATCGCGGTGGCATCCGAGCCGGCACCCGGTTCGGTGATCGCGAAGCAGGAGACCCGTTCGCCCTCGATGGTCGGGATCAGGTACTCCCGCTTCTGTTCCTCGTTGCCGTGGAACAAGATGTTGTCGGCGTAGCCACCGAAGTGGAACGGGATGAACGACCGACCCAGCTCGGCCTCGATCAGTGAGGCCAGCACCGCGCTCAGCCCCATGCCGCCGTACTCGGTCGGGGTCAGGATGCCGAAGAAGCCCGACCGGCGCGCCTTGTCGACCAGGGCCTTGCGCTCCTCCCGGGTCAGGCCGGGCTGGCCGAGCCGCTCCCGGCGCAACGCGGCCGGTTCCAGCGGCTGGATCTCGCGCTGCACGAAGGTACGCACCCAGTCCCGGGTGGCCAGTTCCTCACCGGTCAGTGAGAAGTCCATCTCGCACCTCCGTTCTTTCCGATCGGGACTGGGATCAGGGTTCGATGACGATCTTGCCTACCAGATCACCGGATTGCATGGCGGCCAGGCCCTGGCCGACCTCGTCCAGCGGTAGCCGCCGGTCGATCCGGGGACGCAGGCCGGTGCAGGCCAGCAGCGACATCAGGTCGGCGAGCTCCTGCCGGGTACCCATGGTGGAGCCGATCACCTGAAGTTGTAGGAAGAAAATCCGGTTCAGCTCGGCCGGCGGGGTGGCGCCGGAGGTGGCGCCGGAGATCACGATGCGCCCGCCCGGACGAAGTGCCTTCAACGAATGCGACCAGGTCGCGGCACCCACCGTTTCCATCACCGCGTCCACCCGCTCGGGCAATCGCTGCCCGGATGCGAAGGCCTGGTGCGCGCCGAGTTCGAGCGCGGCGGCCTGCTTGGCCTCGGTGCGGGCGGTCGACCAGACCCGCAGGCCGGCCGCCCGGGCGAGCACGATGCAGGCCGAGGCCACCCCGCCGGTGCTGCCCTGCACCAGCACGGTTTGGCCCGGTCGTAGCTCGGAGTTGACGAACAGCATCCGGTACGCGGTCAACCAGGCGGTGGGTAGGCAGGCGGCCTCGGCGAAGCTCAGCTCGGCCGGCTTGGCGACCAGATTGCCGCTGGGCACGCTGACCAGTTCGGCGAAGCTGCCCTGGTACCGCTCGCTGAGCAGGGAGCGGTCGGGGTCCAGGGTTTCGTCCCCGCGCCAGCCGTCGCCACTGATCACCGAGTGCACCACCACCTCGGCCCCGGTCTCGGTGTCGATGCCGGCCGCGTCGCAGCCGATGATCATGGGCAGCCGGTCGGCGCTGATGCCGACGCCGCGCAGCGTCCACAGGTCGTGGTGGTTCAGGCTGGCTGCCTTGACCCGGACCCGCGACCAGCCCGGCCTGTCCGCCGGCTCCGGCCGCTCACCGATGACCAGCCCGTCCAGCGGCGAGTCGGGATTCAACGCGGAGGCATAGGCAGCTCGCATGCACCCATTACAGCAGTGCGGCCGGCACCGATCCCAACGCGCGCTCGATCGCCGCGACCAGCTCGCGCGCCGACTCCGCGGTCAGCTCGACGGCGACCCGGCTACCCGGTGCACCCTGTGGGTTGGCGAAGTCGATGTTGAGGGTGTGCGCTGCCGGCGCGTGCACCGGGTGGTCGTAGTAGACGGTGGCGTCGGTCAGCGTGAACCAACCGTCCTTGCCCTTGCCGCTGCCGCTGATCCGGGCATGCTCGGTGTTGTAGGTGCACATGTCAGATGATCACCTGGTTCAGGCAGCGGTGCAGGAACTGGCTGATCCGCTGGTATCCGTCCACCGCCGCCTCCGGACGGTAGGACGGCCGGTCGGTGGCGAAGAAGCCGTGCCCGGCGCCGTCGTAGCGGTAGAACTCGTGCTCCTTGCCGTGCTCGGTGAGCAGCTTGTCCAGCCGGTCCACGTGTTCCGGGGCCGGGTTGGCGTCCTCGTTGCCGAATAGGCCGAGCAGCGGGCAGCCCAGGTTTGGCAGCTGGTCCTCCAGGCTGGTCATCTTGACCGGGGACTCGGCCGGCGAGTCACTGACCACGAACGCCCCGTAGCAGTCGATGGCGCCTTGCAGTTCGAGGTTGCAGGCGGCGAGCACTGCCTGCCGGCCACCGGAGCAGTGCCCGATCACCGCGACGTTGCTATTCGAGGTGGGCAGCCGGCGCAGGTGGCCGATCATCCCGTCGACGTCACCGAGCAGCCGCTCGTCCGGGACGCCACCCTGGGCGCGAGCGATGGCGGCCGCGTCGTCCGGATCCGCCCCGGGCGCCTCCCGCGAGTACAGGTTGGGCACCACCACGTCATAGCCGTCGACCGCGAATCGCCTGGCCACCTCCTTGCTCCACCGGTCGTAGCCGGGCAGGTGGTGGATCAGCACGATGCCACCCCGGGTCTGCTCACCGGCCGGTCCTGCGTGGTAGGCCTCGATCTCGTTGTTGCCGGCGCCGTGCAGGCGAATCGTCTCGGCAGTGATCGCGTCGCTCACGAACGCTCCCTTCTCGGCCCGATCGGCCGTGCTCGTCCTTACTGGTTTCGACTGGTTACGCTCGGCGCGTGCCACCGCCACGGTCGTCGTTTCGCCGCCGCCCGTTGCTCGCTTTGGTCATTCTGATACTGCTCCTTGGCAGCGGCTACGCAATACGTGCGCTACACGGATCAAACACCCATTCGGTGCCGCCGAAGGTGACGGATCTGAGCACCGTAACGCTGTCCAGCCTGCCGGCGCAGGCCCGCCAAACCGTCAGCCTGATCCAGCACGGCGGGCCGTTTCCCTATCCGCACGACGGGATCGTCTATCAGAACCTGGAGCGGCAGTTACCCGCCGAACCGGCTGGCTACTATCATGAGTACACCGTGCCGACGCCCGGCTCGTCCGATCGGGGCACCCGGCGCATCGTTACCGGCCGGGACGGTGAGTACTACTACACCGGCGATCACTATGCCAGCTTCGTCCGAGTCCGGATTACCGGTTGAGCTGGTCATCGGCGCCTATCGACGCGGCCCAGGCCGGCGGGCGCTTGGCTCGGAAGGCGGCGATTCCCTCGGCTGCCTCCGGGCTGGCGAAGTAGCCGGCCGATAGCCGTCCCATCGCGGCCAGGTCGTCGGCCATCGACAGCGCGGACCGGTCTCGGCGCAGCATCAGCTTGGTGGCGGCCAGCGCTTTCGGTTCGCACAGCCGGAGCATGCCGGCGTACCGCGCGAGTTCGGCATCCAATTCCGCGCTGTCGGCGCAGACCCGGCTGAGCAGGCCGGTTCGGAACGCCTCGGCGGCGTCGAAGGTCGCGCCGGTCAGGCAGAACTCCAGCAGGGCGCGGCTGGCCATTCGGGGCAACACCGGGACCGAGATCACCGCCGGTACCAGGCCCAGCCGTACCTCGGTGAAGGCGAAGTCCGCGGCCGGGCTACCGAAGGCGATGTCGCAGGCCGCCACCAGGCCGATGCCACCGGCCCGGGCCTTGCCGTCCACCCGGGCCAGCACCGGCTTGTCGAACTCCCAGATCCGCTGAAGCAGCACCGGAAACGCGTTGATCGGCTGCCGTTCGGCGGGCACGTCGGCGACCGTGGTTAGGTCCATTCCGGAGCAAAAGGTGCTGCCGGTGTGGCTGAGTAACACGCACCGGACGGCCTCATCGGCGGCGGCGCGATCCAGCGCGGCGCCGAACTGTTCGAGCAACTCGGCCGACAACGCGTTGCGGCGCTCCGGCGCGTCCAGGGTGAGGGTGGCGACCGAGTCGTTCACCGCGTATCGGATGCTCACAGTGCTCAACGCTCCATTTCGGCGGGTCGATGCTGGCACCGAACTCTAGGCACTCGACACTGGAGGCATGCCATCCGCCCTTCCGCTCGGTGATCCGGCGCCGGCCTCGGGCCGGTTGCCAGAATCGGCGCTGCTGACGTTGCCGAGCCGGCCGTTCGGCTGCTACGTGCACGTGCCGTTCTGCGCCAGCCGCTGCGGCTACTGCGACTTCAACACCTACACCGCCGCCGAACTGGGCAACGGTGTGAGCCGGGGCTCGTATGCCGACACCGTGCTGGCCGAGATCCGGTTGGCGCGTGCGGTGTTGCCGGCCAGCACACCGCCGGTGTCGACGGTGTTCTTCGGCGGTGGCACGCCGACCCTGCTGCCGGCCGAGCACCTGGGGCTGATCGTTGCCGAGATCGCCACCGAGTTCGGTCTGGCCCCGGACGCCGAACTGACCACCGAGGCCAACCCCGAGTCGGTCACGCCGGCCTACCTGAGCAAGCTGCGCGAATCGGGTTTCACCCGGATCTCGCTGGGCATGCAGTCCGCGATCGGGCACGTGCTGGCCACCCTGGATCGCCAACACCGGCCGCAACGCGCGGTGCAGGCGGTGGCCGAGGCGCATGCGGCCGGCTTCGAGCACGTCAACCTGGATCTGATCTACGGCACGCCGGGGGAGACCGACGCCGACTGGCAGGCTTCGTTGGACACCGCGATCGACACCGGCTGCGATCACCTCAGCGCTTACGCGCTGATCGTCGAAGACGGCACGCCGTTGGCCCGCAAGGTGGCCAGTGGTGTCATCGAGGCGCCGGACGACGACGTGCTGGCCGACCGTTACTTGCAGGCCGACGACACGCTGGCGGCGGCCGGCTTCCAGTGGTACGAGGTGTCGAACTGGAGCCGGTCGGCGGCAGCCCGGTCGGCGCATAACCAGCTGTACTGGGCCGGTGCCAACTGGTGGGGTGCCGGGCCCGGGGCGCACAGCCACGTCGGTGGCACCCGCTGGTGGAACGTCAAGCACCCGACCCGCTACACCGCCGCGCTGGACGCCGGGCGCAGTCCGGCCGCCGGACGAGAGTCGCTCAGTGCGGCGGCGCAGCTCACCGAACGGCTGATGCTGCAGGTGCGGCTGTCCGACGGCCTGGACCTGGCCGGGCTGCCGCCGGCGGCACTGCGGCACGCCGAGCAGTCGGTGACCTGGGGCCTGGCCGAGCGGGCGGCGCTCGGGCGCGGCCGGCTGGTGCTGACCCAACGCGGCCGGTTGCTCGCCGACGCGGTGGTGCGCGACCTGCTCACCGCCATCGACGCGTGATCGGCTACTTCTTCGGCCGTAGCTCGTCCAGATCCAGCACCCGGACGTGCAGGATCTGCCGCTGTTGCAAGGCAGCCCGCAGCGCGCGGTGCAGGCCGTCCTCCAGGTACAGCTCGCCCTTCCAGTGCACGGCATGTGGGAACAGGTCGCCATAAAAGGTGGAATCTTCGTCCAGCAGCTTGTCCAGCGCCAGTTCGCGCTTGGTGGTGACCAGCTCATCCAGCCGCACCGAGCGCGGCGGCACGTTGGCCCAATCCCGGGTGGAGAAGCCGTGATCTGGGTACGGCTTGCCGTCGCGGACCGCCTTGAAGATCACAGCTCACCACCCAGACCGTCTACGCCTTCGGCCCTTCGCCGCCGACTGCCCGAGTCACCCTATCGTGCAAGCGTTACCGATTCGCCGCGTTACCGAGTCGGGCTCAGGCGGCCCGCAGGCCGGTCTCGGCGAACTAAGATCGAGCCAGCACAGCGGGAGGTGACATGAACGTCGAAGAGCGCAAGCTGGAGGTGTTGCGCGCCATCGTCGAGGATTTCATTGCCACCAACGAGCCGGTCGGCAGCAAGGCCATTGTGGATAAGCACAATCTGGGTGTGTCGCCGGCGACCATCCGCAACGACATGGCCGCGCTCGAGGACGAGGGCCTGATCCACCAGCCGCACACCTCGGCCGGCCGGGTGCCGACCGACGCCGGCTACCGGCTGTTCGTGGACCGGCTCACCTCGCTCAAGCCGCTGTCGCAGGCCGAGCGCCGGGCGATCCAGAAGTTCCTCGACAACGCCGTCGACCTGGACGGCGTGCTTCAGAACGCGGTCCGGGCGCTGGCGCAGCTCACCCGCAATGTCGCCGTCGTGCAGTACCCGTCGCTGTCCCGGTCCCGGGTCCGGCACCTGGAAACGGTGTTGCTCAGCCCGTCCCGGCTGATGCTTGTGCTTATTACCGATACC
The DNA here is from genome assembly GCA_035248685.1 of Jatrophihabitans sp. Lineage (GTDB taxonomy): Bacteria > Actinomycetota > Actinomycetes > Mycobacteriales > Jatrophihabitantaceae > Jatrophihabitans_A. The sequence goes on from DATFHF010000057.1 coordinate 12,771, forward strand.
GGACGGGTGGAGCAGCGGATCGTCGAGCTGCCGGAATCGGTCGAGCCGGACGATGTGGCCGAGCTGCGGCTAACCCTCAATGCCAGGCTGAAGGATCAGCGGCTGGCCAACGCTCCGGCCATCATCGCCGATCTGCCGTCCGCGGTGCCCGGCCACCTCAGCGGGCTGGTCGCGATCCTGAGTTCGGTTCTGCTGGAAGCGCTGGTCGAGCACCCGTCCGAACGGGTGGTGTTGGCCGGTTCGGCGAACCTGACCCAGCACGTGCTGGACTTTCCGGCGATCCGGCCGGTGTTGGAGGCGCTGGAGGAGCAGGTGGTACTGCTACGGCTGCTCGACCACCAGTCGTCCACCGCCGGCCAGGTGCTGGTGCGGATCGGCAACGAGAACGCCTACGAGGGATTGCAGTCCGCCTCGGTGGTGTCGGCCGGTTACGGCTCCAGCGGCATCTCGCTCGGCGGGGTGGGTGTGCTCGGCCCGCGTCGGATGGACTACGCGCACACCATGGCCCGGGTGGCCGCCGTCGCCAGCTACGTCGGCGACCTGCTCGCCGAGAACTGAGCCGACCTCGGGCCGTACACTGAACGACGGTTGGCACTCAGCCGCAGAGAGTGCTAGGAGAAAGGGTCGAGGTGACCGCAAGGGTGCCTGGTGCTGTCCGCGACTATTACGGCTTGCTCAACGTGGCCAGCGACGCCACGGCTGAGGAGATCAAGCGCGCATACCGCAAGCTGGCCCGCGAGCTGCACCCGGACGTCAATCCCGATCCGGCCGCGCAGAACCGCTTCAAGGAGGTCACCGCCGCCTACGAAGTGCTTTCGGATCCGGACAAGCGCCGGATTGTCGACCTCGGCGGCGACCCGCTGGCCCCGTCCGGCGGTGGCCAGGGCGGCTTCACCGGCTTCGGCGGCTTCGGCGACATCTTCGAGACGTTCTTCGGCGGCGGCACCACCCGCGGCCCGCGCAGTCGGGTACGCCAGGGCGCCGATGCGCTGCTGCGGCTGGAGCTCAGCATGGTCGAGATGGCCTTCGGCGTGCAGAAGGACATCGCGGTCGAGACCGCCGTGGTGTGCCAGTCCTGCCGCGGCAACGGCTGCGCGCCTGGCACCTCGCCGCGGGTCTGCGGTACCTGCAACGGCAGCGGTGAGGTGCAGTCGGTGCAGCGCTCGTTGCTCGGACCGGTGATGACCAGCCGGCCGTGCCACACCTGCGGCGGCACCGGCCAGCAGATCCCGTCGCCTTGCCCGACCTGCGCCGGCGAGGGACGGGTTCGAGCCCGGCGGACCATCTCGGTGGACGTGCCGGCCGGCATCGAGGACGGCATGCGGATTCGGATGTCCGGCCAGGGCGAGGTGGGCCCCGGCGGTGGGCCGCCCGGCGACCTCTACCTGGAGGTGACCGAGCGCCCGCATGAGATGTTCACCCGGGAGGGCTCCGACCTGCACTGCTCGCTTGCGGTGCCGATGACCGCGGCCGCGCTGGGCAGCAGCCTGGAGCTGACCACACTGGACTCCACCGAGCGGGTCGAGATCCGTCCGGGCACCCAGTCCGGTGCGGTGATCACCTTGCGGGGCAAGGGTGTTCCCCGACTGCGCAGCACGGTACGGGGCGATCTGCACGTGCACGTCGAGGTGCGCACGCCGACTCGGCTGGACGCCGAGCAGGAGAAGCTGCTCCGCGAACTGGCCGAGCTGCGCAACGAGGACATCAGCGTCGGCAGCAACCGGGGCGGGCTGTTCTCCAAGGTCCGCGACGCCTTCGGCACCCGTTAGCCGGTGACCCCGCCGCTGTTCCTGGTGCCCGACCTCGGCAGCGGGGACGTGATCGTGCTGACCGGTGCGGAGGCCCACCATGCCGGCACGGTGAAGCGGCTGGCGGTGGGCGAGGCCGCGTTGTTGGCCGACGGCCGGGGCGGGCTGGCCGAGGTGGTCGTGCTGGAGGTGGGCCGAGACCGGGTCAGCTTCACCGTGCAGGCCCGTCGGCAGCTACCCGAGCCGTCCCCGCGGTTGGTGGTGGTACAGGCGCTGCCCAAAGGTGAGCGCGCCGACCTGGCCGTCGAGGCGCTGACCGAACTCGGGGCGGACGAGATCGTGCCCTGGTCTGCCAGTCGTTCGGTGGCTGTCTGGCGCGGAGACAAGGCGGCTCGCGGGCTGGCCAAGTGGCAGCGCACCGCGCTGGAGGCCGCCAAGCAGAGCCGGCGAGCCCGGGTGCCGGTGGTAGCTTCGCTGGCCGACACGGACGCGGTCGCCGAACGGGTTGCCTCGGCCGAAGCCGCCTACGTGCTGGACTCCGATGCCGAGCTGGCGTTCGCGACGATCCAGCCGCCGGTGGTCGGCGCGGTGCTGTTGGTGGTCGGGCCGGAGGGTGGCGTCACGCCCGACGAGCTGGCGTTGTTCGAACAGCACGGGGCGGTGCCGGTGCGGCTCGGTCCGGAGGTGCTGCGTACCTCGACCGCGGGCGCGGCGGCATTAGCGGTGCTGTCGGTGGCGGCCGGCCGGTGGCATTAGATTGTCTTTCCATGGCTGAGGACTGCTTGTTCTGCGGGATCGTAGCCGGGGACGTCCCGTCGACTGCCGTGTACAGCGACGACGACGTGATCGCCTTCCAGGACCTGGCACCGCGGGCGCCGACGCACGTGCTGGTGATACCTCGCCGGCACCTGGCCGACCTCGGCGAACTGGCCACCGACCAGCGGCTGGCCGGCGCGCTGGTCGCCGGGGTCGCCGCCACCGCCGACACGCTGGGGCTTCACGCGTACCGGACGGTCTTCAACTCCGGTTCGGAGGCCGGGCAGACGGTGTTCCACGTGCACGCGCACCTGCTGGCCGGCCGTCCGATGAGCTGGCCACCTGGTTGAGCCGTCCCCTCTTCGTTCCTCTCGGCACTTGGGTATGGCACAAATGTCGCTTCGGCATTCGTTCGGGCGCGGGTAAGGTGGATGCGTGGTGCCGCCCCGGTGCCGCGCACACCACCGGCGATATCAGGAAGCAGCGCAGAGGCACTTGTCGGAACCGTCACCAGCGAAGCGGCGCCAGCCCAAGGTCATCACTTCGTTCATAGTGCCCGCGAACCTCGCCATGGTGGGCCTGCTCGGTCCTCGCGACGAGCTGCTGAAGCTGATCGAGACCCGGTTGAAGTCCGAGGTCCATGTCCGCGGCAATGAGATCACCATTACCGGCGAGCCCAGCCAGAACACGCTCGCCGTGCGGTTGTTCGAGGAGTTGGTGCAACTGATGCAGTCCGGCCAAGACCTGTCCGCCGACTCCGTGGCGCGCACGCTCGGCATCCTGCAGGCCGACACCGAGCAGCGGCCGGCCGAGGTGCTCAGCCTGAACATCCTCTCCCGGCGCGGCAAGAACATCCGGCCGAAGACGGTGAACCAGAAACGCTACGTCGACGGCATCGACGAGCACACCGTGGTGTTCGGGATCGGGCCGGCCGGCACCGGCAAGACCTACCTGGCGGTGGCCAAGGCCGTCCAGGCGCTGCAGGCCAAGCGGGTGAACCGGATCATCCTGACCCGGCCGGCGGTCGAGGCGGGCGAGCGGCTGGGCTTTTTGCCCGGCACCCTCAACGACAAGATCGACCCGTACCTGCGGCCGCTGATGGACGCGCTGCACGACATGCTCGACCCGGACTCGGTGCCCCGGCTGCTGCAAGCCGGCACCATCGAGGTCGCCCCGCTGGCCTACATGCGCGGTCGCACCCTCAACGACGCCTTCGTCATCCTGGACGAGGCGCAGAACACCACGCCCGAGCAGATGAAGATGTTTCTGACCCGGCTCGGGTTCGGTTCCAAGATCGTAGTGACCGGCGATATCACCCAGGTGGATCTGCCCACCGGCACCCGGTCCGGGCTGCGGGTCGTCCGTGACATCCTGGTGGGCGTACCGGACATCTACTTCGCTTACCTGGACGCCAAAGATGTCGTGCGGCACCAGCTGGTTAGTGAGATCGTCGAGGCCTACTCCAGGTATGACGAGAGCATCTAATCCCGCACGTGCGAAGAGCAGGTCGGCCGATGAGCATCGAGATCAATAACGAGTCCGGCGTCGCGGTGGACGAGTTCGCCATCACCGCGGTCGCCCGGCACGTGCTGGACTCGCTCGGCGTGAACCCGATGGCCGAGCTGTCGATCCTGGTGGTGGACACCGCCGCCATGAGCACCCTGCACAAGCAATGGATGGATCTGGATGGGCCCACCGACGTGATGGCCTTTCCGATGGACACCCTGGACGACAAGCCCGGCATGGAGGCCGAACCCGGACCGGCACTGCTCGGCGACGTCATTCTGTGCCCGGAAATCGCCGGGCAGCAGGCGCTGGCCGCCGGGCACAGCACCGATGCCGAGCTGTACCTGCTCACCACGCACGGCGTGCTGCACCTGCTGGGCTACGACCACGACGAGCCGGAGTCCGAGCGCGAGATGTTCGAGTTGCAGGCCGAATTGGTGACCGGTTGGGCGCAGCGCTCGGGGCACGGACCGATCCGGACGCCGGTGCCGGGCACCGGCGCCGAGAAACGCAGCTGATGCCGAAGCCAGCAGGCCCGCGATGACCGGCCCGGACGCGCTGTTGCTGGTGGCCGCCGTCCTGCTCGTGCCGACCGGTGGCACGCTGGCCGCGCTGGATGCCGCGCTGGGCCGGGTGTCGGTGGCCCGGGTCGAGGAACTGGTACGCGAGGACGTCCGCGGCGCCCGCCGGCTGTCGCTGGTGCTGGCCGAACGGGCCCGACATACCAACCTGCTGCTGCTGTTGCGGGTCGCCGCTGAGCTGACCGCGACGGTGTTCGTCACCTCGGCCGCCATTTCGGTCTGGGGCAGCGGCTGGTGGGTGGTGCTGTGCACCATCGTGGTGATGGTGGTGGTCAGCTATGTGCTGATCGGCGTCGGCCCGCGCACGCTCGGCCGCCAGCATGCCTACCGGGTGGCCTTGTTGGGCGCCGGCCCGGCCCTGCTGCTGGGTCGGATCTTCGGCCCATTGGCGACGTTGCTGATCCTGCTCGGCAACGCGATCACGCCAGGACGGGGTTATCGGGAAGGGCCGTTCTCCTCCGAGGTGGAGATCCGGGAGCTGGTGGATCTGGCCGAGTCCCGCGGCGTGGTGGAGCGGGGCGAGCGGGAGATGATCCAGTCCGTCTTCGACCTCGGTGACACCATCGCCCGTGAAGTGATGGTGCCGCGCACCGAGGTGGTGTGGATCGAAAGCACCAAGACCGTGCCGCAAGCGCTGGCGCTGGCGTTACGGTCGGGCTTCAGCCGGATCCCGGTGGTCGCCGACAACGTCGACGACGTGGTGGGCCTGGTGTACCTGAAGGATCTGGTCCGGCGAGCCCAGGATCCGGAGCGCGCCCGGCAGACCAAGCTGGAGGAGGTCATGCGGCCGGCCACCTTCGTCCCGGAATCCAAGCAGGTGGATGAGTTGCTGCGCGAGATGCAATCGCGCAACTCGCACATGGCAATCGTCATCGACGAGTACGGCGGCACCGCCGGCCTGATCACCATCGAGGACATCCTGGAGGAGATCGTCGGTGAGATCCGGGACGAGTACGACGTCGAACGGGCACCGGTCGAGCAGCTCGCCGACGGCTCGGTCCGGCTGACCGCCCGGCTGCCGGTGGAGGATCTCGGCGAAATGTTCGGCGTGGATCTGCCGCGCGGCGATGATGTGGAGACCGTCGGTGGGCTGCTGGCACAGCAGCTCGGACGGGTGCCGATCGCCGGCTCATCGGTAACCGCGTACGGCCTGGAGCTGACCGCGGAAAGCGTCGGCGGCCGCCGGAACCGGATCGACACCGTGCTGGCCCGCCGGGTGGACGAGTCCGGCGCCGATGAGGATTCCGATGGCTGACGATCCTTCGATGACTGCCTTCGCTGCCGAGGACGGCAAGCTGCTCACGCTGGCCCGAGCGACTCGGGCCCGAACCGGTGCGGCCAGCGCTGCGGCGGTGCGTGACCTCGACGGCCGGACCTACGTCGCCGCCCCGGTCCAGCTGCCGTCGTTACGACTGAGCGCGTTGCAGGTCGCGGTGGCGATGGCGTTGTCCTCCGGAGCGGCCGGTCTGGAGGCCGCCGTCGTGCTGACCTCCGGCCCGGACGCCGACCCGGACGGCGCGCAGGCGGTAGCCGAGATCAGCGCCAACGCGCCGGTCTACTACGTAGCCGACTAGTTCAGGCCCAGGCGGGCAGCGCCGGTAACGGGCCGCCGACGGTGCTGAGCCCGGCGGCTCGCCGCGTCCGGTAATCCAGCCGAGCAGGTCGGCGGCGCTGCCGAGCACCTCGAGGCTCGGCTTCGCCCCGGCCGGGAACGGCAGCCGGCGGCCGTCGTCGAGCACCGCCAGGAAGGTCACGTCCAGGGCATACCGCCGATGGCAGTAGCCCAGCGCCTCATCGAGCACCGCCGCCGGTGAGTCGGTAAGCCGGTAACCCAGGCCCAGATCGACGTGGTGGAACTCGACCTCCAGCAACCGGCCGTTGAGCAGGTTCATCGCCCGCTCCGGTGGCAGCGTCGGCCGGCGCCGGACCTCGGCCTGCCAGTCGGCGTCGGACAATTCCTCGGCCGCCTGCTGCCAGCGTCCTGCCGAGTCGGCGACGTCCTGTACCAGCTCCGCCGCGGGCCGCCCGGAGCCGGCCTCGATGTCGGCGTTGCGGCCGTTCGGCTCCCGGTACATCAGGGTGGGCACGCCGGTGCGAGCCCAGGTCAGCAGGTTGCACATGCCGTCGGCGTTGCGTGCCACGTGGGTGAGCACGTGGCCCCGGCTCCAGCCCGGCAATCGCGACGGTTGCCGGGCCTGCTCGTCGGTGAAGCCGTCCAGCGAGCCGAGCAGCCGATCGGTGGCTGTTTGGATCAGTTGCAGATGCTGGCGCGCGAGACCGGTCACGGTCGCTGATTGTGGCCCGGATACCGGCTGATCACCAGCTGAACGCCTTCACCCCGGCCATGGTGCCGACCAGCACCAGGTTGGCGTAGACGGCCGGTGCGGCGAATCGGTTCACCGCACCGACCGGCAGCGTCCAGACGCTCGCCCCGGTCGCCGGGTTCAGCATGTTCAGCACGCCGGCCGCGATGTCGAGAACGAACAGGTAACCACCGCCGGCGGTCGGGGTGCCGTTGATGTTGGCGGCGGCGTGCCACAGCACCGTCATGGTGCCGTCGCTGTTGATCCGCACCGCGCGCACGCCGTCCGTGCAGGGCACGTACACCACGTTGCCCACCACGGCCGTCCCGCCGAAGGAACGACACAGCGACAGCTGCGACACCTCGCCGCCGATGCCGCCCAGCGCCGCCTTGTTCAGCACGTAGGCGGTGCCGGATTTGCCGGCCGCGTACACGTAGTTGCCGACCACGGTGGGCCCCTGCGAGCCGAGGTCCAGGTCGTTGGCATTGTCGGTCCGCCAGCTGCTCGGCGAGAACGACGACTGGATCTGCTGGTAGGCCAGCAACAGCACCGAATCGGAGTAGTCGTAGTTGCCGGTGCTCGCCGTCGCCCCGTTGCCCACCGCGACGAAGATGCCCTTGCCGGTGTCCTCCACCGGGCCGGGCGGCGCCCAGATGCCACCCTCGCGGGAGGTGGGCACCGTGAAGTGCCACAGCGGGGCCTTGGTGGGCGTGTCCAGGTTGAGCCCGACCACGCTGCCGCGGTAGCTGCTGCAGTCGCCGGCCAGCCCGCCGTAGGCGATGAATACCGTGCGGCCGCCGACCAGCAATGCGCCACGCTGCTGCATCGCCTGCGGACTGATGCCGGCGACGCTGCTCGGCACGTCCACCGTGCGAACCCAGCGGATCGCGCCGTTCACCGGGTTCACGCCGAAGGCCACGTGCCGGAACGGATTGCTGCGCTCCACCACGCCGATCACCGTGTTGGTCACCGCGTCGTACGCCATCGTGCCGGTGATGCCGAGCGGGTCGATATCACCGCAGGGCAGCATCGAGGTCGGCACCGGCGGTCCGAAATTCACCTTCCACAACACCTTGTTGTAGTTGAGCCCGTAAACCGAGTTGTGCTCGGTGGCCACCACGGTGTGGCCGTGGTCGACCACGATCGGCTGGCCGTAGACGGCGCCGTCCAGCGGGATGGACCAGAGCGGTATCGGCTTGCCGACCGGGTGCTTGGCGGTGATGTTGTTACCGCTGCGCAGGTTGTCGCCGTGGTAAGTAGGCCAGTCCGAGTAGCCGGCCGCCGCTGTTGTGGCTGGTGCCGTCGGCGCGTTGACGATGGGTGCACCGGCGGTGGCCAAGCTGGGCATTACGGCGGGGACGAGCAGCGTCGCAGCCGCGGCTGCCAGGACCACAACGCGCCTACTCATGCGCACAGTGTCACCGCTCGCGGCTGGTCCGGCATCCCGAGTGGGGCATGCCGCCGGTGCACTGCCGGCTCGCCGGGCTGGGAGGATGGCGTGGTGACCGAGTCGCCTGCCAGCTACCGTTCCGGCTTTTGCGCGTTCGTAGGGCGTCCGAACGCCGGTAAGTCGACGCTGACCAACGCGCTGGTCGGATCCAAGATCGTGATCACCAGCGACAAGCCGCAGACCACCCGTCGGGCGGTGCGTGGGGTGCTCAGCCGTCCGGACGGGCAGTTGGTGCTGGTCGACACCCCCGGCCTGCACCGCCCCCGGACGCTGCTGGGGCAGCGGCTCAACGATGTGGTGCGCGACACCCTGGCCGAGGTGGATGTGATCGGCTTCTGCCTGCCGGCCAACGAGAAGATCGGGCCGGGGGACAGGTTCATCGCCGCCGAGCTGGCCCAGCTGACCGCGCCGGTGTTGGCGATCGTGACCAAGACCGACGTGACGTCCCGGCAGCGGTTGGCCGAGCAGCTGCTCGCGGTCGGTCGGCTGGCGGAGTTTGCCGATATCGTGCCGGTATCCGCGGTGGCCGGTGACCAGGTCGAACTGCTGGCCGACCTGCTGATTGCGCGGTTGCCGGTCGGGCCGCAGCTGTACCCGAACACCGTGAACACCGACGAGAGCGACGAGAACCGAATCGCCGAGCTGATTCGGGAAGCGGCGCTGGCCGACGTCCGCGACGAGTTGCCGCACTCCATCGCGGTTACCGTGCAGGAGATGAACCAGCGCGAGGTGGCAGCCGGCCGACCGCCGTTGATCGACATCTACGCCACCCTGCACCTGGAACGGTCGAGCCAGCGCCCGATCATGCTCGGCAGCGGTGGCAGCCGGTTGAAGCGGATCGGCACCGAAGCGCGGCGCGGAATCGAGGTGTTGCTCGGCCAGCGGGTCAACCTGAAGCTGCACGTCTCGGTGTTGGGCGAGTGGCAGCGCGACCCGAAGAAGCTCGACCGGTTGGGTTTCTAGGTGCGTAGTCGTTATCAAGCGGCCTTTGCTGCTCCTGGGGCGCTGGCCTTTTCGGCTGCCGGCTTTCTGGCCCGATTGCCGATCGCGGTTTACCCGATCGCGATTGTCCTTATCGTCTCTGGACGAACCCACACCTACGGGTTCGCCGGCGTGGTCAGCGGAACCTATGTGATCGGCGGCGCGGTAGGCAACCCGTTGGCCGGCGTGCTCATCGATCTCTACGGTCAGCACCGGATGCTGCCCCGGTTTCTGATCGGTCATCTGCTGTCGGTCGGAGTGTTCGCCGCCCTGGTGCTCGGGCATGCTCCGCTCTGGACGTTGCTTCCGCCGGCCGTGCTGATGGGGGCCACGCTGCTCAACGTCGGGGCGCTGATCCGGGCCAGGTGGTCCAATCTCTGGAGCGACGACCCGGTGCGGCGCTCGACGGCGTACTCGGTGGAATCGGTGCTCGACGAGGTGGTCTTCGTGCTCGGCCCGCTGACCGCCACCGTGCTGGCGACCCAGGCTCCGACGCCGACCCCGCTCGGGTTGGCCATGCTGCTGGTCGGTGGCGGTTCGCTGTGGCTGGCCGCCCAGCGCGCTACCGAGCCGCCGATCACCGCCCGGCAGTCCGGGGGTCGGCACACTTTCGCCCTGCGTTATCGGGGAATGCTGTTGATCAGTTGGATGATGGTGTTCATCGGCGGGGTATTCGGCAGTGCCGAGGTGGTCATGATCGCTTTCTGTGGCCAGCACGGCCAGCGGAGCAGTGCAGGTTGGGTGGTGGCTTGCTTCGCGGCTGGCAGCGGGCTGGCCGGTGTCGGCTACGGTGCCCGGCACTGGCAGGCCTCGGTGTTGCGCAGGCTGGTGATTGCCGGGTTGGTGTTCGGAGTGTTGCCGGTGCTGTGGTTCCTGCCGTCCACCGTGCCGGTGCTGGCAATCTGCACCGTGGTGATCGGGCTGGGCACCGCGCCGACCTTGATCGCCGGGTTCGGCCTGGTGGACTCGATCGTGCCGCCGTCGTCGCTGACCGAGGGGCTGACCTGGATCGGCACCGGCCTGTCGGTCGGCTACGGCCTGGGCGCGGCCGCGTCGGGCGGCCTGGCCGACCGGCACGGCGCGCACCTGGCATTCACCGCACCGGTGCTCAGCGCGGCGGTGTCTGCGTGCCTGGCGGTGGCGGTGGCCGTCCGGTTGCGGGCTGGTAGGCCAGCCGAGGGGACGCCGATTCCCTTGATTTTTAAGTAATATCCGATTGACGACGGCCGCTGGCTCACGGTTGTATTCGAACCTAGGTTCGAATACGTTCTTGGTATGCCCTTCTTCGATTTCGATGCCAGCGAGTGGGATTGCCTGCCGCCGTTGGTTGATGCGGACTGGCCGGCCGGTCGGCCACCGGAACCAGAGTTTCGTGGTGGCGTGACGATCGGCTCGGAGCTGGCGGCGTTGTTGCACACGGACCCGGCCGACCCACCGATCGATCTCGGACGTGCGGTGAGCGTGGGCTTGGCCACGGTGCGACCGGGGCTGGCGGAGCTCGCTCGACTCGGCTCAACTGAGCTGGCGGGATTGGATGCGGCACAGTCCTTGGATGCGGTGCTGGATATCGAGAAGCAGCAGGCGTGGCTGGAGGCGCAGAAGCAACAGTTGCTCAGCCAGATCATCACCCGTGATCCATCCGAGAAGAAGTGGTGCGTGGAGGAGGTCGGCGCCGCACTGCGGCTTTCCGGAGCGCAGGCGCGCACCCGGCTCGCCCACGCCGAGCAGCTGACCAACCGGCTGCCGGCAACCCTGGCCGCCCTGTCGGACGGGCAGCTGACCGCAGCCCAGGCCGGCGTGATCACCAAGCTGTCGTTCGAGCTACCCGACGAGCTGCTACCGGGGTACGAAGCCCGGGTATTGCGCAATGTCGAACAGCAGTCCGTCACCGATCTCACCCGCACCGCGCAACGAGCCGTACTGTTCCTGGATCCCAGCACCGCTGAGCAGAAACGCCAGCAGGCGATGGCGGATCGACACGTGCGGATCGCGCCGTCCGAGCATGCGATGGCCTGGTTGATGGCCCTGTTGCCCGCCGCCGACGCGAAGGCGATCTACGCTCGCCTCGACGGAGCGGCCCGGATGGCGCCGCGCGAGGACCCGCGGTCGATGGACCAGCTGCGCGCGGATGCTCTGGTCAACGGGGTGCTCAACGGCATCGCCGGCGAGCTGCCAACCGAGCAGGGGCGCCAGCCCGGCGTCAACGTCACGGTCAGCCTGGACACCCTGATCGGTGCATCCGAGCAGCCGGGCTGGCTGGACGGGTACGGCCCGATCAGCGCCGGTTACGCCAGGGAGCTGGCCCATGACCCGACCGGGACCTGGCGGCGGTTGATCACCGATCCGGCCACCGGGCAGCTGCTGGACTACGGCATTACCAGTTACCGACCACCGCGACCACTGGCCGACCACGTCATCGAACGAGACAGCGAATGCACCTTCCCGTTCTGCAACCACTCGGCCCGCCGGGCCGATCTGGACCACATCACCGCGTTTCCGCAAGGTCGAACCACGGCGAGCAACCTGCATCCCTTGCACCGCAGGCATCACAACGCCAAGACCGAAGCCGGCTGGCAGGCCAAGCGAAACCCCGACACCGGCCATACCCAGTGGACCAGTCCGCAAGGCCGTTGCTATCAGACCAGGCCGCCGCAACGCTGGACCCCACCCGACGACGACCCACCGTTCTGACCATGGCGGGACCCGCGCCACGCCCGTCCCGCCGGGGAACCACTGTCGTAGATCTCTGACACCATGGACGGGTGCCGCTCTACCGTGACGAGGCTGTGGTGCTGCGCGTCCACAAACTGGGCGAGGCGGACCGGATCGTCACCCTGCTCACCAAGCGGCACGGCCGGATCCGGGCGGTAGGCAAGGGTGTTCGCCGGACGACCTCGCGCTACGGCGCACGGCTGGAACCGGGCAGCCACATCGACGTGCAGCTCTATACCCGCATCGCCGAACCGGACGCCGAACGCGGTCACCTGCGCTACCCCGGCCTGGATTTGGTGACCCAGGTGGCGTCGGTGGACAACTACGGCGCCCGGCTGTCCGGCGACTACTCATCCTGGACGGCGGCGGTGGCGATCTGCGAGACCGCCGAGCGGCTGACCCCGGAGGAGGGCGAGCCGGCGTTGCGCCAGTACCTGCTGGTCGCCGGCGCGCTGCGCTCGCTGGCCGAGCGCGAACACCGGGCCTCGCTGATCCTGGACGCCTTCCTGATCCGGTCGATGTCGCTGGCCGGCTGGGAACCGGCGCTGGCCCAGTGCGCGGTGTGCTCGGCCGCCGGACCGCATGCCGCCTTCAACGTTCCGGCCGGCGGCGTGGTCTGTCTGAACTGCCGTCCGAGCGGGTCGGTGCGTCCGCAGCCGGAATCACTCGCGCTGCTCAAGGCGCTGCTGTCCGGCGACTGGACGAGCGCCGACGCGGCCACCGATGCGGTCTGCCGGGAGGCCAGCGGGCTGGTGGCGGCTCACCTGCAATGGCATCTCGAGCGCGGCATCCGGTCGCTGCCGCTGGTCGACCGCTAAGCCGTACTACGGTGGCGCAATGCCCACCCGCTGGCCCGACCCGCCACCGCATCCGTCCGGCGCGCGGCCGCCGAACCTTCCGTCGGCGGCGGTGCCCAGGCACGTAGCCATCGTGATGGACGGCAACGGCCGGTGGGCCAACCAGCGCGGGTTGCCGCGCACCGAGGGACACCGCGCCGGCGAAGCGGCCCTGATGGACGTGCTATTCGGCGCGATGGAACTGGGCATCGAGGTGATCTCGGCCTACGCGTTCTCCACCGAGAATTGGCGCCGGTCGCCGGACGAGGTGCGGTTCCTGATGGGCTTCAACAAGGAGGTGCTGGCCCGCCGCCGGGACGAGCTGAACGCGCTCGGCGTGCGGATCCGCTGGGCCGGCCGGCGTCCCCGGCTGTGGCGGACCGTGATCAGCCAGCTCGAGGAGGCCGAGGCGCTGACCGTGGGCAACGACCGGCTCACCCTCCAGTTCTGCGTGAACTACGGCGGCCGGGCCGAGTTGGTGGACGCCGCCCGGCGGTTGGCCGAACTGGCCGCGGCCGGCCGGATCGACCCGGACAAGATCGACGAGAAGACCTTCGCCCGCTACCTGGACGAGCCCGGCCTGCCGGACGTGGACCTGTTCATCCGCAGCTCCGGCGAGCAGCGCACGTCCAACTTCCTGCTCTGGCAATCGGCCTATGCCGAGCTGATGTTCCTCGACACCCCGTGGCCCGACTTCGACCGGCGCCAGCTATGGGCCGCTTGCGAGGCTTATGCGCGCCGCGACCGCAGATTCGGTGGCGCCGTGGACGCAAACCCCGGCCGGGTCAAGCGGCGATGATCGCGGCAATCCACCTGCGAGCCGAGGCCGGCGAGTCGGCAGCGCAGTTCCAGGCCCGGGCCGGCGATGCGCTCCGGACGCTGGCGGCCCGTCCCGGCTTCCGTAACGGCAGCCTGGCTCGGGCCGTCGATGATGAGTCCGACTGGCTGCTGCTGACCGAATGGGAGTCGGTCGGCGCGTACCGCCGGGCGTTGGGCAACTACCAGGTGAAGCTGCTCGCCACGCCGGTGCTGGCCGGCGCCGAGGACCGTCCGAGTGCCTTCGAGCCGCTGCTGACGATCGGCCCGGACGGGTCCGAACAGGTCCGGGCCAGCGACCGAGCTGCCGGCATCGAACCGGCCGGCTATCAAACCGGCCGGCCCGGCTCGGTAAATTAAGTGCCAGGCGACCAGTCCCGGCCGTTCGCCCTCAACGACCGTTGCCGCGACCGGAGGTAGGTATTGGTCCAGGCCGACCTCGACCCCAGCCAGCGTGATACCGAACCCGCAGCGCCGAGCGACCCGACCATCGGCCGTCGGCTCACCGTGCTGCGCCGGTCGGCGGTGCTGGTGTGGGCGGTCGCGCTGGTGTACTGGGTGCATCGGGTCGGCCTCACCTTCGACCGCAACACCCTGCTGATCTACGTCTGTGCCGGTCTGATCGCGGCGAGCATCGGCCGGCGTGGCGTGCTCAGCGTGCTCCGAGATTGGCTGCCGTTCGTGGCCATGCTGGTGCTCTACGACCTCACCCGGGGTGCGGCCGAGGCGCTCGGCCGGCCCACCGAGTGGCATTTCCAGTTGGATTTCGACAAGCGGCTGTTCGCCGGCACCGAACCCACCGTGTGGCTGCAAGCGCATCTGAAGGAACCGTTCCCGCCCTGGTGGGAAATCCTGGTCAGCCTGATCTACGTCTCCTACTTCTTCGCGCCGTACGCGGTCGCCGGTGTGCTGTGGCTGCGTGACCGGGCCGGCTGGCGCCGGTTCGCCGTCCGGTTCATAGTGATCTCCTTCATCGGCCTGATCGGCTTCGTTGCCTTCCCGGCCGCTCCGCCGTGGGCGGCGGCCCAGTGCAGCGCGGCGCAGGTAGCCAATGGTCCGTCCGACCCACCATGCATCGAGGCAAAGGTGGGGACGGTGACCGACGGCGGGATGCTCGGCACGGTGCACGCGAGCTACCCCGGCGCGGCTCCCTACATCGAGCGGGTGGCCAGTCGGGGTTGGAACAAGCTGGGCATCCCGCAGGCCAAGGCGCTGGTGGACGAGGGACAGGCCGGGGCCAACGAGGTGGCGGCGGTGCCGTCCCTGCATGCGGCGATCTCGGGTTTGCTGACCGTCTTCTTCTGGCCTCGGGTGCGCCGGCGCTGGCGGCCGCTGCTGGCGCTCTATTCCGTCGCGATGGGCTTCTCGCTGGTGTACGGGGCCGAGCACTACGTGTTCGACATCCTGCTGGGCTGGCTGCTGACCGTGGTGGTTTGCTTCGCCCTCAACCGCTGGGACGCCGCCCGAGCCCGCCGGCGGGAGGATGCGCCGGATACCCTGGACCCCTCGACCGTTCCCCGTCCCTGAGGGAGTTCCAGCGTGCCCGTGGACCGCAATGACGCCGTCGTCAGCCTGGCGAAGCGACGTGGCTTCGTGTTTCCGGCAGCCGAGATCTACGGCGGAACCCGTTCGGCCTGGGACTACGGCCCACTCGGCGTCGAGCTGAAAGAGAACCTGCGCCGCCAGTGGTGGAAGGCGATGGTCACCGGCCGAGACGATGTGGTCGGGCTGGACTCCTCGGTCATCCTGCCGCCCCCGGTCTGGCAGGCCTCCGGGCATCTGGCCACCTTCTCCGACCCGCTGACCGAGTGCACGGTGTGCCACCGGCGCTATCGGGCCGACCATCTCGAGGAGGACTTCGAGCGGCGCAAGGGCCGGCTGCCCGAGCACGGACTGGCCGATATCAGCTGCCCGAACTGTGGCAACAAGGCGTGGACCGAGCCCAAGCAGTTCTCCGGCATGCTCAAGACCCACCTCGGTCCGGTGGAGGACGATTCCGGCCTGGCCTACCTGCGGCCGGAGACCGCGCAAGGCATTTTCCTCAACTTTGCCAACGTGGTTACCACCTCGCGCAAGAAGCCGCCGTTCGGCATCGCGCAAACCGGCAAGTCGTTCCGCAACGAGATCACCCCCGGCAACTTCATCTTCCGGACCCGGGAGTTCGAGCAGATGGAGATGGAGTTCTTCGTCGAGCCGGGCACCGACGAGCAATGGCATGAGTACTGGATCAACGCGCGCTGGGACTTCTACGTCGGGCTCGGGTTGAACCCCGACAACCTGCGTTTGTACGAGCACCCCAAGGAGAAGCTCTCGCACTACGCCAAGCGAACCGTTGACATCGAATACCGGTTCAACTTCGGCGGCAAGGAGTTCGACGAGCTGGAGGGCATCGCGAACCGGACGGACTTCGACCTGTCCGTCCATGCCGAAGCGTCCGGGGTCGACCTGCGCTTCTTCGACGCCAGCAAGCCGGAAGGCGAGCAGCGGTACTTCCCGTACGTGATCGAGCCGGCCGCCGGCCTGACCCGAGCCACCCTGGCGTTCCTGCTCGACGCCTACCACGAGGACGAGGCGCCCAACACCAAGGGCGGGGTGGACAAGCGCACCGTGCTTCGGCTCGACCCGCGGCTGGCACCGGTCAAGGTCGCCGTGTTGCCGCTGTCCAAGAACGAGGCGTTGTCACCGGTGGCTCGGGAGCTGGCGGCCGACCTGCGCAACCGCTGGAATGTCGAGTACGACGAAACCCAGGCGATCGGCAAGCGGTACCGCAGGCAGGACGAGGTCGGCACGCCGTTCTGCGTAACCGTCGACTTCGACAGCCTGGACGACCACGCGGTGACCATCCGGGAACGGGATGCGATGACCCAGGACCGGGTCGCGCTGGACAAGGTGGCCGGGTATCTGGCCGAGCGGCTGGCCGGTTGCTGAAGTGACTGCCTCGACTGCGGTTGTCGCGCCGCCGTTGCGGATCGGCGAGCGAATCGTGGTGGATCCGCCGGTGGTGCTCGCGCCGCTGGCCGGCATCACCAACGTCGCGTTCCGCCGGCTGTGTCGTGAATACGGCGCCGGGCTCTATATCTCGGAGATGATCACCAGCCGGGCGCTGGTCGAAGGCAACCCGAAGACCATGCGGCTGGTCAGCTTCGCCGCGGACGAGACGCCGCGTTCCATCCAGCTGTACGGCGTCGACCCGGCGGTAGTCGGCCAGGCGGTCCGGCTGGTGGTCGATCGAGATTTGGCCGATCACATCGACCTGAACTTCGGCTGCCCGGTGCCCAAGGTGACCCGACGCGGCGGCGGTTCGGCGCTGCCCTGGCGGATCAACCTGTTCGACGACATCGTCCGGGCCGCGGTCGGTGCGGCTGGCGGTGAGCTGCCGGTCAGCGTGAAGATGCGGCTCGGGGTGGACGCCGATCATCTGACGTATCGGGACGCCGCGCTGCGCGCGCAGGACGCCGAGGTGAGCTATCTGGCCCTACATGGGCGGACCGCGGCTGACTTCTACGGTGGTCAGGCGTCCTGGGGGCCGATCGCCGAGCTGGCTGAGCTGTTGGACATCCCGGTGCTCGGCAACGGCGACATCTGGGAGGCGGTGGACGCGATCCGGATGGTGACCGAGACCGGTTGCGCCGGCGTGGTGGTGGGCCGGGGCTGCCTGGGCCGGCCCTGGCTGTTCGCCGACCTGGCGGCCGCCTTTCGGGGCGAGCCCAGCACCGCGCTGCCCGGCCTGGAGCAGGTGGCCGCCGCCATGTACCGGCACGCCGAGCTGCTGTGCGAATGGCTCGGCTCGGAGCGCGGCGTGGTCGACTTCCGCAAGCATGTTGCCTGGTATCTCAAGGGATTCTCGGTCGGCAGCGACCATCGGCGGGCGCTGGCGATGGCTAGTTCGCTTGCCGAGCTGGCTGATCTGCTGGCTGAACTCGACCAGAGCCAGCCGTTCCCGGCCGAGATCCTCGGCCAACCCCGGGGCCGCACCACCGGCGCTCGCAAGGTGGCCCTGCCCGATGGCTGGCTGGCCGATCGGGAATCGCGCGCGGTGCCGTTCGGAGCGGAATTGGACGACTCCGGCGGCTGAGCTTAGGCAAAGATCAGGAGAAACGTTATTAGTCGATGAAATCGTGATGTAAAGGCAATTTGGTTAGCTGCTGCATGCCGTTAGATACGTGCCGACTCTGGTTGCTGGATAAGGAGCGGTAGTAAGACACCGTTGAACCCTAGACGTAGCGCTGTCGTCGCGAGGGCTTCCCTTAGGTATGGGTGAGCCATCATTAGCGCCGATTGGCTACCAAACCGCTCGACGCAGTCGATAGGCGGGGCCGGAGCCATGAGGGCCAGCGTGACAACAACAGCAGCGCGGACGTGCCCATAATCCGCACCGGTCTCATCTGTTAGGTGGCCGGTTGACTCGAAGCGATAGTGGATGGCGCTATTTTCTATTTGGTAACCGGCGACGAGTTCGAAACGAGTTAGGGTAGCTTCACCAGCCGTCTGCCGCTCAGCCTCGATGCTAACCACATTGATAGCGTCTAAGGTAATCGATGCCACGAATGTGTTATACGTTTTTGCATCTGCCGGCCTAGGCTGGGTGTTCGTTCTGGCCTCATTCGCTTCTCCGCCCGTCGCGGCAGAACTCCCAGCGATTCTGCCAGCCGCGCCAGGATCGGTCGTCTCTGAGTTTGCGGTCATCGCAGCATGACGCACGGCGTACCCGTACTGGCCGGCTTTCCTTCATCAAGGGCATCGGAGATGCGGGTAAACAGTCCACCGATCGCTCCGCTGCTGACCCCTGAAGTCCTGCTTGTCATCTCTGTCGCCTGGACTGCCATCGGTTGCCAAGCTGGTCCTGGAGAAGGGATACCGCCGTGCAGTTGGCATAGCTCCGAATTTAGATCCGCTAGTTGCGCGTCATTGAGGTAGCTGATGCCTTCATCAGGATCGATATGGACAACCTCGCGAACCCAGGACACGACTTCTCTCCAAGCGTACAAACTCATTGTCTTGCCGCCTGCTCCGGCACCCACGACCTGACGTGGAGTAGGAAACTTGCGCCGCGAGGCACGCCGCTTGCCTGTAGACCATAGGCGCGCGGCCTCATTGGCTACATCACAGCGGGCTGCGATATCGGAGATACTCACGAGCTCATCAAGCGCCTCGGCCACGTGCACACCTGGTATCAGTTTCATGATGTGCCGTGCCCAGTCGACCGCTTCATGGCCGGGCAGCGGTGCATCGGTGTAGATGACGGCCATGCTTAACCCGCCATTGGCCTCGAAGGACAGTTCTTCGAGGTCCTCAGGAACACGCTCAAACGCTAAGGCGTCGCGTAAATCGAGACCCTCCAAGCGCAGCACGATTTTCACCGTCATGGTTGCCTCCCCTTCCGTGCTTGGTCGAGGATACTCATGTGTTGGCAAGTTCCAACAGATGGAACTATCGGCGAGGCTGGATCGTTCCTAAATTGTCGCCAACCGCTGTCGCAGGGCCGCTATCCCCGCCTTGGCATCGTTCGCCCTGCTTCTGAGAGGATCCGCGATGCCGGGTCGACGGATCTTGCTCGCCAACGTGGCCGCCGTCTCGAGCATCTGGGACGCTTCGTCCAGATCTAATCCGATTGCGGCTTGGCCCGGGACATTCTCTAGGGCCAGTACTCGTTCTAAGGCTTCTTCTTGCGTGGCCGCTAGTACCTCGTCTACGGTTGCCTCCGCCGTATCCAAAACTAGGTTTAAGCGGTCCCACTCTGCGAATGCCCGTTGCTGCTCTTCCGCGCGAGCCACATCGTTGGTAGCAGTCAAGATCAATTCCTCTGCGCGAGCCAGCAGGCGCTCGCATTCAGCTTGCCGAGCGGTCACCTTGGATCCGTCGGTCACGGCGTTGCCGTGCTGACAGCGGCGCAACAACTTCGGCACCTCAAGCGCCTTCGTTTCGCCGCCACGCGCCGTCTTGTCGACTACAAACGTGTGCTCCCCCGCGGGACAAGACACGACACCGAACCAATGGCCGCCCGTCGTAAACGACCAGCCTGCATCTCGCGCCAATTTCAACGCATCGTTCCAGTAGGGCTTCTGATGGGAAGGCCACATCGCGTCAGGGCCGAACACGTTTGGACTCATGTTGCACTGGCCGAGCTCGGCGAGGCCTTAGCCGTCGAGGCCCAGAGCCGGACATGCGACGTGATCCTCGTATGCACGACACCTCCTCTAAACCTCATGCCACGCGTTAGTCTGCGGAGTCCTCAGACGGCTACGGTCTTCGGCGCGGCCTACTAGTTTCCCTCATTAGGACGTTGCTGTGCCGCACAACACTCCGTGCTGACCCCCCGCGGAGACGGGCATAGCCTCAGACAGCCAAGAGGACTCTGGCAGCTAGCACCCCCCGTCAGCTTTCTAGCAGCTGCTTCAGCGTGGCCAGGTCGGCTGCAACCACATCGCAGTCGGCCTCGAACTCGGTTTCCGACTGATTCGGTTGGCGGCGCACGGTGAACACCACCTCGCAGCCGTCGCCGTCCGGCAGCACCCGCATCGGGTTGCGCACCGTCGCACCGGACGGCAGCGTCACGTCGTGGTCGGCCACTCTGAACTCGTTCAATGGCACGAACCTGACCAACACCCGACCCGTCGGCGAGTCGGCGAACCAGTCGTCGCCGATCCGCTCGATCGAGCCGCTCAGCCCGGCCGCCCACGCCGGCAGGTTGGCCGGGTCGGTGAGGTAGCGGTACACCTGCTCGGCCGGTCGGCGGATCGGCACGCTCAGGTGCCTGGATTCAAAGGTCATCGGTCCGCCCTTCTGTGGCGTTGGACTCGCGGCACTGCGGCAATATGACCGCAACCGCTTTCGCCGCCTATCGTTCGAGATAACGTATCCGTTTCGACTCATCGGTGGTGCGCGAGATGACGAAGTTCGTATTCGACTTCGCTGAGGGCAACAAGGACCAGAAGGACCTGCTCGGCGGCAAGGGGGCCAACCTCGCCGAGATGACGAACATGGGCCTGCCGGTGCCCCCGGGGTTCACCATCACCACCGAGGCCTGCCAGGCCTACCTGGCCAGTGGCCGGGAACCGGCCGAGCTGTCGGCCGAGGTCGGCGAGCACCTGGCCGCGCTGGAGCAGCGGATGGGCAAGAAGCTGGGGCAGACCGATAACCCGCTGCTGGTCTCGGTTCGGTCCGGGGCGAAGTTCTCCATGCCCGGCATGATGGAGACCGTCCTGAACGTCGGACTCAACGACCAATCGGTGCGCGGCCTGGCCGCCCAGTCCGGCAGCGAGCGGTTCGCC
>DATFHF010000058.1:0-13583 GCA_035248685.1 Jatrophihabitans sp.
GCACTCTGCCGGGACAGCACTCCGCCGCGCGAGTTCAGGAACACCCGTGGTGTGCCCCGCCCGAGCCGGACCAGCTCCGGACGGACCCGCACCAGGTAGGCCGACAGCGCCCGGGCTGCGTAGGAACCCAACGGCACCAGCCGCTGCTTACCGCCCTTGCCCCGCAACAGCACGGTCCGGTCGTCCAGATCCAAATCGTCGACATCCAACCCGACCGCTTCGGAAATCCGAGCCCCGGTGCCATACAGCAACTCGAGCAATGCCCGGTCGCGCACGGCCAGCGGAGTCTGGTCGAAGCCGGCCGCCTCCAGCAGTCGCTCGACGTCTTCGACCGGAATGGCCTTGGGCAGCCGGCGCGGTGGGACCGGCGGTTTCACCTCCCGGGCCACGTCACTGGCCAACTCACCGTCGGCGTAGCCGAACTTGTGCAGGCCGCGGACGGCGACCACCGCCCGGGCCGCGGAACTCGCCGACAATGCCGGGTGATCCGCATCGCCCTCGCGTAGTGCCGCTAAGAACCCGCCCACCGTTGCCGAATCCACCGCGGCCAGCGAGTCGATCCCGCGTCCGGCCAAGTAGTCCAGGTACCGGCGCAGGTCCCGCCGGTACGAGCTGAGCGTGTTCGGCGAACTGCCCCGCTCCACCGCCAGATGATCGAGATAGGTCGAGACCAACCGCTGGGCCGGAGTGGCCGCGACCGGAGACCGAGACGGGAGCAGTCCGGTCGACTCGATTCCGACCATGTCAGCCCGCCGCGACCCGGTCCGGCTTGGCCGGCCACGGCGCCGACACCGGACGCAGCCCGGTCCAGCCGGCCGCCCGAGCGACCTGGGCCGCCAGCACCGCGGCGACTGCCGGACCGTTGGTCAGCTCACCGGACAGCGCCATCGCCACCAGCTGGCTGAGCGGGTAGCGCCGCACTGTCATCACCAGCTCCTCGTGCACAGCGCTGAACCGCTCCGTATCGGCGACCTGGCTCAGCCCACGCGCCAGGAAGACCCGGATCGCCTCGCTGGTGGTGCCGGGCGAGGTATGCAGGTCGATCAGCACCTGCCAGTCCGTGGCTCGCAGTGCGGCTTCTTCGAACAACTCCCGCTTGGCGGTGTCCAGCGCCGGCTCGCCGTGGACATCCAACAAACCGGCCGGCAACTCCAGCAGGTTCTGTCGGATCGGATGCCGGTACTGGTACACCATGCTGACCTGGTCGTCGTCGTCGATGGCGAGCACCGCCACCGCGCCCATGTGCTCGACCACATCCCGCTGGGCCACCGCGCCCTCGGGCATCCGGACCTGATCGGTGCGCACGTCGAAGGCATAGCCGTGAAAGATGTGCTGCGACGAGATCACTTGAAAATCAGCGGGATCGGTCATCGGCGGATCGGGCTGACCCCGGCCAGTTCCACCGCCGGGTCACCGAGTTCAACCGGCAACCGCTCCTGGTCGTTGTAGGTCATCGCGGCCTGAATGAACGCGGAGAACAGCGGGTGCGGCCGGGTCGGCCGCGACTTCAGCTCCGGATGCGCCTGGGTCGCGACGAAGAACGGGTGCACCTCCGGCGGCAACTCGACGTACTCGACCAGCCGCCCATCCGGCGACGTCCCGGAGATGACCAAGCCGGCTTCGGCCAGCACCTCGCGGTAGGCGTTGTTCACCTCGTAGCGGTGCCGGTGCCGCTCGGACACCTCCAGTGAGCCGTAGGCCCGCGCGACCACCGATCCCGGGGCCAGCACAGCCGGGTACGCACCGAGCCGCATCGTCCCACCGAGATCGGCGTTTCCGGCGACGATGTCGACCTGATCGGCCATGGTGGCGATCACTGGGTTGCTGGTATCGGGATCGAACTCCGAGGAGTTCGAGTCGGCGATGCCGGCCACGTCCCGAGCGACCTCAATAGCCATGCACTGCAGGCCGAGGCACAGGCCGAGGGTCGGAATGTTGCGCTCCCGGGAGTACCTGATGGCGCCCAGCTTGCCCTCGATCCCCCGGACGCCGAAGCCGCCCGGGATGAGTACCGCATCCACCCCGCGCAACTGTTGCGCGGCACCATGCGGGCTGGCACATAGATCCGAGGCAACCCAACGGATATTTACCTTTGCGTGATGGGCGAAACCGCCGGCCCGCAAGGCCTCGGTGACCGACAGGTAGGCATCGGGCAGGTCGATGTACTTACCGACCAGGGCAATGGTGACCTCGTTGGTCGGGTGGTGCACCCGATCGAGCAGGTCGCCCCACAGCGTCCAGTCGACATCTCGGAACGGCAGACCCAACCGGCGCACCACATAGGCGTCCAGACCTTCGGAGTGCAGCACCTTGGGGATCTCGTAGATGCTCGGGGCGTCCACCGCGGCCACCACGGCCTCGGTATCGACGTCGCACATCAGCGAGATCTTTCGCTTGACGCTGTCGGGGATTTCACGATCGGCCCGGCACACCACGGCATCCGGCGCGATACCGATGCTGCGCAGCGCGGCGACCGAGTGCTGGGTCGGCTTCGTCTTGAGCTCACCGGACGGCGCCAGGTACGGGATCAACGACACGTGCAGGACGAAGCAGTTGTCCCGTCCGACATCGTGGCGCACCTGACGGGCGGCCTCCAGGAACGGCAGCGACTCGAT
This sequence comes from Jatrophihabitans sp., assembly GCA_035248685.1. Taxonomy (GTDB): domain Bacteria; phylum Actinomycetota; class Actinomycetes; order Mycobacteriales; family Jatrophihabitantaceae; genus Jatrophihabitans_A. The sequence continues at coordinate 2,616 of DATFHF010000058.1, forward strand.
GTCACCGACCGTGCCGCCGATCTCGGTGATCACCACGTCGGGCACCAGGCCGTCCGGACCGGGTGCGGCCATCGCGCGGATCCGGTCCTTGATCTCGTTGGTGATGTGCGGGATGACCTGGACGGTGTCGCCGAGATACTCTCCGCGACGCTCCTTAGCAATCACCGTCGAGTAGATCTGGCCGGTGGTGACGTTGGCGAAACCGACCAGGTCGGTGTCCAGGAACCGTTCGTAGTGGCCGATGTCCAGGTCCGTCTCGGCGCCGTCCTCGGTGACGAACACCTCGCCGTGCTGGAACGGGTTCATGGTGCCGGGGTCGACGTTGAGGTAGGGGTCCAGCTTCTGCATGGTGACCCGAAGGCCGCGAGCCTTCAACAGGCTGCCCAGGGACGAGGCGGTCAGCCCCTTACCGAGCGAGGAGGCCACCCCGCCGGTGACGAACAGGTGCTTAGTGGTCCGGGCTGACTGAGCCAACGAGACTCCCGTGGTCGCTTCGAATGACTGCCGATTCGAATGGCTGCTGCGGAGACGGGACCCGGCCGATCGGCACGCACTGCGGGGTTTCCCTCATATCCACGGGAGTTCACAGTAACACGGCACGCCGGACTGCCTCCGAGGCCGGCTCAGCTCGACACGCCGGGCAGTAACGCATCAGCGCCCGGACCGACCCCGTAGTTGCCCTTGCGGCCGGCCACCGCGTCGGCCAGCGCCAGCACCACGGTGAGCGTGCCGAGCGGACTGGTGGCGTCATCGATGGTGGACAGCGCCTTCTTGGCGGTGTCGTTGCCGCGGACCAGCGCGATCAGGCCGCCGGCGGTGCTCGATGGCTGGTCACCGGCCACCACGGTCGGGCCGCCGATGGCTGCGACTTCGGTGGCGAAGGTCTGCAAGGTGGCTGCACCGGGGTCGTTCTTGGGCCGGGCACCGGGCGCCACCAGCACCAGCGCCTTGCCGGCGGCCGGGTTCGCCGACTCGGCCTTGATCATGTTCAGGGTGCTGAAGCTGGCCAGCACCTGCGCCAGGTCGGTGCTTTGGCCATGGCCGAACAGCACGAAGCCGACCAGTGCGCCGGCCAGCATTCCGGGGTCGTCGGTGGCCGGCAACTGCAAGCCCATCGGATGGACGTTGGAGGTGGCCAGCGACCGGATGTCGTTGGCCCGCTTCGGATCCAGCAACTCGCCGCTGATCTGAAGCCGGCCGGCCACCGTGCCGCCGGCGGCCGTGATCTGCGCGGCGATCGCGTCCTTCATCGATTTGGTGGCTCCGGGAGCGCCGACCAGCACCACCGGCACCTTGGCCAGCGACTGGCCGGTGATCCTGGCGCCGAAGGTCTGCGCCAGCAGGTCGGCGTCGTCGGCTTGGGCTTGCAGGTCATGGTTGCGCGCGGCGGCCGCGGCGTCGCCGCTCTTCAGATCCGACACCTGCCGGCGCAGGTCGCCGACGACCGCGCCGTTCAGTGCGCTGGTGCCGATCACCACCCCGAGCGCGAGGGCTAGGAACACGGCGATGACTGACACCAGGTGGTAGCGAAAAGAGATCACGAGAACAGGCCCCTAAGCCAGGAGTACAGGTGGTTCCAGCCGGTGGACAACAGGTGCAGGTAGCTGTCGGTCGAACTGCCGGCGACCAGGACGACCGCGATCGCCAGCATCGCGGCGAACGCGAGCAGCACCACCGTGAGCGCCGAGATCCGGGTCTGGAACAGCTGGGCCGCCGCCTTGGCGTCGACCAGCCGGCCGCCGACCTTGAGCCGGGTCAACACGGTCGAGGCCATCCCACCGTGACCGGAATCCAGGAACTCCTCCAGCGTGGCGCGCATGCCGACGGTGACGATCAGCCGGGCGCCACCCGCATCGGCCAGCAGTATGGCCGCGTCCTCGCTGGTGCTGGAGGTGGCGAAGATGACCGGCTCGATGCGCAGATCCTGCACCCGGGCCACCCCCGACACCCGGCCGTGAAAGTCGGCGTGTGCCACCACCTCACCGGCATCGGTCAGCGCCGCGTCCGACATCTGGTCCAGCTCCCCGATCACCAGGTCCGGCCGGTAGCCGGCCGCCCGCAGCACGTCCGCCCCGCCGTCCACCCCGACCAGCACCGGACGGAACTCCCGGATGTAATGCCGCAGTGCCTTCAGGTCGGCCCGGTAGTCGTACTCCTTGGCCACCAGTAGGACGTGTCGACCCCGGAACCGGGTTCGAAGCTCCGGCAGGCCGATGCCGTCGAGCAGCAGTTCCTTCTCGCGCACCATGTGCTGCTGGGTGCTGGCGGCGAAGGCTTCCAGTTGCGCCGCCAGGCCGGCCTTGGCCTCCTGCATGGCGGCGCGGACCGATTCGACGTCCTGCCGGTTGCCGCGCACCACGACCCGGTCGCCGGAGTACAGCGTGTCGCCGTCCAGCCGCAGCCGGCCACCTTCTTTGACATCGGCGAAGATCTCCCTGCCCACCCCGTCCAACAGCGGGACGCCGCTGCCGACCAGCACCTCGGGTCCGAGGTTGGGATAGCGGCCGGAGATGCTCTGCGCCGCGTTGATCACGGCACCGACCCGGGCAGCGACCAGCGCGTCGGCGGTCGAGCGATCCAGGTCGGCGATGTCGATGATCGCGATGTCGCCGGGGTGCAGCCGGCGCAGCAACCGGCCGACCCGCCGATCCAGCCGCACCACTCCGCTGATGCCCGGAGCGGCGCTATTTCGACTCCGGTCGGAGCGGATGGCTGCCATTTTCATGAGCTTTGATGCTGCCATCGCGGCTCGGATCGGCGGGGTTGCGCCACGCCCCGGTCAGCGATCGGTTCGTTGACGCCGACTATTTCCGTCTACTTGGCTCGGCGACCCCGCCTGCTCGACCCAGCACCGTCCGACTCCCGATCGGCGCGGGCGGCTTCCAGCAGTTCGGCCGCGTGTCGCCTGGCCACCGGCGTGTCATCGCCGGCCAGCATCCGAGCCAACTCGACCAGCAGCTCTTCTCCGGTTACCGCCCGGATATCGCTGCGGGTCACCGCACCGTCATCGCCCGGCGGCGTCTTGTTCACCACCAGGTGTCGATCGGCGAACGAGGCAACCTGGGCCAGGTGAGTAACCACGATGACCTGATGCGCCCGGGCCAGCTGAGCCAATCGGCGGCCGACCTCGACCGCCGCCCGACCGCCCACGCCGGCGTCCACCTCGTCGAAGATCATGGTCGGCACCGGGTCGCTGCCGGCCAGCGCCACCTCGATCGCCAGCATCACCCGGGACAGCTCACCGCCGCTGGCGCCCCGCTGCACCGGCAGTTCGGGCGCATCGGGAAGCGGCTGCAGGGTGAGCTCTACCTCGTCGATGCCCTCGGGACCGGCGCCGACCGCGACCCGGTCGACCAGCACCGCCGGCAGCGATTCGGCCGGTGCCCGGCGCCGGACATGCATCCGCACCTGCGCGGACGGCATCGCCAGGGCCGCCAGCTCGGCGGTGATCAGCTCGGACAGCCGCTCGGCGGCCTGTTGCCGGTCCGCGGACAGCTTCGCCGCGATGGTGGCGTAGTTCGCGGCGGCCCGGTCCCGGTCGGCGGCGAGCGCGGCCAACGCCTCGTCCGAGGTGTCTGCGGCGGCCAGCCGATGCTGCGCCTGCGCCGCCCAGTCCAACACCGACTCCAGATCCGGACCGTACTTGCGGATCAACCCGGTCAGCGCGGCCCGCCGTTCGTGCACGGCAGCCAGCCGGGCCGGGTCGGCCTCGAGCTGGGATTCGTAGCCGGCAAGTTCGGCGCCGATGTCCGTGGCAGCAGCCGCCAGCTCGGTGAGCCGGCCGGCGAGCTGGTCCAGCTCACCGTCGGTGCCAGCCACCTGAGCCAACGCCCGCCGGGCCAGCCCGACCAGCGACTGGACGTCGGCCAGTTCGGCGGCCGGATCGTCCGGGTCACCGAGCAGGGCGTCGTGCGCGGTCCGGGCCGCGATCCGCAGTGCGTCGGCATGTTCTAGCCGGGCGGCCAGCCCGGCCAGTTCGGCATCCTCGCCGGGCTGTGGCTGGACCGCCTCGATTTCGGCGATGCCGTGCCGTAGCAGCTCCGCCTCCCGCGCCAGTTCCCGAGCCGTCGAACTGCGCCGCTCGAGTTCGTGCGCCGCGGCCTGCCAGCATTCGAAGGCGGCCCGGCACTCGCCGAGGTCCAGCCCGGCATAGCGGTCGAGCGTGGCCCGCTGCTCGGCCGGCCTGGTCAGCCGTTGCTGGTCGCTCTGGCCGTGTACCGCGAGCAGTCCGTCGGCCAGCCGGGCGAGCAGGGTGGCTGGCACCGCGGCGCCACCGGCGGCCGCCCGCGATCGGCCGGTGTTGCTGACCACCCGGCGCAGCACCAGGGTGCCGTCGTCCTCGAGGTCACCGCCTGCCTCGGTCACCAGCTGGGCGGCCGGAGAATGCATCGCGACCTTGAGCCGGCCCTCCACGCTGGCCGACTCAGCCCCCGGCCGGAGCCGGGAGCTGTCCGCCCGGCCGCCGAACAGCAGCGCCAACCCGGTGACCACCATGGTCTTGCCCGCCCCAGTCTCGCCGGTCAGCACGGTCAGGCCCGGGCCCAGTTCCAGCACCCCGTCCGAGATCACCCCGAGGCCCCGGATCCGGATCTCTTCCAGCATGGCCCCGTCCTACCGGTTCGTCGGGTCGCTGTCACGCAGGCTGCGCACCGGCAGCTGGAACTTCGCCACCAGCCGTTCGCCGAACGGGGTCCGGTGTGGCCGGGCGATCGAGATGGTTTGCTCGGCGCGCTCGATTCGCAGCTTCGTCCCCGGCGGCAGGTCGTGGGTGCGACGGCCGTCGCAACTGAGGATGCCGGAATGCTCCTCGTCGATCAGCTCAATGCCGATCTGGGAGTTCGGGGCGACCACCAGCGGTCGTTGAAACAGCGCATGCGCGGCGTTCGGAACCAGCAGCATGGCCTCGACATCGGGCCACATCACCGGCCCGCCGACGGAGAAGGCGTAGGCGGTCGAGCCGGTCGGCGTGGCACAGATGACCCCATCGCAACCGAACCGCAGCAGCGGGCGATCGTCAACCGACACCGATACGTCGAGCAGCTTCTCCCGGGTGCTCTTCTCCACCGACGCCTCGTTCAGCGCCCAGTCCTCGGCGATCACCGTGCCGTTCAGCGCCGCGGTGACCCGCAGGGTGAAGCGCTGCTCCACCGTGTAGGCGCCGTCCACGATCGCGGTCACGGTGGCCTCCAGGGCGTCGACCTCGGTCTCGGCGAGAAAGCCGACCCGACCGAGATTGACCCCGAGCAGTGGGACGCCCGCGGCCCGGCCGTCCTCGGCCGCCCGCAGGAACGTGCCGTCGCCGCCGAGCACCAGCGCCACTTCGGTGCCCTTGGCGCCGTCCGAGCCGTCGATGAGGGTGACCTGGCCGAGCTCGCGGCCGGGGATGTCGCGGGCCAGGTCGGCCGCCTCGGTCGACCGGATCCGCACCTGGAAGCCGGCCGCGTTCAGCCGCTGGATCAGGTCCCGGGCCAGCTCGCGGATGTCCGGCCGGCCGCAGTGCACCACCAGCAGCACCGATCTCATGTCGCCTCCCGGGTCACGGTCTCGATCATGCCGTCCTCGACCGGTCCGGCGTCCCGGCGTAGCCACAGGAAGAACTCCACATTGCCGCTCGGCCCGGGCAATGGGCTGCGCGCGATACCGGCGGTCCCCCAGCCCAGCTGCTGCGCGGCACCGGCCACCGTTCGGATCGCATCGGCCCGGTGCTGTGGATCGCGCACCACACCGCCCTTGCCCAACCGGTCGCGTCCCACCTCGAACTGCGGCTTGACCATCGGCAGTAGGTCACCGGTGGTGCATCGGGTCAGCGCGGGCAATACCAGGGTGAGCGAGATGAACGACAGGTCGGCCACCGTCAGGTCGGCCGAGCCGCCGATCTGTTCCGGGGTCAGCGTTCGCACGTTGGTTCGATCGTGGACGATCACCCGCGGATCGGACCGCAGCTGCCAGGCCAACTGGCCGTACCCGACGTCGACGGCGACCACTTCGGCCGCGCCGCGCCGTAACAGCACGTCGGTGAAGCCACCGGTGGAAGCGCCGGCGTCCAAGCAGCGGCGACCGGCCACCGGGATGGCGGCGAATTCGGACAGCGCGCCGATCAGCTTGTGCGCACCCCGGGACGCCCACGACGGCTCGTCGCCAGCCTGCACCAGCCGGATCGGGGTGTCGTGCTCGACACCGGTCGCGGCCTTGGTCGCGGTAGCGCCCCGCACCTCAACCCGGCCGGCAAGGATTAGCTCGGTCGCCTGGTCACGGGACCGGGCCAGCCGTCGTCGGACAAGTTCGGCGTCGAGGCGTAGCCGGCGCGCCATGGCGACCGCGCTCAGGACCGGTCGAGTCCGGCCAGCGCGGCCTGCAACTCCTGGTGCAGGTCGTCCAGGCTGGCAGCGATGCCGGCCAATGGCTGGTCGGAGACGGCCACCGGCTCGGTCAGCCGGGCCAGCGCCGCCTCGATCCGGACGAGCTCGTCCTCGGCAGCGGCGTCATCGGCGGCAGCGTGATCGACCGCGACCGGTCGGGCTTCTGAACTCACCAGGTCAGGCTACCGTCGGCCGACGACAGGACCGGCGCCTCCGCCTCAACCGGCGCCGTCGGACAAGCCGAATCGCTCGAGTGCCGCGCTTGCCGTCGGGTCGGCAGCCGTCACCTTCTCCAGCGGTTGTTGCCGGTCCACCAGTTGCCAGCCGGCCACTACCAGTGCGCGCAGCGCGTCCAGGCCGTCCCGGGATCCATCGGTGCCGTCGACGTGAAGGTCCAGCGTCGCATCGGTGATCTCGACTACCGCCGGTCCGCAGCTGATGCGGTCCTGCTCGACCGAAACGTCCGGGTGCGTGCTCAGTAGCGCCGACACGTCGAGGCCGAGGTAGTCGGGACGGTGCAGCTCGCCGGCCCTCAGCAACCGGCGGGCATCGGTGACACCGGTGAGTACCAGCAACGATGCACAGTCGGCCCGACGAGCCCCTTCGATGTCGGTGTCCAACCGGTCGCCGACCACGATCGGGTTTTCCGCCCGGGACCGCTGCACGCTCTCGGCATGCATCGCCGGATCCGGCTTGCCGGTGGCCGCGGGCTGCACACCGGTGGCATGGCTGAGCGCCGCCACCATCGATCCGTTGCCGGGCAGCGGGCCGCGCGGTGACGGCACGGTGGCGTCCAAGTTGGTGGCCAGCCACAACGCGCCCTGCCGGATCGCGATGGCGCCTTCGGCCAGCACCTTCCAGGTGAGGTCGGGATAGAAGCCCTGGACGACCGCCGCCGGCTGTTCATCGGCAGAAAACACCGGGGTCAGGCCGCGCTCGGTGACCGCGTCGATCAGGCCGGTGGTACCCAGCACAAGCACCCGAGCGCCGGGCGGCAGTCGGTCGGCCAGGTAGTGCGCGGCAGCCTGCGCCGAGGTGATCACCTCGGTGGGGTCGGCCGGCACGCCGACCCGGCGCAGCAGCGCGGCCACCTGTTCCGGCGTCCGGGACGCGTTGTTGGTGACGAAAGCCAGCCGCATGCCGGCGGCCCGGGCATCGGCCAGTGCGGCCGGCGCACCCCGGATCGCGTCCTCGGCCAGGTACACCACGCCGTCCAGGTCGAGCAGTGCTACGTCGTAGCGCCGGGCCAGCGACTCGGTAGAACCGATCATCACCCTTCTCCATCCGCAAGCCGCCGTAGGCCTGACCGGTAGCATCGGCCACCGTGACCGAATCTTCAGCCGCTTTCCGTGGTCTGTCGCTGGCGCCGTTTCGGGCCACCAGGTATGTCCAACGCGACACCGAGCTGGGGCTGCTGCTGTCACCACCGTTCGACGTCGTATCCCCGGCGGATCGGCAGGCCCTGGTCGAGGGCAGCTCGACCAATGTCGTGCGGCTGATCCTTCCAGAGCGGGACGAGGCCGAGCTGGCTGGTGGTGATCGGTACCAGGGCGCGGCGGTGTTGCTCGATCGCTGGCTGGCCGACGAGGTGCTGGCCGTGGACGCCACCGAAGCATTGTTCGTCTACCAGATGAGCACGCCGGACGGCTCGGTGACCCGGGGCCTGCTCGGCGCCGTGGAACTGCGGGATCCGGACGACGGGGTGATCCTGCCGCACGAGAACACCATGTCCGGCCAGGTCTCGGACCGGCTGGCGTTGATGACGGCGACCCAGGCCAACCTGGAGCCGATCTACCTGGTTTACGACGGTGGTGGGGCGGCCTCCGAGCTGGTCGCCTCGGTGTCGGACCGGTCGCCGGTCAGTGAGGCGACTACCCCGGATGGGATCAGCCACCAGCTTTGGGCAATCGTCGACCGGGACGAGCATCGCCGGGTTGCCGAGGATCTGGCCGGTCGGCGTGCGCTGATCGCGGACGGGCATCACCGCTACGCCACCTACCGGAAGCTCCAGGCCGACCATGGTGGTGAACCCGGGCCGTGGGATCGCGGGCTGACGTTGCTGGTGGACAGTTCCTCCTACGGGCCGCAGGTGCATCCGATCCACCGGGTAGTCGCGCTGCCCTGGGACGAAATCGTGCGGCGCACCGATGGCCAGGCCCGACTCAGCGACCCGATACCGCTAGCCGCGGTAGAGCAGGCGCTTTCCGAGGCGGACGGCTTCGCGGTTGCGCTGGCCCGCGACGACCAGGCGATCCTGGTCAGCGACCTCGACCCGAATGTGGTCGAGCGCGGGCTCACCGGCCTCGATCCGGCACTCGGACGGCTGGACATCACCGTGCTGCATCGGGTACTGGTGGAGCAGGTGTGGGGGTTGTCCGACGACGTGGACAGCGTGGATTACGCCCACGATGTGTCGGAGGCGCTTACGGCGGCCAAGGACGGCGGCGGCACCGCGGTGCTGGTCCGCGCCACTCCGGTGCGGGCGGTGGCCGAGGTGGCAGCGGCCGGCCTGCGGATGCCCCGCAAGTCCACGTTGTTCACACCGAAGCCAGCCTCCGGCCTGGCCATCCGGCGGTTCGCCGACCAGTAGCGGCGGCTACAGCAGTTCGGCGGCCCGGTCCGCGGCGTCCGTCTCGTCCTCCACGTCGGCCTGAGCGGCTGCACCGAACCACCGCACGGCTTCCGCGGTTCGTCCGGCGGCGGCCAGCGCATCGGCGTAGGCGTACCAGAGCCGGGCGCTACCCGGCTTGGGGTTCTGCGCGTCGAGGCCGCCGCGTTCGAGCACCGCGAGCGCGGCGTCCGACTGCCCGAGGTCGCGCCGGGCGCCAGCTACCACGATCAGCAGTTCCGCCCGGGTAGCCGGATCGAGCTTGCGCACCGCGGGGTCATCCAACGCCTTCAGCGCCCGCTCGGGTCGGCCGAGGGCGCGTTCGCAGTCGGCCATGACTGCGATGTTCGCCGGATCGCCGGAGATCCGTCGAGCGGCGCGCAGTTCCGATAGCGCCTCCGCCCATTCCTGGCAGTGGTAGGCGGCCAGTCCGGTAGCTTCCCGCACCGCGGCCACCCGGGCACCCCGGCCCCTGGCCGCTCGGGCATGTTCGAGCGCGCGGTGCGGATCGGTGTCGATCAGCCGGCCGGCCGCAACCAGATGCGCGCCGACGAACTCGGCGGCAAGTTTGCTCAACGACCGCAACTCTGCGCGCACCGAAGGGTCGAGCAGCTTCGGGTCGGCGCCGGCGGGAATGGGCAGCTCGGTGCCCCTGGTCGGCCGCGAGCCCCGAGTTGCCTCGTAATCGGGGACGTCCTGGGATCGGCGTGCCGGCCGATCAGCGTGGCCGCGATAACCCGCGCCGGTTCCGGGCCGAGCCGGTCGGCCGCCGCCGGTGGGCCGGTCGGGTCGATCGTCGCGATCGGATCGCCGGCGTCCGGCGGTCCGCGGTGTGCCGGCCGGATTAGTCGGTGCCCCCATGCGCGAAGAGCTAGCGGTACGCGCGGAGTTGTTGGCCCGGGACGAACGGCCGCTACCCGTCGAGCGCCCAGTGCTGGCACTCCCGCCGACCCGACCCGACCCGCCGGTGCGGTCCGATCCACCGGTGCGGTCCGATCTACCGGTGCCGGGTCGCGACGATCGCCCGTGCCGTGCCGGCTCCGTCGATGCGCCCTCCGGCTCCCACCACGGCGTGCTTGCCGGCGCCGGGCGTCCGGCACTTGCCCGCCGGTCGTCCGACCTCGTGCGCCCGGACGATGCGACCCGTCCGCGCCCCTGGCTGGCACCCGCCGAACGGGAATCGGTGCGCTGAGCACCCCGAGCCGCCGGCGACTGCCCGCGGCCGCCGGTGCGGCCGGCCGACCCGGTGCGTGGCCGATCACCGCCCCGCCCGGCATCGTCAGCTCGCCGTGCTCCGTGCTCAGCCATTGCTTCCGTCCGATCATTGTTACCTGAACAAACACGACCAAGGTCGTTCGGCGCAGCCGAACGACCTTGGTCGTAAGTGTGTCCGGCGACGTCCTACTCTCCCACGCAGTGGCCCGCGCAGTACCATCGGCGCTGAGAGGCTTAGCTTCCGGGTTCGGGATGGGACCGGGCGTTTCCCTCTCGCTATGGTCGCCGAAACTCTATGGAGATATCTGGTTCCACCATCCGCGATGGGATGGGAACCGTACCTCGGGAACCGCACAGTGGACGCGTAGCAAGTGTGTGTTGTGGCAAATCCTCGGCCTATTAGTACCAGTCAGCTGCAAACATTACTGTTCTTCCACTTCTGGCCTATCAACCCGGTGATCTACGCGGGGGCCTTACTCCATAACGGATGGGAGTCCTCATCTTGAAACCGGCTTCCCGCTTAGATGCTTTCAGCGGTTATCCGTTCCGAACGTAGCTAATCAGCAGTGCCCTTGGTAGGACAACTGACACACCAGAGGTTCGTCCGTCCCGGTCCTCTCGTACTAGGGACAGCCTTTCTCAAGACTCCTGCGCGCGCGGCGGATAGGGACCGAACTGTCTCACGACGTTCTAAACCCAGCTCGCGTACCGCTTTAATGGGCGAACAGCCCAACCCTTGGGACCTACTCCAGCCCCAGGATGCGACGAGCCGACATCGAGGTGCCA